>NZ_VWWQ01000004.1:0-534738 GCF_011752915.1 Comamonas sp. Tr-654
AGCCCGTGAAGCTGATGGCTGCCACGTCGGCGTGGTTGACCAGGGCTTCACCGATCACACGGCCGCGGCCCATGACCAGGTTGAACACACCGGCGGGGATGCCGCTGCGGTGGATGATGTCGGCCAGAGCCCAGGCGCTGCCGGGCACCAGATCAGCGGGCTTGAGCACCACGCAGTTGCCGAAAGCCAGGGCCGGAGCGATCTTCCAGGCCGGGATGGCGATGGGGAAGTTCCAGGGCGTGATCAGGCCGACCACCCCGATGGGCTCGCGCGTGATTTCCACGCCGATGCCGGGGCGCACCGAAGGCACGGTCTCGCCGCTCAGGCGCAGGCATTCACCGGCAAAGAACTTGAAGATCTGGCCGGCGCGGCCGACTTCGCCAATGGCTTCGGGCAGGGTCTTGCCTTCTTCGCGGGCCAGCAGCTCGCCGAGCTCGGCCTTACGCGCCAGGATTTCCGTGCCGATCTTGTCCAGAGCGTCGGAGCGCGCCTGGATGCCCGAGGTGGACCAGGCGGGAAACGCGGCCGTGGCGGCAGCCACGGCGGCCTGCACGTCGGATGCACCGCCCTGGGCGTACTCGCCGATCACATCGGACAGGTCGCTGGGGTTGGTGTTGGGGCTGTAGGTGGTGGCGGCCGTCCATTGGCCGTTGATGAGGTTGTCGTAGCGGGACATGAAATGCTCCAAAAGAGAGATTCGATAAAAGAGGGTGAGCTAGTTGGGCGCTGCATTTGAAGCAGGCGCGGCCCAAAGCGATGGACACCGAGGAAGGGCCTAAGCCGGCCGCGCCGCCCCGCACCGAAGGTGTCGTCCCCCTCCCGCACAGCGAGAGAGGGGGAAGGCGCGTAGCGCCTCAGGGGGAGCATCACCTCACCATGCAAGGCCGTTTGTTGTCGAACTTCCAGCCGGGGATCAGGTGCTGCATGGCGATGGCATCGTCGCGGGCGCCCAGGCCGTGTTCCAGGTACAGGGCGTTGGCGCGCTTGAGGGCTTCGCGGTCCACGGTCACGCCCAGGCCGGGGGTCTTGGGCACTTCCACAAAGCCGCCCTTGATCTGCAGCGGGTTCTGCGTGAGGTACTGGCCGTCCTGCCAGATCCAGTGCGTGTCGATGGCGGTGACCTTGCCGGGCACGGCGGCGGCCACGTGGGTGAACATGGCCAGCGAGATGTCGAAGTGGTTGTTGGAGTGCGAACCCCAGGTCAGGCCCCAGTCGCGGCAGGTCTGGCCCACGCGCACCGAGCCGGCCATGGTCCAGAAATGGGGGTCGGCCAGGGGGATGTCCACGGACTGCAGCGACAAGGCGTGCACCATCTGGCGCCAGTCGGTGGCGACCATGTTGGTGGCCGTGGGCAGCCCCGTGGCGCGGCGGAATTCAGCCATGACTTCACGGCCCGAGAAGCCGCCTTCGGCGCCGCAGGGGTCCTCGGCATAGGCCAGCACGCCGCGCATGTCGCGCATGAGGCGAATGGCATCCTTGAGCAACCAGCCGCCGTTGGGGTCCAAGGTGACGCGGGCCTCGGGGAAGCGTTTCGCCAGGGCCGTCACGGCCTCAACCTCCTGCTCGCCGGCCAGCACGCCGCCCTTGAGCTTGAAGTCGTTGAAACCGTAGCGGGCATAAGCGGCTTCGGCCTGGCGCACGATGGTCTCGGGTGTCATGGCCGTCATGTGGCGCACTTGGGTCCAGTCGTCCGTGCCCAGCTTGTCTTCGCCGGCCTTGACGTAGTCCATGCCGGTCTTGTCGCTGGGGCCCACGAAGAACAGGTAGCCCAGCATTTCCACGCGCTCGCGCTGCTGGCCTTCGCCCAGCAGTGCGGCCACGGGCACGCCCAGGTGCTGGCCCATCAGGTCCAGCAGGGCAGATTCGATGGCGGTCACGGCGTGTACGCCGATGCGCAGGTCAAAGGTCTGCAGGCCACGGCCGCCGGTGTCACGGCCTTCCAGGGATTTCTGCACCTCTTGCAGCAGCTGCAGGTGCTGGCCGATGGAGCGGCCGATCAGCACCTGCTTGCTGTCCTCCAGCGCCTGGCGGATGCCTTCGCCGCCCGGTACCTCGCCCACCCCCGTATGGCCCGCGCTGTCGTGCACCAGCACGATGTTGCGGGTGAAGTAGGGCGCATGGGCGCCGCTGAGGTTCATGAGCATGCCGTCGCGGCCGGCGACGGGAATGACTTCAATGGCGGTAATGGTCGGGGTAGTGGACATAGGAAGGCTCTTCAACAGACGCGGAGGAAAAGGGGGATCACAGGGCGATCACTGCGCGGCGGACCAGGGCACTTCGGCCGCGGGACGGCCCGTGGCGATGAACTGCTGCAGGTTGTGCAGCACCAGGTCGGCCATGGCGCGGCGGGTTTCGTGGGTGCCGCTGGCGATGTGGGGGGCCAGCACCACGTTGTCCAGGGCCAGCAGGGCGGGCAGGGGGCGGGGCTCATCCTCGAACACGTCCAGGCCGGCGCCGGCGATGTGCTTGTTCTCCAGGGCATCGGCCAGGGCAGCTTCGTCGACCACGCTGCCGCGGGCCACATTGACCAGGAAACCTTGCGGGCCCAGGGCCGCCAGCACCTCGGCATTCACCAGGTGGCGCGTGCCTTCACCGCCGGCTGCGGTGATGACCAGGATGTCGGCCCAGCGCGCCAGCTCCAGCAGCGAGGGCAGGTACTGGTGGGGCGAGCCTTCGACGGGGCGACGGTTGTGGTAGGCCACTTCCATGTCGAAGCCCGAGGCGCGGCGCGCCACGGTGGAGCCGATGCGGCCCATGCCGAAGATGCCCAGGCGCTTGCCGCTGGCGCGGGTGCGGATGCCGAAGCGGCTCTTGCTCCAGTCGCCTCGGCGCACGAAACGGTCGGACTCGCTCAGGCCGCGCGTGGCATCCAGCAGCAGGGCAAAGGCCAGATCGGCCACGCAGTCGTCGAGCACGCCGGGCGTGTAGCCCACACGTGCGCCACGGCGCAGCAGGGCGTCCTTGTCGAGGGCGTCGAAGCCCACGCCGAAGCTGCTCACGAACTTGAGATTGGGCAGGGCGTCGACCACGCCCGCAGGCAGGCCCATGGCGGCTGAGGTGACCGCATATTCGAACTGTCCGCCATGCTCGGCAAGAAAGCGCTCGGGATCGGGCTGCTCGGAGAGGATGCTCACCTCATAGGCCTGAGCCAGTTCGGCATCAAGCTGGGTCAGCGGCATCTTGCCGTATTGAAGAACGCGTGGTCGGGTGGTCGCCATGCCGGGAATTCCTTGCTTTGGTCAATGGTGGAGGCCGCAGCCTCCAGGGGGAGAAAGCGGCCCGCTTGTACGGGCCGCCAGGGGTTTAAAGCTTATTCGGCCTTGATCCCCTTTTCGGCAATGAGCTGGGCGTAGGTCGTGTAGTCGGACTCGATCAGCGCGGCGAACTGCCGGGGTGTGGTGGTCCTGGCGACGGCGCCCTGTTCATTGAGCCGCTGGGCGATGTCGGGCTGGGCCACGGTATCGCGGATGGCCGCTGCCAGACGGTCGATGGTGGCCTGCGGCGTCTTGGCCGGAGCCAGCACGCCCACCCAGGAGATGGACTTGAAGCCTGGCACGGTCTCGGCCACCGTGGGCACATCGGGCAGTGCCGGTACACGCTTGTCACCAGTCACGGCCAGGGCGCGGAGCTTTCCGGCCTTGATGTGACCCAGACTTTCGAGCACGGTGGCAAACGTGATCTGCACGTGGCCGGACAGCAGGTCCACGATGGCCGGCCCGCCACCTCGATAGGCCACATGCTGGATATCGGTCTGGGTGGCGCTCTTGAACATCTCGCCGGCCAGGTGCATGGAGCCGCCCGGGCCCGAGGTGCTGTAGCTGAACTTGCCTGGCTGGGCCTTGAGCAGGGCGATCAGGCCGGCCACGTCCTTGGCCTGTACGCCGGGATGCACCAGCAGCACCTGGGGCAGCTCGGCGACCAGGCTGACGGGGGCGAAAGCCGTCTTGGCGTCGTAGGGCAGCTTCTTGTAGAGGATGGGATTGATGGACTGGGTGCCGATATTGCCCAGCAGGATGGTATTGCCGTCGGCCGGCGCTCGGGCCACCTGGTCGGCACCGATCACCCCCGCAGCGCCGGGCTTGTTCTCGATGACCACGGTCTGTCCCAGGCGGCTGGCCAGGGCCTGGCTGAGCAGGCGGGCACTGGTGTCGCTGCCGCCACCGGGCGCGAATGGAACGACCAGGGTCAGGGGCTTGCCGGACTGTTGTGCGCTGGCGGCGCAGGACAGTCCGGCCAAGATCAGTGTGAGCAGCAATCGGCGGGAAGGGTGTCGCATGCCTTGTCTCCGTTATCGGTTTTGTGGGTGCATGGGCCGCGGTTCGCGGCAGGAAAAGCCGGTAGGCGCAGAGCGCCCGTCGGCGACGGACCGCCTTCAGTCGGCGGTGATCTTGCGGCTCTGGATCAGCTGCTTCCAGCGCTCGTTCTCCTGGGCCTGAAAGCGCGTGAATTCCTCGGGCGTGTTGCCCACGATTTCCAGCCCCTGCTCCACAAAGCGCTTGCGGATGTCGGGTTGCTGCACGGCGACAATGGCAGCCTTGGCCAGTCTGGCCTTGACATCGGCCGGCAAGCCCTTGGGCGCGGCCATGCCTTGCCAGGAGTAGACCTCGGCACCCTTGACGCCGGACTCGGCCAGTGTGGGAACGTCGGGCAGCACGGGCGAACGCTGGCTGCCGGTCACGGCAATGGCACGCAGCTTTCCGCTACGCAGATGGGGCAGCACGGCATTGACGTTCTGGAAGGAGAAATCCACCTGTCCGCCCAGCAGATCGGTGATGGCCGGTGCTCCGCCCTTGTAGGGCACATGCACTGCTTCAGTACCCGTTTGCTGCCAGAACAGCTCGGCCGACAGATGGTCCGAAGAGCCATTGCCTGAGCTTGCAAAACTGATCTTGCCGGGATTGGCCTTGAGCGCGGCAATCACCTCGCTCACGCTGCGGGCCTTTTGCGTCGGGCTGGCAACGAGCACATTGGGCGCCTGCACGGGGATGGTGATGTAGTCGAAATCCTTGCTGGCGTCATAGGGCACGTTCTTGACCATATGTGGGGTGACCACAAAAGGGCCCAGCGAGGCCACCAGCAAGGTGTAGCCGTCGGCCGCTGCACGCTTGACGGCTCCCGCACCGATGGTGCCCGTGGCACCAGGGCGGTTTTCCACGACAAAGGGCTTGCCCAGTTGCTCGGCCATGCTCAGGGCCACCGCACGCGCCACGGTGTCGGTGGAGCCGCCGGCCGGGAACGGCACGATGATGTTGACGGGCCGGTCGGGAAAGTTGCCGGCCGCCTGGGCGGCCAGGGCCAGGGTGGCACCCAGCGTGATCAGTATCTTTTTCATGCTTTGTCTCCTGAAGACGCGGGGCCCGGTTCTTGGCCTGACCCCTGCATCGGGTCTTACTGGGGGCCGAGCTTGTCGATCAGGACCTTGAGCTCCTCCAGCTCGGCAGGCTTGAGGTCGGTCAGGGGAGCGCGCACGGGACCGGCATCGTGGCCGACCAGCTTGGCGCCGGCCTTGATGATGCTCACGCCGTAGCCTTCGACACGGTTGCGGATCTTCAGGTAGGGCATGAAGAATTCCTTGAGCAGCTTGTGCTGCGTGGCCATGTCGTCGGTGCGCACGGCTTCGTAGAACGCCATCGCCGTCTTGGGGATGAAGTTGAAGACGGCGGACGAGTACACGGGCGTTCCCAGAGCCTTGTAGGCCGCGGCATAGACCTCGGCCGTGGGCAGGCCGCCCAGGTAGGCGAAGCGGTCGCCCATCTTCATGAAGATGGAGGACATGGTTTCGATATTGCCCATGCCGTCCTTGAAGCCCACCAGATTGGGGCAGCGCTCGGCCAGGATGGCCAGGGATTCGGGCGTGAAGCGGGTGCGGTCGCGGTTGTAGACGATGACGCCGAACTTCACGCTCTTGCAGACCTGCTCAACATGGGCGATCAGGCCTTCCTGGCCGGCTTCGGTCAGGTAGTGGGGCAGCAGCAGGATGCCGTGGGCGCCCAGGCGCTCGGCTTCCTGGGCATGGGCAATGGCAGTGCGGGTGGGGCCGCCGGCGCCGGCAATGATTGGCACCTTGCCGCGGCAGGTATCCACGGCGGTCTTGATGATCTGGCCGTATTCCTCGCCATACAGCGAGAAGTATTCGCCCGTGCCGCCGGCCGCGAACAGCGCACTGGCGCCGTAGGGAGCCAGCCATTCAAGGCGCGCGGCATAACCCTTGGCATTGAAGTTGCCCTGGGCGTCGAAGTCCGTCACGGGGAAGGACAGCAGGCCGGAGCTCATCACGTCTTTGAGGTCTTGGGGTGTCATGGTAATCCTTGAATAGAGGGGGCAAAAAAGATCTGGCAGCTCAATCCAGCTGCAGTTGGGCGGCTTGCACCACGGCGCGCCAGCGCGCGCGTTCGGCGTTGAAGAATTTGTCGGTTTCGGCGGGCGTCATCGTGACGACCTCGGCACCCTGACCTGTCAGCCGGGAGCGGACCTCGGTGGAGCGGATGGCACCGAGCAGCACCTGGTTCACACGCTGCACCACGGCTTCAGGCGTCTTGGCGGGCAGCACCACGCCCTGCCAGGTGCCCGAGGCAAAACCCTGTGCGCCCTGCTCTGCCAGCGTCGGCACATCGGCAATCAGGGGCATGCGGGTGTTCTTGGAGATGCCCAGCAGCTTGAGCTTGCCGCTTTGCACATGCGGATAGGTGGCCAGCATGCCGTTCATCAGCACCTGGGTCTGGCCAGCCACCGTGTCCTGCACCGACTGCACGCCGCCCTTGTAGGGCACATACACCCACTTGGCGCCGGTGATGCGGGCCAGCTCCACGCCGGCCAGATGGGGAGCACTGCCCGATGCGGTAACGGCAAAGTTCAGGTCCTGCTTCTTGGACAGCTCCACCAGCTCCTTGAGATTGCTGGCCTGGACGGAGGGGTGCACCACCAGCATATGGGGCGAATAGGCCAGCATGGCCGCACCGCGCAGTGCCTTGGACGGATCGAAGCTGAGCTTGGTATAGATCGAGGGAGAGATGGCCAGTGCGCCGAGATCGCAGAGCAGCCAGGTGTAACCGTCGGCCGGCGCGCGGGCGACGAATTCAGCGCCCAGATTGCCATTGGCGCCGGGCTTGTTGTCGATCACCACGGTCTGCTTGAGCTCCTGGGAGATCAGTTGCCCGATGGAGCGCGCAATGATGTCGGAGCTGCCGCCGGGCGGATAGGGAACGACAAGGCGGATGGGCTTGCTGGGCCAGGCATCGGCAGCCAGCAATGTGGACGACAGCAAACCGCCGGCCGCCAGGGCCAGCAGAGAGCGCAGAAAGTGCGAGCGTCGGACCATGGTGAAATGTCTCCTTGTTGTGATCAGTCATCATACAACTAGGTTTTTTTGAACACCAAGACATTTTTTCTAAGGGTAAGCACGGGTCACCGCTGTTGATCAGGCTTCAGCGTGTGCCACTTTCATCCATTGAATATGCTTCAAACTCAATACTGAAGAGCGCTTCAAGCTATTATTTTTAAAGCACCTTCATATGTTTGGCGCAGCGGAGCCACAGCGCCCGCCGCATGCCGCGGGCAGTCCGTCGCCCGTTGCTGCGGTCAGCCTCTTCAATCAAGCGCCCGCCCAGGTGCCTGGGCATGGCGGGCTCAGGACTCGGCGCTCAGGCTCAGACGCTGGGCCAGGCGCAAACGCTCCCGCGAGTTGGTCAGATGGATGCGCATGGCGGCACGGGCCGAATCGGCATCCTGGCGCACGATGGCGGCATAGATCTCCTCGTGCTCGCGGTTCACACGACGCAGATAGTCGGGATCGCGTGCCGGCGTATGCATGGAGGCGATGCGATTGCGCGGAATCAGCAGCGTTCCGAAATGCTGCAGGATGTCCTGAAAATACCGGTTGCCTGTGGCCTGCGCAATGCTCAGGTGAAAGGCCAGATCATGCTCGACGGTGTCGTGCCCCAGGGCGAAATGATGCTCGAACTCCTGCAGAGCCTCGCTCATGACCTGCAGATGGGCTGCGCTGCGGCGCTGGGCAGCCAGACCGGCTGCCTCGGTCTCCAGACTGATGCGCAGCTCCAGCACAGCCAGCACGTCGACGGACTCGCTGAGCTCGCGCGCGCTGAGCATGGGGCTTGCGCTCTGGCGCGCGGGCAGCACAAACGTGCCTATGCCATGGCGGGTCTCGACCAGACCCGCAGCCTGCAATTTTGACAGCGCCTCGCGCACCACGGTGCGGCTGACGTCATAGCTGCGCACGAGTTCGGACTCGGTGGGCAGCTTGTCCCCCTCATGCAGCAGGCCCTGGCGGATCTTGTGCTCGAACTCCTCGGACAACAGATTCGCCAGACTGCGGCTGCCCTTGCTGGTTTTGCTGCGCAGCGCGTACCCCTCCGTCAGCGGCAAAGACGGGGTTGATTGGGGTAATTCCGATGTCTGAGTACTCATGAGCCTGATGATAATGGCTTTCAGTTGTACGACAACATACCACAAAGACTCCCTATTTCAACCTCGGCCCGCAACTCCTGCGCCGCATCAGTCATCTCAAGATGAGCACTTCTCACCAGATCCGCCACATCCGCATCACGCCGATTGCCTTCCGTGATCCGCCGCTGCTCAACGCCGCCGGCATTCACGAGCCCTGGGCGTTGCGCTCCATCATCGAGATCGAGACTGCTTCCGGTCTGGTCGGCATCAACGAGAGCTATGGCGACCAGCCCATGCTGGATGCTCTGGCCAAGGCCGCACCGGCCCTGGTCGGGCTTTCGCCCTGGGCCCTCAATGAAATGGAGGCCCGTGTCGCCGCCCTGGTTACTCCGCCCAAGCTCACGACCTCGGAATTTCTGGGTCAGCAGGTCTCGCTGGCCCCTGGCACCCATGTCTCCAAGACCGTGGCCAAGGTGGTCAGCGCTTTCGAAGTCGCCATGCTGGACCTGCAGGGCCAGATGGCCCAGGCTCCCATCGTCGACCTGCTGGGCGGACCCGCACGCGACCGCGTGCCCTACTCGGCCTATCTGTTCTACAAATACGCCGAGCATGTGGGCCAGCCCTATGCACCCGACGCCTGGGGCGAAGCCCTGACGCCGGCCCAGCTCGTGGCCCAGGCCCGGCGCATGATCGACCAATACGGTTTCCAGAGCATCAAGCTCAAGGCCGGCACGCTGCCGCCCGAGCAGGAAGCTGCCGGCATCCTGGCGCTGGCCGAGGCCTTCCCCGGCACACCGCTTCGCATCGACCCGAATGGCAACTGGACCGTGGAGACCAGCCTGAAGATCGTGCAGCAGTTGCGCGGCGTGCTTGAGTACTACGAGGACCCGGCCCCGGGCCTGGACGGCATGGCCGCCGTGGCCCGCGAGTGCGATGTGCCCCTGGCCACGAATATGGTGGTGACGGACTTTGCCGAGTTCCGCCGCAACGCCGACATGGGCTGCCCCGTGAAGATCGTGCTCAGCGATCACCATTACTGGGGCGGCCTGCGCGCCACACAGCGCCTGTCCACGCTGTGCCGCACCTTCGACCTGGGCCTGTCCATGCACAGCAACTCCCATCTGGGCGTGAGCCTGGTGGCCATGACTCATTTGTGCGCCAGCGTGCCCCTGCTGACCTATGCCTGTGACACCCACTATCCATGGCAGGACGAGGAGGTCGTCGAAGGCGGCCGCCTGCAGTTCGAGCAGGGTAGCCTGCGCGTGCCCACCACGCCCGGCCTGGGCGTGACCCTGGACCGCGAGGCCCTGGCCCGACTGCACGACAACTATCTGCATTGCGGCATCCGCAACCGTGACGACCTGGGCCAGATGCGCAAATACGACCCGGAATTCACCGGCAAGCAACCGCGCTTCTGAACTCCAGCCCCTCCACATAAAGACCGCAAAGAGCAAACATCCAGCCCAAGCCGAGCTGGTTCGATCGCCCCCCTTTCCACAGCGCAAAAAGACGCTTTTCAACCGGAGACAATCATCATGCAACGCCGCACCCTGCTTCAATCCACCCTCGCCGCCAGCGCCCTGTTGCTGGGCACCTCCCTTGTCGCCGCACCGGCCCTGGCACAGGGCAATTGGCCCACGGGCAAGCCCATCACCTATCTGGTTCCGTTCCCCCCCGGCGGCAATACCGACACCCTGGCGCGCGTGATTGCGCAGCCGCTGAGCAAGGCCCTGGGCACGCCCGTGGTCATCGAGAACAAGGGCGGCGCCGGCGGCAGCGTGGGTTCGGCCCTGGCGGCACGCGCCCCGGCCGACGGCTACACCATTCTGGGGGGCACCATCAGCTCGCACGCCATCAATGTCAGCCTGTACTCCAAGCTGGACTATGACCCCGTCAAGTCCTTCACGCCCGTCGCCATGCTCGGCTCCGGCCCTCTGGTACTGGTAGTGCCAGCGTCCAGCCCCTACAAGACACTGGCCGACGTGCTGGCCGGCAGCAAGGCCAAGGCCTCGTCGGGCGGCCTGACCTCGGCCTCTCCTGGCAACGGCACCTCCAACCACATGGCGCTGGAACTGCTGGCATACCAGACCGGCGTGAAGTTCACCCATGTTCCCTACAAGGGCAGCGGTCCCGCCGTGCAGGATGTCATGGGCGGACAGGTGGACATGATGTTCGACACTGCCCTGGTTGTCGGCCCGCACATCCAGTCCGGCAAACTACGCCCCATCGCCGTGAGCAGCTCCAAGCGCCTGGAATCGCTACCCGATGTACCGACGATCGCCGAAGCCGGCGAGAAGGGTTTCGACATGGGCTCCTGGCAGGCCGTTTTCGCCCCTGCGGGCACGCCCAAGCCCATCGTGGACCGCCTGCATGCCGAAATCCTGAAGATCGTCGCCACCCCCGAAGTCCAGGCCCGCCTCAAGAACTTCGGCATGCTGCCGTCGAACATGACGACCGTCGAGCTAGCCGACTACCAGAAGGCCGAGGTGAGCAAGTGGGCCAAGGTGATCAAGTCTGCTGGAATAAAAGCTGAATGACCCCCTGAGGCGCTTCGCGCCGTCCCCCTTCTCACTTCGTGGAGGGGGACAACGCCTTCGCCGCAAGGCGGCTCTTGCTCGGCGTTCCTGAGTTGGGAACCTGAAGTCTGCGAGGGCTGCACTCCGATTGCGACAGGCACCTAGAAAATTGAGACATTGACATGAGTACCCCACTTCCGCTTTCCATCAGCATGCATCCGGCCGACAACGTGGCCATTGTTGCCAACGACGGCGGCCTGCCTGCGGGCACCGTGCTGCCGTCCGGCCTCACGCTGCTCGACAAGGTGCCACAGGCGCACAAGGTGGCGCTGGTGGACATTCCCGAAGGCGGTGAGGTGCGCCGCTACAACGTGATCATCGGCTATGCACTCAAGCCCATTGCTGCCGGCAGCTGGGTGCATGAACGCTTGCTGCAGATGCCCGAGGCACGCTCGCTGCAGGGCCTGCCCATTGCCACCGTCAAGCCGCCCGTGCTGGAGCCGCTGGCAGGCTATACCTTCGAGGGCTACCGCAATGCGGACGGTACGGTGGGCACGCGCAACATCCTGGCCATCACCACCACGGTGCAATGCGTGGCCGGGGTGCTCGACTTTGCGGTGCGCCGCATCAAGTCCGAGCTGCTGCCCCGATACCCTAACGTCGACGACGTGGTGGGCCTGGAGCACAGCTATGGCTGCGGCGTGGCCATCGATGCCGTGGGAGCCGAGATCCCGCAGCGCACGCTGCGCAACATCAGCCGCAACCCGAACTTCGGCGGCGAGGTCATGGTGGTCAGCCTGGGCTGCGAAAAGCTGCAGCCCGAGCGCCTGCTGCCGCCGGGCAGCTTTCCCATCGTCGACGAGCGTGAACCAGCACTCGATGTGGTCTGCCTGCAGGACGAGGCCCATATGGGCTTTATGTCCATGATCGACTCCATCATGCGCCAGGCCGAGCAGCATCTGCGCCGCCTCGACGCCCGCCGCCGCGAGACCGTGCCCGCCAGCGCCCTGGTGGTGGGCGTGCAATGCGGGGGCAGCGACGCCTTCAGCGGCGTCACCGCCAACCCCGCCGTGGGCTTCTGTACCGACCTGCTGGTGCGTGCGGGCGCCACCGTGATGTTCAGCGAGGTAACCGAGGTGCGCGACGGCATCGACCAGCTCACCTCGCGCGCCGCAAGCCCCGAAGTGGCTGAAGCCATGATCGAGGAAATGGCCTGGTACGACGCCTATCTGGACAAGGGCCGTGTGGACCGCAGCGCCAACACCACGCCGGGCAATAAAAAAGGCGGATTGTCGAACATCGTCGAAAAGGCCATGGGCTCCATCATCAAGAGCGGCACGGCCCCCATCACCGGCGTGCTGTCGCCGGGTCAGCGGCTTGCCGATCGTGGCATCAGCCAGGGTCTGGTCTATGCGGCCACGCCGGCCAGCGACTTCATCTGCGGCACGCTGCAGCTGGCGGCCGGCATGAACCTGCATGTCTTTACCACGGGCCGCGGCACGCCTTACGGTCTGGCACAGGTGCCGGTGATCAAGGTGGCCACGCGCAGCGACCTCGCGCGACGCTGGCACGATCTGATGGATATCAACGCCGGACGCATTGCCGACGGCGAGGCCACGATCGAAGACATAGGCTGGGAAATGTTCAGGCTGATGCTCGATGTCGCCAGCGGTCGCAAAAAGACGTGGGCCGAGCATTGGCAGTTGCATAACGCACTGGTGCTGTTCAATCCGGCACCGGTGACCTGAAGCCACGCACTGCACATGCTTCTGAAGCTGTAGCAGCTTGTGCAAGCAATTCCTTGGCAGCGTTTTTCATGGGTGCTTCAGCAAGCGATCAAGCCTGCATGGAGCCCGTCTTCAGATAGCGCTGATGCCAGGCATAGGCTTCATCCAGCAGATGCGGCGTGTGCTTGCCCTGTGCATCGCGCAGCGCGCGCTCCAGATACTCGCTCATCGCGTCCTTGTAGTCGGGGTGCACGCATTTCTCGATGATCAGATGTGCGCGCTGCACCGGCGCCAGGCCGCGCAGATCGGCCAGACCCTGCTCGGTCACGATGACCTGCACATCATGCTCGGTGTGATCGACATGGGAGACCATGGGCACGATGCAGCTGATCTTTCCGCCCTTGGCCGTGGAGGGCGTCATGAAGATGGACAGATAGGCGTTGCGCGCAAAGTCACCGCTGCCGCCAATGCCGTTCATGATGGACGAGCCCATGACATGCGTGCTGTTGACGTTGCCGTACATATCGGCCTCGATCAGCGCGTTCATCGAAATCAAACCCATGCGGCGGATCAGCTCGGGGTGGTTCGATATCTCCTGCGGGCGCAGCATGATGCGCTGGCGGTAATAGTCGATGTTGGCCAGAAAGCGCTCCATGGCTGCAGGGCTCAGCGCCAGCGAGGTGGTCGATGCGGTATCGAGCTTGCCCGACTCCAGCATGTCGAGCATGCCGTCCTGCAGCACCTCGGCATAGGCGTTCAGGTGGTCGAACGGGCCGTTGTTCAGCCCCGCCAGCACGGCGTTGGCGATATTGCCAACGCCCGACTGCAGCGGTAGCAACTCGGGCGGCAGGCGGCCCACTTTCACCTCGTGCTGCAGAAAGTCGATGATGTTCTCTGCAATGCGCATGGAGCCCTCATCGGGTGCCGTGAACGCTGCCAGCCTGTCGCGCTGCGCTGTGGGCACCACGGCAATCACTTTGCTCGGGGCGCAATGCAGATAGGGCTCGCCAATACGGTCGAACGGGTGCTCCATGGGTATGGGCTTTCGCCTGGGCGGCACGGCCGCGCCATAGTAAATGTCGTGCATGCCTTCGAGCTCGGCGGGCTGGGCGCTGTTGACTTCGAGAATGATCTTGTCGGCTTCCTCCAGCCAGGTCTTGTTGTTGCCCACCGAGGTCGATGGAATCAGGCGACCGTCCGGCAAGATTCCCGCCACCTCGATCACCGCCACGTCAAGATGACCGAGGAAGCCGAACCACACATGCTGCGTCACATGCGGGAGGTGGATGTCCACATACTGCATGCCGCCCTCGTTGATCTCCTTGCGCACCGTGGGATCGCTCTGGTAGGGCAGTCGGCGTTCGATGCCATGCACCTTGGCCGGTGCGCCATCGAGTTCGGGAGAGGTCGAAGCACCCGTCCACAAGCTGATACGGAAGTTGCCGCCATCGGCGTTCTGCGCTTCTATCCGGCGTGCCAATGCCTGAGGCACGGCCTTGGGTGCGCCTGCGGGAGTGAAGCCGCTCATGCCCAGGGTCATGCCGGATTGAATCAGGCGGGCGGCCTGGTCCGCCGTCATGATGCGTTCGCGCAAGACAGGGCAAAGCACGCGATCTGCAGGAGAAGCGGTGGTGAAGGAAGTCTTCATGAAATGTGTCTCGTCTCCCCAGCTTTCGTGAAACGAAAGGGATTTTTTTGTAGTTAAATAGTTGCACTTTGACTGGTGCAAACCCGGATCGAACTACGACACACAGAAGGTCTCTAAGCGTAGTTGACTAGAGAAAACCCAACCCCCGGTGCGCTTTCCTGGAGGAAGCCAGCGCAATTGAGCTCATCTTCAAAAAAGTGAGCATTCATCGCTCAGTAGATAAAGGATGAGAACCTGAAGCTGCTGAAGCCCACCGCCATGGCAGAGTTGCCAGAGCCCCGGCGGCAATTACAAAATATTTGCCTATCCTCAATGCCAGCCGACATAGGCTGACAAGCCTTCCGTGTTTCCGCTACCAGAATTCGACACATGGCTTTTGATACCTCCGGCTGGCAGCACAAGCTGCGACGCATCACCCAGCCTCTGCAACCGCTCATTGATTCCGTACAGCTCTGGTTGCAGGCCGATGGTCTGCGCATGAGTGCCGCCATGTCTTTCTACGGCATGCTGAGTCTGGCGCCGCTATTGCTGGCCGTCGTGGGCCTGCTGGGCTGGTGGCTGGACCGCAGCTATGTGGAAAGCACCTTGATCAGCCAGATACAGAGTGTGGTCGGAGAGCGCGCGGCACAGGTCGTCAAGAGCGCGCTGGCCAGCGCCCAGAATGCCAATCAGGGATCGCTCGCCTCCGTGCTCGGTCTGGTGATGATGCTCTCGGGCGCCACGGGCGTGTTTGTGGAGCTGCAGGCTTCGCTGGACAAGCTCTGGTCCATGGGTGAAGAGTCGCGCCCGCAGGAAAACAAGCCGTGGTGGAGCATGGCCATCTCGCGCCTGTGGGGGCTGAGCTATGTTGTGGGTCTGGGCTTTTTGCTGCTGGTGTCCATGGTGCTTTCAACCGCCATCCAGATGATCACCAAATGGGCCAATGACGAGCTGCAGCTTGTACCGCTGGGTCCGCTGATGGGGCTGATCAACGAGGGCCTGTCCTTTGCCATTGCAGTGCTACTGTTCTGGGGTCTGATGCGCATGGGTACCGGCATCAAACCCGTCACCAGATATCTGCTGCTGGGCTCATTGACGGGAGCAGCCCTGTTCACCATCGGAAAGCAGGCCCTGGCCTGGTACCTGTCCACCGCCGCCGTGGTCTCGGCCTATGGAGCTGCCGGCTCGCTGGTGGTGGTGTTGATGTGGTTCTACTTCACCTCGGCCATCCTGCTGTTCTCGGCCGCCACGGCCAAGGCCTGCAGCAAGTCCAAGGTCCAACTGGGCATCCCGTTTGTCTCGCGAAAGCAGTCCAATACCACACTCATGGATGTGCAGCGCCTGCCCGAGAACGCAGGGGAGAACATCTAGGTCAAGCACAACAGCGGCCATACATGGGCTCTCCGCCATCTTCTCCTCAGCGGAAATGCAAAAGGCCTGCGGATGCAGGCCTTTTGTCAGGGACAAGCCGGAATTACTTTTCCACGAAAGCGCGTTCGATGACAAAGTCGCCGGGCGTAGTGGTGTTGCCTTCCTTGAAGCCGCGCTTTTCCAGCAGCTCCTTGAGCTCGGACAGCATGGCGGGGCTGCCGCACAGCATGACGCGATCGGTCTCGGGATTCAGATCGGGTAGACCCAGATTCTGCGGGAAGGTGCCGTTGTTGATCTGGGCCGAGATACGGCCCTGGTTGCGGAAGGGTTCGCGTGTCACGGTGGGGTAGTAGTGCAGCTTGCCCTTGACGATATCGCCGAGGAATTCATGCTCGGGCAATTCCTTCTCGAACAGCTCCTGATAAGCCAGCTCCTGCACCTGACGCACGCCATGCACGACGACCACATTGTCGAAACGCTCATAGGTCTCGGGGTCGCGCGCCACGGCCAGCCAGGGAGCCAGGCCCGTGCCCGTGCCGATCAGATACAGATTCTTGCCGGGCAGCAGATAGTCGATCAGCAACGTGCCTGTAGGCTTCTTGCCCACGATGATGGTGTCACCCACCTGGATGTTCTGAAGCTTGGAAGTCAGAGGGCCCTCGGGCACCTTGATGGACAGAAACTCCAGATGCTCCTCATAGTTGGGGCTGGCGATGGAGTAAGCGCGCAGCAGGTTCTTGCCATCCACCTTCAGGCCGATCATGGTGAAGTGGCCGTTGGAAAAGCGCAGCGATGTGTCGCGGGTGGTGGTGAAGGAGAAAAGACGGTCGGTCCAGTGGTGGACGGACAGCACGCGTTCTTCAAGAAAAGCACTCATGATTCGTCTGAAATAAAAACTCTAAGCAGAAAACCTGCGCGGCAAATGCTGGGCGGTGGCGGGGCACTGCAGGTCAGGGCTGCTAGCGCGTTGGCTGCCGGTTGCCAAGCGGGACAAGACCTATATTGTCCGGCAATTGCACAGAAACGGGGGAATCACCCACCAATGTCTTGAGATCGAATAGTGATAAGCAGAATGAAGCGCTCCGATACCGCCCGAACGCAGGAAAACTGGCTCGCCCTTCTTGACTCAGGGAAAACGCTGTTCTAGGATCAGCCCTCACGCGCTTGGAACAAGCGCTTTATTTGTCTATATAAATGCTCAGATTGAGCATTATTGGTGGCAGAGACCCTGTGTCTCGAACCGTGGTCGCCACCTAGCACCGAGGAGAATGACGATGCAGCTGCGCTGGTCCCTGTCCCTGCTGACACTGGCCGCCCTGCCCGCCTGGGCACAGGGCGTGATCAAGATTGGCGAAATCAACAGCTACAAGGCTCAACCCGCGTTTCTGGAACCCTACAAAAAGGGCATGGAGCTGGCGGTGGAGCAGGTCAATGCCGCAGGCGGCATTGCCGGCAAGAAGCTGCAGCTCATCGTGCGCGACGACAACGCCACGCCGGGCGATGCCGTGCGTGCCGCCGAAGAGCTCTACACGCGCGAAAAAATCGATGTGCTCACGGGCAGCTTTCTCTCGCATGTGGGCCTGGCGCTGACCGACTATGCCAAGCAGAAAAAGCGCTTCTTCCTCGCCTCCGAGCCGCTGACCGACAAGATCGTCTGGGCCGACGGCAATCACTACACCTACCGTCTGCGCGGCTCCACCTATATGCAGACCGCCATGCTGGTGGAGGAAGCACTCAAGCTCAAGAAGAAGCGCTGGGCCATCGTCTACCCCAACTACGAATACGGGCAGTCGGCGATTGCCACCTTCAAGGCGCTGATGAAAGCCAGGCAGCCCGACATCGAGTTTGTGGCCGAGCAAGCGCCGGCACTCGGCAAGATCGACGCCGGCTCCGTCGTGCAGGCACTCGCTGATGCCAAGCCCGATGCCATCTTCAACGTGCTGTTCGCCACTGACCTGGGCAAGTTCGTGCGCGAAGGCAATACACGCGGCTTGTTCAAGGGCCGCGAAGTCGTGGGCCTGCTGACGGCCGAGCCCGAGTACCTGGACCCGCTCAAGAAGGAAGCGCCTACAGGCTGGACCGTGACCGGCTACCCCTGGTATTCCATCAACACCCCTGAGCACGCAGCCTTCCTCAAGGCCTATCAGGCCAAGTTCAAGGACTACCCGCGCCTGGGCACCATCGTGGGCTACAACGCCATCCAGTCGATTGCTGCGGGCCTGCGCAAGACCAAGGGCGACCCCGACACCGAGAAACTGATTGCGGCCTTCAGGGGCCTGGAAGTCGCCACGCCCTTCGGCCCCATCACCTATCGCGCACAAGACAACCAGTCCACCATGGGGGCCTATGTCGGCAAGACCGCCTATGACGAGAAGCTGGGGCACGGCGTGCTGGTCGACTACCGCTATGCCGACGGCAAGAACTACCAGCCCACGGACGAGGAAGTGAAGAAGCTGCGTCCCGCGACAGCGAACTGATTTTGCTTCGGCGAAAATGCCTGGCCACCTGCACTGCAGCAGGTGGCTTTTTCATCTCTGAACACACTATGTCGAGCTTCAGGAGCTACGCAGCATGAGTGCATCCGGCCTGCTGGCCCAGTTGCTCAACGGACTGGCCAGCGCATCGTCGCTGTTTCTGGTTTCGGTCGGGCTGTCGCTGATCTTTGGTGTCACCCGCACCATCAACTTCGCCCACGGCTCGTTCTATATGCTGGGCGCCTTCATCGCCTACAGCAGCGTGGACCGGCTCTCACCCCATATCGGATTCTGGCCCGCGCTGCTGCTGGCTCCGCTGGCCTGTGGCGCACTCGGGGCCCTGACTGAGACACTGCTTCTGCGTCGCATCTACAAGGCGCCCGAGCTATTCCAGTTGCTGGCCACGTTTGCACTGGTACTGGTCATCAAGGATGCTGCGCTGTGGCTGTGGGGCCCCGAGGAACTGTTCGGCCCGCGTGCCACAGGACTTGAAGGCTCGGTGGAGTTTTTGGGCCGCCAGTTCCCCACTTACGATCTGTTTTTGATAGCAGTCGGCCCCTGCGTACTTTTGGGCCTGACGCTTTTGTTGACCAAGACCCGCTTTGGGACCCTGGTGCGTGCCGCCACGCAAGACCGCGAAATGGTAGGCGCCCTGGGCGTGAACCAGGCCTGGCTGTTCACCGCCGTCTTCGCACTGGGTACGCTGCTGGCAGGCCTGGGCGGCGCGCTGCAGCTGCCGCGTGAGCCCGCCAGTCTGGAGATGGACATGCTCACCATTGGCGCCGCGTTTGTGGTGGTGGTGGTCGGCGGCATGGGCAGCATACCGGGCGCCTTCATGGCCGCGTTGCTGGTGGCAGAGCTCAAGGCGATCTGCATCTGGCTGGGCGTGCAGGAGATCGCGGGCTTCGAGCTGTCGTTCTCCAAGCTCACGCTGGTGGTGGAGTTCCTGGTCATGGCCGTGGTGCTGATCTGGCGACCCTGGGGCCTGCTGGGCAAGCCCCAGGCACTGGCACGCAACGCTGGCGAGCCAGAGCAGCCGCTGCGCCGTTCAGGGCGTGGTGCAACGGCCGCATGGCTGGGCCTGCTGAGCGCGCTGGTGCTGCTGCCGCTGACGGCAGGTGCCACCGAAGGCGGCAGCTACGCCACCGTGCTGCTGGCCGATATCTTTGTCGCCGCGCTGTTTGCGAGCAGTCTGCACTTCATACTCGGGCCTGGCGGCATGCACTCCTTCGGTCACGCGGCCTACTTTGGCCTCGGCGCCTACGGTGCTGCACTGCTGGTGCGTATGCTGGATCTGCCCATGGAAGCCGCACTGCTGCTCGGCCCCCTGGCCGCCGCTGCGGGCGCCCTGCTCTATGGCTGGTTCTGCGTGCGGCTGTCGGGCGTCTATCTGACCATGTTGACCCTGGCGTTTGCGCAGATCAGCTGGGCCATCGTCTTTCAGTGGGATGACTTCACGGGCGGCAGCAATGGCCTGACTGGCGTATGGCCCCCCGAATGGGCATCGCAGGGCCCGGCGTTCTACTGGCTGGCTCTGGGCATCTGCGCGCTGGGCATCTATCTGCTGCGTCGCCTGCTGTTTTCTCCTCTGGGCTATGCGCTGCGCGCATCTCGCGACTCGGCTCTGCGGGCCGATGCAATCGGCATCGACGTGCGCCGCGTGCAGTGGACGGCGTTCGTGATCGCCGGGCTGTTTGCCGGCCTGGCCGGGGCGCTATTTGCCTTCAGCAAGGGCGGCGTTGCGCCCGATGCCATGTCGGTCACCAAATCGGTGGATGCACTGGTCATGGTGCTGCTGGGCGGCGTGCAGACGCTGGCCGGCCCCCTGGTGGGGGCGGCAGCCTTCACCTGGCTGCACGACACCGTGGCACGCAACACCGAATACTGGCGCGCGTTGATGGGAGCGACCATGCTGATTCTGGTGCTGCTGGCACCGCAGGGTATTGCAGGCTATGCGCAACTGCTGTGGTCGCGTGTGAGCGCCAGGAACAAGGCAGGAGCAAGAACATGAGCCTGCTGCAGGTACAGAACGTCAGCAAGGCCTTTGGCGGCGTGAAGGCCGTGCAGCAGGTCTCATTCGACCTTCAGGCGGGCGAGCTGCTGGCCCTCATCGGCCCCAACGGCGCTGGCAAGAGCACCACCTTCAATATGGTCGGCGGCCAGTTGCCACCCGACAGCGGCCAGGTTCTGCTCAATGGCCAGTCCATCACCGGCCTGCCGCCGCGCGCCATCTGGCGCAAGGGCGTGGGACGCACCTTCCAGATTGCACAGACTTTTGCCTCGCTCAGCGTGGTGGAAAACGTGCAGATGGCTTTGCTGTCGGCCGATCGCAGGATCTTCAGCTGGTGGCCGCGTGCCGCCAGCCACCGGCGCTCCGACGCATTGGCCCTGCTGGAGCAGGTGGACATGGCGGCACAGGCCGATCGCCCCTGCAGCGCCCTGGCCTATGGCGATGTGAAACGAGTGGAGCTGGCCATGGCGCTGGCCCATGATCCGCTGCTGCTGCTCATGGACGAACCCACGGCCGGCATGGCCCCGGGCGAGCGTGTCGCGCTGATGCAGCTGACCCGCCAGCTTGCGCAGCAGCGCCACATGGGCGTGCTGTTTACCGAACACAGCATGGACGTGGTCTTCGGTCAGGCCGACCGTGTGGCTGTGCTGGTGCGCGGCCAGTTGCTGGCAGAAGGTACACCGCAAGCCATTCGCGACGACGCGCGCGTGCAGCAGGCCTATCTCGGTACCGGCCTCGTTCTTGAAAAACAGCAATGAATCAAATGCATAGCAACCAGCGCTTGATGGATAAGGGCAAGAGCCCAAAATTGCTTGAAGTCCAGGACCTCAATGCTTGGTATGGCGCGGCCCATATCCTGCATCAGGTATCTCTGGCCGTGGGGCGCGGCGAAGTCGTAGCGCTGATGGGTCGCAATGGCGCTGGCAAGTCCACCACGCTCAAAAGCATTGCCGCCCTGGTGCCGCACCGCGAGGGAAGTATCCGCTTCATGGGAGAGGCGATAGAGAAAAAAGCCTCGCACCAGATCGCGCAGCGTGGCCTGGGCTATGTGCCCGAGGATCGCCGCATCTTTACCGAGCTGACGGTGCTGGAAAACCTCGAGGTCGGCAAGCAAAAGCCTCGCCGATGGCCCGATGGCTCCGCCATGCCGCACTGGACGCCCGAAAGGCTTTTTGCGCTGTTCCCCAACCTGGGAGAGATGCCCGACCGTCTGGGCGGGCGCATGAGCGGTGGCGAACAGCAAATGCTGAGCGTGGCCCGCACGCTGATGGGCCAGCCCTGCCTAGTGCTGCTGGACGAGCCCTCCGAGGGGGTTGCTCCGCTGATCGTCGAGCAGATGGCGCGCACGATTCTCGAACTCAAGGCACAGGGCATAGGCATCTTGCTCAGCGAGCAGAACCTGCCGTTTGCCGAGGTCGTGGCCGACCGTGCCTATGTGCTGGAAAAAGGCCAGATCGTGCACACAGCCAGCATGGCCGAACTGGTGGTCGACAAGGCCGTGCGCCAGCAATATCTGGGCGTGTAGAACACGGGTCTAGCGCAAGGACAGCAAGGGCGTCAGCGGGCGCAAACGGGTTGAGCGCAGCAGCGTGCTGGGCAGAAGGTAGCGCCCGCCGAGAATCGGCAGCTCCACCTTGGTGAACACCACTCCAAGATCCATGCCGCCTTGTTGCCAGGCCTGCCAGACCAGCGTGGTGCAGTACAGATCCTCAGTGTCTCCCTGCAGCTTAAACGGCTTGCCCTGCTGCGCCATGGCCCAAGCCACAGCCCGCTCGCGCGTGCCGGGGTCGGCAGCGACCTGATACAGGCGATAAGCCTGAGCGCGCTGCGCGTCCAGAAAAAAGTCCAGCGAATCAAGCACCACGGCATCCGCCTGACCCTGGCGCTCGGACGGCGTGGCATGCAACACCTGCCATTGACCGGGCCGCCCCACCAGCATGCCCACATGGCTGAAGTCTCCATGGTCCACGGCTTGCACCAGGTGGCTGACGTTTTCCGTTCCCCGGCGAAAGATCAGATCGCCCGGCGCAGCCTGCGGCGGCAACGGCGGCATTGCAAAAGCCAGGCCGGCACAGCAGGCCGACAGCACCATTACAGCGGCCGTTGCCAGCCGCCGAGAAATCACAGCTGCACTTTCCAGACGCCGTCTTCCTGGAACAGATTGATGCGCTCTCGGCGACTGCTTCCATCGCGGTAGTGAACCTGAACCCTGAGCTTGGTGACCTGTTCTTTCTGGGACACGGTTCGCTCCAGCACCTCGACCTTGAGCAAGCCGCCTCGGGACTTGATCAACTCCTGGCCGCTGGCCATGATCCGGCGCAGCTTTTTATCGAAACCTGCCAGCTCTTGCTTGGAGATGTTTTGTGCGGAGATCAAACGCATGCAGGCGTCGAAATCGCCTTCGGCAATCAGGTGGTAGAAGCGCTGGATCAGCTCGTCCTGGCTTTGTTCAGGGGTGGTCGTAGCACAGGCCGACAAACCCAGTGCCAGGGGCAGTGAAAAGGAGATATGCAGACAGCAGCGACGGGAAAGGAAGACAGAAGCAGACACGGACCGGGTACAGCAAAAACAAGGAAGGCCGCAGTGTAGTCGCCACGGCGGCCCTGCTCTTGCGTGCTGTCAGTGCGCCGGCTTAATCGACCACCACCGGACTGAACTCCGGTGGCGCGCCGAAATAGGCACGCGGCGACGCAGGCTGCGCGCCATCGATGTCCTGCACTCCATACTCGCTGGCCAGCTCGGCCGTATAGAACACGCCGCCGGAGCGGCGCTCCAGGCAGTCGGCATCGCCATGCAAGGCCAGCACGACCCGGCCAATGAACTGCGGCGTTTCGGCGCTGTCGAAGCTGTTGCCGTACTTTTCGGGTTCGGCCGCGCAGACGCGTTCGGAGCGCTCGGTCCTGACCAGTCCGGGCCAGAGCGAAACCACGCTCACGCCGACAGGCTTGAAATCGTGGGCCATGTCGAAGCTCATCTTGTCCGTGCCGGCCTTTCCCGCGCCATAGGCCGGCCCGTGCATATAGCAGCGGCTGCCGGCTGACGAGATATTCACCACCAGGCCGCGCGCCCCTATCAGCAGGCCGGCCGCGCAATGGCTGGCCACGTAGGTGGAACGCAGGCCCACATCAAGCAGCCCGGTCATCTCCAGCGGCTTTTGCCAGAACGGGCCTGGAACGGTCAGCGGATCGGGAATCGCAATCGCACAATTGACCAGAATGTCGAGCCGGCCATGCTCGCGGCGCACTCGCTCGAACAGCGCTGCCACCTGGGCATCATCGCCATGATCACAGGCCACGGCAATGCCGTTGCCACCGGCTGCCGTCACATCGGCGGCCGTTCTGCCCACCGTGCCGGGCAGCGGCGAGTCGCCCTCCTTCACGCTGCGCCCAGTCACGTAGACGGTTGCCCCCGACGCCCCCAGCGCCAGCGCCACACCGCGGCCCACGCCACGGCTGGCCCCCGTCACCACACATACCAAAGCCTGGTTCATGCCGTCCCCCTGTTTCATGAAGCAGCATGAATCTGAACCAGATGACGGCGCCCGGCAACGTCCGATGAGACTAGGTGTCGCGCTGCATGCGCTGCCGGGCCCAGTCGTGGCGGGCCAGTGTCTGCTGTGCCAGATGGAGCACGGGCGCATCCACCATCCTGCCGTTGACGGTGCAGACGCCGCCGCCAGAGGCCTGCATGGCCTGCACCACCGCACTGGCCTGGGCCACGGCCGGGTCGCAAGGCGCAAACACGCGGTTGACTGGGCCGACCTGGTCGGGGTGTATGCACAGCTTGGCGCCAAAACCCATGCGCAGCGCGCGCCGGGTGTCGCTCTCCAGGCGGGCCGCATCCTTGGTGTCGATGGTGACGCCATCCACGGCGCGGGCCAGGCCCCGCCGGCGCGATGCCAGGATCAGCGCCAGACGCACCGGCAGCAGCTCGGCTTCGTCCGGCTCGCACTGCATACCGGCATCGACCTGGAAGTCCAGATGCCCGAAAGCCAGCCGCACCACCTGCGCGGCACCGGCCAGCGCATCGCAGGCATCGAGGCCAGCCACGCTTTCCACCAGAGGCAGCAGCGCGCAGCGTGGGCCGGCTGCATCTGCAATCTGCTGCAGCACGGCCGCGCTTTCCGCCTTGGGCACCACGGCCCCGGCCACGCCAACGGCCACCAGCCGCGCCAGCGCCTGCAGATCTTCATCGAACCATGGCGTTCCCCAGGCATTGATACGTACCAGCAGCCGTTCGCGCTCGGACATGGAAAGCTGCTGTACGGCCTGCTCCAGGGCCAATCTGGCGGCCGGCTTGTCGCCGGGCGCCACGGCATCCTCGCAGTCGGCAATCACCATATCGGCGCCGCTGGCGAGGGCCTTGGCAAGCCGCTGCGGCCGGGTGGCGGGGACGAACAGAAAAGTGCAGGCGTTATGCAGCAAGGTGCTCATGGCGTCTCTTGGGAATGCGGGATTTCAATCGACTGACGGGGCCCTCGCCGGGCGCGGGCCTCATGCCGTGCGCAGCCTCACTCGGCCGATACGCCGGCGGCCTTGATGACGGTGCGCCAGCGTGTGACTTCGGCTTCCAGGTGCTTGCGCAGTCCTTCTGGTGTGGCCTTGTCGGGCGTGACGAGATCGGAGCTGAGTTCGGCGATGCGCTTTCTGACGTTATCGTCCTTGAGCGCCACATTCAGCGCCTTGTTCAGCTGCTCTAGCGCTTCCCTGGGCGTGCCCTTGGGCGCATACATGCCATGCCAGACCTTGACATCGAAGCCCTTGAGGCCCTGCTCGTCCAGCGTCGGGATATTGGGCAGCGACGACAGGCGCTGAGGTGTGGTCACGCCGAAGACCTTCGCGCGCTTGCCGTCCTGGATCACGGGCACGGTCTGGGTTGTCTGGTCGCACAGCAGGTCGACCTGCCCGCCCATCAGGTCGTTCATGGCGGGACCAGCCCCCTTGTAAGGCACCACGGTCAGCTTCACGCCCGCCTGGTGCATGAACAGCATGCCGCACAGCTGCGACACAGCACCCACACCTGCATTGGCCAGCGACACCTTGTCCTGGTGCTTTTTCACATAGTCCAGCAGCTCGGCAAAGTTGTTGGCTGGAAAGTCCTTGCGCGACAGCAGGGTCATGGGGACATCGAGCACTTGGCCGATGTACTCGAAGTCCTTGAGCGGGTCGTAGGGCAGCTTTTTGTACAGCGAGGGTGCGGTGGCCATGCCCATGTGGTGGATCAATATGGTGTAGCCGTCGGGCTTGGAGCGCACGATGCGCGCCGGCGCCAGCGTGCCACCTGCGCCCACGGTGTTTTCGACAAGCACCGACTGCCCCAGGTACTGCCCCATCGGCACGGCCAGCAGCCGCGCCACCACATCGGTAGGCCCGCCGGCGCTGTAGGGAACGACCAGGGTCACGGGCTTGTCCGGCCAGCTTGCGGCCATGACGCCGCTGCTCGCGGCGAACGCGCAGGCTGCGGCCGCGGCGCAGATCAGGCGGCGGCGGATGGATCGATATGGCATGTTTTGTCTCCTTTGCACTTTGTGGAAGCGGGAGGCGCTCTGTGGTGGCGCCTTTGCCCGAGGGATGCCGGCCTTGCCTGCACCGGCGGAAAGAAACTCAATGAGACTTACGCAAACAAGAATGCAGCAACGGCCTGCCTCCTGCGGCAGTCGTCTGGCCTGAACCTGTTTTGCGTAAGTGGTGTCAATCCAGCAGACGCCGCACCTGCGGCCATTGCGCGACCTGCCACAGCCTTGCCACCGCGTCCTGGGCGCGCTCGGCGGGCACCTGGCCGCCATAGGCGATCAGCCGCAGCGCCTTGGCCGTGATCTCCTCGCGCGACAGCGTGTTGCCGGGGTCGCCCTTGGGTTCGTCGACACGGCCCTTGAGCAGGCGGCCATCCGTGGTCTGCACGCTGACCTTGCCTATCCAGCGCCTGGGATAGGCCTCATCGACCTCGGCATCAAGCTCCATGCTCACCTTGTCGCGCAGCTCCACGGTTTCCTGTGTCAGATAGTCGCGGTCGAACTCCGTCAGACCCGCATGACCGTGACGCGCCGCCAGCGCCAGCACGGTACCCATGGAGAACTTGCTCTGGTGCACGGTGCTCGGCCTGACCACGGGGCCCAGCACATCGATGGCGCCCTGGTGCACATGGCAGGTGATCCGTGCCAGATCGGCAGGCACCAAGCCGTGCTGCTGCATGAGCTGCAGCAGCGCATCGGCGGCAGGATGCGTGTGGCGGCATGAGGCATGCCATTTGAACGAGGTCTCGGCCGTGGCCCAGCGCGTGCCCAGCCCATCGCTGAGCCGGACCGGGTCGGCATCCGTGGACATGCCTGCAGCCAGTCCCTGAGGCCCCGTGAAGATGTCCTGCGCGCCCGTGAATCCATCCTGAGCGAGGAAGGCGGCCGTCAGCCCTGCTGAGGCAGCATGCGCCGTGTGCAGCTGCTTGCTGTCGGCGCCCGTGCGCAGAAACTCCCACAGCCCCGCCGACTGCGTGCCGGCCGAGCCGAAGGCATGCTGCATCTGCTCGGGCGTCAGCTTGAGCAGGCGACCCACGGCAGCAGCCGCCGCCAGCGTGCCGGCCGTGGCCGTGGTGTGGAAGATGCGGTAGTGGCTGCGGCCCAGAAACTCGCCCACCCGGATGCCGACCTCATAGCCGGCCACACAGGCCTGCATGAGCTCGACGCCGCTGGCACCAAGGCTCTGCGCCACGGCCAGCGCGGGCGGGAAGACCACGGCAGCGGGGTGGAAGACCGAACCGTTGTGCACATCGTCCTGTTCGGCCACATGCGAGGCTGCGGCATTGGCCTGGGCCGCCATCAGAGGTGAACTGGTGGCGGCACTGCCCAGTATCTCGCAGGGGCCCGCAGCCGGCCCCTGGGATAGTGCAAAGCGCGCGATGCTCTGCACAGGGCGCGCGTTCTGGCCGGCGAGCGCGGAGCCGAACCAGTCCACCCACAGATCCTCGGCGCGGCGCTGCACCTGCAGCGGGACATCCTCCCAGCACAATGTGGCCGCGAACCGGGCCAGCGGATGAATGCTCACTTGGGTCTCGTTCTTCATGGAATCACTCCCGCGCATACGCTGCGCACAGCTTTCACAGAGTTGCTTCTTCGGCGTACAGAGCACGGATGCGCTCGGCCGACCAGCCCAGCTCGGCCAGGATGGCCGCGCTGTGCTCGCCTACGGACGGCACCGCGTCCATGCGGTAGTCAAAGGCGCTGTTGGCACCGGGCGGCAGCAGCGCCTGCACCGGACCGGCCGGCGTGCCCACGCTGCACCAGCGCTGGCGTGCGGCTAGTTGCGGATGGGCCCACAGCCCCGCCATGTCGTTGACGCGGGCGTTGGCAATGCCGGCCTGCTCCAGGCGCTGCACCACCTGCGGTGCGTCAAGCCCGGCAAACACGCTCAGGATCAAGGCCTGCAACTCCTCGCGGTGTGCATTGCGCTGTGCATTGCTGTCGAAGCGCGCATCGCCGGCCAGCGCAGGCTGCAACAGGACCTGCTCGCAGAAAAGCTTCCATTCACGCTCGTTCTGCAGGCCCAACATCACCGTACCGCCGTCGCCCGCCATGAAGGGGCCATAGGGATAGATGCTGGCATGCGAGGCACCCGTGCGCGGCGGCGGCGGCGCGCCGTCCCAGGCGTAGTACATGGGATAGCCCATCCATTCGCCCAGTGCCTCGAGCATGGAGACATCGATATGACTGCCCTCGCCCGTGCGCCCGCGCAGCAGCAGGGCCGAGAGAATATTCGTATAGGCGTACATCCCGGCCGCGATATCGGCCACCGAGATGCCGGCCTTGGACGGTTCCTGCTCCGTGCCCGTGACCGAGAGAAACCCCGCCTCGCTCTGGATCAGCAGGTCGTAGGCCTTCTTGTCCCGGTAGGGACCGTCTGCGCCGTAGCCGCTGATGTCGCAGACGATGAGTTGGGGGTTGCGGGACTTCAGCACCTCGTAGGACAGCCCCATGCGCGCGGCCGCGCCCGGTGCCAGGTTCTGCACCAGCACATCAGCCGTGGTCAGCAGCTGCAGCAGGGCTTGCAGGGCCTCCGACTGCTTGAGGTCCAGGGCCAGGCTCTCCTTGCTGCGGTTGATCCAGGTGAAGTGCGAGGACTGGCCGTTGACACGCTGGTCATAGCCGCGCGCAAAGTCGCCCGAGCCGGGGCGCTCCACCTTGATCACGCGCGCCCCCAGATCGGCGAGCTGGCGGGTGCAGAAAGGCGCAGCCACCGCATGTTCCAGCGAGACCACGGTGATGCCGTCAAGCGGTCGTTTTCTTTCAGTCATGTCGGTCTTCCATAGCGCAATCCACGGCACGCCGGGCACGGCCCATCTTAGAGACAGCGAGCAAGGGCCGCCCCGCAGCGAGGCTGTCGTCCCCCTGCCCGCGCACAGCGCGAGAGCGGGGGGAAGGCGCGCAGCGCCTCAGGGGGGTGTCGCCCATCAAAACGAACGTGGCAGACCCAGCAGGTGCTCGGCCACATAGGAATAGATCAGATTGGTGGAGATCGGGGCCACCTGATAGAGGCGGGTTTCGCGGAACTTGCGCTCCACGTCGTACTCGCAGGCAAAGCCGAAGCCGCCGTGGAACTGGATGCAGGCATTGGCCGCCTCCCAGCTGGCCTTGGCCGCAAGATACTTGGCCATATTGGCCTGAGCGCCCATGGACTCTCGCGCATCGAACAGCTCACATGCCTTCCAGCGCATGAGATTGGCGGCCTCGACCTCAATGAAGGCATCGGCGATCGGGAACTGCACGCCCTGGTTCTGGCCGATGGGACGGCCGAACACCTGGCGGTCCTTCACGTAATTCGTCACACGGTCCAGGAACCAGTAGCCATCGCCTATGCACTCGGCCGCAATCAGCGTGCGCTCGGCGTTCAGCCCGTCGAGGATGTACTTGAAGCCCTTGCCTTCCTCGCCGATCAGGTTCTCCTCGGGAATCTCCAGATCCTCGAAGAACAGCTCGTTGGTCTCGTGGTTGACCATATTGAGGATGGGGCGCACGGTCATGCCCTTTTTCTCGGCCTCGCGCAGATCGACCATGAAGATGGACATGCCCTCGCTTTTCTTCTTTACCTCGGCCAGCGGCGTGGTGCGCGCCAGCAGGATCATGAAGTCGCTGTGCTGGATGCGGCTGATCCAGACCTTCTGGCCATTGATCACATAGCGCCCGTCCTTCTTCACGGCGCTAGTCTTGATCTTGGTGGTGTCCGTGCCCGTGGTGGGCTCTGTGACACCCATGGACTGCAGCCGCCATTCGCCCGAGGCGATGCGCGGCAGGTATTTTTCCTTCTGCGCCTGCGAGCCATGGCGCAGCAGCGTGCCCATGTTGTACATCTGGCCGTGGCAGGCGCCCGAGTTGCCGCCGCAGCGGTTGATCTCCTCCATGATGACGCTGGCCTCGGTCAGGCCCAGGCCGCTGCCGCCGTACTCCTGCGGAATCAGCGCGGCCAGCCAGCCCGCGTTCGTGAGCGCGTTGACGAAGGCTTCGGGGTAGACGCGCTGCTCGTCGATCTTGCGGAAATACTCGTCGGGAAACTCCGCACACAGCGCACGGATGGCATCGCGGATCTCGTGGTGGTTACTGGAGCTGGTGTGTTCGATCATTTCAAGCCTTTTTGACCTAGAGCGCTTATCCATCAAGCGCTATAAGCTATGGTTTTTAATTCTTCAGGACACCGTGGCCGTAGCCTGCATGGTGAGAAAGCCGTCGTGATCCCGCGCCCACAGGTCGATGGTCCTGCCGTCCTCGCGCGGCTTGCCGTGGACGCTGAAAGGGTGCAGGTCAAAGGTCGGCCGCAAGGCCTTGAAGTCGAACGTGACCACCTTGGCATCGGGCAGCTTGCGGCGCAGCAGATCGAGCAGCAGCGTGGCGATCAGCGGACCATGCACGATCAGGCCCGGGTAGCCCTCGACCTGTGTCACATACTGGCGGTCGTAGTGGATGCGGTGGCCGTTGAAGGTCAGCGCCGAATAGCGAAACAGCAAGATGTCGTCGGGCACGATGGTGCGCGACCAGGCAGCCTGGCCCGCCAGCGGCGGCTGTTGCGGTGGCGGCACCGGATCGCCGGGACTGGCGGCGGCCCGGTAGACGATGTCGTGCTCCTCGACCAGCGCCAGACCATCCTTGTTCGAGAAACGGTGTTCCACCAGCACGAACAGCAGCTCTCCCGAGCGTCCGGTCTTGTGCTGCACGCTGCGGATGGTGGAGACACGCTGCACCTCCTGCCCCAGGCGCAGCGGATTGTCTGTCTCCCAGCGCAGCCGTCCGCCCGCCCACATGCGGCGCGGCAGCGGCACGGGAGGCAGGAAGCCGCCGCGCCTGGGATGCCCGTCGGGGCCGATCTCGCTCTGGCGCGCATGCGGCAGGAAATACAGCCAGTGCCACAGCGGCGCCACAGGCGTGCCGGGTGCGGGAGTCGGGTCGTCCCGGTCCAACGTGGCCGACAGCGCCCGCAGGGGAGCCGCGGTGATGAGGTCGAGCGCGGTTTCGCTTTTTCCCTGCCAGGTCTGCAGGTGATCCAGGGCCGTGGGGTGAATGCTGCCGGTCATGCGCGGCCTGCCCGGTTGACGGCACCAGTTGCAGGTCGGTCCAGGAGCCAGGGACTCAAGAACGGGCGGATGCGGGCTATGTGAAGGGGCACGGGCGAAACGCAGCAGGCATGCACGACAGGGTCTCCTCGTTGAAATCTGTCGCCTATGCTCGCTGCCTCCGGCACACCGCACAATCTGTCATATTGGAAGCGAGACTTTTGTTTTTTCGAAACCTACCCAGATTCAGCACATACCCGAAGGCGCCATGCAGTTCGACCTCAAAGATCTAAGACTCTTTGTTTTGATAGCACAGACTGGAAGTTTGACAAGGACTTCAGAGCAATCACATCTATCTCTGGCGGCCACCAGTGCACGCATCCGGGCGCTGGAGGAACAGGCAGGCATGCCTTTGTTGATTCGAGAGGCTAGAGGGGTACGGCTGTCGGCCCCCGGTGAGGCCTTTCTGCACCATGCACGGGCCATGCTGCAGCAGTCACGCCAGCTTCAAGCCGATCTGCAGGAGTATGGCGCGGGGCTGCGCGGCCATGTGCGTGTGTTCGCCAACACCACGGCAGTCACGGATTTCATGCCCGACATCCTGGCCGCCTACCTCACTGCACATCCCCATATCAACGTGGATCTGCAGGAGCGCCCGAATGCAGGCATTGCTGCCGATATCCGCGACGGCCGGGCCGACCTGGGCATTGTTGCCGGAACCGTGGACACCCATGGACTGCGCGCCATGCATTTCAGCACCGACCGACTGGTGCTGGTAACACCCAATGCGCCACGCTGGGCCGAGCTGGATCACGTGGCTTTCTCCGAGGTACTTCACGAGCGCTTTGTGGGCATGCACCGCGGCAGCACGCTGCAAACCTTTCTCGACCAGTTGAGCCAGCAACTCGGAGCTACGCTGAAGCTGCGCATACAGTTGTCCAGCTTCGACACCATGTGCCGCATGGTCGCTGCCGGCGTAGGCATTGCTGTCGCGCCCGAGACGGCAGCACTGCGCTATCGCGGCACGCAGCGCGTATGCCGTGTGCCGCTGACCGATGCCTGGGCCGTGCGTCCCCGCTATATGCTGGTGCGCGCAGAGCAGCCTGTATCGGCGCAGTTGCAGGAGCTGATGGAGGCCATCGCGGTCTATCACGAGCGCATGTGAAGAAGCGCAGTCCTGGCGGTTAGAACGATGCGGCAGCGAGCACGCGCGTGCGCAGACGCGGCAGCTCGATGACGGTGATGCCACCGTATTCGATCTCGATCAACCCTCCTGCTGCCAGGCGGCGCAGCGCCGCGTTGCAACGCTGGCGTGACAGACCCGAGAGATTGGCGATCTCCTCCTGGGACACACGCAGGCGCGGGTCGCTGCCCGGGTGCAGCCAGGGGTGAAACAGGCCTACCAGTGCACGCGCCACCTGACTGTCGGTATCAAGCAAATGGTGGGCCGCAAAGTTGCCTAAAAACCAGTGCATGCGCTCGTTGATCTGGCGCAGCAAAAAGGCTTCGAAGCTGCGCTCGCTGCCGCGCAGCCATTCGAAGACCTCGGCAGGCATCAAGGCAACGCGGCTGTCTCGCAGAGCGATCACGTCCGCCGTGCGCGCCACTCCGCGCAGCACCGTGCCCTCGCCGAACCAGCTACCCACGGACAGGCCGCCCAGCGTGACAGAGCGGCCGTCGGCGCTGCTCACCGACCATTTGAGTAACCCTTCGATGGCGCCATACCAGTGCCGAGGCGCATCGCCCATACGGCACAGCGCAGTGCCCGCGGGCAAGTCCACCTCGCGCATCTCGGCACGCACGCGTTCGCGCACGGCAACGTCGAGCGCAGGAAACCAGGCTGATCCGGACAGCAGTTCATCGAGGGTGGGACGGGCCGCGGCCGTTGAGCGGTAATGGCGGGCGATGGTGAAGCTCCTTGCGTACTTACCCCGAGGTCAAATGTCATCGCAACGACTGATTCGTGAAGGGGTGAAAAAAAATAATAGCTGACGACCCAACCCCACGCATCAGGAGACGCCATGAGCAAGCGCAAGGTGATCGTGACCATTGCCCCCACGGGCGGCATGGCCCACAAATCGCAGAACCCCTATCTCCCTACCCAGCCTGACGAGATCGCCGAGGACGTGGTGCGCTGCTGCAATGCGGGCGCCAGCGTGGCAGCCATCCATGCGCGCCGCCCCGACGACGGCGCCACCTGCAATGCCGACATCTACCGCGACATCAACACCCGCATCCGCGCTGCGGGCTGCAACATCGTGATCAACAACTCCACGGGCGGCGGCGTGCACGGCGACATGGTGCGCGAGCTGCAGGGCGGGCGCTGGGAAATCGCCTGGGAGGAGCGCATCAAGGGCATGGACGCAGGCGCCGAAATGTGTACGCTGGATGCAACCACGCTGAACCTGAGCTTCGGCGGGCGCGAGATCCTCATGGACACACCGCTGTCCCGGGGCCGCGAGCTGGCCGTAGGCATGAAGGCACGCGGAATCAAGCCAGAGTGGGAGGTCTTCGCCCACACCCACATCCTGCAGGACGTGACGACGCTGATCGAGGAAGACCACGATGCCGCACCGCACTTCATCAACCTGGTGATGAACGTCCACCGCAACTTCCAGAACGCCATGCCGTTCTCTCCGCGCTACCTGCAGCAGATGGTGGACGTTCTGCCCGCTAACAGCATCTTCTGCGTCAGCGGCATCGGTCCCTCGCAGCTGGAGGCCAATGTGGCTGCGCTGCTGCTGGGCGGCCATGCGCGTGTGGGTTTGGAGGACAACCTCTACTACCGCCAGGGCGAGCTGGCCACCAATGTACAGCTGACCGAGCGCATCGTGCGCCTGATCCGCGAGCTCGACATGGAGCCCGCCACACCCGAGGAAGCGCGTCAGATCATGGGACTGCAACGCAGTGGCATGCCCCTGCCCGCGTTCGCACCCGCAGCCATAGCATCGGCGGCCTGAGCCCCACACGACGCAGCACAGTTCGCAAAACAACTAGGAGACAGCATCATGAACTTCGCATTCAAGGCCCTGGCCGGCGCTGTGACGCTGGCCGGCGCGGCCACGGCAGCAGCTCAGATTTCGGACGATGTGATACGCATAGGCTTCATCAGCGACATGTCGGGCGTGTACCGCGACTACGACGGACCTGCAGGCGCAGAGGCCATACGCATGGCCATCGCCGACATGGGCGGTGCCATCAACGGCAAGAAGATCGAGCTGGTGGCGGCCGACCACCAGAACAAGGCCGACATCGCCGCAGCCAAGGCGCGCCAATGGTTCGACGTGGAGCGCTTCGACATGCTGATCGGCGGCGTGAATTCGGGTGCGGCCATTGCAATGGCGGGCGTGGCGCGCGATAAGCGCAAGCCCTATTTCGTGGTCGGCTCGGGCGCCTCCAGCCTCACCAACGAGCAGTGTTCCCCCTACACGGTCATGTATGCCTACGACACGGTGGCCATGGCGCGCGGAACGGCCAGCGCCGTGCTCAAGAGCGGCGGCAAGCGCTGGTTCTTCGTGACGGCCGACTATGCCTTCGGCAATGCGCTTCAGGCCGATGCCGCCAAGGTCCTCGAAGCCGGCAGCGGCAACGTGGCCGGTGCGGTCAAGCACCCGCTGGGCGCCAGCGACTTCTCGTCCTTCATGCTGCAGGCTCTGGCAGCCAAGCCCGATGTACTGGCCCTGGCCAATGCGGGTGGCGACACGGTCAACGCCATCAAGTCGGCGGCGGAATTCGGGCTGGCGCAGAAGATGAAGCTCGCGGGCATGATCATCACCATTCAGGACGTGCACGCCCTGGGCCTGAAAACGGCACAGGGCATGTATCTCACCGACAGCTGGTACTGGAACCAGAGCTCCGAGGCCAGCGCATGGGCACGGCGCTTCTTCGACAAGCACAAGCGCATGCCCACCTCCTTCCATGCGGGCGACTACTCCGCCACGCTGCAGTACCTCAAGGCCGTGCAGGCCGCAGGCACGGACGATGGCACCAAGGTGATGGAACAGCTCAGGAAGACCCGTTTCAACGACATGTTCGTCAAGGACGGCTGGCTGCGCGCCGACGGCCTGATGGTGCATGACATGCATCTGATGCAGGTGAAGACGCCGTCCGAATCCAGAGAACCCTGGGACTACTACAAGGTGGTCGAGACCATCCGGGGCGAGGCCGCCTGGACCACCCGCGCCGAGACGCGCTGCGTGCAATGGAAGACATCATGAGCGCGGCCGCACCCGCGATACGGCGCGTGGCCGTGGTTGGCACTGGCGTGATCGGTGCCAGCTGGGCAGCATTCTTCCTGGCGCGCGGCCTGGATGTGACGGCCACCGATCCCGCACCCGGCGCCGGGCAGCACCTGCACGAAGCGGTACAGCGCCACTGGCCGACCATGCAACGCATGGGGCTGGCGGATGGAGCATCGCCCGAACGCCTGCGCTTCGACACCGAACTTGAGCGTGCACTGGACGGCTGCGACTTCGTGCAGGAAAGCGGCCCCGAGCGCGCCGACTTCAAGGCTGACCTCTATGCGCGCATGGACGCGGCCACGCCGCCGCAGGTGCTGCTGGCCAGCAGCAGCTCGGGTCTGCCGGTCAGCGGCATGCAGGTACGCTGCAAGACGCCGCAGCGCGTGGTTCTGGGTCATCCCTTCAATCCGCCGCACCTGATTCCGCTGGTGGAAGTGGGTGGTGGCGATGCCACCTCGCCAGACAGCATCCAGCGTGCCATGGATTTCTACGCGGCGCTGGGCAAGCGCCCTATTCATGTACGGCGCGAGATCGCTGGTCACATCGCCAACCGTCTGCAGGCCGCGCTGTGGCGCGAGGCCTTTCACCTCGTTGACCAGGGCGTGGCCAGCGTCAGTGACATCGACACAGCCATCGCCCAGGGTCCCGGCCTGCGCTGGGCGCTGATGGGGCCATTCATGAACCTGCATCTGTCTGGCGGACAGGGCGGCATGCAGCATCTGCTGGAGCACTTGGGCGGCCCCATCGAGAGCTGGTGGCGCGATCTTGGCAATCCGGCCATGACAGCGGCGCTCAAGGACAGTGTGGTGCAAGGCGTGACCGAGGCGCGCGGAATGCGCCGCGAAGAGGAGCTGGAGCGCACGCGCGACGAACTACTGTCCGACCTGATACGGGCCAAGGCCCAGGGCTCGCTGTTCTGAGCCCACATGGAGGAGCACCCATGCAAGCCATAGACTTTCTGTCCGACCCGCAGCAGGTCGCCCCGCCGTGCAGCCTGCGCACCGATTTTGACGACGGCAGCTTCGTACTGCGATCACCCGTGGCACTCAAGCCCTATGCACGTTGCGTGGGCGAGTGGGTGGAACGCTGGGCCTGCGAGACACCCGAGGCCCCGGCCCTGGCCGAACGCACACCCGACGGCTGCGGCTGGCGCCAGCTGCGCTGGGGCGAGCTGCGCGAGGCCGTGGGACGCACGGCCCAGGGGCTGCTGGACCTGGACCTGCCTCCCGGCCCGGTGGTCATCCTTTCGGACAACGCCATCGATCACGCGGTACTGATGCTGGCCGCCATGCACGTGGGCCGGGCAGCGTGCTCGCTGTCCAGTGCCTACTCGCGCACGGCGCGCGACTTTGGGCGGCTGCGCCAGATGCTCCTGGTGCTGCAGCCTGCGCTGATCTACGCATCGGACGCGCGCGTGTACGGACCGGCGCTGGCGGCCTGCGAAACCCGCGCACCCTGCGTCTTCAGCGCGCATGCACAGCACTGGCCCGACGGGCTGGATTTCGGAGCGCTCATGGCCAGACCCGAGACGGCCGCCGTGCGCACCGCCTATGAGGCCATCGCGCCCGACATGCATGCCAAATACCTGCTGACCTCGGGCTCCACCGGCACGCCCAAGGTGGTCATCAACACGCACCGCATGCTGTGCGCCAACCAGCAGCAAATGGCGCAGACCTGGCGCTTCCTCGAGCAGGAAAAGCCCGTGCTCGTGGACTGGCTTCCCTGGAGCCACACCTTCGGCGGCAACCACAACCTGCATCTGGTGCTTGCACATGGCGGCACGCTTTACATAGACGAGGGCCGGCCCGCTCCGGGCCTGATCGAAAAGACGGTGCGCAATCTGCGTGAAGTTCGACCCACCCTGTGGTTCAACGTGCCGCGCGGCTTCGACATGGTGCTGCCGCTGATGGAGGCCGACGACGCGCTGGCGGCGGACATGCTCTCGCGCCTTCGCCTGGCCTTCTACGCGGCTGCGGCGCTGGCCCCTTCGACCTGGAAGCGGCTGGAGGCGGTGGCCCAGCGCGTGCGCCCGGGCCGCCCCCTGTGGCTGACCACTTCCTGGGGCTGCACCGAGACCTCGCCCGCGATCACCTCGGCCCACTGGCAGCTCGACGGCGCAGGCTGCATAGGTGCGCCGCTGCCCGGGCTGGAGCTCAAGTTCGTGCCCAACGGCAACAAGCAGGAAATGCGCGTCAAGGGCGTTTCGGTGTTTCCCGGCTACCGCGATGCAGCGCCCGAAACGGCCGCGGCCTTTGACGAGGAAGGCTACTACCGCATAGGCGACGCCGGCTTCATGGTCGACGAGCAGCGGCCCGAGCGCGGCGTCATCTTCAACGGCCGCGTGGCCGAGGACTTCAAGCTCTCCAGCGGCACCTGGGTCTCGGTGGGAACGCTGCGCGTGGAGCTGGTGTCGCGCCTTGCCCCACTGGTACAGGACATCGTCATCGCAGGCCACGACCGCGACGAGCTCGGTTTGCTGGTGTTTGCCGCGCCCGCGGGCGCGGCAGACCCTGCAGCCCTGGCACAGGCACTGCGTCGCGTGATGCACGAGCAGCGCGACGCAGGCGCGGGCAGCTCGCAAAGCCCCGGCTGCGCGCTGGTGCTGGCCGATCCGCCGGATGCGGAGGCCGGAGAGATCACCGACAAGGGCTATATCAACCAGCGCGCGGTGCTGACGCGACGCGCCGATGCGGTGCAACGCCTGTTCGCCCCAGCGGATGCGGCGGTCATCCGCTGGAACAACTAAAACCAGAGCAACCTTCACTGGTCAGCAAACAAAAATTGCCAAAAACAATCCAGATTCGATACATGCAAAGCGACACCAGCTATCAAATCTGATGGCTGCTCCAGACAAATCTCGCCTCTGCTCAAGCCCGCTCAGGTGTGAACCGCATGCTCCAGCTCCTGCGCCAGCGTGTGCACGAGTTCGGCGGCAGGCAGGGCGCGTGCCAGCGGCGCGCCCTGGCCGGCCCAGTGCGCGGCATAGTCGCTGCTGCCCTGTGCGCTGGCTGCCTGGTGCAGCGCCTTGCCTGCGTCATACACCATGGGATAGGCGGGCAGTGCTCCCGCATAGTCTCGTCCCAACTGGTGCAGACGGTTGAACATGCCGCGCGCAGGACGGCCGGAAATGGCGGCGGTGATGGCCGTGTGCTGTGCGCTGTCGCCTTGTAGCTCGGCGCGGTAGGCCTGACTGGCTGCGGATTCCGGGCAGAGGATAAAGGCCGTTCCCATCTGCACGGCACAGGCTCCGAGCTGCAGCGCAGCGGCAATGCCCGAGCCGTCCATGATGCCGCCTGCGGCGACCACGGGCAGGCGGGACTCGCGCGCCAGCAGCCGCACCAGCGCCAATGTGCCCATCAGTCTGTCCTGCTCGGGCACGAAAGCGCCGCGATGGCCGCCCGCCTCCATGCCCTGGGCCACGATCACATCCACCCCGGCCTGCTCGATCTGGCGCGCCTCATCGAGACTGGTGGCACAGGCCAGCGTGGTGATGCCGGCCGCGCGCAAGGCATCGACAAAGCCCTGCTCCGGCAGGCCGAAATGAAAGCTCACCACGGCGGGATGCAGCTCCAGCAGCATGGCCTGCAACCGCGCATTGCCCAGCGCTGACTCGTAGATGCAGCGCAGGCCAGACGGCACGGACGCGCCGTAGCGCTCGAACTCCGGCGCCAGGTAGCGCAGCCACTGCGCTTCGCGCTCTGCATCTGCTGCTGGCGCACGGTGACAGAAAAGGTTGACGTTGAAGGGGCGATTGGTCAGCGCACGCGTCTGTTCGATGTGCTGGCGCGCCTGCTCAAGGCCGTAGGCGCCTATGCCGACCGAACCCAGGGCGTATGCATTGCTCACGGCAGCCGCCAGCTGCGGGGTCGAGGTCCCGGCCATCGGGGCCTGAATGATGGGATGCTGCAGACCCAGGCCTGCCATCCACAAAGGTAGTTTGCTCATCGTGCGTCTCCTGGTTGTCACTTCTCGATATGGATCATTGCGCCGCGCGGGCCAGGCGGCTGGAGGCCACCAGCAGCGCCCCGAGGCCCAGCGCCGCGCAGCCCAGCACGAACAGCTGGCGATAGCTGCCGCTGCTGGCGTAGACAAATGCCATCAGATAGCCGGAGCTGGCCTGCAACAGCGCAAATGCTGCCGTGGCATAGCCCCACATTTTCTTGTGCCGGCCGGGGCCAATGAGCTGCATCAGATAACCCGAGGTGATGGCCGCCATGCCCGGTGACAGCGCCCCCACCACAAAACCCGACAGCGCATGACCGCCGAAACCGGCCCAGACCAGCGGCAGGCCGATGGCCACGGCCTTGAGGGCATAGGCGCCCGTGGTCGTTCCCCACCAACCCCAGCGCGTGGCGCAGTAGGCCGCACACAGCGGCCCGATCATCGCGCCAAGCCCGAAGAATGCCCATTGCGTCGATGCATAGGCGCCGCCCAGCTGCAGCTCGCGATCCAGGTAGTCCACCCAGAACACGGTGTGCGGCACAAAGCCGAAGGCGTCGCAGGCATAGGCGGTCAACACCAGGATCACAGCCAGGCTCCATGGCGTTGCACCGGAAGTTGCGGCCGTCGCCGTGGGCTGGACCGCCACCGGCGCATGCAGCGAGATCTGGCGCGCAGCATGCCAGCCGCTGTAGAGCGCCAGCGCACATAGCGCCGTCAGTGCCCACCAGACGGCGCTCAGGCTGCTGCGCGCAAACATGGGCACCAGGGTGGCGGCCAGCAAGGCGCCCACGCCAATGCCGCAGAACATCAGCGGGCCCAGCGTGGCACGGCGCTGCGGCGCGGCCGCAGCCATGGCCACCGACGGGCCCAGCACCATCAGCGCGGCCCCGGCAATGCCAGAGATCAGCCGCCAGACAAAGAACAGGGCCATGGGCTGGGGCAGGCTGCAGCCGGCAAAGCTCAGCATTACGGCCACCCAGCAGATCACCAGCACGCGCAGCGCGCCCATGCGCTCGGCCAGCGGCGCGGCGACCAGAGCCCCGATCAGATAGCCCAGCAGATTGGCGGCCCCCAGATAAGCCACCTGCTCGCCGCTGAACCAGCCCGCATGAACCATCTGCGGCATCAGCGCCGTATAGGCGAAACGGGCCAGGCCGACGCCGCTCAAGGTGGCCATGAAACCGGTCAACAGCAGGGGAAGTTCTTTGCGCTCGATCACAGCTCGGGTTCCGGAGGGAAATTGGTATCAAGCCTAAACGCTGCGACTCGATCATGTCCAATGATTCAAAATGATGACCTGCATCTCATTTCAAGATATTGGAGCCGCATATGCAACTCAAATCCCTGCGCATGTTCGAAGCTGTCTGCGAAAGCGGCAGCTTTGGCGCCGCTGCCCAGCGGCTGCACACCGTGCAATCCAATGTCACGGCCCATATCAAAAAGCTTGAGGACGAAGCAGGGGTGCAGCTGCTGATGCGGGCCAACCCGGTCTTTCCCACTCCAGCCGGACGCACGCTGCTGGAATCTGCGCGGCAGATGCTGCAGTCGCATGACCAGGTGCTGGCCACGCTGCAAACCCGGCAGTTTGCCGCCGGCCAGGTCAAGGGCGCCTTGCGCATAGGCTCCATGGAAACCACGGCCGCCCTGCGTCTGCCGCCCCTGCTGGCCGAGTTGCGCAGGCTGCATCCGGACATCGACCTGGAACTGGATGCCCAGCCCACGGCCGCATTGCTGATGGAGCTGACGGCTGGTCGCATCGACTGCGCCTTCATCAACGGGGCAGCACCGCAGAGCGAGCTGCATTCCTGGCCGCTGTTCCGCGAAGAGCTGGTGCTGGTCAGCGGACAGCCGCTGACGCGCTTTCCCACCGCTGCGGAGTTCGGCAACGCTGTGTTCCTGGCCTTCCGCCAGGGCTGCAGCTACCGCCAGCGCATTGAGCTGCTGATGGCCTCGATGGGGGTGACGGCGGTGCGCATTATGGAGTTGGGCATGCTGGACACCATCCTCGGCTGCGTGGCCGCCGGCATGGGTTATGCGCTGCTGTCGCGCTCTCTGGTCGAAGCCCAGCAGCAGCGCTTTGGCGTGCACTGGATGACCTTGCCAGGCAGGAGCGGACAGGAGCTGGCCTTTGTCGACACCTGTTTTGTCACCGCAGCCGTTGATGGCTGGTCCCCCGCACTGCATGCGTTTGCCCAGGTGCTGGGCGTCGATCCCCGAACCGCGCAGGCACGGCCCGTGCCGCTGGCCCTGGCTGCCTGAGTACACCAGGCATCACGGCTGCATCAGCGCACGGCGGTATTGCAATGCCTCGGCCAGGTGGGTCTGGGTGATGGAATCGGAGCCAGCCAGATCGGCAATGGTTCGTGCCACCTTCAGGGCCCGGTGCGTGCCGCGCGCCGACCAGCCAAGGCGCGCTGCAGCCTTGTGCGCAAAGGTCAGCGCCTCGGGCTCCAGCTTCAGATGCGTGTCAAGCTGCCCCCCCTGCAACTGATGATTGGGCAGGCCCTGGCGCTGCAAGGCCTTGTCCCTGGCCGCACTCACGCGTTGCTGCACGGCAGCGCTGCTCTCCCCTTCGGGCGCTGCCAGAAGCTCCTCGGGCGACAGTGCCGCCACCTCCACATGCAGATCGATGCGGTCCAGCAAGGGCCCGCTGATGCGTGCCTGATAACGTGCCACTTGATCGGGGGAGCAGCGGCAGGCCCTGACGCGCGAGCCCCAGTAGCCGCAGGGACAGGGGTTCATGGCTGCCACCAGCTGGAAACGGGCCGGAAACTCCGCCCTCTGCACGGCCCTCACGATGGTGATGCGCCCGGTCTCCAGCGGCTCGCGCAGGGCCTCCAGGGCACTGCGTGCGAACTCGGGCAGCTCGTCCAGGAAAAGCGCCCCGCAATGAGCATAGGAGATCTCGCCAGGCCGGGGTGGAGAGCCGCCGCCGACCAGCGCAATGGAGCTGGCCGTGTGATGAGGCGCGGCAAACGGCCGCTGGCGCCACAGCTGCGGCGTGAAACGACCGCTGAGGCTGGCAATGGCTGCTGCTTCGAGCGCTTCCTCATCGGTCATGCCCGGCAGCAAGCTGGCAAAGCGCTGGGCCAGCATGGATTTGCCCGAACCCGGAGGGCCGATCATCAGCACACCATGTGCGCCGGCAGCTGCAATTTCAAGCGCGCGCTTGGCCTGCATCTGGCCGCGCACCTCGCGCAGATCCAGCGACTGCGAAGAGGCTTCGGCAGGTCTGGAGTGCACCCGCTGCCAGCCCTCCGCGTCATCGCCCTGCTCCGCCAGGGTGGCGTCATGCGCGATGAACTGCCTGACCACATCCAGCAGATGCGCAGCGCTGAAGACTTCGATTGCCGGTACGAAAGCGGCCTCCTGCGCACTGTCCGGCGGCAGCACCAGCCGCACGCGGCGCTGCTGACGCTGCAAGGCCAGCGCCGTTGCCAGGGCCCCGCGCACCGGGCGCAGCGCACCGGTCAGGGACAGCTCACCCGCAAACTCATAGTCGGCGAGCCGCTGTGCATCGATCTGCCCGCTGGCCGCCAGAATGCCCAGCGCTATCGGCAGGTCGAAGCGGCCGGAGTCCTTGGGCAGGTCTGCCGGAGCCAGGTTGACCGTGATGCGCTGGTTGTTCGGAAACTGCAGCCCCGCATTGACGATGGCCGCGCGCACACGCTCGCGTGCCTCCTTGACCTCCACATCCGCCAAGCCCACCAGGGTGAACGAAGGCAGGCCGTTGGCCAGATGGACTTCCACAGTGACGCCTGGTGCCTGCAAGCCCAGCAAGGCACGACTTTGAACCAGAGCCAGACCCATCACGCCCCCTCCCCTTCAAGCCGGACTGTAGGGCCTAGCGTATGCGCCAGCGGCTCAAACAGGCAATAGGGGTGTGCGCAGGCCGTCAGCCGGCGGCGTCATCATGGGCGGGCTGCCTGCCGGCGGCCCGGCCACGGCGGCGCTCGGCCTTGGGAAAGCTGCCCTGCTCCTGCATGCGGGCCGCCCGATTGCGCACGCGCTCGAACACCTGCGACAGCACCTGCAGCTCGGCATCGCTGCAGTCGCTCAGCAACTCCTGGTTGATTGCCTGAATCTGCGGAAACAGCTGCACATGCAGCGCCAGCCCGGCGGCCGTCAGCTGCACCATGGCCTGGCGCCCGTCGCCGGCCATGCCCTGCTTGTGCAGCAGCCCCTTGGCAATCAGCGTGGAGATGGTGCGCGAGGTGCGCGTGCGATCGAGCTGTGCCAGCTCCGCGAGCCGGGACGGCTGCATGGCGCCCTTGGTGGCCAGCAGGCCGATCATGCGCCACTCGCGCCGGGTGATGCCGAAGCCGCCCTCGCACAGGCGTACCACCATGGTCCCGGCCGAGCTCATCAGGCGGGCCAGATGGTAGAGGAACAGATCGTCCAGCTCGGACGGCTGCCGCCAGGGGTGGCGCTGCACCTTGGTCATGGGTGTTTGTGGGTTTTCTCTAGGAATGATGGATTAGATCCATTATCGAGTCACTGCTTACAGTGGCTCCAAAGAAAACGACAGGAGACACCATGCCTTGCACCCGTACCGCCCGCCGCACTCTGGCCGGGCTGGCGGCCGCCGCGCTGCTCACGGCAGCCCATGCGGCCGACACCTGGCCCGCCAAGCCCATACGCATCATCGTTCCCTCCCCGCCCGCCGGCCCCTCCGACATCGCCGTGCGCCCGCTCGCGGCTGCCGTGCAGAAGGCACTCGGGCAGGCCGTGATCGTGGAAAACCGGGCCGGGGCCAATGGCAATATCGGGGCGGCCGAAGTCGCCCGCGCCCCGGCCGACGGCTACACCTGGCTGTGGGCCATGGACCCGGTGCTCACCGTCAACAAGCATATCTACAAGAACATCGGCTACTCCAGCGATGCCATCGTGGTGCTCAATGCCGCTGCCAGGTTCTCGCAGACCCTGATCTGCAACCCCGGCCTCGGCTTCAAGTCCGTCAAGGACATGCTGGAGGCCGCCAAGGCACGCGAGCTGACCTATGCCACGGGCGGCGCTGGCTCGCCCGGCCATCTGGTCATGGAGTCCCTGCTGTCCAGCACCGGCGTGAAGATGGTGCATGTGCCCTACAAGGGGCCGGCGCCGGCCATGCAGGATCTGATGGGCGGTCAGGTGGACTGCGGCTTCCTGGCCGCCCCCACGGTGCTGCCCCAGATCCAGAGCGGCCGGGTCACCGCCCTGGCCACCACGGGGCGCACCCGCTCGCCCCTGCTGCCGGCATTGCCAACGATTGCCGAGTCCGGCTACCCCGACTTCGACGGCACCTACTGGCTGCTGCTGGCCGCCCCCAAGGGCGTTCCTGCCGAGATCCAGAAGCGCTTTCTCGCCGCCATGGATGCCGCCATCCGCTCGCCGCAGCAGCAGGAGCGGGTCAAGTCCGTGGATATCGAAATGGTGGGCAGCAGCCCCGAGCAGGCCCAGGCCAGGGTGCGCGAGATCTCCGAAAAATGGGAAGCGCTGGCCCGCAAGATCAATCTGAAGCCCGATTGAGGCCGCGGGCCCGGACGCAGCCCGTCCGAGCTGTCAGGCTTGTGCCGGCACGCACTTACACTGCCCACTTTCCAATCAGCAATGGCGTGAGCCCGCGGCGCGGATCACAGACCAGGAGAGACATGACGATGCAAAGAAGAATCTTCGGCAAGCTCGCGGCGGGGCTCGGCCTGAGCGCAGGATTGCTGGGCAGCGGCGCGCTGCAGGCCCAGGAGACCCATGCCCTGTTTCCCAACAAGACACCGCTGCGCATGGTGGTCGGCTATCCGCCCGGCGGCGCCACCGACCGCGTGGCGCGCATCGTGGCCGACCGGCTGCAGGCCCGGCTGGGCAGCCCGGTGATCGTGGAAAACAAGCCCGGCGCCGGCGGCCGTCTGTCGGCCCAGTACGTGAAGAACGCGCCCGCCTCCCAGCCCGCCGTGCTGCTGGCCAATCCCGCCGTGATGGTGGTGGCGCCGCTGGTGTTCCCGGACTCGGGCTACGACCCGGAAAAGGACTTCCGTCCCATCAGCGAGGTGAACCGCTACGAATTCGGCCTGGCCGTCGCCAGCGCCGTGCCTGTGAAGGAGCTGCCGCACCTGCTGGCCTGGCTCAAGGCCAATCCGCAGCAGGCCAATTTCGGCGTGCCGGCCACGGGCAGCCTGCCGCACTTTTTCGCGCTGATGCTGGGCGAGACCGCCAAGGTGCCGGTCGAGGTCGTGGGCTACAAGGGCTCGGGCCCGCTGCTCACCGACCTGATGGGTGGGCAGATCCCCATCGCCGTGGACACCTTCGACACCCAGATTGCCCAGCACGAAGCGGGCAAGCTGCGCGTGCTGGCCACCTCGGGCGAGCGTCGCAGCACCATGGCGCCCAACATTCCCACGCTCAAGGAGCTGGGCGTGAACCTGGTCGGCACGGGCTGGAACACCTTGTTCGCGCCGCAAAGCATGGCGCCGGCCACGGTGCAGCGCCTGTCCCAGCTGGTGCAGGAGGTGATGAAGGAAGCCGATACGCAGCACAAGTTCGCCGCCTCCAACCTGGTACCTGTGGTCAGCAGCGCGCAGGACACGGAAAAAATGCTCAAGGCCTACCGCGCGCAATGGGCGCCGGTGGTGCAGCGCTCGGGCTTCAAGCCCTGATATTTGAGGAGCGCCTATCGCTTGTTACCAAACATTTTCAGCATCAAAGCTATTCAGAATCCTTTCATAACAAGCGATAGAAGCTCCTTTTTTTGAACGTTCCCGCTCTCCCATGACCGACTCCCGCCCCAATCTGATCTTCATCCTGGCCGATGACCTCGGCTATGCCGACCTGGGCTGCACCGGTGCGCGCGATGCACACAACAACGCCACCGACGTCTCGCCGCGCCTGGACGCCATGGCCGCCCAGGGCCTGCGCTTCACGCGCGGCTACTCCAACTCCTCGGTGTGCTCGCCCACGCGATTTGCGCTGGCCACGGGCCGCTGGCAGTACCGCCTGCGCGGTGCGGCCGAAGAACCCATCGCCAGCGTGCACGGCGACAAAGTGCTGGGCCTGCCGCCCGATCACCCCACGGTGGCCTCGCAGCTGCGCGATGCCGGCTACGCCACGGCCCTGGTCGGCAAATGGCATCTGGGCTACCCGCCGCATTTCGGCCCGCGCCTGTCGGGCTACGAGGAGTTCTACGGCTTTCACGCCGGCGGCGCCGACTACTTCGCCCACTGCGATCCACGCGGGCGCCCCGACTTCTGGCGCAACGAGGAGCCGCACACCGAAGACGGCTACCTGACCGATCTGCTGAGCCGCCGCGCCGTGGACTTCGTCAAGCGCCAGACGGCCGAGCAGCCTTTCTATCTCTCGCTGCACTACAGCGCGCCGCACTGGCCCTGGCTGACGCGCGAGGACCGCGCCGAGTCCGAACGCCTGCAAGGCATGGGCAAGCATATCGACGGCGGCTCCATCGACACCTATCAGCGCATGATCCATCACATGGACGAAGGCATAGGCTGGCTGCTGGATGCACTGGAGGAAAAAGGCATGAGCGAGAACACGCTCATCGTCTTCACCAGCGACAACGGCGGCGAGCGCTTCTCCAATACCTGGCCTTTCGTGGGCCAGAAGATGGATCTGCTCGAAGGCGGCATCCGCGTGCCTTTGCTGGCACGCTGGCCGGCGCGCATGACGGCCGGCGCCGTCTGCGACACGCCCAGCCTGACTATGGACTGGTCGGCCACCTTCCTGGCTGCAGCGGGCGTAGCCGCACATGCCGACTATCCGCTGGACGGCATCAGCCTGCTGCCCTTGATGCAGGATCAAAGCTGGATGCCCGAGCGCGACCTGGCCTGGCGCATGAAGCACCGCGAGCAAAAGGCCTTGATACGCGGCGACTGGAAATATCTGCAGATCGAGGGCTTCGAGTACCTGTTCCACATCGGCAACGACCCGCGCGAGCGCGCCAATCTGCGTGATCGTGAGCCCCGGAAGCTGGCCGAGCTGCGCAGCGCCTGGGAGCTCTGGAATCAAGACTTGCCGCCGATTCCCGAAGAGGCCAAGGTTTCGCTGGTGTTCACCAAGGCAGACCTGCCGCAGGCCAGCTTCTGAGCTGCACGCGACCTGCAAGCCCATCGCCCTGGCGATGGGCTTTTTTGCGCCCGCGCCCAAGCAAAGAGCATGCACTTACTTGCAAATCACCTGTTTGGTGCAAAAAGCCGCGCAAAAGCCGGGCCATGGCGGTGCATCGAAAAAACGCACCATCTTGGTGCAACCCATCCAGCCCGCCAGTCAGGTGGCGAAAGTTGCGCTCAGTGATTGTGAAAATTCGTAGCTTTTTGTACTCGGCAGCTATGGCCCGCTGCCTGTTTTAGACCGATGACTGCGAACCGCGCCGCGGCGGCCGCAGAGACTGGCACGGTCTGTGCTTTGAGAGTTCATCCGAGATTTTTGCCACGAAATTTTCAAACCGGAGGAACCCTGAATGCCCAGTCCCGCTGCTAGCCGTTTCAAGACTTTCGCCAAGACCGCCGCCCTGGCCTGTGCCGTTGTCGCCCCCATGTGGGCCCATGCCCAGCTCTCCGCCAACGTTGCCTTGACCACCAACTACAAGTTCCGCGGGCAGGATCAGGACGCCAGCCGAACCAAGGCCATCAAGCCTGCGCTGCAAGGCGGCTTCGACTACACGTTCGGCGACAGCGGCTTCTACGTGGGCAACTGGAACTCTTCCGTGGACTGGCTGCCCGGCAACTCGCTGGAAACCGACTTCTACGGCGGCTACAAGTTCAAGGCCGCCGATGTGGACTGGGACGTGGGCATGCTGACCTATGTCTACTCGGGCAATGCCAACGGCAACACCACCGAGATCTACGGCTCCGGCACCTATGGCCCGTTCACGGCCAAGTATTCGCACACGGTGTCCAAGGACTACTTCGGCTGGGCCGGCGCCAAGGCGGGTTCGGGTCTCAAGGGTCGCAACACCGGTTATCTGCAGTTCTCCTACAGCCAGGAAGTGATGCCCAAGGTGACACTGAAAGCATCAGTTGGTTACACCCATTTCTCCAGCGACATCAAGGACCTGGGCGTTCCCAACTATGTGGACTACAGCGTCGGTGGTGCCTATGACCTGGGCGACGGCTTCTCTGCAGCAGCAGCGGTGACCGGCGCCAACAAGAAGGCCTACTTCGGCGATGTGAACAAGGCGCGTCTGATTCTGACGCTCTCCAAGACTTTCTAATTTTTCAGGAGCCCGTCATGAAAATGGTGATCGCCATCATCAAACCCTTCAAGCTCGACGAAGTGCGTGAAGCTCTTTCCCAAATCGGTGTCCAAGGCATCACCGTGACCGAAGTCAAGGGCTTCGGCCGTCAGAAAGGTCACACCGAGCTGTACCGCGGTGCCGAGTACGTGGTGGACTTTCTGCCCAAGCTGAAGATCGAGGCCGCGATTGCCGACGATCTGGTGGACGCCGCCATCGACGCCATCGAGGGCGCGGCCCGCACCGGCAAGATCGGCGACGGCAAGATCTTTGTGCAGGCGCTGGAGCAGTCGATCCGTATCCGTACAGGAGAAACCGGCGACGCGGCCCTGTAAAGGCTCAGTCTCTCTGGAACCGTTTTGAGAAAGATTGCCATGACCAAGAAATTATTGAGTGCAGGCCTGGGACTGGGCCTGCTGGCTGCAAGCGCTGCCGGTTTTGCCCAGGAAGCAGCCACCGCTGCCGCCGCCGCAGCCCCTGTGGCCGAAGCCGCAGCCGAGGCCGTTCCCACCCTGAGCGCCGGCGATACCGCCTGGATGCTGACCTCGACCATGCTGGTGATCCTGATGGTCATCCCCGGCCTGGCGCTGTTCTACGGCGGCCTGGTGCGCAGCAAGAACATGTTGTCCGTGCTGGCGCAGGTCTTCGTGATCTTTTCGCTGATCACCGTGCTGTGGGCCATCTACGGCTACTCGCTGGCCTTTGGCGGCGAAGGCAAGTTCTTCGCGGGCTTCGACAAGCTGTTCCTCATGGGCATCACGCCTGACACGCTGTCGTCCATGCTCAAGACCATCCCCGAATACGTGTTCGTGGCCTTCCAGTCCACCTTCGCGGCCATCACCGTGGCGCTGATCGTGGGTGCGTTCGCAGAGCGCATCAAGTTCGCGGCCGTGATCGTGTTCTCCGTGCTGTGGTTCACCTTCAGCTACATCCCCATGGCCCACATGGTGTGGGGTGGCGGTCTGCTGGGTGCCGATGGCGCGCTGGACTTCGCTGGCGGTACCGTAGTGCACATCAACGCCGCCGTGGCCGGCCTGGCGGGTGCCTACATGCTGGGCAAGCGCATCGGCTTCGGCAAGGAAGCCCTGCCTCCGCACAGCCTGACGCTGACCATGGTGGGCGCTTCCCTGCTGTGGGTGGGCTGGTTCGGCTTCAACGCCGGCTCCGCCGGTGCCGCCAACGGCATTGCCGGCCTGGCCTTCATCAACACCATCCTGGCGACCGGCGCTGCCGCCATCTCCTGGATCGTGGCCGAAGCGCTGCTGCGCGGCAAGGCCTCCATGCTGGGCGCCGCCTCGGGTGCCGTGGCCGGTCTGGTGACCATCACGCCCGCCGCCGGCTTCGTCGGCCCCATGGGCTCCATCGTCATGGGCATCATCGCCGGCCCTCTGTGCTTCTGGGGCGTCTCCGGCCTCAAGCACCTGCTCAAGGTCGACGACGTCTGCGACGTGTTCGGCGTCCACGGTGTCGGCGGTATCCTGGGTGCCATCCTGACCGGCGTGTTCTGCGCCAAGGGCCTGGGCGGTATCGAGCCCGAGGGCTACAACATGGCCCATCAGCTGTGGGTGCAGGTCGAGAGCGTGCTGGTGACCATCGTCTGGTCCGGCGTGGTCTCCTACGTGGCCTACAAGATTGCCGATCTGACCGTGGGTCTGCGTGTCTCGGAAGAGTCAGAACGCCAAGGCCTGGACATCACTTCCCATGGTGAGGTGGCCTACACCCGCTAAGCGGCAGGCTCTTCGCAAGTTCAGTTTCATTACGTTGCCCCGCAGTGCAAGCTGCGGGGCTTTTTTTATTCACGCCTGCTTTTCAAAAAAATCAAAGATCGGCCCTTCCTGCTCCGGGGGCGCCCCGGCTACCATGCAGGCCATGGATTCAGCCACCAGCCAAATCAATCAGCTCAGCGAGCGCATTCGCGCCGCTGCCAGTGACAAGACCCCGCTGCGCATCTGCGGCGGCGGCAGCAAGGACTTCTACGGCCTGCGCCTGCAGGGCGAGCCGCTGTCCACGCGCACGCTCAGCGGCATCGTCAGCTACGAGCCCAGCGAGCTGGTTGTCACCGTACGCGCCGGCACGCCGCTGGCCGAGCTGGAAGCGATCCTGGCCGCCCAGGGCCAGTGCCTGGCCTTCGAGCCGCCGCACCTGGGTGCCGGCAGCACCGTGGGCGGCATAGTCGCCGCTGGCCTGTCGGGCCCGTCGCGTGCCAGCGTGGGCGCAGTGCGCGATTTCGTGCTGGGCCTGGAGATGATCAACGGCCAGGGCGAGCGGCTGCGCTACGGCGGCCAGGTCATGAAGAATGTGGCCGGCTATGACGTCTCGCGCCTGATGGCGGGCAGCTGGGGAACGCTGGGCCTGATCACCGAGGTCAGCCTCAAGGTCCTGCCCGTGGCTCCGGCCGAAGCCACGCTGCGCTTTGACGCCTGCAGCCAGGCGCAGGCACTGGACTGGCTCAATCACTGGGGCGGCCAGCCGCTGCCGCTCAATGCCAGCAACTGGCTGGAAGAAGACGGAAAGGGCACGCTGTATCTGCGCCTGCGCGGCGCCCGCGCGGCGGTGCAGGCCGCCACGCTGCGCCTGGGTGGCGAACGGCTGGACAGCGACGCCGTTGCCGCCGACTGGAGCGCCAGCCGCGATCTGAGCCTACCCTGGTTCCAGCAGCGCGCTGCCGATCATTGTCTGTGGCGTCTGTCCGTTCCCGCGACCGCAGCACCGCTGCAATTGCCCGGCGATGCCATCGGTCCCCTGATCGACTGGCATGGTGCACAGCGCTGGGTGCAGGCCCCGCGTTCGGCCGCCGCAGCCTTGCAGCAGCTGGCGCAGGCAGCCGGTGGTTCCGCCTCGCTTTTCAGGGCCGAGGAAGGCAGCCAGACAAGCGCCAACAGCGATCTCGATACGCACGCACAGGCCAGCCCGGCAGGCCGCACAGCGGCACAGCTGCATGCCCGCCTCAAGCAGGCGTTCGACCCCGCCGGCATTCTCAATGTGAACCGTCTCTCGGCGCATTGGTAAGAACAAGGACAGCACCCATGCAAACCAATCTCGCGCCCGAATACCGTGCCACGCCAGAAGGCCAGGAAGCCGAAGCCATCTTGCGCAAATGCGTGCATTGCGGCTTCTGCACCGCCACCTGCCCCACCTACCAGACCCTGGGCGACGAGCTGGACGGCCCGCGCGGCCGCATCTATCTGATCAAGCAGGTGCTGGAAGGGCAAACACCCACGCGGGCCACGCAGCTGCACCTGGACCGCTGCCTGACTTGCCGAAACTGCGAATCCACCTGCCCCAGCGGCGTGCAGTACGGCCACCTGGTCGATATTGGCCGCAAGATCGTCGATGAGCAGGTCGAGCGCCCCACAGGCGAGAAGATGCAGCGCTGGCTGCTCAAGGAGAGCATGAACTCCCCACTGTTCGCCCCCGCGCTGAAGCTGGGCCGCGCCGTGAAAGGCCTGCTGCCCGAGACCCTTGGCGAAAAAATACCGGCAACCCAGGATGCCGGAACCTGGCCCGCGCGGGAACATGCGCGCAAGGTACTGCTGCTGGCAGGCTGCGTGCAGCCGGCCATGATGCCGCGCATCAACTACGCCACGGCCCGCGTGCTGGACGCCGTGGGCGTACAGACCGTGATTGCCGACAAGGCCGGCTGCTGCGGCGCGGTGAAATTCCACCTCAACGACCAGGACGGCGGCAAGGCCCAGATGCGTGCCAATATCGACGCATGGTGGCCGCTGGTGGAGCGCGGCGAGGTCGAGGCGATCGTGATGAACGCCTCGGGCTGTGGTGTCACCGTCAAGGAGTACGGCCATCTGCTGCGGCTGGAGCCGCAATACGCCGACAAGGCCGCGCGCATCAGCGCCTTGACCCGTGACCTCAGCGAACTGCTGCCCGACATGCTGCCCGAGCTGGTGGACAAGCTCAAGGACCGCATCACCGCGCCCCGGGCCCCCGTGGCCTACCACCCGCCCTGCACGCTGCAGCATGGGCAGAAACTGCGTGGCGGCGTGGAGGCGGGCCTGCGCGAGCTGGGGTTTGACCTGCGCGTGGCACGCACCGAATCCCATCTGTGCTGCGGCTCTGCCGGCACCTACTCGGTGCTGCAGCCCGAAATCTCGCACCAGTTGCGCGACCGCAAGATCGCAGCACTGGACGAGCCGTTCGCGCCCGAAAAGCCCGCAGCGATTCTCTCGGCCAATATGGGCTGTATCGTCCATCTGCAAAACGGCACCGAGGTCCCGGTCATGCACTGGGTGGAGCTGCTGGATCAGGCGCTGGCCACCGGCTGACACCCCCGCATGCCACTGCAGTTTGCAATGCTGGCATGATTGGGGGTTTTGTTTTCCCAGGCCCACGGGCTTTGCCATGACTGAAATCGTGTCTGAATCACAAGAGCAGAAAGCCACGCAAGCGGCATCGCAGCACAGCGTGCAGGACTCGCAGCCCGGCTCACGCTCGCGCCGAGGCGGCCGTGGCCGCCAGAACCCGGCTCCTGCAGCCAAAGCCGCCCCGCAGGCCGCACGTCCGCAACACCCCTTGCTGGAGCAGCTAGCGCAGTGGCACCCGGCCTTGTTCGGCGAGCAGTTGCTGCCCTTCAAGCGCGGCATTTTTGAAGACCTGCTGGCCGCCCACCCTGAGCTGGACAAGGACGCGCTCAAGAGCGCGCTGCAGCAGCACACCCGCTCCGGTCGCTATCTGGCCGCCATGGCAAGCGGCCAGCAGCGTCATGACCTGAGCGGCCAGCCCGTGGAAGCCACGCTGCCCGAGCATGTTCACCACGCGCTGATCGAAGTCTTCCGCCGCCGCCAGCAGCGCACGCAGGAAGATCTGACGCCCAAGCTGCGCAACCGCATCGTCATCGCCTACGAGGCCTCCGGTCTCACACGCGAGGAATACGCCGAGCGCGTGCAGGGCCGTGACGAAAAGACCAATGCCCTGGTGGCTGATGCGCTGGCCGAGGCCGACGCCCGCGCCGCCAAGGACGAAGCGCTGCTGCGCTCCTTCCAGCTCAGCGGCCAGACTTCGGAGCAGGAGTTTGCCGAGATGTACGGCATGAATCCGCGCCAGGTCGCCCAGCAGCTGGAACGCGCGCGTCGCCGCCAGCAGAATATTCAATAAAAAAGCTGCTGGTGACCATCAGATGGTCACCAGCAGCTTTTGATTTTGAATAGATCAGGCCGCGCTGTAGCCCATCACGGCCTTGGTTTCCAGGAAATCGCGGAAACCGTGCTCGCCCCATTCACGGCCATTGCCTGACTGCTTGTAGCCGCCGAACGGCGCAGTAAAGTCAGGCCCCGCGCCGTTGAGGTGCACCATGCCGGTACGCAGTCGCGCGGCCACGCGGCGCGCACGCTCCAGGCTGCCTGACTGCACATAGCCCGAGAGGCCGTACACCGTGTCGTTGGCCATGCGAATGGCGTCTTCCTCGTCATCGTAGGGAATCATCACCAGCACGGGACCGAAGATTTCCTCGCGCGCGATGGTCATGTCGTTGCTCACGTCGGCAAACACCGTGGGTTTGACAAAGTAGCCCTGAGCCAGCCCCTCGGGGCGGCCCGTACCGCCGGCCACCAGGGTCGCGCCCTCTTCAATTCCCTTGCGGATCAGGGCCTGGATCTTGCCCCATTGCGCCTCGCTGACCACGGGCCCCATATGCATGCCCTCCGCCAGCGCATCGGCCACGGTCGCTGCTGCTGCGGCGCCACGGGCGATCTCCACAGCCTGCCCATGCAGGGCGCGCGGCACAAACATGCGCGTGGGGGCATTGCAGCTCTGGCCCGAGTTCATCAGCACCGCCTGCACTCCCTGGGTCACGGCCTTTTGCAGGTTGGCGTCGTCCAGCACGATGTTGGCGGACTTGCCGCCCAGTTCCTGGGCCACGCGCTTGACGCTGTCGGCCGCGGCCTTGGCCACGGCAATGCCCGCGCGCGTGGAGCCCGTGAAGGTCATCATGTCTATGCCGGGGTGGGAGGACATGGCCTCGCCCACGCCCGGGCCGTCGCCGTTGACGAGGTTGAAGACACCGGGCGGCACGCCCGCCTCGTGCAGCACCTCGGCCACGAGCAGGGCATTGAGCGGGGCGACCTCCGAGGGCTTGAGCACCATGGTGCAGCCTGCGGCCAGGGCCGGTGCAACCTTGCACATGATCTGGTTGATGGGCCAGTTCCAGGGCGTGATCATGCCGACCACGCCCACGGGCTCATGCACGATGGCCGTGCTGCCCTGCACATGTTCGAAGGCGAAGTTCTTGAGGACCTCGATGGTGGAGCCCAGATGGGCCACCCCCATGGCGGCCTGCGCCGCCTTGGACAGCCACAGCGGCGCCCCCATCTCCTGCGAGATGGTCTGTACAAAGTCGCCGTAGCGGCGCTGGTAGACCTCCAGCACCTTGGCCAGCAGGGCCAGGCGCTCTTCGCGGCTGGTGCGCGAGTAGCTCTCGAAGGCGCGGCGCGCGGCAGCCACGGCCTTGTCCACGTCGGCCGCCGAGCCCATGCTGATGCGGGCGATGGCTTGCTCATTGGAGGGATTGATGACGTCCAGGCTGCGCGGGCTGATCGGATTCACCCATTGGCCGTCGATGTAGAACTGCAGATGGTCTTGCATAAGGCTATTTCCTTGGTATCGAGTCAAAAGAAGAGGTTTGCGATCTGGGACCGCCGGTGCGTGGCTCGGATGCACCAGCGGTCCGGCTGGGTGAAGTACAGGCTTCAGGGCTTAGGCCGGATGGCGTCCGCCGTGCCCTGGATGAAGGCCTTGAGGGACTCCACGTCATCGCCAGACAGCTTGCCCGTGAAGTCCGGCATGCCGCGCGCCATGGCCGGGCCCTTGAAGACGAAGTTGGGCAGGTTCTCGATATAGCTCGCGTCCATATAGCCCAGATTGGGAATGTTGCCGCCACGGTCCACGCCCGGCACGCCGTGACAGAACACGCAGTTGGCTACATACAGCATGGTGCCGGCCTCGACCTTGGCAGGGTCGTATTTCACGCCCTGCAGCAACTGGCCCGTGCGCTGGGCCACAAACTCCGGCATCTTGGCCTTGCCGCCCACGACGAAGGTATAGACCGTCCCCGGGCCCTGGCGCTCGGTGGCGCGCGCAGCCAGACCGTAGACACCGCCCCAACCCACGGCCACCGAGACATACTGCTTGCCGTCCACCATATAGGTGCTGGGCGCAGCCACCACCCCGGTGCCCGTGGGCGCTTCCCACAGCTTTTCGCCGCTGGCCGCGTGATAGGCCACGAGGCGGCCATCAGCCGTGCCCTGGAACACCACATTGCCCGCCGTGGTCAGCGTGCCGCCGTTCCAGGGCGAGACATGCTCCACGCTCCAGGCGGCCTTTTGCGCAACGGGGTCCCAGGCCAGCAGGCGACCGAAAGGCTTGCTCTTGGGCGGCTCGGCATTGAAGAACTTGGCCGTGTTCCAGCCGGTGCCCGACTGGGGCTTGCCCGGTCCGGCCTGGTTGAACTCCCATTTCTTGTCGTCCATCAGGTTGACGGGCACGTTCTGCGCAGGCAGATACACGAGGCCCGTCTGGGGGTTGAAGGACATGGGGTGCCAGTTATGCGCGCCATATGGGCCCGGCACCGCGTCCTGAGGCTTGCTGCCGTCGCGCGCTGCTGCAATGCCGATGGGCTTGCCGTGCTTGTCGTAGCCGCTGGCCCAGTTCACGGGCACGAAGTTCTTGGCCGAGATGAACTTTCCATTGGTGCGGTCGAGCACGAAGAAGAAGCCGTTCTTGGGCGCATGCAGTATGACCTTGCGCGGCTTGCCGGCGATCTTGATGTCGGCCAGGATCATGGGCTGGGTGGAGGTGTAGTCCCAGTTGTCGCCCGGTGTTTCCTGATAGTGCCACTTGTATTTGCCGGTGTCGGGATCCAGGGCCACGATGGAAGCCAGGTACAGGTTGTCGCCGCCCTTGGGGCTGCGCACCTTGTGCGACCAGGGCGATCCATTGCCCGTGCCCACATACATGGTGTTGAGCTCGGCATCGAAGGTCATGCTGTCCCACATGGTGCCGCCACCGCCGGCCTCCCACCATTTGCCGCTGGGGTCCCAGGTCCTGGCGGCGCGTTTCATGGATTCGTCCTCGAAGGGCTTGGACGGATCGCCGGGTACGCTGAACCAGCGCCATTTCTGCTCGCCGGTCTCGGCGTCATAGGCTGTGATGTAGCCGCGCACGCCATACTCGGCGCCGCCGTTGCCGATGATGACCTTGCCCTTGAACACGCGCGGCGCGCCGGTGATGGTGAGCGACCCCTTCTGCCCCTCGAAGGTATTCTTGTGCCAGACCTCCTTGCCGGTGGCGGCGTCCAGCGCAATCAGGCGGCCATCCCATGCGCCCACATAGACCTTGCCCTTCCACAGCGCCACGCCGCGGTTGACGACGTCGCAGCACCCCTTGAAACCGGTGCTGCGGTCGATCTGCGGGTCATAGGTCCAGATCCTGTTGCCGGTACGGGTGTCGATGGCATGCACCACGCTCCATGAGGCGCTGACGTACATGATGCCGTCCACGACGACAGGCGTGGCCTCCACACCGCGCGTGGATTCAAGGTTGTACGACCATGCCAGGCCCAGGTCCTTGACGTTGCCAGCATTGATCTGATCGAGGCGGCTGTAGCGGGTCTCGGCATAGTCCACGCCGATGGTGGGCCAGTCAGGCGTCTTGGCAGCATTGGCACGGATGAAAGCGCCGTCGACGCGCTGCACGGCGGCAGCGGCCTGCGCTGCGGGGTCGGTTTGCGCGAAAGCCGCTGCGCTCCCCAGGCAGGCGGCCAGCATCCAGGCTATGCGGCCGGGCCGTCCATGAGAGTTGTCGATCAGCCGTTCCATCGAGGTCTCCTGTTGTGATTGCTATGCCGCAAAGCATGGTGTATCGACTGTTTTTCTTCATGATCGGGATTTCCCCAGGCTCGAAGTGTTCCATTGCGGAACACATTGACCGCTCCTGCGAACAGCCCGGACATAACATGAGCGTTGATGAGCCACGCGCGATGGACGCGCTACAGCTGTGCTTCTCGAGCACCGGTGCGGAGCGTGCTCTGCAGGCTCGCCGCCAGTTCTTCGAGGCCGGCATACGCCCCTCGGGCCTGGTCAGCGAGGCGGTCATCCAGTCCTGGCTGCGCAGCCAGCGCCAGCACTGCAATGGACGGCGGCTGGCTCTGGCTCCCGTCAGCCCCAGCCGGCTGCATGCCACGCAGGAGCGCTGCCGCGGCCTGCTGCAGGCACTGCAGCACGAGCTGCCGACCCTGGAGCAGGCACTGGCGGGCACCGGCACGCGCGTGATGCTGACGGACAACAAGGGCATCGTGCTCCATGTCTCCCCGGCATCCATGCGACCCCGTGACGAGCGGGTCGGCCTGAACATGTCCGAGCAGGCCATGGGCACGAACGCACCAGGCATCGTCGCCGCCACCGGCCAGGCCTGCACCGTCACCAATGGCGAGCACTATTTCGACGAGCTGCACGCCTTCCGCTGCGCGGCGGCACCCATACGCGACGTGCACGGCCGCCTGGCCGGGGTGCTCAATCTGATGGTGGAGGAGCAGCATTTCAGCTTCGACGCCAGCCCCGTGGTCGGCATGTACGCCACGACCATCGAAAACACCTTGCTGCAGGCGCAGTCCCACGAGCATCTGGTGCTGCGTTTTCAGGTAACGCCTGCCCTGCTGCATACGCCGCTGCAGGCGCTGATGGGGGTGGCTGCCGATGGCCGCGTCGCCTGGATGAACGGCATCGCCGCCCAGCTCATCGGCCAGCCCGGGCATGCAGCTCGCAGCGCGCAAGAGCTGCTGGGCCACGATCTGTCGCGCTTGCTGCAACTGAGCGGCCAGCCCGGCCCCGCGCCGCTGCGCCTGGCCAGCGGCCTGGGCGTCTGGATGCAGGCGCATCTGCAAGCCTCGCACGGCCTTGGCTCGCACCTGGACACCAGCAGCGCGCAAGACCAGGCCAGCCCCGTCGCCACCGAAGCAACGCACGTCGCCGAAGCGCCCACCCTGGCCACGCTGCGCGAGCACAGCACGCAGCTGATCAGGGAGACGCTGGACCAGCATGGCGGCAATGTCTCCCAGGCCGCGCGCGCCCTGGGTATCTCGCGCGGCACGCTTTACCGCCGCCTGCGCGGCGGTCGGGATGGGGGGTTCTGAGCCCATTCCCGACCCATGGCGCAAGACTCTTTTGCGTTCACCCAGGGTTACGCCCCGCCCCGCACGGCCCCACAATCCTCGCCGCGCTGCACCAGCCTGCAGCCAAGGAGCTTTTGTATGTGGTTGGGTTTGTCGCTGTTTTATGTGGGTGCCGTGCTGTTTCTCAACGGCCTGTGGATGCTAGGCAAGATTGCCGACAAGGAAATCTGGGTCATCAACATCTTCACCGGCGTGGTGTCCCTATGCATTGGCCTGGCCAGCATCTTCGGCCCGGCGGCCGACGCAGCATCGGTCAAGAGCGGTGCGCTGACCCTGCTGTTCGCCTTCACCTATCTCTGGGTGGCTTTCAATCGCTTCAGCGGTGCCGATGGCCGCGGTCTGGGCTGGTTCAGCTTGTTCGTGGCGGTCACCGCCGTGCCCGTGGCCCTCGATACGCTGACCAGCGCCAGCTCGGGGCTGGACTGGTGGATGGGCGTCAACTGGGCCGCCTGGGCCGTGCTCTGGGCCTTGTTCTTCGCACTGCTGGCCCTGAGGAAGAGCATTGAGCGCCCCACGGGCTGGCTGTGCATCGCACAAGGCGTGCTCACAGGCTGGGTGCCCGGATACCTGATCCTGGCAGGGAAGCTGATGTGACCCCCTGAGGCGCCGTGCGCCTGGGCGGCCCCGCCTTCCCCCTCTCTCTTCGGGAGGGGGACGACACCTTCGGTGCGGGGCGGCGCGGCCGGCGTAGGCGCTTCCTCGGTGTCCTTGATGTGGTTTGGGCTATTTTTTCGGGGCTCTGCCCAAGGTGGCCAGCAAGGCCGCGCCCATGATGAGCGCGCCGCCGGCCAGCGTGCGCGCCGAAAGCGCCTCATGGGCAATCAGCACCGAGGAGACGCTGGCAAACACCACTTCGCTGAGCATGACCACCGAGGTCACGCCCGAAGGCAGATGAGCGGCACCGAATTGCAGGGCCCAGTTGCCCAGCATCAGCAGCACAGCCAGACCCATCGCCACCAAGGCCCAGCTGCCATCGAAAGCCGGAAAGCCAGGCACCACGCCCAGGCTGCTGGCAGTCAGGGCTGTCAGCAGGCCCATGCTCATGCAGCCGGCAAACATGGCAAGCATGCGGGCCTGGGCCGGAATGCCTTGAAAGCGGCGCAGCAGCACATTGGTCAGCGCAAACATGAAGCCGCCAAACACGGCCAGCGCATCGGCCAGGGTCAGTCCGGCAAAAAGCCCGGAGAGCGAGGCATCGGCGGGCAGCAGCACCAGCACCACACCGCCAAAGGCCAGTAACAGCCGCAGCAGCGCCATTGGCGTGGGTTTTTCTCCCAGCAGCTTCCAGGCCAGCAGTACCGCCCAGGCCGGCATGAGATAGAACAGCAGAATGACGCGCACCACATCGCCCACGGTCACTGCCCAGTTGAAGGCCACGTTGTTCAGGCCCGAGCTGGCCGCCAGCAGCAGGAGCACCGGGTAATGCCAGGCCTGCCTGAGGCTGGCCGGGCGCAGCGTCAGCAGACCGGCCAGCACCAGAGCATACATCAATGCCGTGGCCCATAGCGGATGCAGTCCGGCTTCATGCATGAGGCGAAACGGCCACCATGACAGACCCCAGATCAGGGCATTGAGCAGCAGCGCAAATACAGGCAGTGGACTATGCATAAAAAAGGCTTCTAACGCTTACTCTGCAAGCGTTAGAAGCTATTGATTGTGTAGTTAATGCAGCGCGCAGGCTGCAGGACTTCAATGGCAGTCGCGACGCGCGATGTCCAGCAGTTTCTCGACCTCTATTGGGTGTTTCTTGCAATTATTCCAGTGCCAGAGGCCGATCAGCACCATGGTAGCGGCGACCAGCAGACCGAATACCGTGATCGCACCAAAAGCAGTCAATCCCATTTTGGTGGACAGACTGTAGAAGCCACCCATGGCCAGGATGGCCAGCTGCTCGTTGAAGTTCTGCACCGCAATCGAGCGGCCCGCACCCATGAGGTTGTGGCCGCGGTGCTGCAGCAGCGCATTCATGGGAACAACCAGAAAGCCGCCCAGACCGCCAAGCAGAATGAGGAAGGGCACGGCCACCCAGAGATTGTCGATAAAGATCATGCAGACCACGAGCAGGCCCATGAGCACGCCCATGGGAATCACCCGCGTGGCGTTGTCCAGACGCATGCGCATGGAGGCCAGCACCGCACCGACGGCCGTGCCTATTGCAACCACCCCCACCAGGGCCGATGCCTGGGTGGTGCTGTAACCCAGGGCCGCAGCACCCCAGGCCAGCACGATATAGCGCAGATTGCCCGATGCACCCCAAAACAGCGTGGTCGTGGACAGCGAGATCTGACCCAGCTTGTCAGCCCACAGGCGTTTGCTGCAGCGCCAGAAATCGGGCAGCAGGCCCAGCAGATTGGCCATCAGGCTCTTGCTCGGGTCTTCACGCAGCGGACGCATGGCCACGCCCGTCAACGGGATGTGCAGGTTGAACCAGGCCGCCACGATGTAGATCAGGATCAGCACGGCAATCGCTGCTTCTGCCGGGCTATCCACGCCGGTGTTGAAATACGGGAAGTCAAAGCCCAGCAGATGCTCTGAGATGGTCGGCCCCACCAGTTGGCCGCCCACCAGCACCCCCAAAATGATGGAGGTGATGGTCAGGCCTTCGATCCAGCCATTGGCCTTGACCAGCTGTGAGGCCGGCAGCAGCTCGGTCAGGATGCCGTACTTGGCCGGAGAATAGGCCGCTGCGCCCAGGCCGATGACGGCGTAGGCGATCAGCGGATGATGGCCGAAAAGCATCATCAGACAGCCCACCACCTTGATGGCGTTGCTGATGAACATGACCCGCCCCTTGGGCAAGGCATCCGCAAAGGCTCCGACAAAGGGCGCCAGAACCACGTAGAACAGTGCGAACATGGGCACCAGGGCAGCACGTTGCCACTCGGGGGCACCATTGGCACGCAACAGCTCTACAGCGGTCACAAACAAGGCGTTGTCTGCCAGCGAGCTGAAAAACTGCGCTGACATGATGGTGTAGAAACCGCGCTTCATGAATTAGCTGTAACTGGCACCGGGCGGACCGATGCCAAGAAATAAGAGACCCCGTGGCAAGTGACTGGCGGTTATATCACGCAGGCTCCGGCTGACAGTGCCAGAATCCCACTGGTCTGATTGAGAAAAACCATGCCTCGTCCCATTACTGTCACCATCCATCCTGAAGCCGTTCGCCACAATCTGGAGCGGGTACGGCAAGCCGTCCCGGATGCCAAATTGTGGTCCGTGATCAAAGCCAACGCTTATGGCCACGGTATCGAAAACGTGTTTGAGGGGCTGCGAGCGACGGACGGTTTTGCCATGCTGGACCTGGATGAAGCCCAGCGCGTGCGCCAACTGGGCTGGCGCGGCCCCATCCTGCTGCTTGAAGGCGTGTTCGAGCTGCGCGACCTGGAAATCTGCTCGCGCCTCGGTATCTGGCATGCCGTGCACTGCGACGAACAGATCGACTGGCTGGCCGCCCACAAGACCCAGGTCGGCCACCGTGTATTCCTCAAGATGAACAGCGGCATGAACCGGCTGGGCTTTACACCCGAGCGTTTTCGTGCGGCTTATGCGCGGCTGAACGCCCTGCCCCAGGTCGACGAGATCTCGTTCATGACCCATTTCAGCGATGCCGACGTGGCGCATGGCATCGACCATCAGCTCAAGGTCTTTCACGAAACCACGCTGGACCTGCCCGGCGAGCGCAGTATCAGCAACAGCGCCGCCACCTTGCTGTATGGCGATGAAGGCAATGTGCGCTGCGACTGGGTGCGCCCCGGCATCGTGCTCTACGGCAGCTCGCCCGACTTCCCCGCTCACGACGCGGCCCACTGGGGGCTTGAGCCGACCATGACGCTGTCGTCAAAAATCATTGGCATTCAGGAGCTGCAACCGGGCGATACCGTAGGCTATGGCTCGCGCTTCCAGAGCGACGCTCCGCTGCGTCTGGGCGTGGTGGCCTGCGGCTATGCGGACGGCTATCCCCGCGTCTGCCCCACAGGTACGCCGGTGCTGGTGGAAGGTGTGCGCACCCGCACGCTGGGCCGCGTCAGCATGGACATGCTGGCCGTGGACCTGAGCCCCGTGCCCAAGGCCAGACTGGGCAGCGAGGTCACGCTCTGGGGCCGCGCCAGCAATGGGGTCGTGCTGCCCATCGACGAGGTGGCCGCTGCCGCCGGCACGCTGGGCTATGAGCTGATGTGCGCCGTGGCTCCCCGCGTGCCCAAGCTGGTGGAGGGTGCGGGCAAGTAGGCCGCGGCCAGCAACTTCTTGATGGGCTCAGAAGGCGTGCGACATGCCTGCGCCCAGCGAGGTGCTGCCGCCTTTGTGGTCCGGCCGCTGGTGGCCCAGGCTGAGGTATAGCGTGGTGCGCCTGGACAGCGCATGGTCTGCGCCCAGCGAATAGAACAGACGGGTATCGCCATCGAGCTTCTGCCGCCCCACGCCAACCCTGAGCGTGGTCTGTGCGACCAGCTTGTGCGTGGCACCAACCGAGAGCACGCGCGAGCGCCCCAGGCCGTGTGCCCTGCGGCTGTCGTCGGTCGAAGCCATCAGCGTGGTGTCGCCCAGCGAGGTGACGCCCAGCCGGTACTTGATTGCCCCAAACAACGCACGGTCGCCGCTGCCGTTGCGGTCAAGCGCCAGCAGGCCTGACAGCGGGCCCTGGGCGTATTCCAGCGATGCCGCATAGGGCTTGCCACCGCCCGCGCCCTGGGTATGCTCGGGCGATCCGCTCAGATGCAGGGTGAAGCCGCCAAGCGTGGGCGAATCATAGAAAATGCCGTTCGGCGTACGGCCGAATTCGGGCGCACCGTTGTTGCTGACACGATCCGTGGGCGCGTAATAGAACCACTGGTACCAGGCCGAGGAGGCCACGCGATTGATATGGCCCCAGGGATCAAACTTCCAGTCATGGGCCCAGAGTGCGGACAACGCCCGCCCCATGCGCACATGACCCCAGTCGCCGCGCAGGCCGACAGTGGATTCACCGTGCCAGAAGGGTTTTTGCCCAAAGCCTTCGTTCAGACTGGTGTCCAGATCCAGCCGGTGGCTGAGGCGAAACGTGGTCTTGAGTCCGCTCCCCAGATCCTCGACACCCGAAAACGTGATGTGGCTGCGTTGAATCGTGCCCAGTTGCGCCGTGCCCTTGAAGTCGCGGTAAATGCCCAGATCAAGCAGACCGCTGATCTGAACCTGGGAAGACTGGCCCCATGCTGCACCCAGCGCAAACATGCCCAGCGACGCGGCCAGACCTCGAGAAAAACCTATCAAAATCGCTCCTGACTGCGAGGAGAGAACCAAGAATCCGCACGCACCCAGGCGCAATCGCACCACCAGCCCGTGAATGGGCCACGGGTCGGAAAGTTCGGTTTGATAGCGGTCAAATCGGCGAAGAATGAGGCCAGGGCCTGGTGCGGCACAGGCCCCGCCGCTCGGCAGTGTCAGCCTGCCAGCTCCTGCAGCGCCGCCAGCAGCCGGTTCACGTCTGCCTCGGTGTGCAGCGCCGACAGCGCGATGCGAAGTCGCGCCGTGCCCACAGGCACGGTGGGGGGACGGATCGCCGGCACCCATAGGCCATAACGGCGCAACCCATCCATAAGGCTGAGCGCAGCGTCGTTGCCGCCCACCACCAGCGCCTGCACGGCGGTGTCCGATGGCAAAAGTCGCCAACCCTTGCCTTGCAACAAGGGCTGCAGACCCGCGCGCAACTGGGCGATACGGGCCTGCAGCTGCAGACGCAGGGCGCTTTGCTGCTCTATCAGCTGCAAACTGGTTTGCAATGCACGCGCCAGCATCGCGGGTGCAGCCGTCGCAAAGGTGTAGCTGCGCGTTTTCTGCAGCAGCCACTCGATCAGCAGTTCATGGCCTGCCACAAAGGCACCCGAGACGCCGGCCGCCTTGCTCAGCGTGGCCATGTACAGCACACGTGGCGAAGCCTTGGCCCCCGCCAGTCCTGCGGCTGCCAAGCTGCCTCGGCCTTGCGGGCCGAGCACGCCAAAGCCGTGGGCATCATCGAGCAGCAGCAGGGCGTCGTAGCGCTCGCACAGCGCCAGCAACCCCTCGATATCGGCCACATTGCCGTCCATGCTGAAGACGGCATCGCTCACCACCAGCTTGCGCTGCACCGGGCAAGCAGCCAGCAACTGCTCCAATGCGGCCAGGTCGCCATGCCCGAAACGATGGATCTGTGCGCGCGACAGGCGGCAGCCATCGATCAGGCTGGCGTGGTTCAGAGCGTCCGAAAAAATGGCATCGTCCGCGCCCACCAGCGCCGGGATGATGCTGGCGTTGGTGGCAAACCCGGCATAGAAGTAAAGCGCACGGGGCAGTTGCACAAAGCGAGCCAGCTCCTCCTCCAGCGCGGCATTGGCCGTGCTGTGCCCGTTGACCATGGGAGAGCCGCCCGAGCCCACGCCAAAGTCCTGCGCACCGGCGCAGGCGGCCTCAATCATGGCTGGGTGCTGGGCCAGCCCCAGATAGTCGTTGCTGCAGAACTGCAGCATGGGCTGCCCGTCAACCAGAATGCGCGCACCTTGCAAGGGCGCCACGGTACGACGGGTGCGGCGCAGTGCGGCGGCGTCCAGGGCAGCCAGCTGCTGCGGAATATCCTGCAGCCAGAAATTGGAAGATGTGGTCATTGCCATTCCTTGGGCAAAGAGAAGCTGGTCAGGCGAGGATCGGGATTGGTCTGCCAGGGAATATCGGCCAGCAGCGGCGCGCCCAGCCTTCCCAGCTGATGACGCAGCCAGTCCATGTTTTCCTCGGGCACCAGCATCTGCGGCTCCACGCGGCTGGCCACCCAGCCCGCCAGCGGCAAGCCGGCCGCACGAATCGCCTCGGCGGTCAGCACCGCATGGTTCAGGCAACCGAGCTTGAGGCCCACCACCAGCACCACTGGCAGCTGCAGCGCCACGGCCAGATCGGCAATGCAAAGAGTCTCCGACAGCGGCACACGCCAGCCGCCCGCGCCCTCGACCACCACGGCATCGGCCTGCGCGGCCAGTTGCCGGTAGGCGTCCAGAATCGGCGCCAACGTCACCTCCACGCCCGCGCGCCGGGCCGCGATATGCGGCGACATGGGGTCTGGCAGCAGCACGGGGTTGTCCAGCACTGCCGGCACGGCCAGCGTGGAGGCAGCGCGCAAGGCCACCGTGTCTTCGTTGACCCAGCCGCCCTGCCCGTCGGGATCGGCGCCTGCGGCCACGGCCTTCATGCCCACCACGCGCGGATGATGGGCTGCCAGTGCGTGCAGCAGCGCACAGCTGGCCAGGGTCTTGCCCACACCGGTATCGGTGCCCGTGACGAAACAGCCGATCATGCTTTTCCCTTCTTGGCGGCAAGCTCCGCTTCCTGCTGCAAGGTGGTGTTCAGCGCGACCAGCGCGGCCTGACCCAGGTGGGTGATATCGGCATCGTCCAGCACATAGGGCGGCATGCAGTACAACGTGCGTCCTATGGGGCGCAGCAGCAGGCCCAGATCCAGCGCTGCCTCGTGGTAGCGCTGTGCAAAGTCCGGCAAGGCTGTATCGATGTCCCAGGCCCAGATCATTCCCTGCTGGCGCGCGTTGCTGACGCGGGGGTGGGCATTCAGCCCGGCGAATGCAGCACTGATCTTTTCAGCCAGTTGCCGGTTGGCAGCCAGCTGATCCAGTTGCTCGAACAGCTCCAGCGTGGCCACGGCAGCGCGGCAGGCTAGCGGGTTGCCGGTATAGGAATGCGAGTGCAGAAAGCCGCGCGCAGCATCGTCGTCATAAAAAGCGGCATAGACCTCATCGGTCGTCAGCACGGCAGACAAGGGCAGCGTCCCGCCCGTCAGGCCTTTGGACAGGCAGATGAAGTCCGGCCTGATACCTGCCTGCTGATGGGCAAACAGGCTACCGGTACGGCCAAAGCCCACGGCGATCTCATCCACCACCAGATGCACCGAATAGCGATCGCACAGCGCCCGGGCCAGGCGCAGGTATTCGGCGTCATGCATGGCCATGCCGGCTGCGCACTGCACCAGCGGCTCCAGAATCAGGGCAGCAGTCTCCTGGTGATGCGCTTGCAGCCAGGCCTCCAGGCCCTGTGCTGCGCGGCGCGCCACGTCGGCAGCAGATTCGCCGGGCCTGGCCTGGCGTGCATCGGGGCTGGGCACGGTGGCCGACAGACGCACCAGAGGCCCATAGGCGTCGCGGAACAGCGCAATATCGGTGACCGACAGCGCGCCTACGGTCTCGCCGTGGTAGCCGCCGGCCAGACCCACGAAACGGTGCTTGGCAGGCTGCCCCTGGTTGCGCCAGTAATGCGCACTCATCTTCAGCGCGATTTCGGTGGCCGAAGCGCCGTCGCTGCCGTAGAACGCATGACCGAGGCCGGTCAGGCCGGCCAGGCGCTCGGACAACTCGACCACGGGAGCGTGGGTGAAACCGGCCAACATCACATGATCGAGCTTGCGCAACTGCTCGGTCAGCGCCGCCCGGATATGCGGATGCGAGTGACCGAACAGATTGACCCACCAGGAACTGATTCCGTCCAGATAGCGACGGCCCTCGGTATCCACCAGCCAGGGACCGCTGGCATGGTCGATGGCAATCGGCGGCGCGGTTTCGTGCCGCTTCATCTGGGTGCAAGGGTGCCAGACATGGCGCACGCTGCGGCCGGCAAGGCTGTGGTCCATCAAAAACTCCTGAGGCGAATCACCGGCCTTGTCAAAACGCAGGCGCAGCGCGGCCTGGCCTGCACCGGAGGCAGGGCCATGCAATTTGCAACGAGAAAACCCCGGTGCGATGACCGGGGGAGATTCAGGGATCAGCTTGCGGCCGATGTCCCCAGGCCCTTGAGGCCCAGCTTGCGCATCAAGCCTGTATCGGCCTCCACATCGGGATTGCCGGTCACCAGCAGCTTGTCGCCGTAGAAGATGGAATTGGCTCCCGCCATGAAGCACAGGGTCTGCACGGCCTCGCCCAATTGCTGGCGGCCCGCCGACAGGCGCACACGGGCCTTGGGCATGGTGATGCGCGCCACGGCGATCACACGCACGAAGTCCAGCGGGTCCACCGGCTCACTGTCGGCCAGCGGCGTGCCGGGCACGGGCACCAGGCTGTTGATGGGCACGGACTCGGGATAGGGCTGCATGTTCGCGAGCTGGGCAATCAGGCCGGCACGGTGGACCTCGGTCTCGCCCATGCCGATGATGCCGCCGCAGCACACGCTGATGCCCGCATCGCGCACGGCCGCCAGCGTGTCCAGCCTGTCCTGGTACTGGCGTGTGCTGACCACATCCTTGTAGTACTCAGGCGCGGTATCGAGATTGTGGTTGTAGTAGTCAAGACCCGCATCGCGCAACGATGCCGCCTGGTGCGGCTGCAGCATGCCCAGCGTGGCGCAGGTCTGCATGCCCAGCCCCTTCACGGCACCGATCAACTCGTTCATCTTCTCGATGTCGCGGTCCTTGGGCGCGCGCCAGGCGGCGCCCATGCAAAAGCGGGTGGCTCCGGCATCCTGGGCCGCCTTGGCGGCGCGGGTGACTTCCTCCACGCTCATCAGCTTCTCGGCCTTCACGCCCGTGTCGAACTCGGCCGACTGCGGGCAGTAGCCGCAGTTCTCGGGGCAGCCGCCGGTCTTGACGGACAGCAGGGTCGCCAGCTCGATCTCACCGGCAGGCCAGTGCTCGCGATGCACGCTCTGGGCGCGGTGCAGCAAATCCAGAAATGGCATATCCAGCAGGGACTGCACGGCCTCCACGGGCCAGCGCTGCGCTTGAGCGGCCGCGGCGGGCTTGGCCGGCGAATGCCAGTGCACGGTCTGGCCGCCGCCGGCGGCGGCTTGCTGTGCGTCGGCGCTGCGCACTGGGTGGTCTTGCTCGGGCATGGAATAGGACATCGCGGTCTCTCCTCAATCGGGGGAATGCCGCGCATTTTGGGCAAAAAAATCAAGGATTTACAGAGCCCGCATGCAAATAATTGGTCGCCAAAGAGTTGTCGCAAGAAGCGCTATCTTTGAATGCTATTTCATTGCATTTGACAGATTTTCAGCACACGTTCGAAACAGCCAGCCATAACTTCCGTCAACTGCCGCCCTTGTGCACTCAATTCAGCGCAATGCATCGGATTCACACATTGGATTTCAACGAGGAAGAGCGTAGATATCGGCAAAAAGCACGGTTTTTGGCGATTTTTAGCCAGGCAAGGCCCGGGGCAGGGCCTGAAACGGTGCTGCGCCGTCCGTGCAAAGGCGGACAAACACCCAAAATTGGCGGATTTAATTCCCTCAACTCTTGTTGGACATTCGCACCGGGCACAAAAAAGCCGCAGCAAGGCTGCGGCTGGAGGGCAGGAGGCAGGGGTTCAGAAAGCGTGAGCCATGCCCACGCCGAACGAAGTTCCCGAGTCCGCACCGTACTCGTAGCTCTTGCGCCCCAGGCTGGCATAGAGCGTGGTGCGCTTGGACAGCGCGTAGTCGGCCCCCAGGGAATAGAAATGGTTGGTCTGCTCCTGCATGCGCTGGCGCCCGTAGCCGGCCTTTAGCGTGGTCTGCCCCATCTGGTAGGTAGCACCCAGCGTCAGGGCCTTGGCCGAGAGTGCCGTCTGGGCCACGCGCGAATAGTCCCAGGCGGCCATCACGGCGGCCGCGCCAAAGCGGTATTTGCCGGCCACGAAAGTGTCCTTGTCACCGCTGCCGTTGCGCTCGAAGGCCAGCATGCCGCTCAGGCTGTCAGAGTCGTAGTTGAGGGAGGCCGAATAGCCACGCCCCTCACGGCGCAAGGTCAGCGGCACCTCGGTTCGCTCCGGCGAGGCGCTCAGATGCAGAGTGAAACCGCCCACCGTGGGCGAGTCGTAAAAGATACCGTTGGCCATGCGCCCATATTCGGCCGTGCCGTTGTTGCTGTAGCGGTCGGTAGGCGTGAGGTAGTGCCACTGGTACCAGGCCGGCGAGGAAATGCGGTTGAAGTTGGCCCAGGGGTCGAACTTCCAGTCCTGCGACCACATGGCCGACAGGGCGCGGCCCAGGCGCAGATGGCCAAAGCCGCCCTGCAGGCCCACCGTGGACTCGTCATGCCAGAACGGCTTGCTGCCCTGATCCTCCAGACGCCCGGTATCGATATCGAAACGTGCGCTCAGACGGAACGTGGCCTTGAGACCGCCGCCCAGATCTTCCCAGCCCGCAATCGCAAGATTGCTGCGCTGAATCGTGCCGGCCTGAGCCGTGCCATCAAAGCCGCGATAGATACCGCCGTCAATCAGACCTCCAATGCTGACGTTGGAGGACTGGGCTGCCGCAGGCAAAGCGGCAGACAAAAGAGTGAAACATGTGGAACAAGCAATGCCAGTACGCAAGCGCATGCCGGTGGTTCTCCTTGAATTGTGAAGTCACTGCCCCCGCAGCCAGCCCATGGCGCAGCAGAAGACAGAGAAGGTCGAAGACCTGTGAGATGAGGCGATGACAGGCAGTCAGGCACTGCCTGATGCACTGAAGACAGCCGGAACATGGCTGGCAGCGGGGCTGCCAATTCCGACCCGACAAGCCTGCTCAAAAAGCAGGCAACGAGACGCATTATGAAAGTCTGGCCTGCGCAGAGTCCAGTCCGTCGTCAGCTTGGTTCAGCCGCTGCGCGCCACGCCGGAAGCGGCCCAGATGCGATTCATCTCGCTGCAAAAAGGCTGGGCACAGGGTGCCAGACCATGGTACTGACAGCCTTCGGTCATGCACAAATGCGAACGGTGCTCGCTATTGCGGCGCGGCACAGGCAGGGCATTGGCAGCCTGGGCCGCTGCCATCATCAGCCAGGGATCGGACTTGTTCTGCAGCAGCTGCTGCACCTCCTGCGCCAGCGCCGGTGCGGGCATTGCCAGAGGCAGACCGGCCATCTGTGCCGGCGTCGCCTGAGCAGTGCTCGCCGTGACGGGTTGCAACTCCAACCACAGCAATGTGCTGGTAGCAAGCGTGCTGGTCGCCGCAGGCGACTGCGGCTGCACCACCAGAGCCAGAGGACCGCTACTCAAGACACCCGGATCTGCCATGGGCAGGCGCAGCGTCATCCCCGTTCCCTGGGCTGCCGGAATGCTTGCCGCACCCACAGCCTGCGCCCAGGCGGCAGGCACCTGCAATGTCAGAGAAAAGCTGCGCTCGCCTTGCGGCGTGACCAGCGTGCCCTGCTGCACCAGCCAGTTTTGCAGCTGGGGCAGACGCGGTGTGGCAGCGCCGCCAGCAGCGGTTGCAACCATGCCCTGCTGTACCTGCTCCAGCGCCACGGCCGCCGTGGGCGACAGGGCCGCAGCCGTCTGCAAAGCCGAGCTGGGCGGCTGCGCGCCAGACACCGCAGCCTGCGCCAAGGCCTGCATCAGCGCAACCGATCCCTGCTGGCCGGCCAGCAGTTGCAAGGGCTGGGCCTGCCCCTGCAGGCTGACCTGAACCTGCGCGAGCAGGCTTTGCACAAACTGCTGCACCGCCGCTGGCAGGCCCTGACTGGGCCAGCTCGCCGCAGGCGCACTGGGCTGGGCCTGTACCTGCAGGGCCAGTTGCGCAATCAGATGTTCAAAGGCCTGGAGCTTGAGGTTCTGCAAGGTTTGCGGCGACCACTGCACGATGCTGGTCGCCGGGGGCGTCGCCTGAGCGGCGGGCAGCTGCTGCGCTGCGGGAAGATCCGGGACAGCGGCTGCAGCCACATTGCCGGCCTGCGCAGCCGCCTGGCCCGTGGGCACGGACACGGGCAGTACGGAGGCAACGGGTTGCAGTGGTGCAGTCATGCGGTCGTCGGTGGCGGGGCATCAAAGCCGGAATCAGGCCATTGTGCCCGCCCCTGCAGATAAGCATCGGAAAAAGAGCTACCGGTGCTTGCAGCTCAAGCACCAGGGCTGCCCGGATCGTGCCGGGGCCGCATGGTTCACGCCTGCGATCCGAAGCGCGGGTCAGGGGCGAACCATTGCGGGCGGAATCAGGCTTCGGCCGGGTAGAACAGCATGCGCGTGGCCGTGGCCTGCACGGCCTTGGCAATGGCACCGATATGGTCGGGTGTGGTGCCGCAGCAGCCGCCCACGATATTGACCAGACCTTCGGCCGCGAATTCGTGTACCAGACGGCTGGTGATCTCGGGCGTTTCGTCAAAGCCGGTGTCGCTCATGGGATTGGGCAGGCCGGCATTGGGGTAGCAACTGATAAAGGTGTCGGGAGCCGCCTTGGCCAGCTCCTGCACATAGGGACGCATCAGCGTGGCACCCAGGGCGCAGTTCAGGCCCACGGACAGCGGGTTGCTATGGCGCACGCTGTGCCAGAAGGCGGTCACGGTCTGTCCGCTCAGAATCCGGCCCGAGGCATCAGTCACCGTGCCGCTGATCATGATGGGCAGGCGCTCGCCGGTCTGCTCGAAGGCCTCGTCCACGGCAAACAGCGCGGCCTTGGCGTTGAGGGTGTCGAAGATGGTCTCGACCAGGATCACGTCGGCACCGCCTTCAATCAGCGCCAGCGTCTGCTCCAGATAGGCCTGGCGCAGCTGCTCGAAGGTGATGTTGCGCGCAGCCGGGTCGTTGACATCGGGGCTGATGGAGGCCGTCTTGGGCGTGGGGCCCAGGGCGCCGGCCACATAGCGCTTGTGATCGGGCGAGCTGTACTTGTCACAGGCCGCACGCGCCAGCTGCGCGCTCTTGAGGTTCATCTCATAGGCCAGATCGGCCATGTGATAGTCCTCCTGCGCAATCGTGGTCGCACCAAAGGTATTGGTCTCGATCAGATCGGCACCGGCAGCCAGGTATTTCTCATGGATGTCGCGAATCACGTCGGGACGGGTCAGAGACAGCAGCTCGTTGTTGCCCTTGACGTCATAGGCGAAGTCCTTGAAGCGCTCGCCCACAGCGTCGGCACCGGCATAGCCTTCGCCGCGGTACTGCGCCTCGCCCAGCTTGAAACGCTGAATCATGGTGCCCATCGCACCGTCAAGAATGACGAGGCGCTTGGCAAGCGTTGCGGGCAGCTCCTGGGCTCGGGTGTAGGCGGGGGTGGGATGCGACTGGCTCATAGACCGCCATTGTAGGAAAGCTGGCAGGCTTTGCCGGGCAGCCGGGCATTGCCCTGCCGCCAGCGCCTATTCCGATGGCTGGCCTGCCGGGTAGCGAGCCTTGGCCATGCGGAACGTCAGGTTCCAGCGCTCACTGCCAAGCAGCGGGTGCTGGCCCGGCTTGAGCGGGGCAACGCCATGAAACACCAGGCGCGAAGGCCCTCCCCAGACCAGCACATCGCCATGGTTGAGCGCAAGGCGCCGGGTGGAACTCTGGCGCGTCAGCCCGCCCCAGAGAAAGCTGCAAGCCAGGCCCAGCGAGACCGAAACTATGGGCGCCGCAAAGTCATGCTCGTCCTGGTCGCGGTGCAAGCCCATGCGCGCACCCGGCTGATAGCAGTTGATCAGGCAGGCGTCGGGCGCAAAACCCGGATAGCCGGCCAGCGCCGCGGCCCTGGCGGCCTGCTCGCCCAGAAAAGCGGGGATGGCAGGCCAGGGCTTGCCGGTCTGCGGATCGGCAGCGCTGTAGCGGTAACCCTGCAGATCCGAAATCCAGCCCCAGCCGCCGGCGTTGGTGATCGCCACCGACATGAACTTGCCGCCGGGCACCTGCATGGAGCGAAACGCTGCCCGGGTCTGCAAGGCCCTCACCTCGGCCACCCAGCGCTGCTCCTCGGCTGTCGCAAACCCGCGCAGCAGCACGGCACCGTCATCAATGATTTCGGCGGGCAGGGGTTCGTCAGGAAACAGCGAAAGCGTCATTGCAACGCCATCATAGGCCTGACCGGGGCTGCCCCTCCCAGCCGCCAGCCAGCGCCTGATACAACGCCACGGAGGCACGCAGGCCACGCACACGGCTGTCGGCCGCCGCGTCCTGGGCCGCGTAGAGGTCGCGCTGCGCGTCCAGCACCTCGTACAGGCCCACGCTGCCCAGGCGGTAGCGGCGCTGCGCGAGCTGCTCGGCCCGTGCTCGCTGCTCGGCGGCCTGGGCCAGATGGGCATCCTCGGTGCGGGTGCGCGCCAGGCCCACCAGGGCATTCTCGGTGTCCTCCAGTGCCAGCAGCACGCTTTGCTGGTACTGGGCCAGCGCGACCTGGGCACCGGCCTCGCTGGCAGCGATACGCGCACGCACGCGGCCCACGTCGAGAAAAGACCAGTCCACACCCAGGAACACGCTGCGGCTCGCGCTATCGGCCTCGAACAGCGCGCCCGCGCCAAGGGCGGAGCTGCCCAGCAGACCGCCTAGCGACAGGCGTGGGAACAGCTCTGCCGTGGCCACGCCCACTCGCGCCGTGGCGGCATGCAGACGCGCCTCGGCGGCGGCCACATCGGGACGACGGCGCAACAGCTCGGCGGGCGTGCCAGGAGCGATGCTCTCTGGCAACTGCGGCAACGCCGCCGGCGCGTCCAGCGCCGCGATCAGAGCCTCGGGCACCTGGCCGGTGAGCACAGCCAGCCGGTGCTGGGCCACGGCGATCCGGGCCTGCAGCGCCGGAATGCGCGAGCGCGTGGTCTCCAGCTGCGCCTGGGCACGCGCCAGGTCGAAGTCGGTGCCGCTGCCATGCGCCAGCCGCAGCTGCACCAGGCGCAACGTGTCCTGCTGATTGGCGGCATTGGCCTCGGCCAGATGCAGGCGCTGCTGCCAGCCGCGCAGATCGGCGTAGCCGGCCGCCACCTGGGCCGCAATGGCGACCCGCAGCGCAGCCAGATCGGCGGCACTGGCGCGCAGGTCGGCGCTGCCGGCCTCGATGTTGCGACGTACGCGACCGAACAGGTCCAGCTCCCAGCTCGCGTTGATGCCGGCGCTGTAGCTGCGCTGGCTGCGCGGCCCGCTTTGCGCCCCGCTTGGTGCCTGGCTTTCGCTGAGTCTTTGCTGCAGCGCCTGGCCCGACAGGGTAAGCGTGGGCAGCTGATCAAAACGGCTTTCTCCCAGCAGGGCCTGGGCCTCATCGAGTCGCGCCAGTGCACCGCGCAGCTCCTGGTTGGCCCGCAGGGCCTGCTCTACCAGTTGCGTCAGTTGCCTATCCTGGAACTGGCGCCAGAACGCGGCATCGGAGCCGATCTCGGGGGATGCCAGCTGCGGGACTGCAGACGGCTCGGCCCGCGCGAACTGCGCGCCGGCCGCGGGTAACTCGGGCGCACGAAAATCGGGGCCGACGGCGCAGCCTGCCAGCAGGGCCGAAAGGCCTGTCACGGCCCATGCCAGCGCATGCCGGCGCAAGGGTTTGCAGATCTCAGACATGGCTGCCCTCCAGGGATGCAGGTGACACTGCAGAAGCCGGTTGGGCGGGCGGGCGAGCCGCCAGCGAACGGCCCGACAGACGGCGCAGCGTGACGTAGAACACAGGCGTGAGGAAGAGGCCGAACAGGGTCACGCCCAGCATTCCCGAGAACACCGTCACGCCCGTGGCCGCCCGCACCTCGCTGCCCGCGCCACTGCCGATCAGCAAGGGCACGGCGCCCGCGATGAAGGCGATGGAGGTCATGACGATGGGCCGCAGCCGCAGACGGCAGGCCTGCAGCGCGGCATCGACTGTTGCCGAACCGCGCATCTCCAGTTCGCGTGCGAACTCCACGATCAGAATCGCGTTCTTGCAGGCCAGCCCCATGAGCACCACCAGACCGACTTGCACGAAGACATTGTTGTCCCCCCCGGCCAGCCATACGCCGAACAGCGCCGCGCAGATGCACACGGGCACGATCAGGATCACGGCCAGCGGCAGGGTCCAGCTCTCGTAGAGCGCGGCCAGCACCAGAAACACCAGCATCACGGCGATCACGAAGACCACGGCTGCGGCATGGCTCTGCTCGACCTGCTGGTAGCTCAGATCCGTCCAGGCCAGCTCGATGCCGCGCGGCAGCGTGCGCTGCGCGATCTCCTGCAGCTTGGTCAGCACCTCGGCCGAGGACAGCAGGCGAGGATCAGAATCGCCGATCAGGTCGGCGGCCGGAAAGCCGTTGTAGCGCAGCACCGGATCGGGTCCGTAGCTGGGCACCACGGTGACCATGGAGCCTATGGGCACCATCTCGCCGCGCGCGTTGCGCGTGCGCAGCTGGGCGATGTCCTCCACGGCCTGGCGGTAGTCGGCATCGGCCTGCAGCATCACGCGCCAGACGCGGCCGAAGGCGTTGAAGTCGTTGACGTAGACCGAGCCCAGATAGGCCTGCAGGGTCTGGAACAGGTCGGTCAGCGCCACACCCTGGGCCTTGGCCTTGATGCGGTCTACCTTCACTTCCAGCTGCGGGATGTTGGACTGATAGCTGCTGACCGGATAGGTCATGCCCGGTGTCTTGGCAATCTCGGCCTGAAAGGCCTCAAGCGCCTGCTGCAGCGCTGCATAGCCCAGGCCTGCGCGATCCTGCAGGAACAGCGAATAACCAGATCCGTTGCCCAGGCCCTGGATGGGCGGCGGCATCAGCGCATAGGCGAAACCGCCCTCGATCTGCGCGAACTTGGCGCCCAGCTCGGCATTGATGGCCTCGGCGCTGCGTGTGCGCTCGCCGAAGGGTTTGAGCATGATGTAGGAGCTGGTCAGATTGGGCGTGGTCGTGGACTGCAGCGCATTGAAGCCCGCGAAGGCGGCGACCATGTCCACGCCATCCACGCTCTTGGCCGTCTCCACCATCTGGCGCGTGACCGCATCGGTGCGGTTCAGCGATGCGCCCTCGGGCAGCTTGGCACCGGCAAACAGGTAGAGCTTGTCCTGCATGGGGATGAAGCCCCCGGGCACGGCATGGAACAGCACGGCGGTGCCGGCCAGCAGTGCCGCATAGACCGCGAACACCAGGCCGCGTCGGTGCAGCGAGCGCCCCACCGAGTTCTGGTAGCCATGGGCGCTGCGATCGAAGAAGCGGTTGAAGGGCCGGAAGAACCAGCCCAGGCCCTTGTCGATGACGCGTGCCAGCGCGTCGCGCGGTGCGCCGTGCGGCTGCAGCAGCCTGGCCGCCAGTGCCGGCGACAGGGTCAGCGAGTTGATGGCCGAGATCACCGTGGAGATGGCGATGGTCACCGCGAACTGCTGGTAGAACTGGCCCGTGACGCCGCTGAGAAAGGCCATGGGCACGAAGACCGCGCACAGCACCAGGGCGATGGCGATGATGGGCCCGGAGACCTCCCTCATGGCCAGATGGGCCGCCTCCTGCGGGCTATGGCCCTGCTCGATGTAGCGCTCCACGTTCTCGACCACGACGATGGCGTCGTCCACCACGATGCCGATCGCCAGCACCAGGCCGAACAGCGTTAGCGTGTTGATGGAATAGCCCAGCAGGTACAGGCCCGCGAAAGTGCCGATGATGGACACGGGCACGGCCAGCAGCGGAATGATGGAGGCGCGCCAGGTCTGCAGAAAGACGATGACCACCAGCACCACCAGGACCACGGCCTCGATCAGCGTACTCTGCACGGCCTTGATCGAGTCGCGCACAAAGACCGTGGGGTCCCAGACGGATTCGAAGGCCACGCCTTCGGGCAGGTCCTTGGAGAGCCGATCCATGGCCGCGTAGACCTGCTCGGCCACGCCCAGTGCATTCGCGCCCGGCGACAGGAAGATGCCCACGGCCGCCATGTTCTTGGTGTCGCTCCACGAGCGCAGCGTGTAGTCGCTGGCGCCCAGCTCGATGCGCGCCACGTCGGCCAGACGCACGACCTGGCCGCCTTCGCCGCTCTTGAGCACGATGTCGCCGAACTCCTCGGCCGTCTTCAGCCTCCCGCGCACATTGATGGACAGCAGCTTGTCGGACTTCTGCGCACTGGGCTCGGCGCCCAGCTGACCGGCCGAGACCTGTATGTTCTGCTCGCGGATGGCGGCGATCACCTCGCCGGCCGTGAGCTGGCGTGCTGCCACCTTGTGCGGGTCCAGCCAGACGCGCATCGCATAGTCGCCCGCGCCGTAGATGCCCACGTCGCCCACGCCGGGAATGCGCGCCAGCACATCCTTGATCTTGAGCGTGACATGGTTGCGCAGGTACAGCGCATCATGCTGGCCATCCTTGGAGACTAGGCCCACGTACATCAGCGGCGTGGACGCCTGCTTCTGCGTGGTCACGCCGAACTGCCGCACCTCCTCGGGCAGCCGGCTCTGGGCCTGGCTGACACGGTTCTGCACGCGCACGGCGGCGGTATCCGGGTCGATCTCGGGGCGGAAGGTGGCAACCACCTGCAGGCTGCCGTCCGAAGCCGCGACCGACTTCATGTACATCAGGCCTTCGACCCCGTTGATGGCCTCCTCCAGCGGCACGGCCACCGACTCGGCGACCTCCTTGGGATTGGCCCCCGGATAGGTGGCGCGCACCACCACGCTGGGCGGCACGACCTCGGGATATTCGCCCACAGGCAGCTGCGGAATGGCCACCAGGCCGACGGCGAACATGATGATGGAGAGCACGACCGCGAAGATGGGCCGGTCTATGAAGAATTTGGAGAAGTCCATGGCACTCCCCCCTTACTGCGCAGCGGCGGGCACGGGCTGCGCGGCCGCTGATGCCACCGGCATGGGATTGACGGGCATGCCGGGGTAGTAGATGCGCTGCACGCCACCCACCACCAGCCGGTCACCCGCGGCCAGGCCTTTTTCCACCAGGCGCCGGCCATCGACCATGCGACCCAGCGTAAGGTCGCGGCGCTCGGCCAGATTGCCTTCGCCCACCACATAGACGTACTTGCGGTCCTGGTCGGTGAGCACGGCCTTGTCGTCGATCAGCAGCGCCTGGGGCTCAGGCTCTTGCCGGTCCGTGCCGCTTTGCATCTGCACGCGTGCGAACAGGCCTGGCGTCAGCATCCGGTCGGGGTTGGCCAGGCGCGCGCGCAAGCGCATGGTGCCCGTGCCAGGCTGGAGCTGGTTGTCGCTGAAGTCCAGCGTGCCCGCATGGTCAAAACCGCTGTCGCCGACCAGGGCCACGCGCACCGCGCGGCCCTGGCCGCTCAGGCCGGCCAGACCTGCCTTCTGGTAGCGCAGAAAGCTGTGCTCGTCGGCATCGAAATACGCATACACCGGATCCTGCGAGACCAGGGTGGTCAGCACACTCTGGTCGGCCTGGGCCATATTGCCCACGGTGAGCAGGGCGCGGCTGGCACGGCCCGTGATGGGCGCACGCACCTCGGTGAAGTCGAGCTGCAACCGTGCGGTGGCCAGTTCGGCCTCTGCCGCACGCACCTGGGCCGTGGCCTGGGCCAGCGTTGCTGCCCGCGTGTCGGCCTCCTCGCGCGAGACCGCATTCTCGGCCACCAGTTGGCGCGCGCGCTGGTCCTGCGTCTGCGCCAGCCCGGCAGCGGCGCGTGCGCGTTCGAGCTGGGCCTGGGCGCTGGCCAGGGCCGCGCGATAGGGCCGCTGGTCGATCACGAACAGCAGCTGGCCCTTCTTCACCTCCTGGCCCTCGGCGAAGGCGATGCGCTCGATATAGCCCGACACGCGTGAGCGCAGCTGCACCGACTCCACGGCCTCGATGCGGCCGTTGAACTCGTCCCAGGGGCGTATGGCCTGCAAGGCGACCTCGGCCACCTGCACCTCGGGCGCGGGCGGCGGGCCGTTGCTGGCATGGGCATCGCCTGCGCCGGAACGACCGCAGCCGGAAAGCAGGGCCAGCGCCGCGAGGCCGCCGGCCAGCAGCAAGGGCCGCAGCGGCGGCGTGGAATGGACTGACATATGAACTCTCCCTGAATGAATGCGCCCGCCCTGCTGGCGGCAGCAGGCCTGACGGAACGACCGCCTCTGCCGATAAGACGCAGGAGCGGCCATGCTTGTGACAAGCATTGGCAGGTGGCTGGAAGAGATTCAATAAAGATAGCTGCTATCGCTTTTCAATAAACAACTTCAAGCGTAAAACTATCTGAAATCGTTTTTCATCAAGCGGATGCAGCTATGAATAGCAGAAGAACTCCGACCAGCGCATGGGCCGTTGATTGCGGCTCCACCGGCTATCGATCACAATGGCGGCATTCTTCAAGTTCAAGTGAACTTTAAGTCAAGCCACGGAGAAAGACATCATGAAAATTGAGGATGATCCGCTGATGAGCATCAGCGACTTCGCACAGCGCAGCGGAGTCAACGCATCAGCGTTGCGCTACTACGAGTCGCTGGGTCTGATCGAATCGGTGCGAAGCAGCAGCGGAAGGCGGCGCTACCACCGCTCGGGCCTGCGGCGCATCGCCTACATCGTGTTTGCACAGCGCGTGGGCTTCACGCTGGAGGAGATCGCCGCGCAGCTGGCGCGGCTGCCGACGCGGCATGTGCCCACAGGCGGCGACTGGCAGAAGATGTCGCGCATCTGGCAGCAGCGGCTGGACGAGCGCATCGACGAGCTGCAGCGCCTGCGCGACAGCCTCAACCAGTGCATAGGCTGCGGCTGCCTGTCGCTCAAGGTCTGCAACATGTACAACCCCGGCGACCAATGCCAGCGCGGCGGCCCTGGGCCGCGCCGCTGGATGGGCGATGCACTGCCAGCGGGGTGCGAAGGCCACTAGCGCAGCGGCTGCGCGGCCTGACTCAGCTGCGGGCGAACGCCAGCACGGCCTGCAGCAGACGCTGCATGGTGGGCTGGATGCGGGCCGCGACCTCGGGCAGGTAGTCGAACGGCATCTGCTCCTGCATATAGCTGGACTGCGTCATCTCCAACTGCACGGCGTGGAAGCCCTGCTCCGGCTGACCATAGTTGCGCGTGATGAAGCCGCCCTTGAAGCGGCCATTGAGCACGCTGGTGTGGTCCGGTGCCTGTCGTGCAATGTCCAGCAGCTGCTGGGCCAGCGCTGGCGCGCAGCTCTTGCCGTCGGCCGTGCCCAGGTTCAGGTCGGGCAGCTTGCCCTCGAAAAAGCGCGGCAGCACCGAGCGGATGCTGTGCGCATCCCACAGCATGGCCACGCCATGCTGGCTCTTGATGCGATCGAGCTCGGCGCGCAGCTGCGCATGATAGGGCTGCCAGTAGAGTTCGCGGCGGCGCGCGACTTCCGCCTCGTCGGGCTCCAGATCCTTGCTGGCATACAGGGGCTCGCTGTCGAAGCCATCGACCGGGCACAGCCCGGTCACGCTCTGGCCGGGATAGAGGCTGGCACCATCGGGCGGACGGTTCAGATCGATGACATAGCGCGAATGCGTGGCGGCCAGAATGGATGCGCCCAGTGCCTTGGCGAAGTCGTAGAGCTGCGGCATGTGCCAATCGGTGTCATGGACTTCGCGCCCTTCGGGCGTGAGCTTGGCCGCAATGTCGGCCGGCACATGGGTGCCGGTATGCGGCATGGAAATCAGCAGCGGTGCCGTACCCTGGTGAAAGACAAAGGGGGCGATGGCTTGGCTCATGGAGCGTCTCTCTTCTGTCAAAAATCTGAATGCGGCCGCCCTCAGGCGTTCTGCAGCAATGCCTTGCGGGTCTGCACAAAGCCTTGCTGAGCGACTTCGTGCAGCGCATGGCGGCCTGCCTGCACGCGCTGCTGGCCGCGAACCCAGACTTCGGCAATGGCCGAAGTGCGATGGCTGGCAAACACATGGGCCGCATGGCCGCTGTCGGCAGGCAGCCCGTTGAGGGCCACATGGCGGGCATCGAGCACCACGAAGTCGGCCTGCTGACCCACGGCCAGACCGGCAATGGAGCGGCCCGAGGCTTGGGCACCGCCGGCCACCGCCTGCAAGGTCATGGAGGTCGCCACCTGGGGCTGGGCGCCACCGCCAAGCACATTGCGCTGGCGCAGGTTCAGGCGCTGGCTGTATTCGAGCATCAGCAGCTCTTCGGCGGCATTCACCGAAGCATGGCTGTCCGAGCCAATGCCCCAGCGGCCGCCATGCCTGAGCCACAGCGGCATGTCGAAGATGCCGTCGCCGAGATTGGCTTCGGTGGTGGGACAGATACCAGCCACGGCAGCGCTGCGTGCCGCGCCTGCATATTCCTCGGGCGTCATGTGCGTGGCATGGATCAGGCACCAACGCGCATCGACAGGAGCATGGTCGAGCAGCCATTGCACGGGGCGTTGACCGCTCCAGGCCAGACAGTCATCCACCTCCTGGGTCTGCTCTGCGATATGGATGTGCACCGGAGCCTTGGGCAGCATGGCGTGCAGGCCTGCGAGCGCGGTCTTGAGGCTGTCCGGCGGCACGGCGCGCAGCGAGTGCGGAGCCAGGCCCAGCGCTGCCTGCTGCGCCCTGGTCACGGGCTCCAGCTGCTGCAGCAGGGCGAGCATGCTGTCCGTGCTGCGAATGAAACGGGCCTGATCCTCGCGAGGCGGCAGCCCCCCGAAGCCGCTGGTCTGATAGAGCACGGGCAGCAAGGTCATGCCTATGCCGGTCTTCTGCGCCGCACGCAGCAGCGCCAGGGACAGGCTGGCATCGTTGGCATAGGGCTTGCCACCGGCATCATGGTGCACATAGTGGAACTCGCACACCGAGGTGTAGCCCGCCTCCAGCATCTCCAGGTACAGCCAGGTCGCAATCGCCTCCAGGGCCTCGGGCGTCATGCGGTTGGCAAAGCCGTACATCAGCTTGCGCCAGCTCCAGAAGCTGTCCTGCGCCTGGCCACGGAACTCGGTCAGCCCGCCAAACGCGCGCTGGAAAGCATGCGAGTGCAGATTGGGCATACCGGGGATCACTGGACCAGCGGCACGGATGGCGGTATCGACCTCGCCGGCCTCGCCGCTTTGCGGATCTACATCGGTGAGCACCTCGGCCAGACGCCCGCTCTCATCCCAGCTCAGCAGGACGTTGCGCGCCCATCCCGTGGGCAGTAAGGCGTCTTCGGCAAAAAGTGTGCCGCTGGAGAAGGAAGAGTGCATGATCATTTCGAAATGCCTGAAGGGGATGAAGCCAAACGCTGGCCACGGGCCGCAAGCGCCAGCGCAGCCACAGCCAGCAAGGCCAGTGCGGCGCTGACCTGAATGGCCAGGGCGTAGCCGCCAGTCTGGTCGAACACCCAGCCGGACGCGCTGGCGCCGACGACTGCCGCCAGCCCCACGCTGATGTAAAGAATGCCCAAAATGGCCCCCAGCCGCAAGGTGCCGAACCACTGGGCGGCCAGGACGGGAAACAGGGCGATGCAGCCACCGTGCGCCGCGCCGAACAGCAGGGAAAAAACGGCCAGCGCAGCCCAGCCATGGGCCTGCCACCACAGCAGGTGCAGCAGGGCCAAGAAAATGCTCAGACCCATGAGCAGACGCAAAGCGCCCAGTCGGTCCCCGAGACCGCCCAGCAGCGGTCGGCCCAGCACATTGCCGGCGCCTATCAAGGCGATCAGCCACTGGCTTGAAACGGCATCGATATCCAGGCCCTGGGCCATGGGAGCGATATGCACCAAGGCGGCAAACAGGCTCACCGAAGCCAGGAAAATGGCCAGGAAAAACCAGCCGAAGCTGCCGCTGCGCACGGCCCGGGACAGCTCCATGCCCTGCGCCTGGGCTGCAGCCTGGGCAGGGTGAGGATCACCGTCGCAGCTCAGGCCCAGCTGCGAAGGCTGGCCGACCATGGACAGCGCGGCAGGCAGCCCCAGCAGCAAGATGGCCAGCGCGAACCACTGCATGGCGATCTGCCAGCTCTGCTGCTCCAGCAGCCAGCCCGCAAACAGTGGCGCGGCGAACGTGCCGACGCCGGTGCCCGCCGAGGCCAGGCCGGAGGCACGGCTGCGCAGCCGTATGAACCAGCGCTGCACGGCCACCAGGGCCGGTACGTAGATCAGACCCACGCCACCGCCCACGAACAGGCCAAAAACCACGAACAGCTGCGCCAGCGAGCGGGTCTGACTGGCCAGCGCAAAGCCTGTGGCCAGCAGCAAGACCCCCGCACCGGTCACGCGACGCAGGCCTATGCGGTCGGCCAGGGGACCGGCAATGGCTCCCACGCAGTAATACAGCAAAGCCGTCACGGCAAACAGCGAGCCCACCGAGAAACGGCCCGCATCGAACTGCGTCTGGATGCTCTTGAAAAAAGCGCCAAATGAATAAGCCGCACCGAAGGCCAGGGCGAGCAGGCCATGGGCCGCCGCAACAATCGTCCAACCCCGGAACAGCTTCATGGCTCAGGCCTCGAGCGCGGCCAGCAAGGCCTGCACAAAACGCGCGTTGTCGCCTTCGGTGCCTATGGACACGCGCAGGAAGTGCTCGAAGCCAGGCTCCTTCCAGGGCTTGACGATCACGCCCTTTCTGAGCAGCGCCTCGGTCACCGGCGCATTGGGACGGCCCAGGTCGAGAAACAGGAAGTTGGCTACCGAAGGCGCAATGCGCAGACCTTGCAGCGGCTGGCCCGGCGCTGCCAGCGCCAGCAGCTGCCTGCGCAGGTCCTCGCGCAGCGCCACCGTGGTCGCCACACCGCTGCGCATGTGCGCAGGATCGTTCCAGGCCGCCAGCGCCGCGCGCTGGGCCGCCATGTTCACGTTGAAGGGCGAGCGGACCTTATCCATCAGGCTCACCAGCTCGGCGCTGTCGGCCATGCCGTAGCCCACGCGCAGACCGGCCAGACCCCAGGCCTTGGAGAAGGTGCGCAGCACGATCCAGGGGCCGACCCGCGCATCCAGCATGGCCAGCACATCGGGGTAGTCATCGTCGTGCAGCGCGTATTCGTAATAGGCCTCATCCACCACCAGCACAGTGTTGGCGGGCGTGGCCTCCAGCACCTGCGCAAACTGCGCCGCATCCATCATGCAGCCCACGGGGTTAGACGGGTTGGGCAGGAAGGCGATCTTGGGGGCCTTGGCCATGGCAGCGCACCAGGCGCCCAGATCGAAGCCCAGCTCCTCGTTCAGCTCGAGGAGCTCGACCTCCGCGCCCATCATCTTTGGATAGATTTCGTGCAGGCCGAACACGGGACGCTGGGTCACCACCAGATCGCCGGGAGCGAGAAAGACCTCGCAGAGAATCTTGATCAGGTCTTCCGAGCCGTCGCCGAACACCAGACGCCCGGCGGGCAGCCCGGTTCGCTCAGCAATGGCTTCGCGCAAGGCCGTGCAATTGGCATCGGGATAGTTACCCACATCGTTGGCCACCTCGGCAATCGCGCGGCGCACCGAGGCGCTGGCACCGAAGGGATTTTCATTGCTGGCCAGTCGCGCAATATCGGTCACGCCGTAGCGCGCCCGCACCGCTTCATTGGACAGGCCGGCGTTGTATGCAGGCAGCGGGCGCACCTGGGCGCGGGCCAGCGAAGCCACCAGGGAATTCGTCATAGATCAAACACCTTTCCGGGATTCATCAGGCCCAGGGGATCGAGGGCCAGCTTGATGGCCCGCATCGCCGCCAGCTCTGCGGGCGTGCGGCTGTTGCTCAGATAAGGCTTTTTGTGCAGGCCGATGCCGTGCTCCGCGGAGACACTGCCCTGCATCTCGCCCACGATGCGATAGAGGATCTCCTCCACCTGCTCACATTCGCCGTTGACGGTCTTGCCATCCACCGAGACATGGAGATTGCCGTCGCCCACATGGCCGAAGTACAGCGCCTGGTGACCGGGCCAGCGAGTGGCAAAGGCCTGCATGCAGGCTTCGGCAAAGCGACCGATGTCGGCCTGGGGCAGGCTCACGTCGAAGTTGATTGCGGGGTGCATATTGTTGTTGAGCTCGGCCGGTGCCTCGCGCAGCTTCCACAGCTGCTGCACCTGGGCTCCCGACTGGGCCACGATGGCGTCGAGCACCTCGCCGGCCTCCATGGCCTTCTCAAGCACCTGCTGCACATCGCCTTGCAGCTGCGCCTCGTCCTTGCCGTCCACATTGATCAGGGCCAGCAAGGGGTAGCGCTGTTCAAAAGGCGCAGCGAGCTTGAGCCAGGCCATGGAGGCCTGCACAAAGCTGTCCCACATCAGCTCATAGGCCGCGACGCTGTTGCCGAAGTGCGATTGCATGCGCTTGAGCACGGCCAGCGCCGAGTCGAAATCGGGCATGGCCACCAGCGTCGTGGCCGTGGCCTGCGGCGCAGGACGCAGGCGCAGCAGCACGCGCGTGATGATGCCCAGCGTGCCTTCGGCACCGATGAAGAACTGCTTGAGGTCGTAGCCCGTGTTGTTCTTGATCATGGGACGCAGCATGGGCAGCACCGTGCCGTCGGCCAGCACCACCTCCAGGCCCAGCACCTGCTCACGCATCATGCCGTGCTGCAGCACGCCGTTGCCACCCGCGTTGGTGGAGACATTGCCGCCGATCTGGCAGCTGCCGCGAGCGCCGAGATCCACGCCGAACACCATGCCGACATCGACGGCAGCCTCCTGCACGGCTTGCAGCGTGACGCCGGCCTGCACCTGCATCAGCCCGGTCTGGGCATCGACGTCCTCGATGCGGTTCATGCGATCCAGCGACAGCGCGACAGCACCCTCCGTAGGGACTGCGGCACCGGCCAGCCCGGTCAGCCCACCCTGCGGAACCACCGCAATCCTGTGGGCGCTGCACAGACGCATGACGGCGCTGACTTCCTCCGTGGTGCGTGGGCGCACCAGCGCCAGCGGCTGCTGGGGCGGCGTGCCGCTCCAGTCGGTGCGGCACCGCTCGGGAGTGTCCGTGCCGCGCAGCGCCACATCGGCGCCCAGGGTGGAAATCAGTTCATTGAGAAATTGTTCGTGAGACATCAGCAACCTTTCGCGCTCCCCGCTTTCAGGCTTTGGCTTGCTGCGCAATCCGGCCCTGGCGCACCACCGTACAGTCAGGCTTGCTGCCGAACCAATAGGCCAGCTCTGCAGCCCGCTGCACGGGCCAGAGCACGAAATTGGCGGGACGGCCCACGGCAATCAGGCCTTGCTCGTCCTGCAGGCCCAGAGCATGCGCAGCATGCCGGGTGATGCCGGCCAGAGCCTCTGGAACCGTCAGACGGAACAGCGTGCAGGCCATATTGGCCATGAGCAGCAAACTCAAGCACGGGGAGGTACCCGGATTGTGATCGGTAGAAACGGCCATTGGGACCTTGGCAGCTCTTAAACCTTCAATGGGCGGCACTTTGGTGTCGCGCAGCGTGTAGAAGGCCCCGGGCAACAGCACGGCCACGGTACCGGCCTTCTTCATCTCGGTGATGCCGTGCTCGGACAGGTGCTCGATATGGTCGCAGGACAGCGCGCCATAGCGGGCCGCGAGGGCTGCACCCTCCATATTCGACAGCTGCTCGGCATGGAGCTTGACGGGCAGGCCCAATGCCTTGGCCGCTTCGAAGACCTGCTCGGTCTCGGCCAGCGAGAAGGCGATGCGTTCGCAGAACACATCGACGGCATCGATCAGGCCTTCGGCGGCGAGTGCCGGCAGCATGACCTGACAGACCAGATCCGTGTATTCCTGGCTGCGGCCCGCATACTCTGGCGGCAGCGCATGAGCCCCCAGAAAGGTGGTCCGCACGGTCACGGCACACAGCTCGCCCAGGCGCCTTGCGGCACGCAGTTGCTTGCGCTCGTGCTCCAGGGCCAGGCCGTAGCCCGACTTGATCTCTATGGCCGTCACGCCTTCGGCCAGCAACTGTTCAAGACGCGGCAGCGCCAGCGCCACCAGCTCGTCCTCCGACGCTTCGCGCGTGGCCCTGACACTGGAGACGATGCCGCCGCCGGCTCTGGCCACTTCTTCGTAGCTGGCACCGGCCAGGCGCATGGCGAACTCGTTGGCGCGCTCGCCACCATAGACCAGATGGGTGTGGCAGTCGATCAGGCCCGGCGTGGCCAGGCGCCCTGCGCCATCGTGCCTGGGCAGCGCCTGGTATTCGGCGGGCATGGCATCCTGCGGTCCCACCCAGACCATTCGGCCTTGCTGCACCACGATGCAGGCCAGCGTGCCTTCGGGAATATCCGCCACCTCGGAGACATACAGCTCTGGCGCCAGACGCAGGTTTTGCCAGCAGCCGTCGGCGGAGACTGCGGGATGGTGATTAGCTTGCGCCATGGCGATGCTCCTCGTGTTCGATGACGACAATCCAGGCCATGAAACTCCTGATTTCATAGCTGCAAGCGCCTACCCCTTCTAACTTTTCAAATCAATCTTCATTGAAATGTCCGGCACAAAGGCGCAAGCCGCTCCTGTTTCAGGTGTGCGCTGTCAGACTGACCAGGATCAGCCTGGCATCCTCGCCTTGCGCCACCAGCGGCTCGGCCCCGGTACTGCTCCACCAGAGGCCTTGACCGGTCTCCAGCACCCGGCCGTCGGCAGCTTTCCAGCTGCCCTGCAGCACCATGCAAAGTCCAGCAGCGCTCAGCCCCGCCTCGGCCTGGCCGGCGAGCAACTCCAGCCGTGCCGACCATTGTCCACGCCGGGTCATGACATTGAAATCGCTGGACGGGCCGCCCAGCAGATCGCAATCGAGAGCCATATCGCCCGAAAAGGCGAACGGCTGCCAGCGCTCGGTCAATGCATGTTCGAGCCCGGCCTGGGCGTTGTGCAACCGCACCCCGTCGCCATCGAGCAGCATGATCTGGCGGTCTATGCCCGGGAATGCGGAAAACGGGCCGGCTTGGGCAATCGTGGCCACGCTCACGCGCCAGCCAAAGCTGTCCATGCCCGCGCCCTGAGGCCAGCAGGCAATCTCGCGCGTGCTGCCGCCTCCGTTCTTCCACGGGCTGGGCGCAATCTGGTTCAGGTCAAAGCGTTGCATCGATCAAAAAGCACAAAAACTACAACAAAACGCAGTTTAAAACTGGCACGGCCAGACGAGAGACAGCGAGGAAGGGCCGCCCCGCACCGAGGCTGTCGTCCCCCTCCCCTAGCGCGCAGCGCGTAGAGAGAGGGGGAAGGCGTGGGGCCGCCTAGGCGTAAGCGCCTCAGGGTGTGACAGTTACTTCACCATCGGCAGATTCAAGCCATGGCGCTTGGACGCTTCCACGGCGATCTCGTAGCCTGCATCGGCATGGCGCATCACGCCGGTGGCGGGATCGTTCCAGAGCACGCGGTTCAGGCGGGCCGCAGCCTCGTCCGTACCATCGGCCACGATCACCACGCCAGCGTGTTGCGAGTAGCCCATGCCCACGCCACCGCCGTGGTGCAGGCTGACCCAGGTGGCGCCGCCCGCCGTGTTGAGCAGGGCGTTGAGCAGCGGCCAGTCGGAGACGGCGTCGGTGCCGTCCTTCATGGCTTCGGTCTCGCGGTTGGGGCTGGCCACCGAGCCGCAGTCCAGGTGGTCGCGGCCGATCACGATGGGCGCCTTGAGTTCGCCGTTCTTGACCATTTCATTGAAGGCCAGGGCCGCCTTGTGGCGCTCGCCCAGACCCAGCCAGCAGATGCGCGATGGCAGGCCCTGGAAGGCGATGCGTTCCTTGGCCATGTCCAGCCAGCGGTGGGTGTGCTTGTTCTCGGGGAACAGCTCCTTGATCTTGGCATCGGTCTTGTAGATGTCCTCGGGGTCGCCGGACAGTGCCACCCAGCGGAACGGGCCCTTGCCTTCGCAGAACAGCGGACGGATGTAGGCAGGCACAAAGCCGGGGAAGTCGAAGGCGTTCTTCACGCCTTCGTCCAGGGCCACCTGGCGGATGTTGTTGCCATAGTCCACCGTGGGAATGCCCATGGCCTGGAAGTCCAGCATGGCCTGCACATGCTGGGCGCAGCCCTGGGCGGCGGCCTTCTTGAGCGTGGGGTGCTGGCCGGGGTCGGCCGCAGCGGCGTTCCATTGCTCCACGGTCCAGCCCACGGGCAGGTAGCCGTTGATCAGGTCGTGGGCGGAGGTCTGGTCGGTCACGATGTCGGGACGGATGCCGCCGGCCTTGGCGCGCTTGACCAGTTCGGGCAGGACTTCGGCCGCATTGCCCAGCAGCGCGATGGAGACGGCCTCGCCCTTTTCGGTGTGATGCTTGATCAGGGCCAGCGCGTCGTCGATATCCTTGGCCTGCTTGTCCACATAGCGGGTGCGCAGGCGGAAGTCGATACTGGACTGCTTGCATTCGATGGCCAGCACGCAGGCGCCGGCCAGCACGCCGGCCAGCGGCTGGGCACCACCCATACCGCCCAGGCCGGCGGTGAGAATCCACTTGCCGGTCAGGTCGTTGTTGTAGTGCTGGCGGCCGGCCTCGACAAAGGTCTCGAACGTGCCCTGCACGATGCCCTGGGCACCGATGTAGATCCAGCTGCCGGCCGTCATCTGGCCGTACATGAACAGGCCCTTCTGATCGAGCTCGTTGAACTTCTCCCAGTTGGCCCACTTGGGCACCAGGTTGGAGTTGGCCAGCAGCACGCGCGGCGCATCGGGATGGGTCTTGAACACGCCCACCGGCTTGCCCGACTGGATCAGCAGCGATTCGTCGGCTTCGAGCTTCCTGAGCTGGGCCAGGATCTCGTCATAGCACTCCCAGTTGCGGGCCGCGCGGCCGATGCCGCCATAGACGACCAGGGCCTTGGGGTTCTCGGCCACATCCGGGTCCAGGTTGTTCTGGATCATGCGATAGGCCGCTTCGGCGAGCCAGTTCTTGCAGTGCAGCTCGCTGCCGCGGGGAGCGCGGATTTCTCGGCTGGCGTCGTAGCGGGGGTCTTGCTTGGCCGCGCTGATGATGGCGTCGTTGGCGTTCATGGTCGTATCCTTCAAGAATGGGTGGGAGGATTCAGCCGGCTTGCACGGCGTAAGTGGCACCAGCAAAGTTCCTGTCTGCGCCTGTGGTCGCGGCAGGAGCCGGGCTGGGGTAAATCATCTGGCTGGGCACGTTCATGCTTCTCCTGGCCAGCGGGTAGTAGACGAGCGAGGTGACGATCAGGCTCACGATCCAGGAGATGTCGGCGCCGTTCATGGCCTTGGCCAGCGGGCCCACATACATGGCCTGGTTGATGAAGGGGATCTGCACCACAACGCCCATCACATAGCAGGACAGGGCTGTCCAGTTGTAGGCGCCATAGCGGCCCTGGCTGTCATAGAGCGCCGGGATGTCCACTTTTTCCTTGGAGACCAGGTAGTAGTCCACCAGATTGACGGCGCTCCAGGGAACGAAGACGGTGAGCAGCAGCAGCACGAAATTCTTGAACGTGGCCAGGAAGTTGGAGCTGGCCAGCAGGGCCACCAGCACCGTCACCAGCACAAAGCCCAGGATGTAGAGCAGGCGCGATGTCGCGGTGAACTGCGTTTTCCGGTTGAAGGCGCTGACCGTTGTCAGCACGGTCATGAAGCCGCCATAGGCATTGAGGCAGTTCACGGTGAGCTTGCCGGTGACGATGACCAGATAGATCACCACCGCCAGCGGGCCAGCCAGCTGGCCCATGAAGCCGACCTGGTTCTTAATGAAGTTGGCGCCCAGGGCGGCCACCAGCACGCCGAAGGTCATGGCCAGCTGCGAGCTGATGACGCTGCCGCCGAACGTGGTCCAGAAGGTGGCGGCGGTCGAGGTCCTGGTGGGCAGATACCGCGAATAATCGGCCACATAGGGGGCGAACGTCATCTGCCAGCCTGCCGACAGGGCCATGGCGGTCAGAAAGCTGGCCCAGGTGAAAGGCTTCTGGCCGAACGCCGAGACCACATCGAACTGGTGGCACAGCTGCCAGGCCAGATAGCCAAAGCCCAGAATGCCGACCACGGTGGAAATGCGTCCCACCACATGGATGAGCCGATAGCCCACCACGGCGACCAGGGCCGTGAGCGCGCCGAAGATGATGATGCCGACCGCAGGGCTGTGGAAGCCGAACATCAGATTGATGGCCTGACCCGAGAGCACGGTGCCCGTGGCGGCGAAGCCCACATACATCAGGATCACCAGCACCAGCGGCAGGGCTGCGCCCTTGACGCCGAACTGCACGCGGCTGGAGATCATCTGGGGCAGCCCCAGGCGCGGCCCCTGGGCCGAATGCAGCGCCATGACGATGCCGCCGAGAATGTTGCCTATCAGGAGGCCGAGGATGGCTGTCATGGCTTCGGCACCGAACACCACGGCCAGGGCGCCGTCCACCACCGCCGTGATCTGCATGTTGGCACCGAACCAGAGGGTGAACTGGCTGGAGGGCGTGCCGTGGCGCTCGCTCTCCGGAACCATGTCGATGGTTCTGCTCTCGATGGCGCCAGAGGAACCCAGCGTTGCTGTATCAATACTCATGAAATTGCTCCGTCAATCCCTCTGGATGTCTCTTATATGTCCGAACAACTTTCAGTAATTTCCATAAAGTTGTCTATACGAATTTTGTGATTTACTCCTGCCAACGTCAATCATCTAGACAGCTTTTCTAATCCAAACAAACCCTATGTCGCGAACCGATACCACCGCCGCCGTACCTGCGTTCCAGCGCATCAAAGACCATGTGCTGCAGCAGATCCACAGTGGCGTATGGCAGGAAGGCCAGGCCATTCCCAGCGAGGCTGCGCTGGTCAAGCAGTTCAATGTGGCGCGCATGACCGTCAACCGTGCCTTGCGCGAGCTCAGCGACGAAAAGACACTGACGCGTGTCCAGGGCTCGGGCACTTTCGTTGCCCAGCAGAAGTACCAGGCCACCCTGGTAGAGCTGCGCAATATCGCCGACGAAATTGCGGCTCGCGGCCACCGCCATCGGGGGGAGCTGCAGCGTCTCGAGCGCTGTAAGGTCGACACCGCCCTGCTGCGCCAGTTCGAGCTGAACGCCGCCCCCCATCTGTTTCACTCCGTGGTCGTGCACTTCGAAAACGATGTCCCCATCCAGGTCGAAGACCGCTATGTGAACCCGGCCGTAGCTCCCGACTATCTGAGCCAGGACTTTGCAAGCCAGACGCCGAATGCCTATCTGGTGCGCGTGGCTCCGCTGCAGGGCGTGAATTTCTCCATCGAAGCGAGCATGCCCACGCCGGAGGTGGCGGAGCTTTTGCGTATGGAGGTCACCGAGCCCTGCCTGGTGCTGCGCCGCAGAACCCGCTCCCAGGGCCAGGTGGCCTCGGTTTCGGCCCTGTGGCACCCGGCATCTCGCTACCAGTTCGCGGGCAACTTCTGACCCGCCGCCCCGGCAAGCGCTGCCGGAATGCCGCCCCGCCGCGGCGAGAACCGCTACTGCCCGATGCTTGCGGCGTGACGACATGGCGCTGGCTCAGGCCGCGTTGCTCGGCAAAATGCTCTGCAACACCTCGGGCCAGGCGGTTTCCAGCGCCCACAGACGCATGATTTCGATATCGGGCGCCAGGTAGCGGTCCTTGTCCAGATAGGGCACCTGACTGCGGATCAGCGCGTACTGCTCCTCAATCAGCGGCGAGCTCTTGAGTCGGCGGTCGAAGTCCATGCCCTGGACTGCGGCCATAGCCTCCACGCCCACGATCACCGCCGTGTTTCTAGCCATGTCGGCCAGGCGACGCGCACCATAGGTGGCCATGGAGACATGGTCTTCCTGATTGGCCGATGTGGGCAGGCTGGTCACGCTGCTCGGGTGCGCCAGACACTGGTTTTCGGCCGCCAGGGCGGCCGCCGTGACCTGGGCAATCATGAAGCCCGAGTTGACGCCGCTATCCTCGATCAGGAAGGCCGGCAGGCGCGACAGTCCGGTGTCCAGCAGCAAGGCCATGCGACGCTCGGAGATGGCGCCGATTTCAGCGATCGCCAGTGCCAGGATGTCGGCCGCAAAGGCCACGGGCTCGGCATGGAAGTTGCCGCCCGAAATCACGTCGCCGTTATCGAACACCAGCGGATTGTCCGAGGCGGCATTGGCTTCTATGACCAGCACGCGCGCAGCATGGCTGAGGTTGTCCAGGCAGGCGCCCATGACCTGCGGCACGCAGCGGATGGAGTAGGGATCCTGCACGCGCCCGCAATTGGGGTGCGAAGGATCGATGGCGCTGCCGTCCAACAGGGAACGCACGGCGGCAGCCACGGCAATCTGCCCCTGCTGGCCTCTGGCCTCGTGAATGCGCGCATCGAAGGGCTTGATGGAGCCCTGAATGGCTTCCAGCGTCAGGCAACCGGCCACCAGGCCTGCAGCCAGCACGCTTTCGGCCTGGAACAGACCCGCCAGCGCCAGCGAGGTGGAGACCTGGGTTCCGTTGAGCAGTGCCAGCCCTTCCTTGGGGCCCAGCACAAAGGGCTCCAGGCCGATGTGTTTCATGGCTTCACGGCCGGAGACGAGCTTGCCGTCCACCTTGGCCTGCCCCTCGCCGATCAGCACACAGGCCAGGTGCGACAACGGCGCCAGATCGCCCGATGCGCCCACCGAACCCTTGGAGGGAATCACGGGCAGGACATTGGCATTGGCCAAAGCCAGCAGCGCATCCACCAGTGCCGTGCGGGCTCCGGAATGCCCGCGGGCCAGACTCACGGCCTTGGTGGCCAGCACCAGACGCACCACATGGTCCGGCAGCGGATCACCCGTGCCCACGCTGTGCGAAAGCACCAGATTGCGCTGCAGCTCGGCCAGACGCTCATGGGCGATCTTGGTCGAAGCCAGTTTGCCGAAACCGGTGTTGATGCCGTAGACCACCTGGTCTTCATCGACGATGTGCTGCACATGTGCCTCGGCCTTGCGCATTGCGCCATAGGCGGCCTGCGCCATGCTGAGCTGCACGCCGCCGTCCTGAATGCGGCGTAGCTGCGCCAGCGTGAGCTCGCCGGGATGCAGTTCCAGTTCGGAGTTCGAGAGCTCTTGGGTGGTGGTAGTGTTCATGGCTATACCTGTCTATACAGTCAAGAGAAACAAAAACGTACTGAGGATTCAAGGGCCTGGCCGGGATCAGCCGCCGTGCACTGAATCGGTTCGGAAACGGCTACCGAGTCGGTAGCGCATGCCTGGATGCACGCAATGCACCCAAGTGATCGGGACGCCGCGCAGCCAGGTACGGCGCGTGAGCATCAGGCAAGGCTGGTCGATAGCCATCTGCAGCAGCCGGGCCTGTTCGGCCGTCGGCAAGATCGCATCGACCACATGTTCGATCTGGTCGTACTGCACATTGCGCACCAGATAGACCGAGGGCTGCACGGCAGAGAAATCCTGGTCCATGAAGTCAGGGACCAGGCGGGGGTTCACATAGCGGTCTTCGATCTGGACCGGCAGCTCGTTTTCGAAGTGCACGCCGTGCAGGTGAAAGACCGAGGCGCCGACCGCGAGATCCAGCGCCGCAGCGACTTCGGGCGAGGCAGACTCGCGGCGCATATCGAGCAGCTCGAAGCGATGATCGTGGCCGCGCTGGGTGATCTCTTCACCGATATTGGCAATGCGCAGCAGGGTCGATTGCGGCTTTTCCTCGGCCACGAAGGAGCCTACCCCCGCCACACGCACGATCACACCCTGCTCGGCCAGCTCGCGCAGCGCGCGGTTCACCGTCATGCGCGCCACACCGAACTCGTTGACCAGCTCCTGCTCGGAAGGCACGCGCGCACCGGCCGCCAGCGAGCCGTCGCCGATCTTGCGCAGCACATGGTCCTTGACCTGCTGATACAACGCGAGCGGCATCTGGGCTGCAGGAGCCGTTTTGCGCTGGGCAGGATCTCGGACATTCATGATGCAGGCCTCAGTGAGCAGCCGCAGCCAGTGACTCGGCGCGAATCTCTTCCGTCAACCGGGCCTTGAGCTCCATGAACTCGGGCGAGGTCTTGACGGTGTAATGCCGCGGGTGCGGCAGATGGACCGGAATGTCTGCCTTGATGCGGCCCGGACGCGCGCTGAACACAGCCACGCGATTGGCCATGAAGATGGCTTCATCGATATCGTGGGTCACGAACATCACCGTCTTGCGTTCGGCCTCCCAGATGCCCAGCAGCAGCTCCTGCATCAGCACCCGGGTCTGGTTGTCCAGCGCACCGAAGGGCTCGTCCATGAGCAGGATCTTGGGGTCGTTGGCCAGCGCACGCGCGATCGCCGTGCGTTGCTGCATGCCGCCCGACAGCTGCTTGGGATAGTGATTCTCGAACCCGCGCAGGCCCACCTTGGCAATGAAGTAGTCGCTGCGCTCTTTCTGGACGGCTTCGCTCACGCCTTTCTCGCGCAGCCCGAAGCGGATGTTCTGGGCCACGGTCAGCCAGGGGAACAAGGTATAGCTCTGAAACACCATGCCGCGGTCGGCGCCGGGCTCCTGCACCAGCTTCCCGTCCAGCAGCACCTGCCCCGTCGTCGGGAAATCCAGACCCGCAACAATGCGCAGCATCGTCGATTTGCCGCAGCCGGAGGGCCCGAGAATGGTCACGAAATCGTTCTCCCGGACCTCGAAATCCACCGGAAGCAGCGCCTGGGTGCTGACGCCTTTGTGGCTGGTGAAGGTGCGCGAAACGCCTTGAATGGACAGCTGGTTCATCACAGGGAACTCCATTCGAACATGCGACGGTTGACGGTTTTGAAGATGAAATCCGACACCAGACCGATGAGCCCGATGATGATGATGCCGAAGATGATCTGTCCGGTATTGAGCAGTGCCTGACTGTCGGTGATCATGTGTCCGATGCCCGAGGACGAGCCGATCAGCTCGGCAACGATCACATAGGTCCAGGCCCAGCCCAGAACCAGGCGCAGGGTTTCCGCGATGCCAGGAGCGGCACCGGGAATCAGCACCCGCTTGACGATGCCGGTATTGCTGGCGCCCAGGGTGTAGGCAGCCTCCACCAGATCCTTGCGTGCACCGCCCACGGTCACGGCCACCATGAGGGTGATCTGGAACACCGAGCCGATGAAGATGACCAGCAGCTTCTGGGCCTCGCCCACACCGGCCCAGAGGATCAGCAGCGGGATGAAGGCCGAGGCGGGCAGGTAGCGGCAGAACGAGACAAAGGGCTCGAAGAACGCCTCCACGGGCTTCCAGGCCCCCATGGCAATGCCCAGCGGCACGGCCACGATGCTGGCCAGGATGAAGCCGCCCATGACGCGCCATACGGTCATGCCGATGTCATGGTGAAAGTCGAACTCCGTGAACAGCAGAATGCCTTCGCGCAGCATCGTCAGCGGGCTGGCGAGAAAGGTCGGCGAGACCAGTCCGCCAAAGGTGACGGCCGACCAGATCAGCAGGAACAGCAGGAAGAAGCCCGTGCCCAGCAGCCATTTGGCCTTGGGGCTGACAGGCTCCAGAGGGGCCATATAGCGCCGGCGAGCCGGCCTCACGGAAGGCGATGCCACCTGAACCGATGCGGGTGATGCAGACTTGATAGAAGGTGATACCGCTTCCATGTGCAACCTCTTTGCGCTTACTTGATGAAGCTGGCGTCGTACATGACGCCGTAGTTCTCAGGAATGCTGCGAATCACGCCGGCTTCCTTGAGGATGGCGGCAGACTCCTTCATGAAAGGCAGTAGATCGCTGGCAAAGAACTTCTGGTTGGCCTCCTTGTCCGACCATTTCAGAAAGGCTGCCGACTTGCCGAACTGCTCGCCGCTTTGCTTGACGGCCGCGCCCATGATTTCGTAGCTCTTTTCCTTGTCGGAATTGATCATGGCGATGGCATCGAAGTAGGACTGGGTCAGCGCCTTGGCGGCAGCCGTGTTGGCCTTGAGCCACTTGGGGTCGCAGCCCACGGTATCCATCACCATCGGGTAGTCGATGGTGGTGGCCAGAATCTTGCCGGCGCTGGGGTTGGCGCGCACGGTGGACAGGTAGGGCTCATAGGTCATGGCCGCATCGTTCTGCCCGGAGACAAAGGCCTGGGCCGCAGGCTGGGGCTCCAGTGACACAGTCTTGATGTCCTTCATGGTCATGCCGTTCTTGTTCAGCATCCAGGCCAGACCGAAGTAGGGAGCCGTGCCAGGCGCGCTGACGGCGACGGTCTTGCCTTTCAGATCGGCGAAGTTCTTGACGTCGTTGCGCACGGCAATACCGTCTGCACCGTAGGACTTGTCCATCTGGAAGATCTGCACGATGGGCACGCCATTGGTGTTCCAGGCCACATGCGTTTCCACGGTGGTGGCCGCACATTGCACGGCACCAGAGGCCAGCGCCAGATGCCGGTCCTTCTGGGGAATCATCTTGATTTCGACATTGAGGCCGTTCTTCTTGAAGATCCCGGCCTTGTCCGCAAGCGTCAGCGGCGCGAAGCCTGTCCATCCCGACATGCCCAGGACGATCTTGGTCTCCTGAGCCGCTGCATGTTGTGCAGCAGACACTAGAACGGTTGCGGCTAATGCCAGTTGCCAGATTGGAACGCGACGTGTCGATTTCATGGGACTCTCCTCGGTCAATGCCAGAGCAGTTCGGTTATTGATGCGGACTTCAAGCGTTGCACGACAGTGCAGGCAGCGAAGTTTGCGATTGCTGATTGAACATGTATATACAGGCTTACCCGAGCGTCATAGTTGCTGCATTTCCCAGCTGTATAGACATGAATCAACAATCCACAAGAGCAAGCTATGTGCCAACTCGCTCGCCCACAGACCGCCTCCGCCGCTTTGTGCGACGCGCACCAAAACAGCACCCGCGTTGCGCTAGTCGGGTGCAATCACGCTTTTTGCCACGGTCAGAAATGGTGCAATCAGCGCCGAGGCATTGCTCCTGGGCACCGACAGCACCACGGCCTGCTTGGCGACGCGGCCCTTGATTCTTTTGCAGACCAGCCGCTTGCCGTCGTGGGTTCGGTCGACCACCGGCCGCGTGGTCAGAACGCTGACGCCATGCCCGTTGGCGACCATGGAGCGGACAAGCTCTATCGACGCCAGTTCATAGTTCACCGTGGGAACCACGCCCGCTTCCCGAAACAGCGAGAGAAAGTATTCGCGGCTCTGCGGCAGGTTGATCAGCAGCAACGGCGACTGGGCCAGCTCCCCCAGGCTCACGCTGGGCGCCGCAGACAGGGCATGCCGGGCAGGCAGCAAGGCATAGGGCGGCAATGCGGCAACCGGATGCATGGTCAACAGAGGGCGGGCCAGGCCCAGGTCATATTGCAGTGCGGCATGGACCTCCCCGCGCTCCACTTGCCGCGTCAGGGAGGCGATGTCCCCTTCGACCAGCTCGATGTCGATTGAGGGGTGGCGCTTTTGCATCTGGGTGAGCAGCTGCGGAATCCACAGCGCGCCCAGCGTGCTCAGAAAGCCCAGCCTCAGCGTGCCGGAAACCGTCTGCTTGCGCGGCTCCTGAAGCAGTTGCGCTGCTTCGAGCAGGCTCAGGGCCTCCCGGCTTCTGGCCAGCCCTGCCGCGGTCAGGTCCAGTCCGATGGCATGTTTGCGCACGAACAGCTGCTCGCCCCATTGGGCTTCGAGGTCGGCAATCGCCTTGGAGATGGAGGGCTGTGAAACATTGATGGCCAGCGCCGCCCTGGCCGTGCTGCCGTGGCGTGCCGCAGCCACGAAGTACTCCAGCTGTCGCAAATTTATCTGAATCAATTTTTTGAATCCAGTGAATGGGAAATGAATATTTTCCATTGATTCATGTTTTGGGCAGCATGCAGACATCGCTTCAGATCAACAGCGGGAATCCCATGCCTGAATCCACCGAAAAAACTGCTTCCCGTCCACTGGACGGCATCCGCATCCTGGACTTCACCCGGGTTCTGGCAGGCCCCATGTCCACGGCCTTGCTGGCCGATCTGGGCGCGGAGGTCGTGAAGGTGGAGCCGCCCCAGGGCGACGACTACCGAGCCATCGGCCCCATGAAGAACGGACAAAGCGCCTTGTTCACGGTCATGAATCGCAACAAGCAAAGCCTGGTGCTGGATCTCAAGCATGCGGACGCGGTCACCGTGGTGCATGAGCTGGCCCGGCAGGTCGACGTGGTGGTCGAGAACTTCAGGCCTGGTGTGGCCGAGCGCCTGGGCATCGGCCCCGAAATGCTGCGCGCCCTCAATCCCCGGCTGGTGTATGTCAGCGTCTCGGGCTTCGGCCAGACCGGCCCGCTGGCCCACCGTCCAGCCTACGACATCATTGTTCAGGCCATGAGCGGCCTGATGGAGGCCACTGGCGAGCCTCAAGGCGCACCCACCCTGGTCGGCGAAGCGGTCAGCGATGTGGTTGCCGGCCTGTTTGCCTCCTGGGCGACTCTGGCAGCCCTGCTGCAGGCGCAGAGAACCGGAGTCGGCCAACATGTCGATGTCGCCATGTTCGACACCACGCTGAGCTTTCTGGCGACATCGATGTCGCGCTATCTGTTCACCGGCCAGCCTGCGCGGCGTGTGGGCAACCGGCATCCGCTCTCGGCGCCATTCGGCGTCTACAGGGCACGTGACGGCCATTACGCCCTGGCCGTGCTCAACAAGAAGCTGTTCGATGCCACCGCAGCCGCCATGGATCTGCCCGAGCTGGCCAGCGATCCGCGCTTTGCCAGCGACGAAGTCCGCTCGGCCAACGAACCCGCCCTGCGCGCCGCACTGGAGGGCTGGAGCACGCAGCACGATGTGGCCGATGTGGTCGCGCGGCTGGAGAGCGCAGGCGTTCCCGCAGCCCCGATCTGGAATATCGAGCAAGCCCTGAATTCCGAGCAGATCCGCTCGCGTGGCCTGCTCTGCGAAGTCGAGGACGAACGCCTTCCGGGCCTGCAGCTGCCGACACAGCCCGTGCACTTCAGCGGCGCACTGCCCAATCGCGCGCAACGCGCGCCGGCCCTGGGCGAGCACACGGAACTGCTGCTGCAAAGCTGGCTGGGCCGCAGCACGGACGCCATTGCCGCCTTGCGCGAAGCAGGCGCCCTGGGTTGATTTTGATAGCAAGAAAACAAGGAGAGAACGCCATGTCATTGATTCGTCTGGGCGCGACCGAAGAAGATCAGGCCGTTGCCGATGCTGTTGCACGATTTGCCGAGGAAACCCTGGCACCCTTGGCCCAGGCCATGGACGAGGAAGCCTTTTCCGCCACGCGCCATGTGCCCGGCCTTTCCGCGCTGGGCGTGATGGGCATGAATCTGCCGGAGCGCTTCGGCGGGCCGGGCGTCACCCCCACCGCCATGCTGATGTCGCTGGTCGCCATCTCGCGTGCCTGTGCCGCGACCTCGTCCATGATCGGTGCCCACTACCTGGGCACGGATGCCGTTCTCATCGGCGGCGACGAAACGCAGCGCGAGCAATGGCTGCCGCGCTGCGCCAGCGGAGAATGGCTGGCGGCCTTCGCGTTGACCGAGCCGCGTGGCGGCTCTCACCCTGCAGACATGCGCACCCGGGCCGTGCGCGACGGCGACGACTATCTGATCACGGGCGTCAAGCACTTCATCTCGAATGCGGCAGAGGCCCGCTTCATGGTCGTCTTCGCCAAGACCGATGCGGAAGCTGCGGCACGAGGTGTCAGTGCCTTCATCGTGCCGCGCGAGCTGCCCGGCATACAGATATCGTCGCCCGAAAAGCTCATGGGCATCCGCGGCGGCCATGCTTTTGAAGTTTCGCTGGACGGCGTACGCGTCCCGGCGGCCAACCGCCTCGGCGCCGAGGGCACCGGCTTCAAGACCGCCATGAAAGTGCTGGACAACAGCCGCCTGGACGTGGCAGCGACCTCTCTGGGCATCGCCGAGGCCGCGCTCAAGGCGGCGGCCGACTGGGCCAACCAGCGCCTGGTGGGCGGCGAGCCGATAGCCAGCAAGCAGGGCATACAGTTCAAGCTTGCCGACATGAAGCTGCGCCTGGAAGCCGCCTGGGGCCTGACTATGCAGGCCCTGGCACTGCGCCAGCAGGGACAGCCCTTCACCCAGCAGTCGGCCATGGCCAAGCTGTTCGCCTCGGAGATGGTGAGCTTCGTGACCGACGAGGCACTGCAGATCCATGGCGGCTACGGCTATACCCGTGAAATGCCGCTGGAGCGCTATGTGCGCGACGCCCGCATCCTTCGCATCTTCGAAGGCTCTTCCGAGATTCAGCGCACCATCATCGCGCGTGCCGTACTGAGCGCCTAGGAATCACAGCGGCACCCGGCCGGATTTGCTGGTGTAATCCACTCCATGGACAAACACTCTTCCATGTCGCTGCACGGGAAAATTCTCACCGAGATTGAACAGAACATTCTCAGTGGCCGCTGGCCGCCTGGCTATCGCATCCCGTCGGAGATGGAGCTGACCGTCCATTACCAATGCTCGCGCATGACGGTGAGCAAGGTGCTGAACAAGCTGGCAGAAGCCGGTCTGCTGGTGCGCAAGCGCAAGGCCGGAAGCTTTGTGACGAGCCCGCAAACCAGCTCTGCCGTGCTCGAGATTCCCGATCTGCGCCAGGTGGTGCTGGGCATGGGTCAGGAGTACTCGAGCAGGCTGCTGGGCCGCACGCAGCGGCGCAGCGCGCGCGAGGACATGGAGGCCATGCGCATGACGCAGCCGGCCTCCATCGTCCATGTGCTGTGCCTGCACATGGCGGGATCCCGGCCGTTCTGCATCGAAGACCGCCTGATCAATCTCGAATCCGTGCCGGACGCCGAGCACGAGCCGTTCACCGAACACAGCCCCAGCTCCTGGATGGTCAACCATGTGCCCTGGAGCTCGGCCGAACACCGCATCCGCGCCGAGGCAGCCAGCGAGGAAACCGCCGGCCTGCTGGAGATCAAGCCCGGCTTTCCCTGCCTGGTGATCGACCGCCGCACCTGGACCGGGCAGCTGCCCATCACCTTTGTGCGCCTGACCTATCCCGCCGATCTCTATGAGCTGGATGCGCATTTTTCACCCTCCACCATAGGGCAGGCTGGCTGATTGCGCATAACCCGGCCCGGGCAGCGCGTCGGGTCGCGGCGCACAATAGGGCCAGTCCTGATGCTTGCATCTGAGGTCAAATTCACCTCAATCCCATATACAGCAAGCGCTAATAGCTATCGATTCAAGAGTACCCGGTGTCTTCCGCGCAATCCATTCTGCAAGCCGTTTTTGGCTACGAGCAATTCCGTGGCCCCCAGCAGGCCATCGTCTCGCATGTCATCAACGGCGGCGATGCACTGGTGCTCATGCCCACGGGCGGCGGCAAATCGCTGTGCTACCAGGTTCCGGCCATTGCGCGCCAGCAGCTCGGCCATGGCGTGACGATCGTGGTCTCACCGCTGATCGCGCTCATGCACGACCAGGTCGGCGCACTGCATGAGGCCGGCATCAGCGCCGCCTATCTGAACTCCACCCTGAGCTACGACGAGACGCAGGAGGTGGAGCTGCGCCTGCAAAGCGGTGACATCACCCTGCTCTACGCCGCGCCCGAGCGGCTGAACACGCCACGTTTTCTGGGTCTGCTCGACGACCTGCACGCCCAGGGCAAGCTGTCGCTGTTCGCCATCGACGAAGCGCATTGCGTGAGCCAGTGGGGGCACGACTTCCGCCCCGAGTACCGCGCGCTGAGCGTGCTGCACCAGCGCTATGCCGATGTGCCGCGCATCGCGCTGACGGCCACTGCCGATGCGCTGACGCGCGCCGACATCATCGAGCGCCTACAGCTGGAAGCAGCCCAGCATTTCATCAGCAGTTTCGACCGCCCGAACATCCGCTACAAGATCGCCGAGAAAAAGGACGTCAGCAACCAGCTGCTGCGCTTTATCGAACGCGAGCACGAGGGCGAAGCCGGCGTGGTCTATTGCCAGTCGCGCAAGCGTGTCGAGGAGCTGGCCCAGACCCTGGTGCAGAACGGCATCAATGCCCTGCCCTATCACGCGGGCCTGCCCCAGGACATGCGCCAGAACCACCAGGACCGCTTCTTGCGCGAGGACGGCGTGGTCATGGTGGCGACGATTGCCTTCGGCATGGGCATCAACAAGCCCGATGTGCGCTTTGTGGCCCATGTGGACATGCCCAAGAACATCGAGGGCTACTACCAGGAAACCGGCCGTGCTGGCCGCGACGGCCTGCCCGCCGATGCCTGGATGGCCTACGGTCTCAGCGACGTGGTCAACCAACGCCGCATGATCGACGAAAGCCCGGCCGAGGAGCAGTTCAAGCAGGTGATGCGCGGCAAGCTCGATGCCCTGCTCGGTCTGGCCGAGGCCACGGACTGCCGCCGTGTGCGCCTGCTGGCCTATTTTGGCGAACAGTATGGACAGGAGCCGAGCCTGGATGGCAAGCCACTGCAGGCCGTTGCCCGCACCCATTGCGGCAACTGCGACAACTGCCTTGAACCACCGGCGCTCTGGGACGGCACGGATGCGGCGCGCAAGCTGCTTTCCACCATCTTTCGCGTGCACGAGGCCAGTGGCCTGACCTACGGTGCAGGCCACATCATGGACGTGCTGCGCGGCAAGGAGACGGACAAGGTCACGCAGTACGAGCATGACAAGGTGTCCACCTTCGGCATCGGCAAGGAGTATTCGGAGCCGCAGCTGCGCGCCGTGATGCGCCAGTTGCTGGCCACGGGGGCCCTGGGCCTGCACAAGGTAGTGAGCGAAAACAGCGGCCATGTGTTCGACACCTTGTGTCTGGCCGCAGGCTCGCGTGCCGTGCTCAAGGGCGAGATACAGGTGCAGCTGCGCGAAGCCGTGGCCGCTTCACGCAGCAAGAAGCAGAGCAAGAAGTCCGCTGCCAATGCAGCTGCGGTCAATCTGGGCCCCGATGCACAGGTTCGCTTCATCAACCTCAAGGCCTGGCGCGCCGAAGTGGCCAAGTCTCACAATCTGCCGGCCTATGTGATCTTCCACGATGCCACGCTGGCATCGATTGCCGAACTCAATCCCCAGAGCCTGCAGGAGCTCCAGGGCGTCAGCGGCATGGGCACCAAGAAGCTCGATGCCTATGGAGCCGAGGTGCTGCGCGTGGTAGCCCTGGGCTGATCGGCCCGCAGCAGCGCCCCCGGCGCCGCCTGGCCAGCCCGTGGCAGCTCGGCCCCGAACCTTGGGCCAGCAGAAACCGCAGCGGGAGGACTGCCAGGCCGGTTTCAACGTCCTTGATGCCGCAGGAAGCCGGCCAATAAGGACCTCTCCACAATTCCCACACAAATGCTCGACAGCCCGGAAATATTGCAAACGCACACTGCTGCCGCATACCGTTGACCGAATCCATTTTTGCGGAGCGCTTTCTGCTGTGATCAATACTGCCCAATTGCTGGCTGACGAAGCCAAATACTGCTCGTTTGGCGACACCGTCCACTACGTCAATCCTCCGAAGATCTTCACGGGCTGCGAAGGCAGCTACATGTACGACGATGCCGGCACGTCCTACCTCGATCTGCAGATGTGGTATTCGGCCGTCAACTTCGGCTACAAGAACAAGCGTCTTGAAGCCAAGATGATCGAGCAGCTGCAGGAGCTGCCCCAGGTGGCCAGCCAGTATCTGCACCCCACCAAGATCGAACTGGCCAAGTTCATTGCCGAAGACGCCAGGAGCAAATGGGGCCACGACGGCCGCGTGCACTTCAACGTGGGCGGCGCGCAAGCCATCGAGGACTCGCTGAAGGTCGTGCGTAACGCCAGCGGCGGCAAGAGCCTGATGTTCGCGTTCGAAGGCGGCTATCACGGCCGTACGCTGGGCGCATCGTCCATCACCTCCAGCTACCGCTATCGCCGCCGCTTCGGCCACTTCAGCGACCGCGCGCAGTTCATCCCCTTCCCCTACCCCTTCCGCCGCCCCAAGGGCATGACGGCAGAGGAGTACGCGGAATCCATCGTGGCCGACTTCCGTCGCAAGTTCGAAAACGAATACCACGCGGTCTGGGACCCCAAGACCAACCAGTGCGAATACGCAGCCTTCTACATCGAGCCCATTCAGGGCACCGGTGGCTACGTGATCCCGCCTGCCAACTTCTTTACCGGCCTGAAGAAGGTACTGGACGACCACGGCGTGCTGCTGGTGGTCGATGAAATCCAGATGGGCTTCTGGCGTACCGGCAAGCTGTGGTCGGTGGAAAACTTCGGCATCCAGCCCGATGTGCTGGTGTTTGCCAAGGCCCTGACCAATGGTCTGAATGCACTGTCCGGCCTGTGGGCTCGCGAAGAGCTGATCAACCCCACGGTGTTCCCGCCCGGCTCCACCCATTCCACCTTTGCCTCCAACCCGCTGGGCACGGCCCTGGGCCTGGAAGTCATGAAGATGACCCACGAGATGGACTTTGGTCGTCAGGTGCGCGAGTCGGGTGCCTACTTCCTCGAAGGCCTCAAGGAGCTGCAGAAGCGCCACAAGGAAATCGGCGATGTGGACGGCCTGGGCCTGGCGCTGCGTGCCGAAATCTGCACCGAAGACGGCTTCACGCCCAACAAGGCGCTGCTGGACAAGATGGTGGACATCGGCCTCGAAGGCGGTCTGGAATACCAGGGCCAGAAGCGCGGCCTGGTGCTGGACGTGGGCGGCTACTACAAGAACGTGATCACCTTCGCGCCTTCGCTGATGATTTCGCGCAGCGAGATCGACGAAGCCATGGTGCTGCTGGACCAGTTGCTGACCAAGGCTAAAAAGGCGTAACCCCCTGAGCGGCTTTGCCTAGGCGGCCCCGCCGCTTCCCCCTCTCTCTTCGGGAGGGGGACGACAGCATCGCTGTGCGGCGGCGGGGGCCGCCCAGGTCTTGCTCGCTGTCTCTTGCTTGGGTTGTGCCAGTTTTCTGCGCTGCAGACACACTCAGGCGCCATCAAAACCGACTACAAAAAGGCGAAATGGCGACGGAAAATTTCCGCAACCAGCTCGAACCCAGTGGCTTGCTGCAGCAGTTCACCAACCACCCTCCAGAAGGCTTTGCCTTGCTGAAGGAATGGCCGGCTCCAGCATTCACGGCCCCCTTCGATTTGCTGACCACCGCAGATGACGCGCTCAAGGCGCGTCTTTTGTCGTTGCCGGGCGGGCGCTGGCTGAGCACCAGGCTCAGGCTGAAGACGGACTTCATCGGCAGCACGGTCAGCGAGTATGCACCCCTGCCCCCGGACGTGGAGGCCGCCACGCTGGCGCGGCAACTGCGCACCGCTGCGGGCCAGACCATGCTCACCATCGTCAAGGATCTGCCGCAGGCATCGCCCCTGCTGAGCGCCAGCGACAATGACTTTGCCAGGGCCTTGTCCAAGGCGCTGGCGGAGCAGGGCTTTGTGGCGCTGGAAGGCCAGGCGCTGGCCTATGTACCTCTTGACTTTGCCAGCACGGATGCGTATCTGGCCGGCCTGTCCAAGAACCGCCGCAGCAGCCTCAGGCGCAAGCTAAAGAGCCGCGCCGGGCTTGACATTCGTCGCCTGCCGACCGGCGCTGCCTTTGCCGGTGAGAGCCGCATCGACGCCTACTACACCCTGTTCGAAGCGGTGTATGCGCAAAGTGAAATCCATTTCGACAAGCTCTCGCGCGCCTTCCTGGCCGGCCTGCTGCGCGATGCAGACAACGGCGGCATCGTGTTCGAGTATCGCGATGCGCAAAGTGATGTTCTGCTGGGCTGGAATCTGTGCTTCGAGCATGACGGCAGGTTGATCGACAAATACATAGGCCTGTCCTACCCGGCAGCGCGTGAGGCGAATCTCTATTTCGTGAGCTGGATGGTCAATCTCGAGTACGCACTGGAGCGGGGTCTTTCCCACTATGTGGCAGGCTGGACCGACCCCGAGGTCAAGGCCCAGCTCGGCGCCAGCTTCACCATGACGCAGCATCTGGTCTTCATCCGCAACCCAGTGCTGCGCGCGTTGGGGCGACGCTTCTCCGGTCTGTTTGAAAGCGATAGCCAGTGGGGCGACAAGCCATGATGCAACAAACACCTGTGGTGCTGGATGTCGATGGATCGGTAGGCCCGCTGGCACAAGAAAAGCGCCTGCCGCTGGCTGACTGGCAAGAGCTGGTGCGCTTTGGCTGCGGTCTGCGCAGCTTCAGGCGCTTCGGGCAGGCCATGCAGGAGCAGTTGCCCGCGCAGCACGGCACCGTGCTCATGGGCAGCGGCGACTTTCACCATCTGAGCTGGCCTCTGATCGAGCGCTGCATCGCCCAGAAGGGCTTCAGTGCCAAGCATCCGCTGCGCGTGGTGGTGCTGGACAACCACCCGGACAATATGCGCTTCCCCTGGGGCGTGCACTGTGGCTCCTGGGTGCGGCGCGTAGCCATGCACCCCGCCGTGTCGCAGGTCCATGTGGCAGGTATTACCTCGCAGGACATAGGCTCGGCCCACGCCTGGGAGAACTATCTGCGGCCGCTGCGCGCCGGCAAGCTCACCTACTGGAGCTGCGGCGTGGACACCGGCTGGGCCAGGCGTGTAGGCGCGGGCAAGGCGTTTCGCAGCTTTGCCGATATCTCCGAGCTGGTACAGGCGCTGTCCAGCCATTTGCATGACTGGCCGCAGGACACGTATCTGAGCATAGACAAGGATGTGTTCGCCGCCGAAGTCGTGCGCACCAACTGGGACCAGGGCCGGATGCTGGAAGAGCAGGCCGTGCAGCTGATCGATGCGCTGCGCGGACAGATCGCGGGCAGTGACATCACGGGCGACGTGTCGTCATGGCACTATGGCACCTGGTGGAAGCGACTGATGAGCGCGGGCGACGGCCAGGACACACAGATTGACGCCGCTACGCTGGCCGGCTGGCAGGCCGGGCAACATGCATTGAACCAGCGGCTGATACAGCGCATAGCGCTCAGCAGCACGAGTTAGGGCGATTTCACCGACCACTTTTCAACACTTCGCTTCAAGGAGCTGACATGCTGGATCGGTTGACCGAAAAATTGCTGCAACAGGCATTTGCACCTCTGGTCACCACGGGACGGCTCGAAGTCATCACTCCTTCAGGAAAGGCGCTGATCTTCGGCGACGGCGGCCAGCCTCAGGCGCGCATGCGCTTTGCAGACAGACGCGCCGTCCTTGCGCTGCTGCGCGACCCCGACCTCAACTTTGGCGAGCTGTTCATGCAGCAGCGCCTGCTGGTCGAGCAAGGCTCGGTCTACGACGTGCTGGAGCTGGTGCTGCGCGGCGCCAGACAGGTGCCCGTCAGCGCCACGGTGCGCATGCTCGATGCCTGGCGCATGAAGCTGCGGCCCTTGCTGCAGAACAATCTGCGCGGCAAATCGCGTACCAACGTGGCGCATCACTACGATCTGGACGACCGGCTCTATCAGCTGTTTCTCGACAGCGAGCGCCAATACTCCTGCGCCTATTTCGAGCAGGGCAATGAAGACCTGGAAACGGCACAGCTGGCCAAGAAGCGCCATATCGCCGCCAAGCTGCTGATCGAGCCGGGCCAGCGCGTGCTCGACATCGGCTGCGGCTGGGGCGGCCTCTCGCGCTATCTGGCCGAGGTGGCCGGCGCCGACCATGTCACCGGCATCACGTTGTCCACGGAGCAGCTGGCCGGCGCGCGGTCCAGGGCCTCGCAGTCCATCCATGGCGAGCGGCTGGAGTACCGGCTGGAAGACTACCGCGATACCCAGGGTCCCTTCGAACGCATCGTCTCTGTCGGCATGTTCGAGCATGTGGGCACGAGATTCCACGACGCCTTCTTCCGCCAATGCCATGAGCTGCTCAGCGAGGACGGCGTGATGCTGCTGCACTTCATCGGCAACAGCGATGTGCCCGACTTCAACAATCCCTGGATAGAGCGCTACATCTTTCCCGGCGGCCATATTCCGTCGATGTCGGAGTTCACGCCGGCCATCGAGCGGGCGGGGCTGGTGATCTGCGATATCGAGGTGCTGCGCCTGCACTATGCCCAGACCCTGCGCCTGTGGCGCGAGCGCTTCATGGCCCGCCGCGCCGAAGCCGCAGCCCTGTATGACGAGCGCTTCTGCCGCATGTGGGAGTTCTATCTGTCCATGTCGGAAACCGCGTTCCGCTACCAGGACATCGCCATCTTCCAGGTTCAGCTGGCGCGCAGGCAGGATGCCGTGCCGCTGACGCGCGACTATGTGCACCAGCGCGAAGGGGCACTCAAAAGCCGGGAAGCGGCCCTGGGCCTGAGCGCACCAGCCATGGCGGGCGCTGCGAAAATCAAAGCATCTACCGCTTGACTGCCATTGATTTCAGCATCAATACGGCCTGAAATCTTTTTATATCAAGCGCAAGCAGCTATTGTTTTATGAGAGTCAGGCACGCTGAACCACGGACCGGAGGTGGCCCGCCAGTTGGGCAAACCGTGCCTCATCCAGCCACGGGCTGTTGCTGATGGCCAGCAGGCGCTGCGCCCAGTCACGTGCCTGGCCGACGGTGTCGCCCCGCGCAGCACCCAGCACATGGTCGTAGCGGCCATAGTCGGGCAGCACATGGACAAAAGGCAGGGACAGACCCCAACCACCATCCCAGTGCGCGCGCAGCACGGCATCCCTTGCCTGCTGGCTGGGCATGCGCAGCAGGATCACCGGCCACACGCCCTGCGCCCCGGGCACGGCATCCTGCACGACCTCCAGCCCGCAGGCCTGCAGCTGCGCGATGCGCAGGCCGGCCTGCGCGGAGGTCTGCTGTTGAAATGCCGCCAGCCGCCGCAATGCCTTGGCACCCACGCTCTGGCGCCAGCGCCCCAGACGGTGCTGGGCAATGAGATCGTCGAAGTCATCGCCTGCGGCCTCCACCCAGTCACCGCGGGACAGTGATTTCTCCAGCGGCTTGCCATAGGCCATACGCAGCCCCGAGGGCCGGTAGAGCATGGCATAGCCCAGCAGCTCGATGCTGCGGCGCAGCTCCCACCACGGGTTGAAGCGCGTGGCGGCGCCGGCGGCGTGCAGCGCAGCACGCATGGAGGGCTCGCGCGCCACAAGCACGCCGCCTTCAAAGGTGCTCAGCCCCTTGCCCACGGCCAGGCTGAAGAAACCGATGTCGCCCTTGAGGCCCACCGAAGCTGCGTCGCTGCGCGCTCCAAGCGCCTGTGCCGCATCCTCGATCACATAGGCGCCCACGGCACGCGCACATTGCAGGGCAGCATCCACATCGGCCACACGCCCGCACAGGTGGGTTGGCAGCACTGCCAGCGTGTGGTCGCTGCACAGCTGCTGCAGGCAGACCGGGTCCATGTCCAGCGCATCGGCGCGCAGATCGCAAAGGCGCAGCTGCAGCCCGCACTGCGCGATCGCCAGCGCCACCAGCGGACAGGTATAGGCCGGTGCGACGACCTCGCTGCGCCCCGGACTGAGGGCCTGCAGACTGCGCAGAGCCACCATCAGGGCCGAGGTGCCCGAGCATTCGAGCTGCACCGCCTCCACGCCCAGCCACGCGGCCAGTTGCGCTGCCAGGCTGCCCGCCCCCGAGGGCCAGAGATCGCCGAGCTGCAGTGGCAGGCCTGCCGTTGGCGGCACGGTGGGCTGGCGCATCTCAGGCGGCCTGCTCGGCCTCTGGCTTCTCGCTCACAGCCAGGCACATGATGCCGGCCACGATGAACAGACAGCCAATGATCTGCGGCCAGCCAATGGGCTCGTTGAACAGCCAGTACGAAATCGCCAGCACCGAGATGATCTCCAGATGCGAGGCGGCGAACGCCGGGCCGATGGGAGCGTGCTTGAGCAGGCTCATCCAGGTGAAAAAGGCCCCGATGTAACCCACGAAGGCACCGTAGATCCAGGGCTGGCTGAACACGCGCAGCAGCCAGCCGGTCGAGAACTCCAGCGGCAATGCGGAATCACCGGCCTGCTTGAAGCTGAGCTGCGCCAGCGTGTCAAAGGCCATGAGAACCAGAAATCCGACAATGTAAAAACGCTTCATAGCCGACGGCCCTCAATGCAATCCAACGATGGCCACGCCTATGGACACCAGCACGATGCCGGCTACGCGCATGGGCGCGAGCTTTTCACGAAACAGCACCCGGCCCAGAATCATGATGGCGACGATGTTGATCGAGCCCAGCAGCACCCCGTCCGACAGCGGCACCAGCGACAGAAACGCCAGCCAGACCAGAAACTCCGCGACATAGCAGGCAATGCCCACCCACAGCCAGGGCCTGGCAAGCATGAAGCGCCAGCGCTCCGTGCCATTGCGATGCCCGGGCTCACTGGCCGCTGCCTTGAAAGCCAGCTGTCCGCCACTGTCCACCAGCACATTGAGTATCCACAGCGTCACCACCAGGGGCGAAAGATCACTACCCATTCGCACCCCTGGCAGGCGCCGCCGAGCTGGCAATGCGCGCAATGAATTCGTTGAGCTTGGCAATCACGGTACGGCGCTCGCGGTCGATGGTGATCATGTGATAGCAATTGTCCAGCAGCACCAGGTCGACATGGGCGTTGACCGCGCCGCGCTGGATATCGTGGGCATTGCTGACCGAAGAAATATCGTCTTCCCGGGCATGAATGACCAGACAGGGCGAGCGCAGCTGCGCCAGTCGGGTCTGCACATTCGAGGACAGCGCGCGCAGCTCGATGACGCTCCACCAGGGATTGCCGGGCAGGCCCGCAGCAGAGCTGTCGCCGCTGTTCATCTGCTCGACCACGCGCGCGCGCAAGGCCTCGTCCTTGATGCCGTAGGGCGGCGCCTCCATGAAGACGCTGTTGCGACCGATGCCCAGCAGGCGGAACAGCGGCAGCAGGAACGCCAGCTTGGTATAGGCCGGAATGCTCCAGCCGTCATAGCGGAAGGTAGTGGACAGCGCACAGACGCCGGCCACCTTGTCGGGATGGCGCTCTGCCACGGCCAGGGACAGCAGCGCCCCCATGGACAGACCGCCGACCACCACATGGTCCACATGCAGCGAAAAGCGCTGCAGACCCGACTCCACACTTGCCAGCCAGTCCGTCCAGCGGGCAGCCACCAGGTCTTCCATGCTGCCGCAATGTCCTGCCAGTTGCACCCCGTAGACCGTGAAGCCCTGCTTGTTCAGACCTTTGGCGAGCAGGCGCATCTCGGCCGGCGTGCCGGTCAGGCCATGAATCAGCAGCACGCCCGTACGGGCATTGCGGCCTTCGCCGGGCATGACGAACTCATGCGGCGTCACGCACAGCTGCTGCAAATCCGGCTGCTGCAGCAGCCCCAATCCATCGGCGGCATTCATGCAGTCTGCTCCATGCCGAGCAGAACCTGCTCCAGCAGCTGGGTGGCCTGCGCAAAATGCTCGAAGCGCGCATGGGCAATCCCCTGGCTCTCGCAATAGTCGATGAGCTTGTACTTGGCCAGCACGAAATCCGCCTTGCCGGAAACGCAGAAGTCCGAGGTGCTGTCGCCGATGTAGAGCACCCGCCCATGCTCCGCCTGCTGCTCGGCAAGGCGCTCGCACTTGCAGTTGCCGCTGGCCCGTGTGCAGCGATTGCTGGCCCAGGGAGAATCCAGTCGCCAGCTGCGCTCGCCCGTCTGCACCAGATGATTGGCGATGACTTCCAGATCCCCGAGGCCGTGGCGTGCGAGCACATGGCGAATCGCATAGTCGATGCCGTCGCTGACGACCTGTACCTTGATGCCATGCAACCTGGCCTCGGCCACGAAGCCGGCAAAGTGCGCGTCGATCTCGATACCGTCCAGATGGTTCTGCAGCTCTGCCTCGCTCATGTCCAGCAAGGACACCTGACCCTTCATGCATTCGCGCGAGCCGATCTCGCCACGCTCCCAGGCGTCTTCCAGCTCCTGCCAGCCCGGCTTGCCAAAGCGGTTGAGCAGGGTGTCGGTCACGTCCAGCAGGCTGATGGTGCCGTCGAAATCGCTTTGCACCATCCAGCCGGTCGAAGCTGTACCTGCAGGCGACGGGAAAATCTGAATGCGCTTATTCATGGAAACTGATCCTCACGTTCTGACCGACCTTGACATTGGCGGGCGGCTGGTCAAATGCCAGCACGCATTCCACAACTCTTACCGGGCCGCGCTGCGCGTCGTCCTGCAGCCGGGCCGTACCGTAGACAGGACTGATGCGCAGCACGGTCGCAGCGGGAAACTCCTGGCGAGCAGCGCTGCCGTCTGCGTCAACGACCACCTGGGCCTTCATGCCTTCGCGAATCGCCGTCACATAGCTTTCGTTGACTTCGGCCCGCACGATCAGGGGCCGCTTGGGCAGCAGCACCGCCACCGGGCTACCGCTTTGCAGCATGCTGCCGCCCTGGGCCAGCAGGCGCACCACCACACCGGCCTCGGGCGCACGCAGCTCGTGGCGCTGCAGCAGGGCCCTCAGTTGCTCGGCCTTGCGCTTGGCGACCGTGACTTCCGCAGCCGCAATATCCACTTCGGACTGTGCGTCGCGCAGGGCCTGCACGGCTTCGTCCACGCTCTGCAGATCCGCCGCTCCCTGTTTGGCTGCGGCCTGCCAGCGCGTCAGCGTGGCCTTGAGCGCGGGCAAGCGATCCTGGCGCGTCTTGAGCTTGGTCTGTGCCAGTTGCAGCTCGGACTCCGCCACCGCCAGATCGGCACGCGCCGCATCGTCGGCGAGACGCAGCACCAGTTGGCCTTTCTGCACGCTCTGACCTTCCTTGACCAGCAATTGCTGCACCACGCCCGATGCGGTCGACGAAAGGTCAAGCAGACCGCCTTCGACGTCGATCTTGCCCCGCGCAACCGCCACCTGGCTTTGAGGCTTGGTCTGGGCTGCAGCCGGTGTGACCACGGAGGCCGCGTCCTGAGACGGAGAGCACCCGCCCAGCATCAGCACGGCCGCCGCCAGCAGCGGCGCGCCCGACACAATGCTGAGACGAAATGGGCTTGGGTTCATGTTTATTCCTTGATGGGGCTGTTCTGGCGCCAGTCGCTGCGAATGGCGCCGTCTTCCATGCCCAGCACACGATCGGCGTGGCGCACCAGACGCGGGTCATGGCTGACGCAGAGCACCGTGGTGCCGTGCGTGCGCGCTGCACGGTGCAGCAAGTCGATGACGCGCTGGCCGCTCTCGGCATCCAGTGCACTGGTGGGCTCGTCGGCGAACAACAGACGGGGCTGCTTGGCCATGGCACGTGCAATGGCCACACGCTGCTTCTCGCCACCCGACAGCTGGGCCGGACGCATATGACTGCGGTGCGAGAGCCCCACTTCATCGAGCGCCTCCTTGGCACGGCGCAATGTCTCGGCGCTTTTGAGGCCCATGTAGCCCAGTGGCAGCTGCACCTGCTCCAGTGCCGTCAGGGCCGGAAACAGATTGAAGCCCTGGAAGACGAAGCCCGTATGGCGCAGACGAAATTTCTCCAGTGCCGCCGTACCGAGCTTGGCCAGGTCCTCGCCCAGTGCCAGCGCATGGCCGGCATCGGGCTTTTGCAGTCCCGACATCAGCGACAGCAGCGTGCTTTTGCCGCAGCCCGACGGGCCAGAGATCAGGCTCAGCTCACCCGCATAGAGGCTAACGGACAGCCCCTGCAGCACATGTACCTGGACGATGCCCGACACAAAGGATTTGTTGAGGCGCACGGCCTCGAGGCTGGGCACAGCATCCTTGGCTACAGGTGTTTTGACGCGTTCCATGGTCTCGGCTTGCATGTTTCAGGCCTTAACGCAACAGGGTTGCCGGGTCGGCACGCAGCAGGCTGCGCATAGCGCCCAGACCCGACAGCAGCGACAGCACGGCCACCAGAAAGCCGCAGGCGAGTACCGCGGACAGGTTGAGGGCCACAGGGACGCGATAGGCGGATGCAATGCTGAGCAGCAACGCGCTGGCCAATGCCGCCAGCACGAAGCCCAAACCGCCAATCCAGCAGGCCTGCTCTACCACCACGCGGCCCAGAGCTGCCCGGCTCACGCCCAGGGCATTGAGCACCGCATACTCGCGGGCGGATCCTGCCACCACCGCCTTGAGCGACTGGCTGGTCACGATGGCGCCCACCAGGCAGACGATGACGGCCATGAAGAGCACGCCGGCACCGGCGCCGGTATCGAGCATCCAGTAACGCTGGGAGCGGCGCGCAAAGGCATCCGCCGTCCAGACCTCGTACGGGCCGAAGCTGCTGCTGGACCGGCTCAATCGCGCCTGGGCCTCGCCTGCCTTGGCTCCTTGCTTGAGACGCGCCACGAAATAGGTGCTGCCATGCTCGGCACTGGTTTCTGCAATTTCGCGGGTCGTGCTGAGCGAGGCGATCACGTTGACGCCGCCCAGCCCGCGCAAGCCGTCGACGGCAGCCACGATCTTGACTGCATGGTTGTTAATCCAGGCCGTACGGCCTTCCTGCGCACCCAGAGTCCCCAGGTCCGCCCTGTCCACAATCACGGCACCGGGCTCGCGCAGCAGCTGTCGCTGCCAGGAGGTGAGCACCTTGGTGAACATCATGGAGTTGTCCGCAGTGCTGACGCCCGAGAGATAGACCGAGACTCCGCCTCCGGTCGCGCCCTGGGCACCGGCGCGAGCGCGCCAGTCGCCATCGACCCAGACATAGGATTCCACAGCCGCGACATCGGGGTCCATGCGCAGACGCATCTCCACATCGCTGCCGATATTGCGCCCGAAGTTCACGCTTTGCGTACCCGGATAGCCCACCCAGAGATCGGCTGAAGAAGCCGTCACATAGATCGCTGCAGAGCCAAAGATGCCCAGCACCAAGGCGGCCTGCATGGCCAGCAGAACGCCCGAAAAGCCCACGGCGAACACCGAGGGGACAAAGCGCCTCCACTCATAGATCAGCGTCTTGCGCGCCAGGGCAATCATGGCTGGACCTCGGAGACCGCTGCATCGATGGGCGCAGCGCCCACGGCCTTGTAGAGCGCCACATAGGCCAGCGCCTCGGCTGCCCTGGCGGTTGCCAGCTCGCTCTGGTTGTGCAGGCTGGCGCGCGCGTTGTCGATACCCGCGAATTCACTGGACAGGCCCAGTTGCTGGCGCACTGCCTGGGCCTTCTCGCGCCCGGCATGGATCTGTCTCTCGGACTGCAGCTGCTGCTGCCTTTGCTGCTGGGCGGCAACCGCCGCCAGCGCCGATTCCGCCTCGGCCATACCGTTGAGCACAGCCTGGCGATAAGCCTTGATGCTGGCCTGCAGCGCCAGCTCCTTGCCGTCCGCGACGGCACGGCGGCGACCCCAGTCAAAGAGCGGAATATCGATCTGCGGACCGACCATGGGGATGGAGTCCGAGGTCGTGCGGTGATTGCGCGTCAGGTTGTAGGCGTACAGCAGGGACCCCGTCAGGGTCAGCCGCGGGTAAAGCGCCGCGCGCGACACGCCGACCTCGGCCGCGGCCTGCTCCACCGCTGCTTCGGCACTTTGAATATCGGGGCGATTGCGCAGCAGGTCTGCCGGCAGCACGGAAAGTGCCTGCACTGCGGGCAATGCGGCATCGGCACTGGGCTGCAGCCATTGCGGCTCGGCGCGCTCGCGTCCCAGCAGGGCTGCCAGCGCATGGGCAGCGCGCGCCTGGGCTTCGTTCAGGGTGGATAGCTGGGACTCTGCGGTGCGCAGCTGCAGCTGTTGCTGCTCCAGAGACTGGGCATCGGCCAGCCTCTGCGCATGCCGAACCTGCAAGAGCTGCAGCTGTCGCTGCGCCTGCTGCAACTGCTTTTCGGCGAGACCGCGCTGTACCTGGGCCAGCCGGATATCGAGATAGCGATGCACCACATCGGCCACCAGGGCCACCCGTGCCGCATGCAGCTGGGCTTGCGCGTCCAGCACGCCGGCCGCGCCTGCTCGGCGTGCCGCGGCGGAATCGCCAAACAGGCCCAGATCCCAGCTCACATCGATGCTGGCATGAAAGTAGGTGTCAACGGCTGCAATATCCTGCAGGGTCCGCGCTCCGGTATTTACCGTGGGGCGAAAAGCCGCATCAGCCGTGCCTGCCAGCAAGCGCTGCTGACGCAGGCGCAGCACGGATTGGGCTACATCAAGGTTCTGGGACAGCGCCTCGTCCACCAGCGCATTCAGCGCGGGATCATTCCAGGCACGCCACCAGCGGGCCAGTTCCGCAGGGTCCGACTTTTGAGCCGACTCCTGCTGCTGCCACTGCGGTGGCGTGGTCCGGTCCAGCCTGACTGCCTCGGGCGCAGCACAGCCTGCCAGCAACGACAAGGCACACAGACACAGACTGCCCATGCGAAGACGCGAGACGTGGGAGGAAAAAATCACAGCGCAGTTGGCTCAAGCTATAGATGTCACCCGGGAACCTGCAGAAAGCGGAAACAGCTTTCCATCCTCGCCATTGGACGGCAGCAAGCTTTCGCCAGATTGCAGGGTTTATGTAGGAATTATGGAGAACCGCCGCCATTCGTTGATTGCAGCGGCAAAGCACATAATGTGCAAACAACAAGATTCAGGGAGTCCCGCAGATGCATGACTTTGCTGCACACAAAACCATGGCTACTTTTGCTCAACCCGCTTCCACGCCCCTGGTGCTCGTAGTCGAAGACGAACCCGCCATTGCCGGCGTACTCAGCGCCTATCTGGAACGCGACGGCCTGCGCATCCGCATGGCCCAGGACGGCGAGGAGGCCCTGCAGAGCTTTCGCCAGCTGCGCCCGGACCTGGTGCTGCTCGACATCCATCTGCCCAAGGTCGATGGCGTGGATGTGCTGCGCATGATTCGCAACGACAGCGATGTCCCCGTCATCATGGTGACGGCCCTGGCCGACGATGTGGACAAGCTGCTGGCACTGCGCCTGGGGGCGGACGACTATGTGGTCAAGCCTTTCAACCCTCCCGAAGTGGTGGCACGGGTGCGTGCCGTGCTGCGCCGCACCCAGGCCAAGCCTGCTCCGGTGGCCGCCCCCATCCGAGTCGGACCGATAGAAATCGACGTGGAAGCCCATAGCGCAGCCGTCTACGACGATGCGGGCCAGGCCGTTCCCCTGGCGCTGACGCTCACGGAATTTCGGCTGCTGGCCTGTCTGGCGGCCCAGCCGCGCCGCTGTTTTTCACGCGCCTACCTGATTGAGAACTGCCTGCCGGAAAGCGACGCGCTGGAGCGGGTGATCGACTCCCATCTCTCCAAGCTGCGCCGCAAGCTGCAACTGGCCGGACAGGACGGACTGATCGAGACCGTGCGCGGTATTGGCTATCGTCTATGGCCCTGGGACTGAACCGCATCTGGGTCCGCTTTGGTCTGTGGATCACGGCGGCCGTGCTGCTGGCCATTGCCTCGCTGGCGATTGGCGTGCTGGCGTTTTCCGAGCTGCAGTACCGCGAGTTCTATCGCCACCTGCCAAGCCCCGTCAAGACCGAGCTGGAAGCGCTGAAATCCCAGGATCTGGAGGACAGCCCCAGAGCCTTGCAGATCTACTCCGAGTACTGGGAAGGCGACCGCCTGTTCGGCGAGAAATGGTCGCTGGTCATCGGTCTGGCCGTCAGCCTGCCTTTCGGCATGGCCGTGGGCTTCTGGATTTCCCGTCGTATCACCAGTCCGCTGGCCTCCATGGTGGAAGTGGCTGCGCGCGTGGAGCGCGGCGACCTGGCCTCCAGAGCCGTCAAGGGCAATGCCCACGGCGAGATGGCAGAAATGATCGATGCCTTCAACGGCATGGTCGATTCGCTGGAGACGCTGGAAGCGGAGCGGCTGGCCACGGCCGCCTCCATCTCCCACGAGCTGCGCACTCCCTTGACGGTGCTGCAGGCAAGACTGCATGCGATCTGCGACGGCGTCATCGACTCCAGCCAGGCCGAAATGAAGACGCTGCTGGCCCAGGTCGAGCACCTGGGACGGCTGGTCGGCGACCTGCACACCCTGTCCATGGCCGACGCCGGACAGTTGTCCCTGCGCAAGGAACGCATAGACCTCGCCACACTGGTCGGCGATGTCGTCGAAGAGCTGCACCCGCAGCTGCAAAAGCTGGACATGGCCTTGTCACTGGATCTGCCCATGCAGGACGGCGATGGCAGCACCGACATCAAAGCCGACACCGACCGCTTGCGCCAGATCACCACCAACCTGATCAGCAATGTGCTGCGCCATGCCAGCAGCGGCCACTGGCTGAGCATCCGGGTGCATGCAAGCTCCGACCACCAGAACCAGTCATGGGTGATCCTGGAAGTGGGTGATGCGGGTCCCGGCCTTGCCCCCGAGGTCCAGGCCCATCCGTTCCAGCGCTTTGTCCAGGCCCCAGGCAAGCGCCGCCGGGAAGGCTCGGGCCTGGGCCTGTCCATCGTCAAAGCTCTGGTGACCTCACAGGGCGGCACCGTCAGCACGGGCGTCTCCGAGCGTGGCGGTGCCCTGTTTACGGTGCGCTTTCCGCGTCTCTGACTCCGGAGTCCGCGTTCAGCCCCGGATAGAGATCAGCCATGATCTGCTGCAGGCTTTGCGAGAGCAACTCCATGATGGCGACTTTTTGCGCATCGGTGGCCGCCCCTGCGGCATTTGCTTCACGCAGCTGCGCCCAGACTGCCGCCCATTGCGCAGCTTGTGCCTGCACCGCGACCTGGGCCAGCTCACTCCATTGGTTGGGCGCCGCAGGGCTGGTGTAACGCCCGCGACCGCGGCCAAAATGCGAGATCAACAGGTACTTGAGCAGTACCTGACTCACGCTGGCGTTCAGATAGTCGCCAGAGAGTCGAAAGCTCTGCAGCTCCTGGTCGAACATCTTGTTCGCTCCCCAGGCCGCACCACCAAAGGTGAGGGCCCCGAGCAGCGCGCCCACCAGGGCACCGGCACCCAGCGTCAAGCCTCCGGCCATCAGATCAGCCCCCAGTCCTGTGGCCGCACCGGCAGTCAACGCCCCCCACAAGCTGGCCGCCTGCGCATCCACAGGCGTGGTGATCTGCAGCTGGCTGCGCAGTTGCTCCTGAATCTGACTGGCCGCCTGACCGTCGAGTCCATGAATCTCGAGCAAGCGCTGCGTGGCATTCACATCGGCCTGACGCAAAGTCTGCAGCAGCCGCTGCACGGCCGCCCTGGCCTGGGCTCCGAGCCGCTCTTCACCCTCTGCCGATTTGCCGAGCTTGGCGGTGAGCTGACTCAGGCTTTGCCAGGCACGCGCCAGCAGCCGGCCTTGCTCGGGATCGAGTTTTTCATGCAGCCCCGCAGCTGTCAGCAACTGCTCTGCCATGACGGACAGGCTCGCCTGCTCGCGCTGTTGCTGCTGCCAGGCCCGCTGCTCCAGCAGACGCTGGTAGGCGGGCTGTTTGGAGCTAGGCAACAGTGGCGCAATGCTCTGCATCATCCTGCGCTCATGCCACCAGCTGCGCGTGAAGGCGTCGAGCACGAGTACGTCGCGCACCACGCTGTGAAAGCTCTGCGTCGCCTGCTGCCAGCGCCGCAGATCCTGCTGCGTCTGAGCGGCCGTGGTGTCGCTGCCGATCTGGTTGAGCAGCACGATGACCGGCTTGTTCAACCAGGCCAGTATGTTCATCTCGGCGCTCCAGTAACCGGCATCCGCCGGGTCTTCCGCCGCGTTGACAAGGTAGAGCATCACATCCGCATGGTCGCGTGCAGCGAGCAAGGCACGCTGGCTCAGGTAAAAGGGCTTGTCGCGCCACCGATCCCAGACATTGCTGAGAAACCAGCCCAGCGGATTGCCTTGCTGCCGCAGGCGCTCATACAGCCGCACGGAGTCGCCGAAACCCGGTGTGTCCCAAAGCCACAGCTCATCACCCTGCTGCGTCTTCTGAAGCAGATAGCGCTGTGACTGCGTGGTCACATGGGCGGCATCGTCAATCTCGCCGACGTCGTCGGCCATCAGCGTACGGGTCAGCGTGGTCTTGCCGATATTGGTGTGCGACAGCAGACACCACTGAATGCTGCTGTCGATCGGAACCAGTTCCTTGCTCTCGCTCATCATGACACTCCTGCGCCGGGCACCAAGGTCGCGTTCAATCCCGCGCTGCGCACAAATTCCCGCCATAGCTGCTCGCGCTCCTGCACGCGCGCCGGGGCACCGCTGTTGCGCGCACGAAAGTCCGCCGCCCATAGCCACACATCGGTCTGCGCACCCCAGCGGTTCAATACCTGCGCCAGCAGCACGCCATGGATTTCCGCCTCGGGCGTGGCAGCCAGATTGAGCAGCAGCACCTGCTGTGCGTCAACGGCCGAAGCGTCCGGCAAGGGCGATCCATAGGCCAGCACCGGCAACAGCGCAAGCTGCGCCCCAGCGCCGTAGCTCTGCGCCACATGGTTGCGCAGGGCGGCTTCGCGCTCGGGCGTGATGTCCAGGCTGTAGGGCTGCACCAGCAGCGCCGTGGCGCGCCCCGCCCAGTCACGCTGCAGCTTCTGGAAATAAGGCTGCTGCAGCGGCAAGGCCAGATGCTGGCTCAACCACCAGACCCTGGCACCCTGCCACAGCGCCAGCAGCAGGCGCGGCGCCACCACCATCAAGCCCAGCAGCCAGCTGTAGAGCTGCACCCAGCGCGGCCCCGCATCTGCGGCATCACCGGCCGACCAGCCCTGCAGCGCCTGGATCTGGGCCAGACTCCACGGTGCCAGACCCAGCAGATATTGCACCGGCGCAAACAGCAAATTCAGACAGGTCTGCACGGCGGGGGGCGAGAGAAAAGTGCTCTCCCAGCCCACTTGATAAGCCCTGGTCAGGCCGGTCAGCCATAGCGATGCCAGCGCTCCCAGTGCCAGCATGGCGGCTCCCAGATGCAGGCACACAAGCCATTGCGCATGGCGCGGCCGCTGGTTGATCTGCCACCAGTTGCGCTCGAAGTTCAGCGCCATCTTGCGCAGCCCCGTGCCGCGCGAAACACTCCACTTCCTTGCCTGCAGCTTCTGCAGCCAGCCGCCGGACGCTACGGCAACGCCCTGCCCCTGTTCAGGCTCCAGCGGTGCAATCACCGTCTTCTTGCGCCGCACCAGACTGCGCAGCCAGGTCAGCAGCAACAACGCATAGACCAGCAGATTCCACAGCACGATACCGATCAGGGAGGCAGAGAGCAGGTCCACACGATGCGGGTCGGTGATTGCATGGCCCGCAAAACCCAGCGCAAACGCCGCAGCCATTACGGCAAGCACCATCCAGCGCGAAATGCCGGCGCGCTGCCGGGCCATCGCGCGTATGTCGGCAGGCAGCTGCGCCGCAGCGATCACACGCTGCGCCCGCTCCTGCAAAAAGCCTTCGAACGCCGCACGGCCGCCGCCCCTGGTCTTGCCCTGGGCGTGCAGGCACTCCTGCGTGATGGCTGTGCAGCGCTCGGCCGTTGGCAGCGCCTCGTGCGCAGCGGCGGTTTCCAGAGCATGGGCAAAGACAATGTCGCGGGCTGAGCTGGCTTTCATGTCGCTATTGTGTTTCAGAGCAAGAGAGGGCGTTGCAAATATCAAAACAATAGCTGTCAGCACATTCTTCGTGGGCGCTGCAGGCATTTTTCATGACTCTTCCATCGGGACTTGCCTGCAAGCGCCCCAAGCCCGCTGTGTGCTATGAATGCAGCTTTGCTGCACAACACCCGAGGAGACAAGCCATGACCCAGAACCCCCAAGCCATGCCCGATGCCCAGGGCTTCTTTGGCCCCTATGGCGGCCAACTCGTGCCACCCGAGCTCAAGCAATGCATGGACGAGATCGCCGCAGCCTATGAAGAGATCGTCAAGCGCCAGGATTTCCAGGACGAGCTGGCCGCATTGTTTGCCGACTATGTGGGCCGACCCAGCCCCATCTTTCACGCCAGACGCCTGTCCGACCAGCTGGGCGGCGCGCAAATCCATCTCAAGCGCGAGGATCTGAATCACACGGGGGCGCACAAGATCAACCACTGCCTGGGCGAGGCACTGCTGGCCAAGTTCATGGGCAAGAAAAAAGTCATTGCCGAGACCGGCGCCGGCCAGCACGGCGTAGCTCTGGCCACGGCCTGTGCGCTGGTGGGCATTCCCTGCGAGATTCACATGGGCCAGGTGGATATCGAGAAGGAACACCCCAACGTCACCAAGATGCGCATTCTGGGCTGCAATCTGGTGCCCGTCACGCGCGGCGCAGCCACGCTGAAGGAGGCCGTGGACAGCGCCTTCGAGGTCTATCTGCAGGACCCCGTCAACACCATTTACGCGATTGGCTCGGTGGTCGGCCCGCACCCCTTTCCCATGATGGTGCGGGACTTCCAGTCCATCGTGGGTCGTGAGGCTCGCGAGCAGTTTCAGTCCCGGCACGGCAAGCTGCCCGATCATGTGGCAGCCTGCGTGGGCGGGGGCAGCAATGCCATGGGCATCTTCACGGCCTTCCTCGGTGACGCATCCGTGCACCTGGTGGGCGTGGAGCCTGCCGGTGAGGGCGTGGACAAGCCCGGCCGCCATGCCGCCACGCTGTCGGTTGGCAAGCCCGGCGAGATTCACGGCATGAAGTGCTATGTGCTGGAGAACGCCGACGGCACACCGGCCGCCGTGCACAGCATCGCCTCGGGCCTGGACTACCCCGGCGTGGGCCCGCAGCACAGCTATCTCAAGGACATAGGGCGCGTGGACTACCAGTCCGTGGACGACAAGGAATGCCTGAATGCCTTCATGACGCTGTCGCGTGTGGAGGGCATCATCCCGGCTCTGGAAAGTGCGCACGCCGTGGCCTGGGCCATGCGAGAAGCTCCCAAGCTCGGCAAGGACCAGCATATTCTGGTCAATCTCTCGGGCCGCGGCGACAAGGATGCCGATTACGTCGCCAAAAAGCTGGGGCTGTAACCGCCACGTTCCGCACAGGGCAGCCACCCCGCAGCCCTGTGCTTCGGAGCGTGAACACGCTCTGGGGGCACGGTCACACAACCGTCATCAACAACCGCAAGCATGAGGCGATCTCCATCCATGCCTGAAACCATGTCCCATACCCGCCACCCCGTCTTTGCTCTGACCTTGCTTGCCGCGCTTGCCATGAGCGCCTGTGGCGGTGGAGACGGCCCGACGCCGGCACCTGCGCCGCAATTTCTGACGCTGGACGGCAAACAGCCCCAGGTCATCGCCCACCGCGGCTATTCGGGGCTGTACCCCGAGCAGACACAGATGGCGTATGAGAAAGCCATCGATGCCGGTGCCGACATGATCGAGCTGGACATGCACCTGAGCCGCGACTGCCAGTTGGTGGCACGCCACAACGCCTGGCTCAGCGACAGCACCAATATCGCCGATGTCGCCAAGATCAATGCCTATGTAGCGGGCCGCAAGCGCAACACGCCCGGCGTGCTGGTCAACGTGAAGTACCCGGCCATTGCCGCCAACGGCCCCGCACAGTACCTGAGCGACCGCATCGATCCGAACAATCAGAAGTCGGTGCTGCAGGCTCTGGTGGTCGACGGCGAAGACCACACCGGCGACTGGTCCATCTCGGACTTCACCCTGCATGAGCTGCGCACGCTGTTTGGCGGCACCACGCTGGACAATCGTGCCGATCGCCCCAGCGAATGGAATGGCAAGCTGCCACTGATCAGCGCACAGGATGTGATCGATATCGCACTCGCCAAGGGCAAGGCGGCAGGCCGCACGATTTCCGTCTACGCCGAGACCAAGAACCCATACTGGAACAACCAGCAGGCCATTGCCAACAGCTGCGGGACGGGTGACCACCCCTTCGAAGACGCCGTGATGGCGCTGCTGGACAGGAACAACCTCAACCGCAAGGAAGCGCCGATCTACATCCAGAGCTTCGACCCCGACAGCCTGAAGTATCTGCGCAAGGCAGGCATGCGAGCCAAGGGGGTGCAACTGATCGATGGCAACGACTACAACTTCAGGGACGGCTCCGTAGGCTATATCACTGCCGACGAATGGACCTTCATCAGCGGCCGCCCCTATAGCTGGACTCTGACCGGCGACGCTCGCACCTTCGCGGTCATGCAGACGCCGGCAGGCCTGGCCGAGATCAAGACCTATGCCGACGGTATCGGCCCCTGGAAACCCCAGGTGCTGGCCCATTCCGTCGTTCCCTACAAGGACGGCGCGGGCCTCAAGGACGTCAACACGCTCAAGGACACCGGCCTGATCGCCAATGCCCACAAGGCCGGTCTGGTGGTGCACAGCTTTACCTTCCGCAGCGAGGCCAGCCGGCTCGCGGGCATCTTCAAGGGCGACCCGCTGCAGGAATATCTGGCTTACTACCGTCTGGGCATTGACGGCGTGTTCACCGACTTCACGGCCGATGGCGTGAAGGCCCGCGATGCCTATATTGCCGAGCTGAAAAAGCAATAGGCCAGGCTTGTTGCCGACACAGCCTGCTTCAGCGTGCTGCAGCGGACTGCCACGGATCACAGGCATTGTGATCCGTGGCACCAAGCCGTCCCGGCCTCGGATCCGGCTTGTGCCTCAGCGCAGCCCACCGATATAGCGTGCCGAGGTGCGCAGTATCTCGGCGGCCTTGGTGGTGACCGAACTATCGCTCTGCGTGGTCTCTGCAGGCGCTGCATGCCGGGGCTTGTCGCCGCTCCAGCTGTCCTGCAGACGCCGGGCCAGGCGCGCCAGCTCCTCGTCCTGTTGCTCTCGTGCACGCTCCAGCGCAAAAGCCACCATGGCCTGTGCATAGGCCTGGTTGCAGGCCATCCATTCGGTATCGGTCACCCGGCCGGTCTTGCGGCGCAACACCACATGCAGATGTGCAGCCACCGCCACTCGCTCGCTGTCCTCCATACACCGCTCCTGTCTTTGATGGATCACTAGTGCTGACGTTCCAGATGCAGGCTGATATCCAGGCCTTCCATTTCCTGCACGGCATCCACCCGCAACGGCATCAGCAGACGGATCAGCACTAGCACCCCGGCCGTGGCTGCGGCACTGTAGGCAGCCACCGCTGCCACCGCAATCAGCTGATTCAGCACCGTGGCGCCTGTGCCCGCGATCAGCGGATCGGCAAACACCGCCGTGAGGATAGAGCCTGCAATGCCGCCCACGCCGTGCACGCCGAAGACATCGAGCGAGTCGTCGGCCCCCAGCCTGCGCTTGAGCCAGGTTGCGCCCCAGAAGCAGACAGCGCCCGCAATCAGGCCTATCCACACCGCACTGCCCACCTGCACAAAACCGGCTGCAGGGGTGATGGCGACCAATCCGCCCACCATGCCCGAGAGCAGGCCCAGCAAGGTCGGAGCGCCGCGCACCAGCCACTCCACCACCATCCATGCCAGCCCGGCGGCCGAGGCCGCCACCAGCGTGACCACAAAGGCCAGCGCTGCACGCCCGTCGGCGGACAGGGCCGATCCGGCGTTGAAGCCGAACCACCCAAACAGCAGCAACGCTGTGCCCATGGCCGTCCAGCCCAGGCTGTGCGGCTCGAAGGGCTCTGTGCCATAGCCACGCCTGCGCCCCATCATGAAGGCACAGACCAGCGCCGCCACACCCGCGTTCACATGCACCACGGCACCGCCGGCAAAGTCCAGTGCGCCCAGCTGGTTCAGCCAGCCGCCGCTCTCCCACACCCAGTGCGCCACCGGGGCATAGACCACCACGCTCCACAGCGCGGCAAATACCAGCAGGGCCGCAAAGCGCATGCGCTCGACCACGGCCCCCACGATCAGCGAGGTGGTGATGATGGCGAATGCGGCCTGGAACAGGGCATAGGCCGCTTCGGGCAGATGCGGCGCCAGATGGCTGACCGAGATCACGCTGCGCCGGCCATCAAAGTGCAATGAGGCAAACCAGGCGCGACCCAGATTGCCGAGCCAGGGAGAATCAGCAGTAAACGCGAGCGAGTAGCCCAGGCCGAACCAGGTCAGGGTCACCACACAGGCCACCGCGAACACGGCCACCATGGTGTTGACCACATTCTTGCGACGCACCAGCCCTGCATAGAACAGGGCGATGCCCGGCAAGGTCATCAGCAAGACCAGCGCCGACGCAACCATGACCCAACCGGTATCTGCCTTGTCGATGGCAGTCAATGGCACCATTTCCATGCACTCCCCCCTGCTTGTTTGCTTTGACAAGGAAGGAAGCAGGTTCCATGCCAGTGCCATGTCTATCTTCTGTCGCTACATTACTGATAGCATTTCGCGCTTTTTCATCAATGAGTTCAAGCTCATTGCATATGAATCAGGGCTTGCAGCTTGTGCTTGGGGCAGAGCCCGTTATGCTCGACAAGGTCCATCGTTGCTGCACTGATTCATGACCTGGCTACTGCTGACTCTTCATGTATTGCTGATCACCGGTTTCGGCCTGCGCATCCTGCTGCGCCGGGACATGCGGCCCGACGTGCGCCTGGCCTGGCTCATGGTCATCGTGCTGCTGCCCTATGTGAGCTGCCTGCTGTACTACCTGTTTGGCGAGGTGGCCCTGGGCCGCGTACCAGGCCGCAGAAGACTCAATGTGCGCGAGTTCTGCCAGTCTCGCAGCGGCGCCGCGACCGATGCCGACCGCAGCCCGCAGGCACTGCCGACCATTCCTGATCAATGGCTGCCGGCCTTCCGCTATGCCTCGTCCATCAACGGCTTTGCGCCGCTGCCCGGCCACAGGGCCGAGCTGATGCGCGATGGTGCACATGCCCGTGCGCAGATGCTGGCCGACATGGATGCCGCGCGCCACGAGATCAATGTGCTGTACTACATCTGGCTGGACGACGGCACCGGCACCGATATGGCCCATGCCCTGATGCGTGCCGCACAGCGCGGCGTGACCTGCCGTGCCATGGTCGACGGACTGGGATCGCGCGCACTGACGCGCTCGCCACTGTGGCAGCAGATGCAGCAGGCCGGCGTGCACCTGGCGATTGCCCTGCCCATCAGCAATCTGCTCAAGGTCATGCTGACCAGCCGCATCGACCTGCGCAACCACCGCAAGATCACGCTCATAGACGGCAGGATCAACTATTGCGGCAGCCAGAACTGCGCCGACGAGGGCTTTCACATCAAGGCTCGCTACGCCCCCTGGGTGGACATCATGCTGCGCCTGCAGGGACCCGTGGTCATGCAGATGCAGCAGGCCTTTGCCAGCGACTGGGCGCAGTCCGATGCGAGCTTTGCACCACCGGCAATAGAGGCCGAGGCCGGTGCTGCCGCTGACGACGGCTTCCATGCCGTTGCGATTGCCGAAGGGCCGACGGAAAGAGCACGCTCAACACCCCAGCTGGTTGCCAGCCTGCTGGCCTGTGCGCAGCGCGAGGTCGTGATCTCCACCCCCTACTTCGTGCCAGACAGCACGGTGCTTGATGCCTTGTGCGCCGCCGCGCTGCGCCAGGTGCAGGTCACGCTGATCCTGCCCGCCCGCAATGACTCCTGGATCGTCGGCGCCGTCAGCCGCAGCCACTACTGGCGGCTGCTGAGCGCCGGCGTCCAGATCCACGAATTCCGCCCCGGCCTGCTGCATGCCAAGACCTTGTGCCTGGACGGCTCGGTCAGCCTGATCGGCTCCACGAATCTGGATCTGCGCAGCTTCGACCTGAACTTCGAAAACAATGTGTTGCTGCATGACGAAGCCATCACCGAGGCCATCCGTCAGCGCCAGCAAAGCTATCTGCGCGAGTCCGATGCGGTGACGCTGGAACAGGTGCGCGCCACTCGCTGGTGGAAACGCATCTGGGACAACCTGCTGGGTGCCCTGAGCCCTCTGCTGTAGACCCTGGTGCCCAAGCTTTGGGCACGCCCACCGCCTACGCACCACACGCGTGCACACAGGCTGCCGATCTCGCACCAGGACGGACAGCCCCCCGATTTCATGCATGAAAGTCAGGGCTGACCCTCTTCAAAATTACGGAAATCTGCAGGAATACCCTCTGCTGGCACGCCTTTCGCTTGCCTACATTCTTGTATGCAAGTTGCAGTCAACTTGCATACAAGATTCCACAACTTGCGAAAGACGACTATGCGCCGCTTTGTCAGATCACTGTTCGGACAGGTGGTGATCGCACTCATACTGGGTGTGCTCGCCGGACTACTGGCCCCTGAATGGGCCGTGAAACTCAAACCCCTGGGGGATGGCTTCATCAAGCTCATCAAGATGATCATCCCCATCCTGGTGTTCTGCGTGGTCGTGCACGGCATTGCTGGCGCAGGCGACCTCAAGCGCGTCGGTCGCGTGGGCGTCAAGGCCCTGATCTATTTCGAGGTGCTGACCACCATCGCCCTGGGCATGGGCCTGGTGCTGGCCTTTGTCTTCGAGCCCGGCGTGGGCATGAACGTGGACACCAGCAAGCTCGACGCCTCGGCCATGGCGGCCTACGCCAGCAATGCCGACAAGCTGACCAGCGGCGGCACGGTGGATTTCCTGATGAAGCTCATTCCCACCACCGTGGTGGAAGCCTTCGCCAAGGGCGACGTCCTGCAGGTGCTGCTGTTCGCCGTGCTGTTCGGCTGCGCGCTGACCATGCTGGGTGAGCGCGGCAAGCCCGTGTCCGATCTGGTGGACACCTTGTCCATGGCCCTGTTCAAGGTCATGGGCATCATCATCAAGCTGGCACCACTGGGCGTGCTGGGCGCCATCTCCTTCACCGTGGGCCAGTACGGCATAGGCTCGCTCAAGCAGCTGGGCATGCTGGTGGCGCTGTTCTACGTTTCGGTGCTGATCTTCGTGTTCGTGGTGCTGGGCCTGGTGATGCGCCTGTCGGGCTTCAGCCTGATCAAGCTGTTGCGCTATCTGCGTGAGGAACTGACCATCGTCTTCGCGACCACCTCCTCCGACAGCGTGCTGCCCCAGATCATGGCCAAGCTGCGCAACATGGGTGTGCGCGACTCCACCGTGGGCCTGGTGATTCCCACCGGCTACTCGTTCAACCTGGACGCGTTCTCCATCTACATCACGCTGGCAGCGGTCTTCATCGCCCAGGCCACCAACACCCCGATCAGCATGTCCGACCTGCTGACCATTCTGGCCATCGCGCTGGTGACCTCCAAGGGCGCGCACGGCGTACCGGGCTCGGCCATCGTGGTGCTGGCCGCCACCCTGCATGCCATCCCCGCCATCCCTGCGATCGGCCTGGTGCTGGTGCTGTCGGTGGACTGGTTCATGGGCATTGCACGCGCTCTGGGCAATCTGATCGGCAACTGCGTGGCCACCGTGGCCATCGCCGCCTGGGAAGGCGACATCGACCGCGAACGTGCCCATGCGGTACTTGACGGCAGAGCTGAGCCACGGACCGAGGAAGAAGAGCCTGCATCTGCTATGGTGCCGCCTGTCATAGTCCCCATCCCTCACTCCAGCCACTGAACCAAGCAATGACTCCTGCCTCTCCACAGCACATCGCGGAACGCGTCGTCGAAGCCATCCTGGCCCAGAAACTGGCACCCGGCGAACGACTGGGAGAGCAGGAGCTGGCCAACAACTTCGACGTCAGCCGCACCGTGGTGCGCGAAGCGTTGATGCAGTTGCAGGCCCGCGGCTTTGTCCAGGTCCAGGCCCGCAGGGGCTGGTACGTGGTCCAGCCCTCGGCGGCTGAGGCCATGGACGCCTTCTCTGCCCGGCGGATCATCGAGACCGGCATCTTGCAGGAAGCCGGCAAGCCGCTGCAGCGCGTCATCACCAGGCTGCGCCGCCATATCGCCCAGGAGCAGAAAGCCATCGCCGGTGCAGACAGTGCCACGCGTTCCTTCCTGCTTGCGGATTTCCATGTCTGCCTCGCCGAACAGATGGGTCACCGGCTGCTGGCCGACACGCTGCGCGATCTGACGGCACGCACCACCCTGGCTGCCACGCTCTATCAGTCCACGCACAGCGCCAGCCAGTCCTGCGCCGAGCACGAACGCATCGTGGCCGCCCTGGAACGCGGCGACACCGAGGGTGCCAAGGCACTGCTGCTGGAACATATAGGCATGGTGGAGCGCTCGCTGGAAATCCGCGCGGCCGAGACCGAGGAGCCCGGCGACCGACTGCGTGCCACGCTCGCCCCCGTGCTCAAGCAACGCCTCTGAGCGGCGCACTCCAAACGAAAAAAGCCAGGGTAGTCCCTGGCTTTTTCATTCGCAAAGCATGCCCGCGAAGCGGCTTCAGCCCAGATTCGGCGCCAGATAGCGGCGCAGCTCCTCGATATCCATCGCACGTCGCTGGGCCATATCGGCGAGCTGGTCTTCGCCGATCTGGCCCACGTTGAAGTAGCTGGCCTCGGGATTGCCGATGTAGAAGCCGCTCACGCTGGATGCCGGGTTCATGGCCAGGCTCTCGGTCAGAGTCATGCCGATCTCATCGGCCTGCAGCGCCTTGAACAGGTCGATCTTGGCCGTGTGATCGGGGCAGGCAGGATAGCCGGGCGCGGGGCGAATGCCCTTGTAGGCTTCCTTGATGAGCTCCTCGTTGCTCAGGTCCTCGTCTTCGGCATAGCCCCAGAGATCTGTGCGCACGCGCTGGTGCAGGCATTCGGCAAAGGCTTCGGCCAGTCGGTCGGCCAGGGCCTTGAACATGATGCCGCTGTAGTCGTCCAGCGCAGCTTCGAATTCCTTGTCCTTCTTTTCGGCACCGATGCCGGCTGTCACGGCAAACAGGCCGGCATAGTCGGCAATGCCCGACTCCTTGGTGGCCACAAAATCGGCCAGGCAGCGGCTGGGGCGCATCACGGGCCGTCCATCCGGGCCGTCCACGGCCTGCTTCTCGGTCTGCTGGCGCATGCCGTACCAGGTGGTCAGTACCTGGCTGCGCGATTCGTCGGTGTAGAACACGATGTCGTCGCCCACGCGATTGGCCGGGAACAGGCCCATCACGCCATTGGCCTGCAGCCAGCGGCCGTCGATGATCTTCTGCAGCATGAGCTTGGCATCGGCGAGCACCTTGCGCGCTTCCACGCCCACGACCTCATCGTCGAGGATGGCCGGATAGGGACCCGCCAGATCCCAGGTCTGGAAGAACGGGCCCCAATCGATGTACTGGGCAATTTCGGCTAGGTCGAAGTTCTTGAACACGCGGCGGCCCAGGGTGCGCGGCACCACGGGAGCATGGTTCACCACGGCAGCATTGGTGCGGGCCTGCTCCAGCGTCCACAGCGGCGTCTTCTTCTTGTTGGCATGCTGGGTGCGCACCTTGTCGTAGTCGGCGCTCAGCTCGTCCAGATAGTCCTGCTTGCCTTCGCCCAGCAGGCTCTGCGCCACGCTGACCGAGCGCGAGGCGTCGGGCACATAGACCACGGGGCCGTCGTACTTGGGCGCAATCTTCACGGCCGTGTGCACGCGCGAGCAGGTCGCACCGCCGATCAGCAGCGGAATCTTCTTGATGCGGAAGTAGTCGTCCTTGTCCATCTCGCCGGCCACATACTGCATCTCCTCGAGACTGGGAGTGATCAGGCCCGACAGGCCGATGATGTCCGCACCCTCGGCCTTGGCCCTGGCCAGGATCTCGTGGCAGGGCACCATCACGCCCATGTTGATGACTTCGAAGTTGTTGCACTGCAGGACCACGGTGACGATGTTCTTGCCGATGTCGTGCACGTCGCCCTTGACGGTGGCGATGACGATCTTGCCCTTGCTGGTCACGTCCAGGCCCGCTGCTTCCTGCTGGCGCTTCTCTTCCTCGATATAGGGCACCAGGTGGGCCACGGCCTGCTTCATCACGCGGGCGGACTTGACCACCTGGGGCAGGAACATCTTGCCTGCACCGAACAGGTCGCCGACGATATTCATGCCGTCCATGAGCGGGCCTTCGATCACGTGCAGCGGGCGGCCGCCGCCCTGCACCACGATCTGCTGGTAGGCCTCTTCGGTGTCTTCGGTGATGAAGTCGGTGATGCCGTGCACCAAGGCGTGCGACAGACGCTCGCCCACGGTCTTCGGTGCCTCGGCCGTGCCGCGCCACTCGAGCTTCTTGCTGTCGTCCTTGGCCGCTCCCTTGGCGCTGTCGGCGATCTCCAGCAGACGCTCGGCCGCATCGGGGCGGCGGTTGAGCACCACATCCTCCACGCGTTCACGCAGCTGTGGCTCCAGGTCGTCATACACACCGACCATGCCAGCGTTGACGATGCCCATGTCCATGCCTGCCCCGATCGCGTGATAGAGGAACACGGTGTGGATGGCCTCACGCACGGGGTCGTTGCCGCGAAAGGAAAAGCTCACGTTGGAGACGCCGCCCGAGACTTTGGCACCGGGCAGGTTCTGCTTGATCCAGCGCACGGCCTCGATGAAATCGACGCCGTAGTTGTTGTGCTCTTCGATGCCGGTGGCCACGGCAAAGATGTTGGGGTCGAAGATGATGTCCTCGGGCGGGAAGCCCACTTCGTCAACCAGAATGCGGTAGGCGCGTTCGCAGATCTCGATCTTGCGCGCAAAGGTGTCGGCCTGGCCTTTTTCGTCAAACGCCATCACCACGGCGGCCGCGCCATAGCGCTTGACCAGCTTGGCGTGCTTCTTGAACTCCTCGACGCCCTCCTTCATGGAGATCGAGTTGACGATGCCCTTGCCCTGCAGGCAGCGCAGGCCGGCCTCGATCACGTCCCACTTGGAGCTGTCCACCATCACCGGCACCTTGGCGATATCGGGCTCGGAGGCGATCAGGTTCAGAAAGCGCACCATGGCTGCCTTGCTGTCCAGCATGGCCTCGTCCATGTTCACATCGATCACCTGGGCGCCGTTTTCCACCTGCTGGCGCGCCACGGCCAGCGCTTCCTCGTACTGCTCGTTCAGGATCAGGCGCGCGAAGGCCTTGGAGCCGGTGACGTTGGTGCGCTCGCCCACGTTGACGAACAGCGTCTCATCGCCGATGAAGACGGGCTCCAGGCCCGACAGGCGCATGGGAGGAATGGCGGTGGAAGGGGTAGCAGCGGACATCAGCTCACCTGTGTGAAAACCAGAAACAGAATCGAAAACAGGTGAGCGCCGTTGTGGGTACGGGCAGATCGCCAACCGGATCTGCCACCCCGAGCCTGACGGGTCAAACATCTCTGGGATGACCGGCTGCAGCGCTCCTCGGGGGTGAAGCCCGACATTCTACGGCGAGGGCAGGCAATCAGGGGTTCAAGGCGTTTTGCCCCATTGGCGGCGCAGGCGCGCGGCTTGCGGATGGCTATAGCAGATTCGACTTTCCTCACCCCAAAAACAGGAGCACGGCAAAAGGTAATTTCGCAAAACACGAATGCAGCCATCTCATTTCAAGCATATTCGTGGCATGGTGCGCATCCGCAAGGAATGGCGCACATCGCTTTCCTGCTCTCAGCCAGCCCGCACCGCCGGGCCATCGGCCATGAGTGGACAAGCACCTACAGCCCCTATCTTTGAGTCTTTGGCACCATCGACAGCAAATGTCTGGTCCATATGCTCAGCCATGCACAGCCGATTGCCAGCCATGACCGGGCAGGCCGTTCGGCCATCGCATGGAACCCTCTGGAGATCCTCATGAACGTGACCTTCGGCGCGTACTACACCCTCATCATGGCCGTGCTTGTGCTCATGCTTGGCAAGCTCATGACAAGACATGTCCGCTTTCTGCGCGACTTCAATATTCCCGAGCCGGTATCCGGTGGCCTGGTCGTGGCGGCCATCATCTTCATGCTGCATCAGACCACGGGACTGGCGCTGAGCTTCGAGGGCAGCCTGCAGTCGGCATTCATGCTGGTGTTCTTCTCCTCCATCGGCCTGAGCGCGAACTTCGCCAAGCTGCGTGAGGGCGGCTCGGCGCTGTTCCTCTTTCTGGGTGTGATTGTCGTCTTCATCATCATGCAGAACATCGTGGGCGTGAGTCTGGCTTCTCTGCTGGGGCTGGATCCGCTGATCGGCCTGGTCGCGGGCTCCATCACGCTGGTGGGCGGTCACGGTACGGCCGGAGCCTGGGGATCGGTGCTGGAAAACCAATACGGTCTCACGGGCGCCACCACCCTGGGCATTGCCTGCGCCACTTTCGGCCTGATCATCGGCGGCCTGGTGGGCGGCCCGCTGGCCAAGCGGCTGATCACGCGCCATCAGCTGGCCCAGCCCCTGACCGAGTCCGAGCAACTGCGCGCCGATGCGCCCACCGTGAGCGAAGGCAGCGAGGTCGCCAACTTCGAGTCGCCCAACAAGGCTCCGCGCTTGATCACGGCCGATGCGGCGGTGGAGACGCTGGCCCTCTTCGCGGGCTGCCTGGCCTTTGCCGAATTCATGACCGGCCTGACCATGGGAACGGTCATCCAGCTGCCTACCTTTGTCTGGGCGCTGGGCGGCGGCGTGATCATCCGCAACGTGCTGGACTATATGTTCGGCTTCAAGGTCTTTGACCGCGCCATCGACGTGTTCGGCAATGCCTCGTTGTCCATGTATCTGGCCATCGCGCTGCTGTCGCTCAAGCTGTGGGAGCTGACCGACCTGGCCGGCCCGCTGATGGTTATTCTGGCCGCGCAGGCCATCGTCATGACGCTGTATGCAGCCTTCGTGACCTTCCGCATCATGGGCCGCAACTACGACGCCGCCGTGCTGGCCGCCGGCCACTGCGGCTTCGGCATGGGCGCCACACCCACGGCCGTGGCCAATATGCAGGCCATCACCAACCAGTACGGTCCTTCGCACAAGGCCTTTCTGATCGTGCCCCTGGTCGGAGCCTTCTTCATCGACATCATCAACGCCTTTGTGCTGCAGGCCATGCTCAGCATTCTTCGCTGATCGCTGCATCAGCCTAAAAAAAGCGTGTTCCTGCCAGACAGGAACACGCTTTTTTCATGGCGGCCTACGCTTGCCGGGCAAGCGCCGCAGGCAGCTCAGGCCGGGATCAGGCCGCCACTGCCTGGGCCGAAGCCGGCAGGCCGAAGAGGCGGTCGAACGCCCAGTTGAAGGCAAAGGTGTAGACCATGAAGAACACCAGCAGGCCGGCTTCCATGACGGCAGCTTCCCATAGCGAGATGCCGAACCACCAGGCCATCAGCGGGATCAGCATGGCGGCGATGCCGCCTTCGAAACCGATGGCATGCACCACGCGGCGCATCAGGGAACGGCCCTTGACGCTCTGGCGCGCTTCCCATTTTTCGAACAGGTAGTTGAAGCTCAGATTCCAGCAGATCGCGATCACCGAGGCGGCCACGGCCATGACGCCGGAATCACTGGCCTTCTGGCCGATGGCCATGAAGATCAGGCTGGAGACGATGATGGCAATGGTTTCGTACAGACCCACATAGAGGATGCGGCGCTTGGGACCTTGAAGGCCCTTGGCCTTGGCGGGGGCCGCAAAGGCGGCGGTATTTTTGAGAGACGCGGCAGAGGAAGAAGCGGATGCCATCGCTGAGGCTTGTTGAGACATGGGCCGCAGTGTATGTTCTGGAAATTGAAGATAAAAGTCAGTTCCTATCAATTTTTCTGACAGATCGACACCATGCCCTTTAGCGCCGACCAGGTCCCACTGTTTCTCGCCGTGCTTGATGCCGGCTCCTTCTCGGCGGCTGCACGCAAGCTGGGGCGTGTGCCCTCGGCCGTCAGCATGGCCATCGCCCAACTGGAGGCCGAGCTGGATCTGCAGCTGTTCGACCGCAGCGGGCGCGAACCCGTGCCCAGCGCCGCGGCCCGCGCACTCGAGCCCCAGGCGCGCCTGCTGGCCGAGCAGCTGCAGTTGCTGAACTGGCAGGCCCAGAGCCTGCACGCAGGGCTGGAAGAGCGGCTAACGCTAGCCATCGCCCCCGAGCTGCTGGCCACGCACTGGAGCGAGCCGCTGAACCAGCTGGTGCATGAATTTCCGGCTCTGCCCATCGAGGTGCTCGCGGCGCCCCAGGTCGATGCCCTGGAGCTTTTGCATGCGGGCCGCGCCCATCTGGCCCTGGTGTTCGAGCGGCCCGCCATGGACGGGCGCGAGGGTTTCCAGGAAATGGGCCGCGAGACGCTGGTGGCCGTGATGTCGCCGCAGTTCGAGCCCTGGAAGCAGGCGCTGGCCGAGCATGGCCCGGCCCGCTCTGCACCGCCGCAGCTCACGGTGGAGCAGTTGGCCGCCACGCGCCAGGTTCTGGTGGCCAGCCGCGACCCGCAGCAGACCGATCCGCGCTTTGTGTTTGCACGGCAGCTCTGGCGCACGGACAGTCACCAGGCAGCGCTGTCGTTGATCGCTGCGGGCCTGGCCTGGGGCTGGCTGCCCAAGGGCCTGGTGGAATCGCATATCGGCAGCGGCGCGCTGATGGAGATCCCTGTGCTCAATCTCAGCAACGGCACGACCTTGTTCGTGGACTGGGTCTGGTCCAAGGAGCGCCCCCAGGGTCTGGCCACGCGGCGCTTTGTGGAACTCATGGGTAGGCAGCCCAGGGGCCGCTGAGCCCAGCGCGCGGCACTAGGCTTCTCGCCCCAGGCTGGCGCGCGCTGCGGGCGCCAGCAGCGCCGCGAACTCGCGCGCCGCGGCGCTGTAATGGCTGCCGCGACGCCACAGCAGTCCGGCCGTGCGCACCAGCTGCGGGCCCACCAGATGTATGGCCACCATATCGCTGGCCTGCTGGGCCGCACGCTCGGGCACGATGGTGGCCATGTCGCCCCAGCGGCACAGCGCGATCAGCGATTCCACCGAGCCCATTTCCACACGCAGGCTGGGCGTGACGCCCGCGTCGCGCAGGCTGTTGTCGATCAGACCGCGCGTGTAGAAGCTGCGCGGCAGCAGGGCCAGCGGCACGCCGACCAGCGACTTGACCGCCAGCGTGCGCCGCCCGGCCAGCGCATGCGAGGGATTGACCAGCAGCATCATGCGTTCATCGAACAGCGGCAGGGCCTCGAGTTCGGTGCGCTGCGGCGGATGAAAGCTCACGCCCAGGTCCAGGCTGCCGTCGAGCAGGCCGGCCTCCACAGGCGGCGCCAGCAGCTCGCGCACCACCACGTTGACCTTGGGATAGGCGCGCGTGAAGGCCGCCACGGCCGGCGCGACCAGGGTGTTGAGAAAGGTGGGGATCACACCCAGGGTAAGGGCGCCGGTCTGCAGCTCGCTGAGATCGGCCAGCGCCATGCGCCCGGCCTCGATCTCGTGCAGTGCGCGCTCGGCATAGTTGCGGAACACCACGCCGGCCTGCGAGAGCTTGAGCCCGCGGCCTATGCGCTCGAACAGCACCATGCCCAGCTCCTCCTCCAGCTGGCGCAGCCCGTGCGACAGCGTGGACTGGGTCACGAACAGGTTGCGCGCCGAGGTCGTCAGGTGCTCGGTCTTGGCAATGTCGACAAAGTAGCGCAGCTGGCGCAGTTCCATGGGCGGCTTCCAGGTAGACACATCGATGCTATCGAACAATACCTCAAAAATAATTCAGTAGATCAACGGCATTCATGGATTTACGCTGGCGAGCATCGCAGCCATGCAGCTGCCCGCTCCAACGCCTTCTGCCCTCACGGCCTCTTGCCCATGACCACCAGCTTCCCCATCGAACGCATTACCGCGCGCATCCTGGACATTCCCACCATACGCCCGCACAAGCTGTCGTTCGGCGCCATCAACCGCCAAAGCCCGGTCATCGTCCAGCTGTGGCTGCGCAACGGCGCCACGGGCTTCGGCGAGGCAGCCACCATCGGCGGCCCGTCGTGGAACGAGGAGTCGCCCGAGAGCATCCACCACGCCATCACCAACCATCTGGCCCCGGCCCTCGCGGGCCAGGACGGCGCGCGCATCGAGGCTTGCCTGGCCCGCATGGACCTGGCCTGCCGCGGCAATGCCTTTGCCAAGAGCGCCGTGGAAATGGCCTTGCTCGACGCCGTGGCGCGCAGCCTGCAGGTTCCCGTGTGGCAGCTGCTGGGCGGCAAGCAGCACGACAGCCTGCCCCTGGCCTGGACGCTGGCCAGCGGCGATGTGGAACGCGACCTGGCCGAGGCCCAGCTGCGCCTGGACCAGGGCCGCCACCGCATCTTCAAGCTCAAGATCGGTGCCCGAACGCCCGAGGCCGATCTGGCCCACGTGAGCCAGATCGCGCGCGGCCTGCAGGGCCGCGCCACGCTGACGGTGGACGTGAACCAGGCCTGGGACGGTGCCACCGCACGGCGCTTTCTGCCGCCCATGATCGAGGCCGGCGTCAGCCTCATCGAGCAGCCCGTGGCCCAGTGGAATGTACCCGCGCTGCGCGAGCTCACGGCCACGCTGCCGTCCACAGCCCTGGTCATGGCCGATGAGAGCGTGTGCACGCCCCACGACGCCATGCGCCTGGCGCGCGAGCAGGCCTGCCACGTGTTCTCGCTCAAGGTCGCCAAGCACGGCGGTCTGCTGCGCACGCGCCAGGTCGCCGCCATCGCCCAGGCCGCCGACATCGGCTGGTACGGCGGCACCATGCTCGAGACCTCGATAGGCTCGGCCGCCTCGGCCCATGTATTCGCCACGCTGGGCGGGCGCCACCACAACTGCGAACTGTTCGGCCCCCAGTTGCTGGTGGACGACATCGTGGCCGAGCGCATGCCGATTGCCGACTTCGCCCTGCAATTGCCCGACGGCCCCGGCCTGGGCGTGGAAGTGGATGCTGCCCAGCTCGACCGCTTCGACCGCGCGCGCCAGGGCCTGCAACCCACGCACATCGACCTCGGTGCCGCGCCTTCATCCGCCCCCGTATCTGCGCCTGCCCCCTCAGCCCGCTGACACCGCACCAACTACAACATTCATCTTCAGGAGACATCCACCATGCAACGCCGCCTTCTCTGCACCCTCGCCGCCCTGCCCGCCGTCCTCGGCCTGAGCGCCCTGGCCTCCGCCGCCCATGCCCAGACGCCCGAGGCCAACTGGCCCAGCAAGCCCATTCGCTGGATCGTGCCCTTCCCGCCGGGCGGCGCCATGGATGCCATCGCCCGCACCCTGGGCGAGAAGGCCGCGCGCACGCTGGGTCAGCCCTTCGTCATCGAGAACCGCCCCGGCGCGGGCGGCAACATCGGCGCCGACTTCGTGGCTAAGTCCCCGGCCGACGGCTACACGCTGATGATCACCTCCATCGGCATGGCCACCAACAAGCCGCTGTACCGCAAGCTCAGCTATGACCCGATCAAGGACTTCGCGCCCGTGGGCGTGCTGGCCGTGGTGCCCAACATCCTGGTCACCAACTCCACCCAGCCCCAGGTCAAGAGCGTGGCTGACGTGGTGGCCGCGGCCAAGGCCGCGCCGGGCAAGCTGACCTATGCCTCGGCCGGCAACGGCACCTCCATTCACCTGGCCGGCGAAGTCTTCACCTCGCTGGCGGGCGTGGACATGCTGCACATCCCCTACAAGGGATCGGGCCCCGCCGTCTCCGACCTGCTGGGCGGCCAGGTCAACTACATGTTCGACTCCATCACCTCGGCGCGTCCCCACATCCAGTCGGGCAAGCTGCGCGCGCTGGCCGTGACCACGGCCAAGCGCTCGACCAGCATGCCCGACGTACCCACCATGGAGGAAGCCGGCATCAAGGGCTATGAAGTCTCGCCCTGGTTCGCCGCCTTCGTACCCGCCGGCACGCCGCCGGCCATCGTGAAGAAGCTCAATCAGACCTTTGCGGCCGCCATGAAGCAGCCTGACGTGATCGAGCGCTTCCAGGCCATAGGCGCCGAGGTCGTGGGCTCCACGCCCGAGGAAGCGGCGCGTCACCTACAGACCGAAAGCCAGCGCTGGACGCGGCTGATCAACGAGCGCGGCATCCGCATGGACTGAATGTGCCACGCCCGCGCGGGCCGACCGCCGCTTGAGCTGCCGCCGGCCATGCGCTAGGCTGGACGCCTCGTCACTCCATTGAGGGCCGCCGCCCATGCCGCAATCGATCTTCACCAGCAGCGATGCCGCGCTGCGCGAACGCTGGAAGGCCCTGCAGCCGGGCGCCGCCGCCGTCAAGGCCGGACGCTGCGAGCTGGCCGGGTTCGATCCCGGTGCCAAGCCTTTCTCGGGCGGCAGCAAGGCCCAGGACAAGGCCGGCGTCGAAGCCCTGGCCGAGGAGCTGGACACGCTGCAGAACCTGTTCTATGCCGACCGGCGCTTCAAGCTGCTGGTCATACTGCAGGGCATGGACGCAGCAGGCAAGGACGGCACGCTGCGCGCCGTCTTCGGTCGCATGTCGCCGCTGGGCGTGCGCTCCGTGGGCTGGAAGGCGCCCACCGACGTGGAGAAGTCCCACGACTACCTGTGGCGCATCCACCAGCAGACGCCGGGGGCGGGCGAGATCGTGCTCTTCAACCGCAGCCAGTACGAGGATGTGCTGGTGCCCGTGGTCAACGGCTGGCTCACGCCCGAGCAGCAGACCCAGCGCTATGCGCAGATCAACGACTTCGAGCGCATGCTCAGCGAGACCGGCACGGTGATCGTCAAGTTCATGCTGCACATCAGCAAGGACGAACAGCGCGAGCGGCTGCAGCAGCGGCTGGACGACCCCTGCAAGCACTGGAAGTTCGACGAGAACGATCTCAAGGTGCGCGCCCAGTGGGACGACTACCAGCAGGCCTATGGCCAGCTGCTGGCTGCCACGCACACGCCATGGGCGCCCTGGACCATTGTCCCCGCCGACTCCAAGACCCACCGCAATCTGATGGTGGCCACGGTGCTGCGCGAGGTGCTGGGCAATCTGGAACTGAAATATCCGCCCGGCGCACCAGGGCTGGATCACATCCAGGTCCGGTGACACGGACAGTGCCCGCAGCCATCGGCAATGGGCCATAAGCGCTCGCGCTTCGCTCCCATAAAAAGAGCTGCTGCCGCCTGTTATCAATGATTTTCAGATTGAAAAACATCTGAAATCGTTTATTTACAAGTGGAAGCAGCTCCTTTTTTTATTCCACCAGAATAGATCAGAACTGCCAGCCCAGTCCGCCCAGGCCGTCGAACTCCATCTCGAAGCGATCGCCGGCCTGTAGCGGCATGCAGCCGCACCAGGTCCCCGTCGTCACCACAGTGCCGGCAGGCACGCTGCCGTATTCGCGCGCCACATGCTGCAGCCAGTCCACGAGCAGCCAGGCCGGATCGCCCAGGCTGTGCGTTCCAGTGAAGCGCTGCGGCGAGCCGCCATTCACGGTCACCGTGCACAGCTGCTGCGCCCAGTCACGGCCGGCGATGACGGAAGCGCTCTGCCACTCGCCCAGCGCCAGTCCGCCATGGCACTGGCCGTCGGCCAGCAGAGCCAGGGCCGGGGCCTTGGTGCCGTCGCGCCAGCGCACATCCACCCATTCCACGGCCACGCAGACGGCGTCCACCAGCGCCAGCGCGCTGTCGTAATCGAGGGCAGCGGCCTGCTCTGCGCTCACCTCCCGGCCTATGCGCAAGGCGATCTCGGCCTCGGCATTGCGCAGATTGAAGACGGTGGCGGGCGCAGGTAACGGATTCAAGCCCTGGCGAATGCCGTCCTCGGGCAGCGGCACATGCAGCAGCGCGGCATTGCGCCCCGGGCCGCCTGACTTCCAGTAGCGCGGCGCGCGATCGGCGGGCCACCAGTTCCAGCTGCGCGCCAGCGCGCTTTGCACGGCACGGGCATCAGAGGCGTCGCGCATCAGGGCTGCCACATCGGCGCCACGCGCCTGAGCCGTGCCCAGCTTGCGCGACCACCACAGCGCATCGGCCGTGGCATAGCTGTCTTCGGGCAATTCGGGCCACAGTGCCTTCCAGTCAGGCAGTACCTCGTCCTGCGTCTGCAGCTCAGGCGCCAGGCCTATGGGCGGGGTATTCGCAAACGGTGCAGGGCCGCACCAGCCGCTTTGGCAATCTTGGTTTTCAGACATGGCGGCAATGATGGCAAATTTCCTGTCCCCACGCCACTGATCCGGCACCTGGACCGCATCCAGAGCGGCTTTCCGATGGTTATGCACAAAACGCATAGCATCTCAAACAAGAAGCCTTGGACAGGAAAATTCGGCGCGCGCACACTGTGAATCCCGGACAGCAAGGGCTTACAACGACCTTGCTCCACTCAGTCAACCAGGCCTACATCATGCAAGCCAAAGACTCTTCAGCGCTGTCCACAGCGCATGCTCTGCCCTCCTACCTCAACCCCGATCATCTCGGTCCCTGGGGCATTTATCTGCAACAGGTCGACCGTGTCACCCCCTATCTGGGCTCGCTGGCCCGCTGGGTGGAAACGCTCAAGCGCCCCAAGCGCATCCTGGTCGTCGACGTGCCCATCGAGATGGATGATGGCCGCATCGCCCACTTCGAGGGCTACCGCGTGCAGCACAACCTGAGCCGCGGCCCCGGCAAGGGCGGTGTGCGCTTTCACCAGGATGTGACACTGTCCGAAGTGATGGCCCTCTCGGCCTGGATGAGCATCAAGAATGCAGCCGTCAACGTGCCCTACGGCGGCGCCAAGGGCGGCATCCGCGTCGATCCGCGCCAGCTGTCCAAGGCCGAACTGGAGCGCCTGACACGCCGCTACACCAGCGAAATCGGTCTGCTGATCGGCCCCACCAAGGACATTCCGGCACCTGACGTGAACACCAACGGCCAGGTCATGGCCTGGATGATGGACACCTACTCCATGAACACGGGCGCCACGGCCACCGGCGTGGTCACGGGCAAGCCCGTGGACCTGGGCGGTTCGCTGGGTCGCGTCGAGGCCACGGGCCGCGGCGTGTTCACCGTGGGCGTGGAAGCCGCCAAGCTGACCGGCCTCAATGTGCAGGGCGCACGCGTGGCCGTGCAGGGCTTCGGCAATGTGGGCGGTACGGCAGGCAAGCTGTTTGCCGACGCTGGCGCCAAGGTCGTGGCCGTGCAAGACCATACGGGCACCATCCGCAACGCCAACGGCCTGGATGTGGCGGCCTTGCTGGAGCATGTGGGCAACACCGGCGGCGTGGGCGGCTTTGCTGGCGCCGAGGCCATGGATGCAGCCGACTTCTGGGGCGTGGATTGTGACATCCTGATCCCCGCGGCGCTGGAAGGCCAGATCACCAAGGACAACGCAGGCCAGATCAAGGCCAAGCTGGTGATCGAAGGCGCCAACGGCCCCACCACACCCGAGGCCGATGACATCCTCAACGAAAAAGGCGTGCTGGTTCTGCCCGACGTGATTGCCAATGCCGGCGGCGTGACCGTGAGCTATTTCGAGTGGGTGCAGGACTTCTCCAGCTTCTTCTGGACCGAGGACGAGATCAACGCCCGCCTCGTGCGCATCATGCAGGAAGCCTTTGCCGGCGTCTGGGCCGTGGCCCAAGAGCACAAGGTGACGCTGCGCACCGCCACCTTCATCGTGGCCTGCAAGCGCATTCTCCACGCCCGCGAAGCACGCGGCCTGTATCCATAAGCAGCCCCTGAGGGGCTACGCGCCCTCCCCTGGCCGGGCGCCCCTAGCCGGGCGCCCCTCTCTCCACACGCTTCGCGCCAAGGGAGGGGCGATGTCTTAGCCGGGGCGACCCGGCCGCAAGGCGGCACTTGCTCGGCATCTCTTTGTTGGGATGTGCCTGTTTAGTGCGAGCACAACGAAAAAAGCCTTCTGTTTCCAGAAGGCTTTTTTGTTGGTTGCGCGAGAAGGATTTGAACCTCCGACCTTTGGGTTATGAGCCCAACGAGCTACCAGACTGCTCCATCGCGCGGTAATTTGTTTCTCAACAGCAGCTGCTGTGTCGATAGCCGCAATTGTAGCCTAAATCGGCCTGTCATGCGGAGCAGTTATATAAACGCGCGCTTTTCATGGTTACTGCCTCTGAAATTTGTCGCCCGCTCCGCATGGGCGGCAGCATTTGCGATCCGGCCCAGTCGGTATAGTTGCCGCCCATGGCCAAAGAGAAAACCACTTTCACCTGCAACGCCTGTGGCGGCACCAGCCCACGCTGGCTGGGCAAATGCCCGGGCTGCGGCGCCTGGAACAGCCTGGTCGAGACCGTGGCCGACTCCGCCTCGGGCGGCAAGAACCGCCTGAGCCAGCCCCAGGGCTATGCGGGCCTGGCCAATGCCCAGCCCGTCACCCCGCTGTCGGCCATTGAGGCCCAGGATGTGGCGCGCACCCCCAGCGGCATCGAGGAGCTGGACCGCGTGCTGGGCGGCGGCGTGGTCGAAGGCGGCGTGGTGCTGATCGGCGGCGACCCCGGAATAGGTAAGTCCACACTTCTTTTGCAGGCCATGGATGCATTGCACCGTATCGGCCTGCCCACGCTTTATGTGACGGGCGAGGAAAGCGGCGCCCAGGTGGCGCTGCGATCGCGCCGCCTCGGGCTGGACAACAGCCAGGTCAATGTGCTGGCCGAGATCCAGCTCGAGAAAATCCTCGCCACCGTGGAAGCCACCCAGCCCGCCGTGGTGGTCATCGACTCGATCCAGACCGTGTATTCGGACCAGCTCTCCTCGGCTCCGGGCTCCGTGGCCCAGGTGCGCGAATGCGCGGCCCATCTCACGCGTGCGGCCAAGACCACGGGCATCACCATCATTCTGGTGGGCCATGTGACCAAGGACGGCGCGCTGGCCGGCCCGCGCGTGCTCGAACACATGGTGGACACGGTGCTCTACTTCGAAGGCGACACGCACAGCAACTTCCGCCTGGTGCGCGCCATCAAGAACCGCTTCGGTGCCGTCAACGAGATCGGCGTCTTCGCGATGACGGAAAAAGGCCTCAAGGGCGTAACCAACCCCAGCGCCATCTTTCTGAGCCAGCACAGCGAGCCCGTGCCTGGCAGCTGCGTGCTGGTGACGCTGGAGGGCACGCGCCCCATGCTGGTGGAAATCCAGGCCCTGGTAGACCAGGGCGGCCCGGCTGCGCGTCGCCTCTCGGTCGGCCTTGATCGCGACCGGCTGGCCATGCTGCTGGCCGTGCTCAACCGCCATGCGGGCGTGGCCTGCGCCGACCAGGATGTCTTCGTCAATGCCGTGGGTGGCGTGCGCATCAACGAGCCGGCAGCTGACCTGGCGGTGATGTTGGCAATCACTTCCAGTCTGCGCAGCAAGTCGCTGCCCAAGGGCTTTATCGCGTTTGGCGAGGTCGGTCTGGCCGGCGAGGTGCGCCCCGCACCGCGCGGTCAGGAGCGCCTCAAGGAGGCTGCAAAGTTAGGATTCACTATCGCCGTAGTTCCCAAGGCCAATGCCCCCAAGAAGCCCATCGCCGGCCTGACCATTCATGCTGTGGAGCGCGTGGATGAGGCCATCAACATCGTGCGCGGCATTGGTTGATGTATTTTGATAGCTGCTTGTGCTTCTCAGTCATCGATATCAGCTAATAAATGATCTGAAATCGTTTATTGAAATACGCATGCAGCTACTGTTTTTGAAAACCCCTTGGCCACAGCGGCCTGTGCGGGCATACGCACTGTCCGCAACCTCAAACCCATACCCTCGTAAGACAATAAGCCCATGAATTTGCGCAATATTTTGGTTCCCCTGGGCTTGATCGTGCTGATGATCGCGGCCTACAACTCTGCGGGCTGGCCTGGCGTGGCGGCCGTGGCAGGCGGCATCCTCATGTGGGGGCTGCTGCACTTCACGCGCCTGATGACCATCATGAAGAAGGCGTCGGACCGGCCTATCGGCTATGTGGGCAGCGCCGTGATGCTCAATGCCAAGCTCAAGCCCAAGGTCCCGCTGGTCCATGTGGTGGCCATGACCCGCTCCCTGGGCCAGCGCCTGTCCGAAGAAGGCCAGAGCCCCGAGATCTACCGCTGGACCGACGGTACCCAGTCCCATGTGACCTGCGAGTTTGTCGCCGGCCGTCTCATGAAATGGGAGCTGCAGCGCCCCGAACCCAAGGAAGACCTGAACCCGACTGCTGCGCAAGCAACAGCCCAGACATCGGAGCCGACCTCCCCCTAAAATGGCAGCTTCAGGAGACAAGCGCTGCCGCCTATCCGGCAGCAGCGCCCGCCGAACACACAACCCATAGAGGATGGTTTTATGAGCCCTGTTGTTCCCTCGATGTCCGACCGCGACGGAAAGATCTGGATGGATGGCCAGCTGGTGGAGTGGCGCGATGCCAAGATCCATGTGCTGACCCACACGCTGCACTATGGCTGCGGTGCCTTTGAAGGCGTGCGCGCCTACGAAACCGAACAAGGCACGGCCATCTTCCGCCTTGAAGAGCACACCAAGCGCCTGTTCAACAGTGCCAAGATCCTGCGCATGCAGATCCCGTTCAGCCAGGAACAGGTCAATCAGGCCCAGGTCGAGGTGGTCAGGGCCAACGGCCTCAAATCCTGCTATCTGCGCCCGCTGACCTGGATTGGCGACCGCAAGCTGGGTGTCTCGCCCAAGGGCAATACCATCCACCTGATGGTAGCGGCCTGGGCCTGGGGCGCCTATCTGGGCGAGGAAGGCATGCAGCGCGGCATCCGCACCAAGATTTCCAGCTACACCCGCCACCATGTGAACATCACCATGAGCCAGGCCAAGGCGGTGAGCAACTACACCAACTCCATCCTGGCCAATACCGAGGCTCTGGACGACGGCTACGACGAGGCCATCCTGCTGGACGCCTCGGGCTTTGTCTCCGAAGGATCGGGCGAGAACATCTTTGTGGTCAAGGACGGCGTGATCTACACCCCCGACCTGTCCGCCGGCGCACTCAACGGCATCACCCGCAACACCGTGCTGCACATCTGCAAGGACCTCGGCCTGGAAGTGGTGCAAAAGCGCATCACCCGTGACGAGTTGTATATCTCGGACGAGCTGTTCTTCACCGGCACCGCCGCGGAAGTCACGCCCATCCGCGAAGTGGACCGCGTACAGATCGGCGAAGGCCGCCGTGGCCCGATTACCGAGAAAATCCAGACGGCCTACTTTGACATCGTCAACGGCCGCAACCCCAAATACGCACACTGGCTCACCAGAGTGTGAATTCCCCTGAGCGACTTTTCCGCGTCCCCCTGGGGGGGCCCCATATCGTCGCTCAGGGATGGCCCTTGCTCGGTGCTTCTGACCTCAGTTGCGCCCGCATTGCCGGCCATGCTTCATTTTTGAAAACACGAAAGACACGAGAAATGACCACGAACGCCGTCGTCGAACTGGCCGCCAAAGACCTGAATGCTCAGGGTGGTGTGTTCTGCCCCAGCCCCAAGGCCGATATGAAGCTGTGGAATAGCCACCCCAAGGTCTACCTGGATGTTGCCAAGACCGGCGACGCCAAGTGCCCTTATTGCGGCACGACCTACCGCCTCAAGGCCGGCGAGGTGTTTGCCGGCGGGCATTGAAGCAGCCACTGCTCATGAAAGAGGCTCCCGCCAGGAGCCTCTTTTTTTATGCCTCGGGATTGAGGGCCCTATGCCAGGTACTGCCCGGCACGGCCCCGCCGTGCGCTTTGAACATTTCCGAAAAATGCCGCCTCTCCCCGCCTCTGAGCTTGACGATGGGTGCACTGATCTTCGGCCCCTGAACCCGGCACAGTTGGGGATATAGCAAATACCATTTCCAGCGCAAAGCATGGTGGTAGTAATAGGCAGAATCCTCGGCCTTGAACAATGCCATGCGTGAATATTGTCTTTGGTGCAGCACCTGCTGTGCCGTGACGTGGATCAGCAGGTAATGGGGATCGCCGATGTTTTGCCGGATACCGGCCCAGTCTGACCGGGCCTGAAGCCGCTGCAGATAGGCCTCGGTTCCCTCGACAATCAGGGCCTGATGGAATTCCCGCTGCCAGGCGACGATGAAATCAGAGCCGGCCAAAGCGCCAAATGCCCAGCTTTCAATGACAGGCGACCTCACCTGAGTGGTGAATTTTTCAAGATAGAAGCCCACAAACTCCGTCCTGGAGTCGGCAACTGCCTGCATCCAGCTCAGCGAGCGCGTCAGCAAGGTGCTGGCATCCAGCCAGAAGCCCCCATGCAGGGCCACGAGGTACAGGCGCAGCCAGTCGGACTGCTTGGTGGGATGCAGCTCATGGAACTGGGCAGGCAAAGACCCTTGCTCCACGTACTGGGCCAGATTGCCTGGATGCACAAGGCATACCTCATAATCCGGACACTGCAAATGCCAGCTCTGGATGCATTCGCGCACAAACGAATCAGGCTGAGGGTGGTTCCAGTAGGTCCACAGCTTCTTGGGAATCTGGACACTCTGCGGCACGGCCAATGTCGGCGCCGAGCCCAGCACCCCGCCTTCGACAACCAACGGTGCCGCACTGCCGTAGCTTGCTGAAGATTTCAGCGTCCGGGGCTGCACCAGCTTTAATGCGCTTTTGAATAAATGAGCAGGAATGCGGGTCATGGCACCGACAAACAATAAGAAACAATAAACACAAAATGATTCGCGCAGATTGTCTATCAGAACCATGAATTCAACCCCCTTTGCCCAGCCCTGTACCAAGGGCACAACACCGGTCCGTATTCTTCATTTCGTGACCGGAGGATTCTCCGGCGCCACCCAGGTCGCCGTGGACCTGAGCCTAGCCGCGCTGCGCACGCAAGGCTATGAAGTTCTGCTGGTGCTGCGCCGCAAGCCCAGCACGGATGCACGCAAGATCGACGCCCTGCGCCAGCAAGGCCTTCAGGTCGTCGTGGTGTCCAACTGGCTGCATGCTCTCACCGTCTGGGAGCTGCGCAAGATCATTCGCGAGTTCAAGCCCGATGCGATGTTCGCCCATGGTTTCAGCGACCATATCTGGGGCCGCCGCGCGGCTGCGGCCGAGGGGGTGGCGCATATCTTTCATGTGGAACACAACTCGCGTGAGCGCTACACGCCGCGTCGTCTGCGCCAGGCCTTGGCGCTGGAGCCGTTCACCCAGGCCCATATCGGCGTCTCCGAAGGCGTCAGGACCAGTCTGGTCGAACGTGGTTTTCCGGCCGAAAAATGCATTGCCATCTGCAACGGCATCGACCTGACGCGCTTTGCTCAAGATGCCATGCCCCAGCTCTGGCAGGAGCGCGAGCCGGCCATCTATATGGCCTCACGCTTTGCGCGCCAGAAGGATCACGACACGCTGATCAGGGCCATGGCCGCTCTCAGGCAACGCGGCCTGACGCCCACACTCTATCTGGCGGGCGCAGGCAAGAGTTCGCTCAGGGCCAGAGCCGAGCGGCTGGTGGCCGAACTGGGACTTGAGCAGCAGGTTCGCTTCCTGGGCAATGTCTCGGACCTGCCTCAGCGACTGTCCAGGACGCAGATCTTTGTTCTGGCGACACATTGGGAAGGCATGCCTCTGGCCCTGGTGGAGGGCATGGCAGCAGGCTGTGCCTGCGTCGTCTCCGACGTCATCGGAGCCCGGGAAGTCGTCACCCCCGAGGTGAACGGCCTGCGGGTGAAGGAGTCAGACCCCGGCTCCATGGCGGACGCGCTGCAAAGACTGCTCCAGGATCCGGCCCTGGCCGAGCGCCTGGGCTCGGCAGCGCGTGCTCATGCACTCAGCCACTATGGGCGCGAGCAGATGTGGGGCCAATATCAAGGGCTGCTGCCGGTCAAGGCTTGAGCACCGCCGAGACCTGAGGTTTTGCAGCCCGGAAATTGCCCCAGTTCAATGCCAGCTTCATCTTGAATTTGCGCATTTTCTGCAGGCGGCTCGTCGGTGCCGCCTGCTGGGCCCAGATGCTGCTGACCTCACTGGTGTCGTCCAGGGCAATGACCGAGGGATAGACACCGTAAACGCGCAGGTCGTTTTCAAACCAGAAGCGGATATCCACATCCACCGGCCGGTCGAAGGGAACACGCGCCTCCAGCATCTTGCGGGCACCGGAGCGGCTGATGACGTAACCAGCGGCAAAGCTAGGCACCCGCTGATAGGAGATCAGCTGCAAAGACCCTTCTACCAGCGGCCCTTGGTTGGCTATCTTTTCCGGCTCGCGCCCGTAGAGCTTGATCATGTCCCAGCTGCCATCGGCTGGCAGGGCTTCGACCGCCGCCAACGCCTTGGGCAAATCCGGCAGAAGCCGCACATCGTCCTCGAAGACCACCATGGCAGGCGCATCGCCATCCAATAGCTGCTGCCATGACCGCAGATGGCTGGCGTAGCAGCCCTTCTCTCCGTTGCTCAAGGGTTTGAAGTAGCGACCATGGCTTTGAGGCGCACAGAAGTAATGTCTTTGCTCGGCCTCGGGCAGATCCGCCCACCACACGGCAGGCAAGCGCGATGCCACCAGTCCCATTTGCGCGAACTGGGCAGTCATGCGCTCACGGCGCTCCGCGTCCTTGGACAAATTGATAAAGACAATGGGTAATGACGACATACACTTCTGCACCGAACACAAGACCTGCAGTGTAGGTTGAAGCCCATTGCCTCGCAGAAGAACCCGATTACAACTATGAATGTGCCTACATCCGTCGCGCCTCAACCCGGCCAGCCCGGCAAGCGGGCGACTGCCCTTGCTCATGCACTGGATGCCGCCTGCTTTGCATTCTTTGCACTGAGCCTTTGCGTGCCTTCGGGCTACTCCTACGGATCCACGGCCCTGGCTCTTCTGGCTCTGGCCGGTTCCGTCGCCGCGCGCCCCAAAGGCCCTGCTCGGCGTGAAACCTTGGTGCTGGTGGGGCTGATGCTGGTGCTGGGACTGCTCTGGAGCCTGTCCTTTGATCGCTTGTTCTCGGCGGCAGGCTGGGGCTACGGCGCGAAATATGCGTTGGCCGCTCTCAGCCTCTGGTATCTGAGCAAATCAGGTGTCCGGCTCTCGGCCATTGTCTGGGGCCTGGCCCTGGGCTGCGCGGGCGCCCTGGCCATTGCCGTGTACCAGGCCGGCGTGCTCAAGATGCCGCGTGTATCCGGCTTTACCAACGCCATCCAGTATGGCGGCATCGCCATGTACCTGGGTTTTGCCACCTTGTCGCTGGCCGTGCTGGGCCGCTGGAGCAAGTCCCGGGCTGCTGCCCTGGGCCTGCTGGGTGCCTGCGGTGTCTTTGCGTCCTTTCTTTCCGACTCTCGCGGCTCCTGGGTCGTGATACCGCTGCTGATCGTGGCCATCTGGCTGATGGCCTGGCTCAATGGCTACAAGCGTCTGGCCAGCATGGCTGCGGCAGCAATGCTCATGCTGGGGCTGATCGTGGCAGTGCCTGCCTACCAAAAGCTGGAGCAACGCAGCGCCGAAGCCGCCCGAGAAGTCTCACAGTATCTGCAGGATCCCCAGAAATATGCGGTGACCTCGGTCGGCCAGCGCCTGGAGCAATGGCGGCTTGCGATTCATCTGATTGAACAGCGCCCCTTCAGTGGCTGGGGACTGGCCGGCTACCCTGCGGCCAAGAAGCAGATGGTCGATCAAGGCCTGGCCCACCCCTCGGTCATGGAGTATGGGCATGCGCACAATGAAATCCTGGACATGTGGGTCAAGCGTGGGCTGCCGGGTCTGATCCTGCTGCTGGCGTTCTATGCCGTGCCTGCCGCCATTTTCTGGCCCACGCCGCGCCGTCTGGCACGTGCCGATGCGAATCAGCGCCCCAGGCTGCTGGCTCTGCGTGCAGCAGCCACCCTGCTGCCGCTGGCCTACTTCGGCTTTGGCTGGACCCAGGTATTCTTCGCGCACAACAGCGGCAACATGTTCTACATCTTCAGCCTGGCCGTGCTCTGGGGCGGTATCTGCAGACTGGAAGCCCGGGCTCCCACATCGGCTCAGTCCTGAGCCCTGCCCGGCAAGCCCAGGGCCAGGGCTCCCAGAGCCCCCTGGCCCAAGGCAAAGACACCATACAAAAGGCCGACTCCGACGGCCAGAACCGCAGGCACGCCGAACGGAGCCAGCGCCGCAACGGCTGCGGCTTCACGGGTGCCCCAGCCTCCCACACTCACAGGCAGCGCCGCCATCAGGAATATAGGGGCGATGACGAAGCCCCAGGCAGCTGGCGGCAAATGCAGGCCCAGAGCCATGGCGCCACAAGCCAGCGCTGCGGCGGACAGCAATTGCACCAGGGCCGAGGATGCGGCTTGCAGCCAAAGCTGGGACAGAAAGTCGGGGCTGTCGGCCGCCATGCGCACAGGCTCCAGCCAAGCGCCGGGCAGCTTGAACCAGTTGCTGCGCAGACCTTGCAGCAAAGCCCAGGGCAGCAGCAGCCAGATCACGGTGACGGCAAGCAGCAGCGTGATGAAGAGAGCGGTATTCAGGTGTATCCAGGGGGCCAACGTGGAAGCGCAAGCCACCGCACCCAAACCGCCGATCGCGCACAGCATCCACAGACCGCTGACCCTATCCAGAATCACCGAGAGATTGCTGGCCGCCTTGGCCTGCCCGGTCTTCTGCAGCGCAATCGCGCGATAGACATCACCGCCCACGACAGCGCCAGGCAGCAACACATTCAGGCCAATGGCCTGAAAGTACCAGCGCATGCTTGAGGCCACCGGCATCTGGGCCCCCAGCCACCGCGCCATGGCACGCCAGCGCCATGCCGAGACGACGTTGGAGGCAATGGAAATCCCGAAGCCTCCCAGCAGCCACCAGGGGTTGGCCTGCTGCAGCCGGCCCCAGAGCTGAACGGGGTTGGCGAAATAGACAACGGCGGCCAACAAAGCAATGCCCATCAGGGCCCGGACAAACGCCTTACGCGTCTTGCTCACAGGAGCGTGGTCTCGGTTTTCGCAGCCTTGTCTTCGGCCCTGTACTCGACGGAGCCGTAATCCTTGGCGTAGTACTGAAGACCGCTGCCCGACTCGTAATAGATACGCGTCAGCAGCTCGCCGATCAGACCTGCCGCGATGAACTGCATGCCCATCAGCACCAGCATGACCCCTGCCATCAACAGGGGGCGGCCTCCAATCGATTCGCCCATGATCTTCTGCGCCAGCAGCCACAGCAGAATCAGCACGCCAGGCGTGGCCATCCACAGTCCCATGCCGCCGAAGGCATGCAGCGGGCGCTGGCGAAAGCGCATGAAGAAGACAATGAAGATCAGATCCAGAATCACCCGGAAAGTGCGATCTATGCCGTACTTGGAGACACCGCGCGTGCGTGCATGGTGGCGCACCGGAATCTCCGTGATGCGCGCGCCGGCATCGCGCGCCAGCGAGGGAATGAAACGGTGCATTTCGCCATAGAGGCGAATGCGGTCGATGATTTCGCGGCGATAGGCCTTCAATGCACAGCCGTAGTCATGCAGCTGCACATTGGTGAATTTGGAAATCAGGCGGTTGGCCAGCACCGAGGGCAGACGGCGCGACAGCGCCTTGTCCTGGCGGTTCTTGCGCCAGCCCGAGATCATGTCCACATCGGGGTCGTTTTCCAGACGCTCCAGCAGCAGCGGAATATCGCCGGGTTCGTTTTGCAGGTCGGCATCCAGGGTGACCACATAACGGCCGCGCACGCGGTCAAAGCCGGCCTGCAGGGCACTGGACTGGCCGTAGTTGCGCACCAGACAGACGGCACGCACCCAAGGATGCTGCTCGGCCAGCTCGCGCAGACGCTTGGCACTGCCATCCGTCGAACCATCGTCCACTGCAATCAGTTCGTAGCTCAGCGGCTGGGTGCGCATGGCCTCGTCAATGCGGGCCACCAGGTCAGGCAGATTATCGAACTCGTTATAAACAGGAACAACGATGGAAACTTCGGGATTGGAATCGTGCACGGACGTCATGCTCAATGATTTTGGATAACAGTCACCTATACTAACTGAATACCCTAGGTGCCATTTGCGCCAGGCCCATTGTTTGGCCTGCAAAGCCAAGCGCAATCGTAAGTGCGCACTATCAAAACATGTGCACTCGCCAAATCCTATGGCATCAAACTCCTCGACTTCTATTCGCCCCGACTGGCAGCAAGCCCTATATGCCAAGCCATGGATATGGCTGGCTCTTTTAGTTTGTGCCCATATCGTTTCCCGCATCAGCATTTCTGCGGGCATGAAATGGGATGAGTCCGAACAGATTCTCTGGGCCCAGCAATTGCATCTGGGTTATGGCCCGCAGCCGCCTCTGTATACCTGGATGCAATGGGCGGTCTGCCAGATTTTCGGCCCCTCGGTGCTGGCACTGGCCCTGCTCAAACATCTGCTGATCGCCCTGACCTATTGCCTGGCCTGGCTGGCGGGCCGGGAGTTGCTCGATCGCAAAGGCGCTTGGTGGGTGGCCGCCGGTCTGCTGCTGATGCCGCCTTTCGGCTGGGACTCGCTGCGTGACCAGACCCATACGGTGATGGTGACGGCCATGACCATGGGCTTGTGGTGGTCGGTACTGCGCCAGGTTCAAAAGCCGCAGGCCGTCAATTTTGTATGGATCGGCCTCTTCTGCGGCCTGGGCATGCTGTCCAAATACAGCTATGCCATGCTCATTGGCGCCTTGTTCGTGGCCTCCATGACGGTAACGCAGGTACGTCGCGCCATCTTCGCCAGGGGCTGGTGGCTGGCTCCGTTGGTGGGCTTGCTGGTGTTTGCTCCCCATGCCTTCTGGCTGGCCTCGCACTGGGGCATGGCAACCACCGAGACCGTACAGAAGATGTCCATCTCCACCGAGGCTTCGCATCTCAAAGGTCTGGGCAATCTGCTCAAGGCCCTGCTTGCCACCCTGGGCCTGTGGCTGATTGCCACCTTGCTCAGCTATCGCTCCAGACTCTGGAAGCCCGGCACCGACGCGTCTTTGCCCAGCCAGGAATGGGCCAGGCCTTTGCTGCGCAACTACCTGCTCATCATTGCCGTCTGCCTGCTGGGCATGGTGCTGGCAGCCGATGTCACGGACTTCAAGCAGCGCTGGATGCTGCCTCTGACGGCTGTTGCACCCTTGGCCCTGTATGTCTGGCGCCCTGCACTGCTGGAACAGGGTGTGGGCCGCATGCTCACCGTCTTCGTCATCGTCTTTGCCCTGATCTTTCTGATCATGGCCACGCTGCGCCCCTGGCAGGGCGGCCGCAAGAACGATCCCGACGAGCTCAACCATCCGATCAAGACACTGGCCCAGGAACTGCGCAAGGCCGGTTATGACGGCAAGGGCGTCATCGTCGGCTCGGACCATATGATGGCGGCCATGCTGCATTCGCAGTTCCCGCAAACCTACGCCCTGGGCTGCTCCGACGGTGCACAGCTGGGGCAGTGCCTGTCTCAGGCCGGCGCCGATACCGCAGGCGGTCTGCTGTTGATCACACGCGCCGACAAACCCGTCGCGGGCTGGTGGGACGGCATCTTCACCACCCAGACAAAAACCGCGCTACAGACACTGAGCATGCCTTTCGAGAAAATGCCTGCCAGCGCAACACCTGCGCAATACCAATATCTCTGGATTGCCCCATGAATCCCGTTCTGATCACCGGCTGTGCCGGCTTTATCGGCATGCATTGCGCCAAGCGATTGCTTGAGCAAGGCGTGCCCGTGGTTGGCATCGACAACCTCAACAACTACTACGACGTGGCCCTCAAGCATGCCCGCCTTGCCGAGTTGCGCCCACATGCCCACTTCCGCTTTGTGGAACTCGATCTGGCGAACCGGCAAGGCATGGCCGAGCTGTTTACCGAGGTAGCTCCCAGCAAAGTTCTGCATCTGGCCGCACAAGCCGGTGTGCGCTACTCCATCGATCAGCCCGACGACTACACCGACTCGAATCTGCTGGGCTTTGGTAATGTCCTGCAAGGCTGCCGCAAGTACCAGGTCGAGCATCTGGTCTATGCCAGCAGCTCCAGCGTCTATGGTGGCAACACCAAGATGCCGTTTGCCGAAAGCGATGCGGTGGACCATCCCATCAGCTACTACGCAGCCACCAAGAAGGCCAATGAGCTGATGGCCCATAGCTATGCGCACCTGTACGGCATTCCCACCACAGGCCTGCGCTTTTTCACGGTATACGGTCCCTGGGGCCGCCCCGACATGGCCTTGTTCAAGTTCACCAAGGCCATGCTGGCGGGCGAGAGCATCGATGTCTATGGCGAAGGCCAACTGGTGCGCGACTTCACCTATATCGACGATATCGTCGAGGGCGTCATGCGCGTGCTGGACAAGCCCGCCACGCCCGACGCCAGCTATGACAGCCAGAACCCCAACCCTGGCACCAGCACCGCGCCCTATCGCATCTTCAATATCGGCAACAACGCGCCCACCGTGCTGATGGACTACATCGCCGCCTTGGAGGGCGCCCTGCAAATTACCGCTCGCAAGCAGATGCTGCCCATACAGCCCGGAGACATGCACAGCACTTCGGCGGACACACGAGCCCTGCAAGCCTGGGTCGGCTTCTCGCCAGCCATGCCCATGGCCACCGGCGTGCAGCATTTTGTGGATTGGTATCGATCTTTTTATCGCGTGTGAAGCTGATGTATTTGTGACTCTTGGGTGCCGCAAGATCTAGGAGCCAGCCATGGCCTGGGCTATGTCTCCATAGGCTGACCCGCCCAGCAGCCACGCTGAAACAAAAAGCCCCGCAGGACGAAATCTGCGGGGCTTTTTTTGGGGGGGAGCCGGATCAGACCAGCGGCAGACAGATCACAAAGCTCGCACCGCTACGGCCGTCCTTGCGTGCCTCGCAGTGCACCGTGCCACCGTGCCGCTCGGCAATCGAGCGCACCAGTGACAGGCCCAGGCCAACACCGCCGGATCTCTCGCTGGCGCCAGGCAGACGATAGAACTTCTCGAAGATTCGCTCACGCTGAGCCTGGGGAACGCCGGGGCCGTGGTCCTCGACACGAATCACGGCCATGCCGTCCTGCCTGGACAGGGACAGCGTGATCTCGCCCTCGCTGTAGCGGCGCGCGTTCTCCAGCAGATTGCGCACGGCACGGCGCAACAGTTTCGCGATACCTTGCACCTCCAGCGGACCATCGGTCTGCATCTCCAGATCGGCATCGATGCGCGCGCATTCCTCGGCCGCCAGACCGATCAGATCGACCGACTCCACCGTGCCCACATCAACCTCGCTCGAGTCCAGCCGGCTGGCCAGCAGGATCTCGTCGACCAGTTGGTCCAACTCGCCAATATTGCGCTGGATCTCGGCCTTGGCACGTGCACTGGCCGGGTCGTCGCCCATGAACTCCAGGCCCATGCGGATGCGCGTCAGCGGCGAACGCAGCTCATGCGAGGCATTGGCCAGCAGAGACTTGTGAGAGGTCATCAAGGTCTCGATGCGCGCGGCAGCGGCATTGAACTGATGGGCCAGATCCGCTACCTCATCATGACCATGCTCGGGTACGCGCACCGACAGGTCGCCCTCGCCGAAGCGCTTGACGCCGCGCTGCAGGTTTTCCAGACGCTTGAGCAAGCGGCGAATGATGGGGAACACGCCCACAACCACCGCCACGCCGACCAGGCCCAGCATCCACAGAAAGCCGAACGGTGGCCGCAGCCAGAAGGCGACGGCACCATCACGCGGTGGAGGGCGACCCTCACGCCACTCGCGCGGCGCCATCCACAGCTCATAGACCTGCCCGTCCCTGGCGGCAATTTCAAAACGCACGCCATCTACGGGTGAGCCGGAGATGCGGTTGCCACGCCCCTCCACCAACACCTCGCCCTCGGGGCCTTTGAGCACCATCTCGCGCGAGGGCGGTGTAGTACTGTTCTGCGCGCGCTGTTCCTCGGCAATATTCCAGGCCCAGGCCACGCACAGCGTGAGCACGGCCACACCGACCACCACGGCCAGCCAGATGCGCAGATACAGGCGCTGAGAGAAGACACGCAGCAGCTTCATCAGTCTTGTTGCTTGGCAAAAACATAGCCCACACCGCGCACCGTGAGAATGCGCTTGGGAGCCTTGGGGTCGGCCTCTATCGCGGCGCGAATGCGCCCCATGTGCACGTCGATCGAACGATCGAAGGCCTCCAGCTCGCGCCCCCTCACGGCTTCCATGATCTGGTCGCGCGTCAGCACGCGACCGGCGCGCTCGGCCAGCGCCACCAGCAGATCGAACTGGTAGGACGTGAGATCGGCCTGCTGCTCGCCCACCGACACGGTACGGGCATCACGATCGATTTCCAGGCTGCCGAAGCGCATGACGGCATTCGCGGGCGCCGCCTGGCTCTCGCCACCTTTGCGGCGCAGGATGGCGCGAATGCGGGCCAGCAGCTCGCGCGGCTCGAAAGGCTTGGGCAGATAGTCGTCGGCTCCCAGCTCCAGGCCGATGATGCGGTCCATGGGATCGCCCTTGGCGGTCAGCATCAGCACCGGGACCTGTGCGGGAGCACCGGGCATGGAACGTATGCGGCGGCAGACTTCAAGGCCGTCCATATCGGGCAGCATCAGGTCCAGGATCACCAGGTCGGGCAGCTCGACCGAGCCGCCATCGCTGGGCTGCAGCTGTTCCAGGCCGCTCTTGCCGTCGGCCATATGGGTCACTTCCAGGCCGTTATTGCCCAGATAATCGCTCACCATTTGCGCCAGGCGAACGTCGTCCTCAATCATCAGAAGTTGGTGCGTGCTCATAGGGGGCAGTGTAGTCATGCTCGCGCCTCGATATTTCTTCACGGCACCATGCTGCAGCACGCAGATGATCTGCTCTTGTCTGGCGCGTAAAGTTCGGTAAACGCTGCGCGCTCCAAAAAACAATAGCTAACAGCGCTTTCCCATCAAGTGCTAGAGCCTACTTTCACTCTTGATGCCAGGAAAATCAGCAACAGCACGGGGAAGCCCATCAGCGCCGTGGTGTGGAAGAACGCCTCGTAACCATAAGTATCGACAAACACCCCCGAGAAGCCCGCCAGCCACTTGGGTGCCAGCAGCATCATGGAGCTGAACAGTGCATATTGCGTGGCCGAGTACTGCACATTGGTCAGGCCCGAGAGATAGGCGATAAAGGCTGCCGAGGCGATCCCCCCGGCGAGATTGTCGGCGCTGACCACCCAGACCAGCGCCGCGACGTCATGGCCGCGCGTGGCCAGCCAGGCAAACAGCATATTGGTGCAGGCCGACAGCACGGCCCCCAGCATCAGCACACGCATCACGCCCCAGCGCACGGCCATGATGCCGCCCACGAAGCCGCCCAGCAGTGTCATGATGACGCCGAACACCTTGGTCACGGCGGCCACCTCTTCCTTGGTGTAGCCCATGTCCACATAGAACGGGTTGGCCATGATGCCCATCACCACGTCGCTGACGCGATACAGGCCGATCAGCGCCAGCAGCAGCAGCGCCTGCCACCGGTAGCGGCCGATGAAGTCGGCAAACGGCGCAATCAGTGCGCCCTTGATCCATTCGGCGGCATTGCGCGCCGGTGCCATGGGACGGGTTTCAGGCTCGGGCGAGAGCAGCACCGTGATCATGCCCACCAGCATGCTTGCCGCCATGGCCGTATAGGCCACATGCCAGGCTTGCACCATATAGCCCTGCACATCCCCTTGCACCTGTGCCGCCACCCACAGAACGCCGGCTCCGGCCCAGATCATGGCCAGGCGATAACCGGTCTGGTAGGTGGCCGCCAGGGCCGCCTGATCGTCGAGCTTGGCGGACTCTATGCGATAGGCATCAAGCGCAATATCCTGCGTGGCCGAGCCGAAAGCCACCAGCACAGCGCACCACACCAAGGGGTGAAGGGATTGCTTGGGGTCCATGAACGACATGCCGAGCAGGCCAGCCACGATCAGCAGCTGCGAAAACAGCAGCCAGCTGCGGCGACGGCCCAGCATCCGCGTCAGCGCCGGCAGGGGCAGACGATCCACCAGCGGGGACCACACCCATTTGAAGGCATAGGCCAGACCCACCCAGCTCAGGAATCCGATCGTCGTGCGGTCGATATCGGCCTCGCGCAGCCAGAAGCTCAGGGTGCCCAGCACAAGCAGCAAGGGCAGGCCAGCCGAAAAGCCCAGGGCCAGCATGCGCAGGCTGGCGGGCTGGGCGTAGACCTTGAAGGCCTGGCTCCAGCTGCGCTTGGGCTTGATGGCGACGTCTGCGGAAGAGGGCTTGCTGCTTGTTTGGGACGACTCGGTCATGGTCTGATTCTCTGAGGCAGAGGGCATTATCGGTTGCCCGCGCCAGTAGCCGGACGCTACCATTGCCCCGACCGCAGTCTCTTTCTGTAAGCAGGATTGACCCATGAGCCGTGACACCGCATCCCCGCGCCCTGTGCTTGACCAGGCACAGGCATCGGTGCGCAGCTACAGCGGCGAGCATCAGGCCCATGCCCACGACCATGCCCAGATCCTGTTTGCGCTGCAGGGCCGCATGGAACTGGAGGTGGCCGGCAGACCCAGCTTTGTAGACAGCGCCTGCGGTATGGTCATCCCCGCAGGGGCCGACCATGGTTATCTGGCTGCGCCGCAAACCCAGGTACTGGTGATCGATGCGCCCATGGCCCAGGGGCTGGACAAGCTGCGCCGCTTTGCCGTACCCCCGGCGCTGCGCTTTCCTCAGTCAAGCCTGTCGGCCGCCGCTCAAATGGCGCTGGTGCTACAGGCTCCCACCTTGCTGCAGCGGCGCGGACTGGATCTGCTGCGGCTGCAGCAGCAGGTCCAGGCCGCCTTGCACGAAAGCTGGCCCACGGCCAGACTGGCGGGCTTGATGCACCTGAGCGTGGCCCAGTTCCATGCCCGTTTTGTAGAGCTGACGGACCGCACCCCGCAGGACTGGCTGCGTGGCCTGCGTCTGGATGCTGCCATGCGGCAGCTCAAACAGGGGACGGCACTCGAAGCGACCGCCCTGCGCTGCGGCTACGCCTCGGCAAGCGCCCTGGCCTATGCTTTACGGCGCGAACGCGGCGTGACATCGCGTCAGCTGCGTGAGCCACGCTGAGCCGGACGCGCTCACTTCAAGCGTTTCTCGACAGATGGACGGCCAGGGCCCGCGCATGATGGCTCACTCATGTCTGCCACTTCCGTCATCTCTTCCTCATCGTCCCGCAGCGCTTTGGGTCCTGTCGGCCTGGTGCTGGCCGCCGCCATGCTTTGGGGCACCACGGGCACGGCGCAGCATTTCGCGCCTGCACAGCTCTCGCCCTACTGGGTGGGTGGCCTGCGCATGGTCATGGCCGCACTGTTCTTTGGCGCGCTGGCGCTGCTGCTGGACCGAGGCCATGCGCGCCAGCCCATGCGCTGGGCTCGGGTGCTGTTCTGCGGCCTCTGCATGGCCATCTACAACCTCAGCTTCTTTGCCGGAGTCAAAGCCAGCGGCGTGGCCCTGGGTACGGCGCTGGCCATAGGCAGCGGCCCCATCTGGGCCGGTCTGATGCAGGCCGTGGTGCAAAAGCGCATGCCCAGCCCTCAATGGTGGCTGGGCACCTGCACCGGCGTGGGCGGAGGCATTGTCATGGCGCTGGCCGCCAGCGACAGACAGCATCTGCCATGGGCGGGCATGGCCCTGTGCCTGCTCGCCGGTCTGTCCTACGCCGCCTACGCCCTGGTCAATCAGGCCCTGGTGATGCAATCGCGTGTGGCCACGGTCAATGCCTGGGTCTTTGCCTGTGCGGCCCTGCTGTCGCTGCCCGTTTCGGCCTGGCTGGGCGGGCCGCTGCAGATCAGCGCCGAAGGCTGGGCCGTGGTGATCTATCTGGGCATGGTCGCCACGGGCTTTGCCTATCTGCTGTTTTCCGTGGGCCTGCGCGGCATGTCTGCCGCGACCGGCGTGGCCCTGAGCAAGGCCGAACCGATCACCGCCTTTGCGCTGTCGCTGCTGGTGGTGGGCGAGCGACCGGCCTGGTGGTCCGTGCTGGGTCTGCTCGGCGTGATCGGCGGTCTGTGGCTGGTGGTTCAGGCAGAGCGCAAGACTGCAGAAACCGTCTGACCCGAGGCCGGCTGCAGCTCGCATAGACTTGGCGCTCATGCACGCCCTCATCTCATACCTGCGCCTGCCCGCCACCCGCAGTTGCCTGCTGCTTGCACTGGCCTGCGCGCCGCTGATGCCCGCACAGGCGCAGGTGGAGGTCGGCAAGGCATCCGTCATGCGTCAGCTGGTGCCTGCCGAGACGCTGGAGAACTCGGCGACCCAGCAATACCAGGAGCTGCTGCAAAAAGCCAAGGCCCAGGGGGCGCTGGCAGATGCCGGCAACCCGCAGCTGCAACGCCTGCGCGCCATTGCCCAGCGCCTCATCCCTTATGCCGCGCAGTGGAATCCGCGCGCCAGCCAATGGCGCTGGGAGGTCAACCTCATAGGCAGCAAGCAGATCAACGCGTTCTGCATGCCCGGCGGCAAGATCGCCTTCTACACCGGCATCATCGACCAGCTCAAGCTCACGGACGACGAGATCGCCATGATCATGGGTCACGAGATGGCCCATGCCCTGCGCGAGCATTCGCGCGAGCAGCTGGCCAAGAACCAGGCCACCAGCATAGGCATATCGCTGGGCGCGCAACTGCTGGGTCTGGGCGATATCGGCAATGCTGCGGCACGCCTGGGCGGCCAACTGCTCAGCCTCAAGTTCAGCCGCAACGACGAAAGCGATGCAGACCTGGTCGGACTGGAGCTGGCCGCCCGCGCCGGCTACAACCCGCAGGCCGCCGTGAGCCTGTGGCGCAAGATGGGCCAGGCCACGGGCGAAGGTGGCATAGGCTTTCTCTCTACGCACCCGACAGGCCCTGATCGCATACGTCAGCTGGAGGGCAATGTGCCGCGCGTCATGGGCTTGTACGAGCAGGCGCGCAGGCGCTGAACACCGGCGACAAGGCGGCTGAAAACCCGCTTTGCGCCAACAATGCGGCACTCTATATTGGGCTGTGACAAGCGCACAGCACAGGAGTGATCGCACATGCAGGCCCTGGACACCCATGAAGTCTTCAACCAGTTCGATGAGCTGACAGACATCAACCTGCTGCAGGCCGACACGGCCTTGCAAGAAGTGCTACAGCGCCAGCAGGCCCAAGGCTTTTTGCCGGCCCTGAGCCGCTTTGCCCAGCAGCTTGGCGAGAAGCAAAACTGGGAGCATGCCGAGCTCGCCAACCGCCATACCCCAGAGCTGCAGCGCTTCGACGCCCGCGGGCGTGTGCTCGATGCCGTGGAATTCCACCCCAGCTGGCATCGTCTCATGGAGCTGTATCGCGAGCAGGGCCTGATCTCTCTGCCCTTCGAGAGCCAGGGTCGCGGTCGCTGGAGCGCCTGGGCCGCGGGCTTCTACCTGCACGGCCAGGTGGAGCAAGGCACGCTATGCCCGGCCACCATGACCACGGCAGCCATCCCCGTGCTGCAAAAAGAGCCCCGGCTCTGGAGCCAGTTGCAGGCCCAGTTGTTCAGCCACGAGTACGACGCACGCGATCTCCCGCTGGCCCAGAAAAAATCCATCTGGATAGGCATGGGCATGACGGAGAAACAGGGCGGCTCGGATGTGCGCGCCAACACCACGGTGGCCCGCCCGGTGCATGAGGGCGGCCGCGGCGGCGAGTATCTGCTGCGCGGCCACAAATGGTTTTTCTCGGCCCCCATGTGCGACGCCCATCTGGTGGTGGCGCGCATGGCCACGGCAAGCGGTGAACTCGGCGGCCATGCGTGCTTTTTCGTGCCGCGCTGGCGCCCCGATGGCAGCAAGAACCCGGTGCGTGTGCAACGCCTCAAGGACAAGGTCGGCAACCGCAGCAACTCCAGCGCGGAAGTGGAACTGCAGGACGCCTGGGGCATTCTCATGGGCGAGGAAGGGCGCGGCATTCCCACCATCATCGAAATGGCCAGCTATACGCGCCTGAACTGTGTGCTGGGCAGCGCGGCCATTGTGCGCAGCGCCACCGTGCAGTCGATTGCCTATGCACGTCAGCGCTCGGCCTTTGGAAAGCATCTTTCGGATCAGCCGCTGATGACCTCCGTACTCGCGGATCTGGCCCTCGAAAGCGAAGCCTCCATGCAGCTCGCCATGCACCTGGCGCAGGCCTATGAGTCGGAGGCCGACGGTGACCTGCTGGCTCGTGCCTGGAAACGCATCATGACTCCGGCCGCCAAGTTCTGGGTCTGCAAGCGCTCGGTGGAGATCACGGGCGAAGCCATGGAGGTCTTTGGCGGCAACGGCTATGTGCAGGACAGCATCGTCTCGCGCCTGTTCCGTGAAGCGCCGGTCAATTCCATCTGGGAGGGCTCGGGCAATGTGATGTGCCTCGACGTTCTGCGCGCCATGGGCCGCGAGCCTGAAGCTGCGCGCCTGCTGCTGCAGGATCTCAGCGATATGGCTGCCGACCACCCCCTGCTGACGGCGATGGCGCAATCGCTGGCCAGGCGCTTGTCTGCCGCACCCGATGCACTGGAGTCGCAAGCGCGCCGACTGGTACAGGACTTGTGTCTGCTGGCCCAAGCCTGCCTGCTACACAGGCACGCGCCTGCGGCCATGGCCCAGGGCTTCATCCAGACCCGCCTGGGCGCACAAGGCGGGGCCATGGTGGTCGGAGCGTTCGACCCTGTGGGGCTCGATATCGCGGCCATACTTCAGCGCGCCCTGCCCGCCTGAATCCGCTCAGGCAGCGACCAGTGTCTTCAGCTGCCTGAAGCTTTGCGCCAGGCTTTTGCCGCTGGTGTCCAGCACATGGTCGGCCTTGGAATAAAAGGCCGATCGGCCGTCCAGAATCCGGCGCAAATCGTCCATGGCCTCGGGGTTGGCCGCCATGGGCCGCGTGTCGCCCTGGGCCACAACACGGCCCATATGCTCGTCGGGCTGAGCCTGCAACCAGACCGTGGTGCAGTGGCTGAGCAGCTCATTGAAGGTCGCGGGGTCCGAGACAATGCCGCCCGGCGTGGCAATCACCACATCGCTGTAGATCTGCACGGCCTCTTCGAGTGCACGACGCTCGTAACGGCGATAGGCACCCGCGCCATAGAGGTCGTAGATCTCGCGCACGCTGCAGCCGGCCACCCGTTCGATCTCCTGATTCAGTTCCAGAAACGGCACATTCAGTTGCTCTGCCAACATGCGGCCCAGCGTGGACTTGCCCGCGCCGCGCAGTCCTATCAGGGCAATGCGAGAAGCCCGGTGCGGGTCTCCACTGGGCGCCGTCCCCAGAATCTCTCCAGCCGCCAGCCGCACGCGCTGCAAATCGGCCTCGCTGCGGTCCTCGAGCAACTCGCGCAGAAGCAGCCATTCGGCGCTGGCCGTCGTCACATCGCCCAGCAGCTCGGCCATGCTGCACTGAAGTGCCTGTGCGATCTGCTGCAGCACGAGGATGGAGACATTGCCCGTGCCGTATTCGAGATTAGCCAGATGGCGCTCGGACACCACGGCCGCAGAAGCCAGCCCGCGGCGTGTGAGACCGCGGCGCGCACGCAGATTGCGCACCCTCTCGCCCAAGGCCTGCAGCAACGGGCTTTTGCCCGCCTCATCCCCTTCCGCAACCGACGCGGATGCCATGTCTAACTGATCCATAAAGCTCCTCAGAGACCGTGAATGATAAACAGTCGGGGTTAACGCGAATCATGCAATATATTGCTTGACACTGCATTGTCTCGTATTTATCTTTTGATTGCACGCACAATATTGCATGTTGCACCAAAGATTTGATGCTGATCAGAACAGCACTTCAGGAGACCCCCATGACTGAGTTACTGGCCAACCATGTGGCAGGCCGCTGGCAAACCGGCAGCGGCCCGGGCAGTTTGTTACGAGATCCGGTACTGGGGGCCGAGCTGGTGCGTGTCGACGCCACCGGGCTTGATCTGGCTGCCGCCTTTGCCTTTGCCCGCGACACCGGAGGCAATGCCTTGCGCGCCCTGAGCTACGCCCGGCGCGCCAGCCTCCTGGCCGATATTGCCGCCTTGCTGCAAAGCCGGCGTGACGCGTACTACGAGATCTCCACCGCCAACAGCGGCACCGTCAGAAACGATACCGCCGTCGATGTGGACGGCGGTATCTACACCCTGAATCAATACGCCAGATGGGGCGCAGCACTGGGCGACGCCAGACATCTGAGCGACGGCGAAGCCGTCGCGCTGGCCAAGGACGGAGCCTTTCTGTCCCGCCATATCCAGGTTCCGACGCGCGGCGTGGCGTTGTTAATCAACGCCTTCAACTTTCCTGCCTGGGGGCTGTGGGAAAAGGCGGCACCGGCCCTGCTCTCGGGCGTGCCCGTCATCGTCAAACCGGCCACGGCCACCGCCTGGCTGACCCAGCGCATGGTCAAGGATGTGATCGATGCCGGCATATTGCCGCCGGGCGCGCTATCCATCGTCTGCGGCAGTGCCGCCGGCTTGCTGGATCAGCTGCAGCCCATGGATGTGGTCTCCTTCACGGGGTCTGCGGACACGGCAGCGACCATCCGCTCTCACGCTGCCATCACCCGACATTCGGTGCGCAGCAATATCGAGGCCGACAGCGTGAACTGTGCGATGCTGCTGCCCGGCCATGGCCCGGACAGCGCAGCCGCCGCCTTGCTGGCGCGTGAAGTGGTGCGCGAAATGACGGTCAAGTCCGGCCAGAAATGCACGGCCATACGCCGCGTGCTGGTGCCGCAGGTCCTGTATGACAACCTGGCCCAGGCCATCAGTGCGCAGCTGGCGAAGATCTCCGTGGGCAACCCGCGCAACGACGCCGTGCGCATGGGATCTCTCGTCAGCCGCGAGCAGTACGACAGCGTGCAACAAGGCCTGGGCCGCTTGCTGGAACACACCACGGCCCTGCATGACGGACGGCGCAATGCGCTGATCGATGCCGACCCGGCGATTGCGGCCTGCGTCCAACCTGTGCTGCTGGGCACCCAAGACCCCGATGGCAGTGCACTCGTGCATGACATGGAAGTCTTTGGCCCGGTGGCCACGCTCCTGCCCTACCGTGACCTGGCCCATGGCCTGGCACTTGCGCATCGCGGCCAGGGCTCCCTGGTCTGCTCGATCTACGGTGAAGACGACCAGACCCTGGCCGCTGCCGCCACCGAGCTCGCCGCCAGCCACGGCCGCGTGCACGTGGTCACGCCCGCTGTCGCCAAGCTGCATACGGGCCATGGCAATGTCATGCCCCAGTCCCAGCATGGAGGTCCGGGCCGCGCCGGCGGCGGCGCCGAACTCGGCGGCCTGCGGGCACTGGATTTCTATCATCACAAATGCGCCATACAAGCTGCACCGCAGGTTCTGCAGGCACTGGCCGAAACGACGGGAGCATGAGCCATGACCGATTTCAGCCAAGCCTTCAACTTTGCCCAGCATCTGTTTGATCTCAACCAGGGGCGCGGTGACAAGAACGCCTACACCGATGACCAGGGCACGCTCAGCTATGCACAGCTGCAGGAGCAGGCCCGTCGCCTGGCCCATGGCCTGCTCGCGGCCGGCATCCATCGCGAAGAGCGCGTGCTGCTGGTCATGCACGATATGCGCGAGTGGGTGATCTCCTTTCTCGGAGCAATGTACGCAGGTGTGGTGCCGGTGGCGGTGAATACCTTGCTTACCGCAGCCGACTACGCCTATATGCTCGAGCATTGCCGTGCGCAGGCGATTCTGACCAATGGCGCGCTGGTTCCCGTGGTGCAGCAGGCCCTGGAGCAGGCGCAACATGAGGTCAACCATATCTGGGTCGCCAGACCCGAGGAAGCATTGCCAGGCCTGCCGCCGGCCTTCGAGGCACTGCAGCCTTGGCTGCAGCAGCAAACACCGCTGGCCCATGCCGCCAGGACCATGGGCGACGACCCCGGCTTCTGGCTCTATTCTTCAGGCTCTACCGGCAAGCCCAAGGGGGCCGTGCATACCCACGCCAACCCCTACTGGACGGCCGAGCTGTATGGAAAACCGGTGCTGGGTCTGAACGAAGACGATGTCTGCTTTTCCGCCGCCAAGCTCTACTTCGCCTACGGCCTTGGCAATGCCCTGACCTTCCCTCTGAGCGTGGGTGCCAGCGTGGTGTTGATGGCCGAGCGCCCCACTCCGGAAGCCACTTTCAGGCGCTGGACCGAGCACCGGCCCACGGTGTTTTTCGGCGCGCCTACGGGCTTTGCGGGCATGCTGGCTCACCCCGCCTTGCCGCCGCGCGAACAGGTCAGCCTGCGCATGTGTTCGTCGGCCGGCGAAGCCCTGCCGGCCGAGATTGCCCAGCGCTTCAAGAACCACTTCGGCGCCGATATCGTGGACGGCATCGGCTCCACCGAAATGCTGCATATCTTCCTCTCCAACCGCCCGGACGACATACGCTACGGCAGCACCGGAAAGCCTGTGCCCGGCTATGCGGTGGAACTGCGCGGCGAGGATGGACAGCCCGTGGCCGATGGCGAGATAGGCGACCTCTACATCAAGGGCCCGAGTGCGGCCCTGATGTACTGGGCCAACCGCGACAAGACGCGCGACACCTTCCAGGGCGCCTGGCTCAAGAGCGGCGACAAATATGTGCGCGACGCCGAGGGCTACTACACCTATGCAGGCCGCAGCGATGACATGCTCAAGGTCAGCGGCATCTATGTCTCGCCATTCGAAGTCGAATCCACGCTGCAGCAGCACCCTGCCGTGCTGGAAGCGGCCGTGATTGGCGTGCCCGACGAGCAGGGCCTGACCAAGACCAAATCCTATGTGGTGTGCAAGCCCGGGCAGAGCGCCAGCGAGGACGAACTCAAGGCCTTTGTGAAGAACCGGCTGGCGGCCTACAAATACCCGCGCTTCATTGAATTCGTGGACGAACTGCCCAAGACTGCAACCGGAAAGATCCAGCGCTTTCGCTTGCGGGAACTGGACACGAAGCCACGCTGACGGCCTGCTGCAAGCACGCAAAAAGCGTTAGCAACAGCGTCATCCAACTAGGGCAATCGCTGGTATTGCTTTAAACCTAAAGTTGTTAGAGTGCGCTCGTGCATCAGTGCGAACCCCAGCACCACAGCCAGTCATATCCCTTGATCTGAGAACAAGCCGGCATTCATCCATCAACCAGCAGGAGACAAGCATGAGCAAGCAATGGGCAATATGGAGCGCAATCGCACTGGCTGCCGCCGCAAGCGGCAGCAGCGCCATGGCGCAGGAGAAGATCAAGGTCGGCTTCATGCTGCCTTTCAGCGGCACTTATGCAGCGCTGGGCGTGGCGATCGAGAACGGCTTTCGCATGCAGGTCGCCGAACAGGGCGGCAAGCTGGGCGGACGCGAGATCGAATACTTCAAGGTCGACGACGAATCCGACCCCGCGAAGGCCACGGACAACGTCAATCGTCTCATCAAGCGCGACAAGGTCGACGTGATCATCGGCACCGTGCACTCCGGCGTGGCCATGGCCATGGCCAAGGCCGCCAAGGAAAGCGGCACCGTGCTCATCGTTCCCAATGCGGGAGCCGATGCAGTCACCGGCCCCATGTGTGCTCCCAATATCTTCCGCAGCTCCTTCTCCAACTGGCAGACGGCTTACCCCATGGGCGTGGTGGCAGCCAAGGAGGGCAAGAAAAATGCCATGACCCTGACCTGGAAGTACGCAGCCGGTGAAGAAGCCGTCAACGGCTTCAAGGAAGGCTTCGAGAAAAGCGGCGGCAAGGTCAGCAAGCAATTGACCCTCCCGTTTCCCAACGTCGAATTCCAGGCTCTGCTGACCGAGATTGCAGCAGCCAAGCCCGATGCGGTGTTCTCCTTCTTTGCGGGTGCAGGTGCCGTGAAATTCGTCAAGGACTATCACGCCTCTGGCCTGTCCAAGACCATTCCGCTCTACGGACCGGGCTTTCTGACCGACGGCACGCTGGACGCCCAGGGCGAGGCTGCCCAGGGCATGCTGACCACGCTGCACTATGCCGACGAACTGGGCACGGCGCGCGACCAGGCCTTCCGCACCAACTACGCCAAGAACTACAAGCTGCAGCCAGATGTCTATGCCGTGCAAGGCTATGACGCGGCGCAGATGTTGGCCGTGGGCCTGAAGGCGGCCGGCGGCGACATCGGCAAGAAAGATGTCTTCCGCACCGCCATCGAAAAAGCCACGATTGCCAGCCCGCGCGGCGACTTCACCTTGAGCAAGGCCCACAACCCCGTGCAGGACATCTATCTGCGCAAGGTCGATGGCAAGGAAAACAAAAAGATCAGCGTGGCGGTGAAGGCGCTAGCGGACCCGGCCCGCGGCTGCCGCATGTAACAGAAGCGAGCCATACCGCCCTGGATACGTCGCTGCTATGCGCATGCCGCACCTTTGGTGCCGGCCCAGGCAGAGCGCCTCGTCTCCAACGCGAATCCGTGATTCGCGGGGCGGTAGCTGCCGCTGCTTCAGCCCTCCCGCTTCAACAAGGATTGCCGTGGATCTCGCCACTTTTCTGGTGCAGTGTCTGAACTCGATTCAGTACGGACTGCTGCTGTTTCTGCTGGCCTCCGGCCTGACGCTGATCTTCGGCATCATGGGAGTGATCAACCTCGCCCATGGCAGCTTCTACATGATCGGAGCCTATGTGGCGTTCTCGCTGGCACCTTATCTGGGCCAGCATTTCATCACCATGCTGCTGGTCGGCGTAGTGCTGGCGGTGGTGCTGGGCTATTTTCTCGAATGGGCATTCTTCAGCTTTCTCTACGAACGCGATCACCTGCAGCAGGTGCTAATGACCTATGGCCTGATCCTGGTGTTTGAAGGCCTGCGCGCCATCCTTGTCGGCAACGATGTGCATGGCGTGGAAAAGCCGGCCTGGCTGGCCGGCAGCTTTCCTCTCATGGGCATGATGCAGTACCCCTGGTACAACGTGTTTGCCGCCGCCGCCTGCCTGCTGGTGGCGCTGCTGATGTACTACACCGTCAACCGCACGCGCCTGGGCATGATGATTCGCGCCGGTGCCAGCAACCGCGACATGGTGCGTGGCCTGGGCATCAACATCAAGCGCCTGTACCGCATCGTGTTCGCGGTGGGCGTGGCCCTGGCGGCCCTGGCCGGCATGATCGCGGCGCCCATGAGTTCGGTCTATCCGAACATGGGCTCCAGCGTGCTCATCATCTGCTTTGTGGTGGTGGTCATCGGCGGCATTGGATCGATTACCGGAGCGCTGATTGCCTCGCTGCTGGTGGGCTTTGTGGATACCTTCGGCAAGGTGTTCTTCCAGGAACTCAGCGGCATGAGCATCTATCTGCTGATGGCCGTGATCCTCGTATGGCGCCCAGAAGGCCTGATGGGAAAGAGATGATGAAGTTCACCCTGAGTCGCTTCGCGCCTTCCCCTGCTCTCGCTACGCGGGCGGGACAACACCTTCGCTGCGGGATGGCCCTTGCCCTGTGTCCCCTGCTTGGTTCGCGCCAGTTCTGCAAGCAGTGCCAAGGATCATTGATATGAGCGACACCTCCTATACGCCGCTACCGCAATCCAATCAGGCCTATGCAGAAGCTCCGGCAGTCACCAACCAGAGCCGCCCGATTCGCGCCCAAAGCGTCTGGGTAGGGGTGGTGCTGCCGCTGGCCGCCGCAGTGCTGCTGGCGGCCGCTCAACCCTTCTGGTCGGCCTATCTGTCCGATCTGGTGGTCAAGATCATGATCCTGTCCATCTTTGCACTTAGTCTTCACATTCTGGTGGGCGGCGCAGGGCTGGTCAGCCTGGGCCATGCCGCCTACTTCGGCCTGGGTGCCTATGCGGCGGTGAAGGCTGCCGGCCAGGGCGGCAGCAACTTTCTCGTCATGCTCGGCGCCGCCGTCGGCGTCTCGGGCCTGTATGCGCTGGTGGTGGGTGCCCTGAGTCTGCGCACCAAGGGCGTGTACTTCATCATGGTCACGCTGGCATTCGCGCAACTGGCTTTCTTTGTCGTGCACGACGTGGGCTACTTTGGCGGCAGCGACGGCATCTACCTGATGCAGCGCCCGGCCATCGGAACACTGGACATGGAAAGCAGCAGCACGCAGTACTTCGTGGTGCTGGCCTCACTGGTGCTGGTCTATGCCTTCATCGCCATGCTGCGCCATTCGCGCTTCGGCCATGCACTGGCCGGTATTCGCGTCAACGAGCAGCGCATGCGCGCTGCCGGCTTTGCCACCTACGGCTACAAGCTCGCCGGCTTTGTGATCGCCGGTGCGCTGGCGGGGCTGGCGGGCTTTCTGCTGGCCGCACGCGATGCCGTGGTCAACCCCGAACTGCTGGCCTGGCACCACTCCGGCGAGGTCCTGCTGATGCTGATTCTGGGCGGCGTGGGTTCGCTGCGCGGTGCGGTGCTGGGCACCATCACCTTTGTGCTGCTCAAGGAGCTGCTGAGCACCCATGCCATCGTGGGCAATGCCGCGGACCACTGGCAGCTAACGCTGGGCCTTGCCATCATCGCGCTGGTCGCGCTGCTGCCCAAGGGCCTGGTCGGCATCAACGATAAATGGCAGAAGAAGGCAGCAGCGCAGACCGGCAAGTCGCCAGAAGCTGTCGAGCAAGGAGCGGATCATGGCTGATGCAGGCAATGCTCCAAAGATGTCCGTGCGCGGCCTGACGCGGCGCTTTGGCGGGCTGGTGGCCGTGAACAATGTGGACCTGGATCTGCATCAGGGCGAGGTCCATGCCGTCATCGGCACCAACGGCGCAGGCAAGTCCACGCTGATTAACATGCTCTCGGGCGAGATAGCGGCCAGCAGCGGCAGCATTGCACTTGAAGGCCAGGACGTCACGCAGATGCCGCAGCCACTGCGCGCCAAGGCCGGCATCGGCCGCAGCTACCAGCGCACCACCATCTTCCCCGAGTTCACGGTGCTGGAGAACTGCCGGCTCACGGCCCAGGCCCAGGTGCTGCCCAGGCCCTGGCGCATCTGGGAGTCGGCCCAGCATTGCGCGGCCAGCATGCAGCGGGCGCAATCTGCGCTGCAGCGCGCCGGTCTTGCCCAGCATGCCGGGCGCATCGCCGGCAGCCTGAGCCATGGTGCCAAGCGTCAGCTGGAAGTCGCCATGTGCCTTGCCACAGCGCCGCGCGTGCTGCTGCTGGACGAACCTCTGGCAGGCATGGGCGCCGAAGAGACGGAACGCATGCTGGAGCTGCTGCAGGAGCTCAAGTCCGCGCATGCCGTCCTGCTGGTGGAGCACGATATGGATGCTGTCTTCCGCATTGCCGATCGCATCACCGTCATGGTCAACGGCAGCGTGGTGGCCACGGGCACGCCCGATCAGATTCGCAGCGACCCGGTCGTGCGCACCGCCTATCTGGGAGAGGAAGAGCATGCTTGAAACAAGGCACCCCCTGAGCGGCTCTGCCGCTTCCCCCTCTCTCGCTGCGCGGGAGGGGGACGGCACAGGCACGCGCCCACTTTCCGGGGCTTCGAACCATGCCATGTTCAGCCTGCAGGAGGTGCACAGCTTTTACGGCGACAGCCATATCCTGCACGGCATCTCGCTGGATCTGCCTCAGGGCCAGGCCGTGGGCCTGCTGGGCCGCAACGGCATGGGCAAGACCACGCTGATCCGTACGCTGATGGGCTATGTGCCGGCGCGTTCTGGCCGGGTGTTTGCCGATGGCAAGGAAGTCACGAATTCCGCCCCCGAGAAAATGGCGCGTCTTGGCATTGGCTATGTCCCAGAAGGGCGCGGCGTATTCCCCAATCTCTCCGTCAAGGAAAACCTCCTGATGAGCGCCAGATCCGGCCTGGACGGCAGCCGGGGCTGGACCTACGAGCGTGTGCTGGAAACCTTTCCACGCCTCAAGGAGCGGCTGTCCAACGGCGGCGATCAGCTCTCGGGCGGCGAGCAGCAGATGGTCTCCATCGGCCGCGCGCTGATGACCAACCCGAGCCTCATGATTCTCGACGAGGCCACCGAAGGGCTGGCTCCGCTGGTGGTGGCCGAAATCTGGCGCGTGATTGCCCAGATCCGCGAGACTGGCATCTCCACGCTGATCGTGGACCGCGACTACAAGAAGGTGCTGGCCCATACCGACAAGGCCGTGGTGATGGAAAAAGGCCGGCTGGCCTTGCAGGCTCAGTCCGCGGATCTGCAACAGCAGCCGGAGAAGTTGTCGGCGTTGCTGGGGGTTTGACTGTCGTCTTGTTTTGATAGCTGTTCACGCCTGATAGATAAGCGTTTGAAACCTGCTCTGTTTGATGTTTGGCGTGCAACCGTATGCCTGATTTATGGACAGAGGCCGGGACGAAACCCGGCCTCTAATTACTGCACCCCACCCAGCGAAGCCGCATCCAAGCGTACATTCTTCGCTGCCTCAGGCGGCAGGATCGCCATCGTCAGGCTGCAGTTGCAGGTCAGCTTGCCTTCCTCATCGCGCAACTCCACCGCCCAGACATGCGTGGTGCGCCCCAGGTGCGTGGGCCGCGCCGTGGCGGTGATCCAGCTGCCCTTGCGACCTGCGCGCACATGGTTGGCGGTCACGCCGAGGCCCACACAGCGGTAGCCTTCGGGAATGCTGCAGGCAGCGGCCATCGAACCCAGCGTCTCGGCCAGCACCACGCTGACACCGCCGTGCAGAATGCCGTAGGGCTGGCAGGTGCGTTCATCCACATGGATGCGGGCGCGCACATAGTCCTCGCCGTATTCGGTGAACTCAATGCCCAGATGGGAAATTGCAGTGTTTGCGCTGCCTGCGTTCAGCGCTTTCAGATCGAGCTCTCGGGTCCAGATCGCCATACCAGTCCTTGTGGTGCATGAAAAAAGGACGCTCCTTGCAGAGCGTCCTTCGATGCTAAGGACTTGGAGCAGCAGACGCCAGCACCAAGCGGACTAGGCAGCAGCCCCCAATCCACTCCCGCCCCAAGCCAGAGACACCCAGCAAGGGCCTAGGCGGCCCCGCCGGCCCGCAGCGAGGGGGTCGTCCCCCTTGGGGGAAGCCGCGGAGCCGCCCAGGCGCAGCGGCTCAAGGGGAGCCCTATTCAGGCTCGCATATCGCCCTTGTCCATGAAGCGCTGATGCCAGGACAGCGCCTCGGTCAGGATATGAGGCGTGTGCTGTGCACCCTGCTGGCGCGAGCGGTCGAAATAATCCTGCAACTGGGCACGGTAGTCAGGATGGACGCATTGGTCGATGATGACTTGTGCACGCTGCTTGGGCGACAGGCCGCGCAGATCGGCCAGACCCTGCTCGGTGACGATGATCTGGGTGTCATGCTCGGTGTGGTCCACATGCGAGCACATGGGCACGATGCAGCTGATCTTGCCGTCCTTGGCCACCGAAGGCGTGACGAAGAAGGACAGATAGCCGTTGCGTGCAAAGTCGCCCGAGCCACCGATGCCGTTCATCATGCCCGTTCCCATGACATGGGTGGAGTTGATGTTGCCGTAGATGTCGGCTTCGATCATCGAGTTCATGGCGATGATGCCAAGGCGGCGCACCAGTTCGGGATGGTTGGAGATTTCCTGTGGGCGCAGGATGATGCGCTCGCGATAGAAGTCGATGTTGTCCTCGAAATCCTTGTAGGCTGCCGCAGACAACGAGATGGAGGTGGCCGAGGCCTTACTCATCTTGCCGGCGCGCAGCAGATCCAGCATGCCGTCCTGCAGCACTTCGGTAAAGCCCAGCAGGTTCTCGAACGGGCCGGTCAGCAATCCGGCCAGCACGGCATTGGCCACATTGCCCACGCCAGACTGGATGGGCAGCATTTCCTTGGGCAGGCGGCCCATCTTCATCTCGTGGGCCAGGAAGTCGATGATGTAGCCAGCTATTTTTTGGGAATTCTCGTCCGGTGTGGCAAACACATTGTCGCGGTCGCCCTTGTGGGTCTCGACCACGGCGACGACCTTGGCAGGGTCCACCTTCAGATAGGCGTCGCCGATACGATCGTCGGCATGCGTCATGTTGATGGGCATGCGGCGCGGCGGAATGGCCGTGCCGTAGTAGATGTCGTGCATGCCCTCCATCCGGGCCGGCGGCTTGGTGTTGACCTCCAGAATCACCTTGTCGGCAATCTCCAGCCAGGTCTTGTTGTTGCCCACGGCCGTCGAAGGGATCAGCAGGCCGTCGGCGGTCACGCCCAGCACCTCGATCACGGCGACGTTCATGTGGCCCAGAAAGCCGAACCAGGCGTGCTGCGCCACGTGGGACAGATGCATGTCGATGAAATCGATCTCACCCGAGTTCACGGCCTTGCGCGCAATGGGATCGGTGTTGAAGGGCAGGCGCTGACCCAGGGCATGGGCTTCGGCCATCACGCCATCGCACTCGGCGGCGGTGGACGCGCCGGTCCAGACATTGATCTTGTAGGGCTTGCCCTGGGCATGCTCGGCCTTGGCGCGGGCCGCAATGGCCTGGGGCAATGCCTTGGGGTAGCCGGCTCCGGTGAAGCCGCTCATGCCGACATTGACACCGTGGGGAATCAGGGCGGCTGCCTCTTCGGCCGTCATGACGCGCGAGAGGAATTCTGGGTAACGTACGCGATCTGCGATGGACATTGCATGCTCCAACTAAAAAAAACCGCCCGGGTAGGGCGGCATATCTCCAGCGAGAAATGTTACCAGCGCGGAACATTAATACCGGAACTCTCGGCAAAGGCCCCGCGCTGCTGTCAGGGGAATGTTCCCCCGATTACATGTTGGCACTCACTTGGCCTGTACCTTGGTTTCAGATTTGCGCTCGCCCATGGCCAGCAGTGCGTACAGGATGATGGCGCCGAAGGTGGCGCAGCCGATGCCGCCCAGCGCGAATTCGCCGAACCTCAGCGTGAATTCTCCGGTGCCCAGAATCAGGGTGATGGCAGCCACGATCAGATTCTTGGTGTCGGAAAAGTCCACCTTGTTATCCACCCAGATCTTGGCGCCGGCAATGGCGATCAGGCCGAACACCACGATGGAGACACCGCCCATGACGGGCAGGGGAATGGCCTGGATCAGCGCTCCGAACTTGGGCGAGAAGCCCAGCAGCACGGCCAGCAGGGCCGCCACGAAGAACACGGCCGTGGAGTAGATGCGGGTCGCCGCCATCACGCCGATGTTTTCGGCATAGGTGGTCACGCCCGTGCCGCCGGCTGCGCCGGAGACCATGGTGGCCACGCCGTCACCGATGAAGGCCCGGCCCATGTACTGGTCCAGGTTCTTGCCCGTCATGGCGGTCACGGCCTTGATATGGCCCAGGTTCTCGGCCACCAGAATGATGACCACGGGCACGATCAGCAGCATGGCATTGCTGGTGAACACTGGTGCATGGAAGCTGGGAATGCCGAACCAGGCAGCATTGAGCACGCCGCTCAGATCCACAGGCTTGCCCCAGCCCAGGCCGTTGGTGAAGACGGCGTAGAGCACGCTGGCAATGATCAGGCCGATCAGAATCAGCAGGCGCTGCAGCATGCCGCGCGTGAACACGGCCACCAGCGCAACCGACACAAAGGTCAGCGCCTGCATCCAGGACTCGAAGTTGTTGGACGCCATGTTCTTGATGGGAATCGAGGCCAGGTTCAGGCCGATGATGGCTACCACAGCGCCCGTCACCACGGGCGGCATGAAGCGTTCGATCCAGGCCGTGCCCACCATCTGCACCAGCAGGCCGACCAGCATGTAGACAAAGCCGCAGGCAATGATGCCGCCCAGCGCCACGCCGATATTGGCGTTGGCAGGTCCCTGGCTGGCCACATAGCCGGTGGCGATGTTGACCACGCCGATGAAGGCAAAGGAAGAGCCCAGATAGCTGGGCACCTTGCCGCCGGTGATGAGAAAGAAGATCAGCGTGCCGATGCCGCTCATCAACACCGCCAGATTGGGGTCGAACCCCATGAGGATGGGAGCCAGCACCGTGGAGCCGAACATGGCGATCACGTGCTGGATACCCATCAAACCGGTCTGCGTCCAGGGCAGTCGCTCATCGGGGCCGATGACGCCACCGCCCTGCAAGACATCGGACGATCGCTCCGTCCATTGAAACATTCCCATCCCATCGCTCCTTGGAGATATAAAAAACGGAGCAGATTATGGCAAGCAGTGCTTGCCCGCTGGGGCCGTGCAAGCACTGGTAAACCAGGGACTGTGGTCTCTCGAACACGCGGGAAAACGGCTGCACCAGGACAAACTATCAAATACATAGCTTGCAGCGCAATGCCTTCAAGGAATTAATCAATAAACAGATCTAAAGTTGTTTATCAGAAAGCGCTAGCAGCTATCAAATTCACTGCTTCTGCTGCAGCGCACGTGCAATGCGGTCGCGCTTGACCGTGGGCTTGGGCACCTTGAACGGGAACCACATGCGCACATCCTCCTCCAGCCCGATGCCGTGCATGAAGTTGTAGATGGCCTTCTTGAGCGCCGCGCCCAATGCGTCGTGATCGACGCCCGTGGGATCGATGAAGGGGCGGTCGTTCTTGGCAAAGTTGCCCTCGGGCAGCGGCGGCAGCTCGATACCGTATTCCTCGGGGTTGAGACCCACGGGCGAGTGCACGGTACAGCTGAAACGGTGAAAGAAGCCGCTTTGAATACAACCGTTGAGAAACAGCTGGCGCACATACTCGAGCGCGTCCACCGTGTCCTGCACGGTCTGCGTCGGAAAGCCGTACATCAGATAGGCATGGACCAGAATGCCTGCCTCCGAGAACGCCTTGGTCACGCGTGCCACCTGATCCACGGTCACGCCTTTTTTCATCAGCGCCAGCAGCCGGTCGGATGCCACTTCCAGTCCGCCCGAGATGGCGATGCAACCGCTGTCGGCCATCAGCTCGGCCAGCTCTGGCGTGAAGGTCTTCTCGAAGCGCACATTGCCCCACCAGGAGATGCCGGCGTTGCGCGCAATCAGCTCCTGCGACAGCGCCTTGAGAGCCTTGGGCGGTGCGGCTTCATCGACAAAGTGAAAACCGGTCTGGCCGGTCTCGGCGACGATGGCTTCAATGCGGTCGGCCAGCACGGCGGCGCTGGCGCCCTCGTAGCGACCGATATAGTCCAGGCTCACGTCGCAGAAGCTGCACTTCTTCCAGTAGCAGCCGTGGGCCACGGTGAGCTTGTTCCAGCGCCCGTCGCTCCACAGACGATGCATGGGGTTGAGCATGTCCAGCAGCGACAGGTATCTGTCCAGTGGCAGGCCGTCCCAGGTGGGCGTTCCGACCTCGGCAAACGCGATGTCGGACTCCATCATGTTCACGTACTGCACCTTGCCGTCGTCACCGCGCACAAAGGTGCGCACCAGACGCGATCTGCCGCGCTCGCCGCGCAGATGCTCGAGCAGCGCCAGCAGCGGGCGTTCGCCCGCATCCAGCGTCACGAAGTCGAAGTAGTCGAACACGCGCGGCTCTGCCAGCTCGCGCAGCTCGGTGTTGACAAAGCCGCCGCCCAGCACGGTGGCAATCTGCGGAAAGCGCCGCTTGATGGTCTGGGCAATGCGAAACGCCGCATAGGCCGAGCCCGGAAAGGGCACGGACAGCAGCACCACCGTGGGCTGGTGACGCTCCACGGCCTCCCGTGTCAGGCGCTCCAGCACCTCGTCCACCAGATTGGGCTCTGCCGCAAGGGCATTGGCCAGCGGATCGAAAGTGGGCTGGCTGCCGGCCAGCGACTCGGCATAGCGCACGAACTCGAAGCGCTCGTCCACGGCATCGCGCAGCACATCGGCCAGATCGTTCAGGTACAGCGTGGCCAAATGCTTGGCCTTGTCGTGCAGTCCCAGGGCCCCGAAAGCCCAGCCCAGTGGATCGCCGCCTTCCTCGTCCTCATATACGTCCAGCGTGGAAAAGCGTGGTCCTTCGGGCAGAAAGTGGCGCCCCACGATACGGTGGGCCAGCGTGGAGTCTCGCCCCTGCAAAAACGCAATCGTAGGCGCAATCGTGGCCAGATAGCGCTCCTGCTGCTCCACAAAGGAGCTGACGGCAGGCGTGTGCTGCTTGGCAGGCAGGATCCGGATGCGCTCGGTCACTGCGCGCAGGCCATCGGGCGAGAGCAGCTGCAGCACCAGGGCCAGCGCCAGGTCTTCCTGCATGGCGGTGATGCCGCGTGAGCGCAGAAAGCCGGTCAGATAGGCCGTGGAGGGGTAGGGAGTGTTGAGCTGCGTCATCGGCGGAATGACGGCCAGCACGCGGGTGGGCAAAGCGGACATGGGGTGCGGGTCGCCGGCATGCGCCGTTGACGGTGTAGACAGGCCCCGATTATCGGTTTGACCGCGCATCCGTGCTGCACAGGTGACATCTGCGGGGGCCACCACCAATGACGTGAGCAGGCTGCAGCGCTAGGCTGGACCCATGTCCTCCGCACCGCAACACCCCGCTCCCTATATTCCTCAGATCCGGCTGTACCAGAACTGGCTGCGTGAAACGCGCGGCCTGAGCTTCGCCGACTATGACGCGCTGTGGCAATGGTCGACCAGCGATCTCGATGCTTTCTGGCAGAGCATCTGGGATTACTTCGACCTGCAGTCGCCCACAGCACACAGCGCGGTGCTGGCCAGCAACACCATGCCCGGTGCGCAGTGGTTCCCGGGCGCGCAGGTGAACTATGTGCAGCAGGTGCTACGCCATGTCCAGCCGGCCCATGCCGCCGGCATGCCGGCCGTCATCAGCCGCAACGAGCAGGGCCTGCAGCGCGAGCTGAGCTGGCCCGAGCTGCAGCGCCAGGTGGCGGCCCTGGCCCTGCATCTGCGCGCCCAGGGCGTCGCCAAAGGCGACCGCGTCGCGGCCTATCTGCCCAATATTCCCGAGGCCATGGTCGCCTTCCTGGCCTGTGCCAGCCTGGGCGCCATCTGGAGCATCTGCGCACCCGATATGGGCACTCATGCCGTGCTCGACCGCTTCAAGCAGATAGCGCCCAAGGCGCTGATCGCCGTGGACGGCGTGCACTACGCAGGCAAGGACATAGACCGCCGCGAGGTCCTGCAGGAGCTGCGCCAGGGCCTGCCCAGCGTGCAGCACGTGGTGCTGGTGCCCAATCTGAATACCTCGATAAAGATAGCTGACACCGCAGACTACACAAGCGTTACAGCGAGAAATGATGCTGATACCGCTGCCTTCGAGCCCGAATGGCTGGCGTTCGACCACCCGCTGTGGATCGTCTACTCCAGCGGCACCACCGGCCTGCCCAAGCCCATAGTCCACGGTCATGGCGGCATGGTGCTGGTGGCCCTGCAGCTCAAGGGTCTGCACAACGACATCGGCTGCAGCTACGAGCCCAATAGCTGGGGCGAGCGCTACCACTGGTACAGCTCCACGGGCTGGGTGATGTGGAATGCCCAGGTCTCGGGCCTGCTGGGCGGCACGACCTGCGTGATCTTCGACGGCAGCCCCGGCGGCAGCAAGGACAAGCCCGACTGGGGCACGCTGTGGCGCTTCGCGGCCGAGACCGGCGTGACCAGCTTTGGCTCAGGCGCGGCCTTCTACGCCAACTGCATGAAGGCCGGTGTCGACCTGTCGGCCTGCGGCGATCTGTCACACATACGCGGGCTGGGCAGCACGGGCTCGCCGCTGTCTGCCGAAGTGCAGCAATGGGGTACAGATCAATTCGAGAAACTGGGCCGCGCCAATATTTGGTGGAACAACCTGTCTGGAGGGACAGATTTTGCTGGTGCCTTTATCGGTGGCAACCGCGATCTGCCGCTGGTGCCCGGCGTCATGCAATGCCGCCAGCTGGGCGCGGCCGTCGAGGCCTGGAACGAAGAGGGCCAGCCCGTGATGGACGAGGTCGGCGAGCTGGTCTGCACCCAGCCAATTCCGTCCATGCCGCTGTTCCTGTGGGGAGACGTGAGCACCGCCGAGCCGCCTCAAGGTGCGAAGGCCCCCTCGGGGGGCAGTGACCCACACGCAGTGGGAGAGCGTGGGGGCAATCCATTCGGGAAAAGATACCTGTCCAGCTATTTCGACATGTATCCCGCCGGTCATGGCCGCCAACCCGGCGGCGGTGACGGCCCGGCCGAGATGGGGCCTGTCTGGCGTCATGGCGACTGGATCAAGCTGCTCGGCGAGGGCGGCTGCATCATCTACGGCCGCAGCGACGCCACCATCAACCGCCATGGCCTGCGCATGGGCACCAGCGAGATCTACAGCGCCGTCGAGGCCCTGCCCGAGGTGCTGGACAGCATGGTGGTGGACCTGGAATATCTGGGCAAGGACAGCTATATGCCGCTGTTTGTCGCCCTGCGACCGGGCGTGGAGCTGGATGCTGCCCTGAGCGAGCGCATCAACAAGGCCATCCGCTCGGCGCTGTCGCCCCGCTTTGTGCCCGACGATATCTTTGCTGTGGCAGAGATCCCGCGCACGCTCAGCGGCAAGAAGCAGGAGCTGCCCATCAAGAAGCTACTGCTGGGCCAGCCCCTGGCGAAGGTGGTCAACAAGGACGCCATGGCCAACCCCGGCTGCCTGGACTGGTACGAGGGCTTTGCCAGGGAATATCTGGCCAAGGCAGAGACGGTGGCCTAGCGCCCGGTAAACAGAGGCTGGCGCTTCTCGCGCCAGGCCGCGCCGCCTTCCTTCAGATCGGCCGATTCGATGGTGGCCTGCACGGCAGCATCGATGCCGGCCTTGTCATGCAAGCCGCGGGCAATGGCGTTGAGGTGTTTCTTCATGCCCAGCAAGGCCAGCGGCGCCATGCCGGACAGCGTGGTCTGCAGCTGCGCCACGCGCTCGCCGATATCTGCGCCGTCCGCCAGATCGGTCAGAAAGCCGCAGTCCTTCATCGCCTGGGCCTGTAGCTTCTCGCAAGTCAGAAACAGGCGCTTGGCCGTATCCAGGCCCAGCCGGGTCACATAGCGCTCCAGGCCCGAGCGGTAAAAATGCAGGCCCAGCCGCGCGGCAGGCATGAACATCTGGCTGTTGGCACCGCCGACGCGGAAATCGCAGGCCAGCGCCATATCGGTGGCGCCGCCAAACACCCCGCCCTGAATCGCGGCAATGGTCACGGGGCGGCAGTTCTCGATGGCGTCCACCATTTCACCGAAGGAGCTGCCTTCGTTCTGGCTGTTGGCAATCTCGGCGATGTCGTAGCCGCTGCAGAAATGCCGGCCCACCGCCTGCAGCGTCAACACCAGAACGGCCGGGTTGGCATTGACCTCATCGATCTGGCGGCGCAGCACGCTCAGGTCTTCGGGCAGCAGTTTGTTGGCAACTTCGGGGCGGCGCAAGGTGATGCTGGCACAGGCGCCCTGGATCAAAAGCTCTGGAGACATGACTGTATTTTCATCCAGACCTGTGCAGATAGGGCCCTCTGAGGTGCATCAAGTGTTGCAGTGCAAACACTCGGTGACCTTATCTTTTGCCGGTTGACAGGTACACTTTGTCGTCCTCATAGAGCACCTGATGTGCGCTGATCCCATCCATGTCTGTTGAACCGACCGGCGCCGAGCGCCCCAGCTTTGACCTCAAGAGCGCGCAACTGCCGGTGCTTTCCGTGGTGCTTCGCAGCACCGACATGCAGGCACTGACCCAGGATCTGGCACGTCGTCTGGCCGACGACCCCGATTTCTTCGACAACGACCCCGTACTGATCGATCTCAGCCAGGTGTGTGGAGCCGAGCAGGAGATCGACTTCCCGGCCCTGCTCGAGGCCCTGCGCAACCACCGCACCGTGCCGGTTGCCGTGCGCAGCGGCAGCGAGGCCCAGATGGAGGCCGCCAAGGCCCTGGGGCTGAGCGCAGCTCCCGATGCCATGCCGGCGCGTCGCGCCGAGCCGGAAATCCACGAGATCATTCGCGAGGTGGAGGTCGAAGTGCCCGCGCCTCTGGCCGATGCCGTCATCGTGGACCGGCCGCTGCGCTCGGGCCAGCGCGTCTATGCCAAGGGCACCGACATTGTGGTTCTGGACATGGTCAGCTATGGTGCCGAGGTGATTGCCGACGGCAACGTCCATGTCTATGCGCCGCTGCGCGGCCGCGCCGTGGCCGGGGCCAGCGGCAATACCAGCGCCAGAATTTTTAGCACTTGCATGGAGGCGCAACTGCTTTCCATTGCAGGTATCTACCGCACAATTGAAACCGATCTCCCCAAAGAAGTCGCCGGCAAAGCTGCCAAGGTGCGTCTTGAAGGAGAAAAAATCATTATCGAGCCGGTATGAGACACACCGGACACCCTATCAACCTGCCCCATTTGTCTTAAAGGAATCGTGCAAACATGGCCAAAATCGTCGTCGTGACCTCCGGCAAAGGCGGTGTCGGCAAGACCACCACCAGCGCCAGCTTCGCATCCGGCCTCGCTCTGCGCGGCCACAAGACCGCAGTGATTGATTTCGATGTGGGTCTGCGCAATCTCGATCTGATCATGGGCTGCGAACGCCGCGTGGTCTATGACCTCATCAATGTGATCCAGGGCGAAGCCAATCTGAACCAGGCCCTGATCAAGGACAAGCAGTGCGAAAACCTGTTCGTGCTGGCCGCTTCGCAGACCCGCGACAAGGAAGCCCTGACGCAGGAAGGCGTGAAGAAGGTGCTGGACGATCTGTCCGCCATGGACTTCGAGTTCATCATCTGCGACTCGCCCGCCGGCATTGAAAGCGGCGCGCTGATGGCCATGCACTATGCCGACGAGGCTCTGGTGGTGACCAACCCCGAAGTCTCGTCGGTGCGCGATTCGGACCGCATTCTGGGCATGCTCAGCTCCAAGACCGAACGTGCCGTCAAGGGCGAGAGCATCAAGGAACACCTGCTGATCACGCGCTACAACCCCAACCGAGTGGAAGACGGCCAGATGCTGTCGCTGGAGGACATCCAGGACATTCTGCGCATCGAGCTGATCGGCGTGATTCCCGAATCCGAAACCGTGCTCCAGGCTTCCAACCAGGGCATTCCGGCCGTGCACATGCAAGGTACCGATGTGGCCGAGGCCTATCAGGACGTGGTGGCACGCTTCCTGGGCGAAGAAAAACCCATGCGCTTTACCGAAGCCGTCAAGCCCGGCTTCTTCAAACGCATGTTTGGCGGGAGGTAAGCCATATGTCCATGTTGTCGTTTCTGCTCGGAGAGAAGAAGAAATCCGCCTCGGTCGCCAAGGAGCGTCTGCAGATCATTCTCGCCCGTGAACGCGTGGGCGGCGAAAGCGGCAAGCCCGACTATCTGCCGGCCCTGCAAAAAGAGCTGATGGCCGTGATTTCCAAGTATGTGGACATCAACCCCAATGACATCAAGGTACAGCTGGAGCGCCAGGAAAACCTTGAGGTTCTGGAAGTCAAGATCGAGCTGCCGGACGCCACACGCGGCTGATACCAACTCATCTAATCAAGAAAAATGGGCCTCTGAGGCCCATTTTTCATTGCGCTGTCGCCCGACGCCTTACGCAGTGCGAAGCGCGGGGTGTCACGCCTCATTCGCGCACCGGCTCCCGCATGGTCACCAGTTCCTCGGCCACGGTCGGGTGTATGCCTATGGTCGCATCGAACTGCTGCTTGGTCGCCCCGCATTGCAGCGCCACGGCAAAGCCCTGCATCAGCTCGCCCGCGCCCTCGCCCACCATATGCACGCCGCGCACGCGCTGGTCAGCTTTGGAGACGATGAGCTTGAGGAAGACGTTCTCGGGCTCGGCCCCCATGCGGTTGGTCAGCGGCCTGAAGCTGGACTGGAAGACCTGCACCGCGCCAAAGCGCACGCGCGCCGCCTCCTCGGACAGTCCCACCGTGCCCACCTGCGGATGGGAGAACACCGCCGTCGGCACCAGTTCGTAGTCGGGTGCACTCTTGTCGCCCTGACCGAACAGACGATGGGCGACCACCGAGCCCTCGGCCAGCGCCACGGGCGTCAGGGCCATGCGATCGACCACGTCGCCCACGGCATGGATGGAGGGCACATTGCTGCAGAAATGCTGGTCCACCTCGATGGCGCCCTGGTCGTTGACCTTGACTCCTGCCGCATCCAGCCCCAGTCCTTCGATCAGGGGTACGCGACCCGTGGCGTACATCACGCAGTCCACCACCAATTGCTCGCCGCTCTTGAGCTGCAGGTGCAGGCCGTCCGCCTGCTTGTCTATGGCCTGAATCTCGTCCTCCCAACGGAAGGTCACACCCAGTTGGGCCATCTCCTGGCCCAGGTGCAGACCGAGGTCGGCATCAAAGCCGCGCAGCAGCTGCTGGCGGCGGTGCAGCAGGGTGGTCTCGGCGCCCAGGCCGTTGAAGATGGAGGCGAACTCCACGGCGATATAGCCACCACCCACGACCACCACGCGCCTGGGCAGCTGCGGCAGATGGAAAGCCTCGTTGGAGGTGATGGCATGCTCGATGCCAGCAATATCGGGCAGACTGGGCGTGCCGCCCGTCGCGATCAGGATATGGCGGGCATGCAGGGTCTGCCCGTTCACCTGCACGCTATGCGGCCCTGAGAGCTTTGCACGGCCGTGGATGACGGTAACCCCTGCGCCGGCCAGCATGCGGCCGTAGACGCCGTTCAGGCGCTCGATTTCGCGGTCCTTGTTGGCAATCAGCGCAGGCCAGTCGAAACGCGGCTGCTCCAGCTGCCAGCCAAAGCCCCGCGCCTCCTCGGCCAGCTGGCTGAAATGCGCTGCATGGCTGAGCAGCTTCTTGGGGATGCAACCCACGTTGACGCAGGTACCGCCCAGCTGGGCGGCTTCCACCACTGCCACACGGGCCCCCAGGCCGGCAGCCACGCGGCTGGCGCGCACGCCCCCCGAGCCGCCACCTATGACCAGAAAGTCGTAATCAAAGTCTTGTTGCTGCATGTTCTGTCTCGCTGGTTGGGAGGTTCAAAGCAGATGCTTGCTGCTTTGAACTCTACAAGACAAGACTGCCGCAGGTGGTTTAACGCAGCGTTAAACCACCTGCACGACCCAGTTTGGCCGGCGCACGGCCTAGAACGGCTTATCGCCCTTGATCGTGGCGCGGTGCATGCGGCGCACGGCCGGGAAATAGTCCTGAATCGCGTAATGCTGGGTGGAGCGGTTGTCCCACATGGCAATGGTGTTGGGCTCCCAGTGCAGGCGCATCTGGTATTCCAGAATCGCGGGCTGGCGCAGCAGATAGCTCATCAGATCCTGCTGCTGGGCATGAATTTCGTTGGCCGAGCGGAAGCTGTCGAAGTGCGAGCTGAAGTTGGCGAAATGCGTGACGAAGGTTTCGTTGACGTAGAGGATCTTGCGGCCGCTTTCGGGATGGGTGCGCACCACCGGGTGCACCACGGGCGGATATTTGCCGCGTGCCTGGGCCTGCTGCGCGGGCGTCATGCGCGCGCCGAACGAGGGCAGGATGTCATGCACGGCATACAGGCCGGCGATCTGCTGCTTGCGCGTCTCGGGCAGTTGCTCGTAGGCCTGCTCCATATTGATCCAGACCGTGTCGCCGCCGACCTCGGGGCATTCCACGCAGCGCAGCACCGAGGCCATGGATGGGGTCTCGCGCCAGGAGACATCGGTGTGATAGACGTTCTCGGTGCCCGGGATCTTGCTGTTGCCCCCGAGAAGCACCAGCTCGGCATGGTCGGGGTGATGGGGAAACACCGGGTGCAGCTCCAGCTCGCCGAAGCGGCGCGCAAACGCCACATGCTGGGCAGGCGTGATGTTCTGTTCGCGAAACACCAGCACCTTGTGCGCCACCAGCGCCTGGCGCAGCTCACGCGTCTGCTCCTCGCTCATGGGCTGGCGCAGGTCTATGCCCGAAACCTCCACGCCTATGGCGGGGGAGATGCGCCTGAGCTCGATCCCCGTGCTGCTTGCCGCAGCCACCTTGCGCTGGGTATGGGCCGGCCTGTCTTCACAATCGATCATGATATGTCTCCAAAGCGTTGCAACCACTGTCCTGCGGCCTGACGCATGCAGGCCAAGACACAATCTAGGGCGGGCCTTGGAGATCGGTATCGTTCAAGCCGACTAGGTAGGGTTCCCAGTCGGCAGCCGGCTTACCGGACGAAGCCGTGGGCGTGCATATGGCCCGAGTGGTAGAGCAGCGGCGCGCGGTCGGCATGGTGCTCGCAGCGCTCCACCTCGCCGATGAAGAGCAGATGGTCGCCCTCCTCATGCTGACGCAGATTGCGGCACTCGAAGACCGCGCTGCAGCCCTCGAGCAGCGGCACGCCATGCTCGGAGTCATGGTGCTGCGTATGGCTGAACCGATCCGCTCCCTTGCGTGCAAACAGCTCGGCCAGCGGCTTTTGCGAAGCCGCCAGCACATGGATCGCGTAGTGGGTGCTGTGGCGGAACACTGGCAGGGAATTGGCCTTCAGACCCAGGCTCCAGAGCACCAGCGAGGGCGCCAGCGACAGCGCGTTGAAGGAGCTGACCGTGGAGCCCACCGCATGGCCCTCTGCACTGCGCGCCGTGATGATGGTCACGCCGGTGGCAAATTGCCCCAGCGCATCGCGAAATTCGCGCTGCGAGAAAGGCAAGGCCGAACGCAAGACGGAGGTAGGCAAGGCGGAGTTCACGAAATTCAGAGCTCAGGTCAGCGACCACAACGGTGCGCCACGGTTCAAGATCAGCAGATCACAGGGAACATCTGCAGGGCTTGAGCAATTATCAACTTGAACCTAGCCAGTCACAATCCGTAAGGGCTTAAGGCCAGAAGCATCAATTTTGATAGCGCCTTACGCATGACTGCAAAAGCCTACAGGCCAAAATACTCGTCAATCCTGGGTCTGAACTGCCAGCAGCCCCTGACCGGCCTGCTGCGCCAGCCAGCCTCCGACCTTGGCCTTGCTGCAGCGCTGCAGCTGCATCAGCAGCGCATGCTCGGGCCAAGGCAGGGCATGGCGCTCGCACAGGTCCTGCTGCATGCGAGCCAGCAGGGCCGCCGCCATCTCGGCATCGGCCAGTGCCCGGTGGGCGCGGCCCGTGGAAGGCAGTTGCAGATAGCGCGCCAGATTGCCCAGGCTGTGACTGGGTGCCTGCGGGTAGATGCGGCGCGACAGCAGCACGGTACAGGCAAACAACTGGGGAGCGGCTTCGCCTGCCAGCGCCAGTTCGGCCTGCCAGAACTTGCTGTCGAACGATGCGTTGTGGGCCACCATGGGCGCACCGCCCACAAAGCGGGCGGCATCGCGCATCACCTCGGCGGCAGGCGGCGCGGTGCGCAGCATCGCGTTGGTGATGCCGGTGAGCTCGGTGATAAAGGGCGAGACCCAGGCTCCGGTCTGCATCAGGCTCTGGAAGCGGTCCACCACGCGGCCCTGCTCCAGCAGCACGATGGCCACCTCGGTGGCCCTGGCGCCCTGGGCGGGCGTCATGCCCGTGGTTTCAAAGTCGATGACGGCGATCGCAGCACTCATGACTGCATTGTGCCGTGGCCGGCGCCTCAGTCCGTGCCCAGCTCGTCTTCGCCGGGCAGGCCCAGGCTCTGCACCACATGCTCGAGAATGCGGAACAGCTGCTCGCTCTCGGCGCTGCCCAGCTGCTCCTCGATCTCGGTGTAGATGGTTTCGAAATGCGGCACGATCTGCGCCACCATCTCCTGGCCGGCGGGCGTGAGGGCGAACTCGGAGCCCCGCAGATCGGCCACATGGCGACCGCGCTTGATGAGCAAACGCCCTTCCAGCGTCTTGAGCAGGCGCGAGAGGCTGGGCATGCTGATGAAGGTCAGCTGCGACAGCTCCATGGGACGCAGACGCCTGTCGGCCACCGACATGATGCGCAGCACGCGCCATTGCTGCTCGGTCAGTCCGTGCGCACGCAGCGAAGGACGAAAGCGCACCATGACCGCCTCGCGGGCCTTGAGCAAAGCCATGGGCAATGAGCGCGCGAAGGAGCGTGAGGTGTCAAGGGCAGGAGTGATGTCGTGCTGGGTCATGGCATGGACGAGTTGCTGGCGTGATTGTATGTAAGAGCCCCACGCAGCGATACCGTCAATCCGGGCAAAAGAGTCAGCCAGCCCGTACTCGTCCTGCAGTCCTATGCCCTGTCTCAGGCCGACGCAATCCGCGCGCCGCGAGCGACCTCGGGGACCGGCTCATCCCAGAACCGGAAATCCAGCGCCGGGCGCTCGCCGCTCATCAGGGCTGCCATGGCCTTGCCCGAGCCCGCGCCATGCGTCCAGCCCAGCGTGCCATGACCGGCATTGACCCAGATTCCGGCAGCCTGGGTTGCACCGATGCAGGGAATGTTGCTGGGCGTGGCGGGCCGCAGACCGCACCAGAACTGCGGATCGCCGCCTTGCTCGGGCAGGCGCGTGTCGCAGACACCGGGCATCAGCTCCTCCACGCGCCTGACCAGCATCTCGCAGCGCGCCCTGGCCGTGGGCGTGTCCAGACTCAGATCGAAGCCGCCCAGCTCAATGGTGCCGGCCACGCGCAGGCGATTGCCCAAACGGCTCATGGCGACCTTGCGGCTGTCGTCGATGGTGGAGACGACGGGAGCTTTTTCGGGCCGCAGCAGCGGCAGGGTGGCGCTATAGCCCTTGCCAGGGTAGATCGGCACATGCACGCCCAGAGGCCTGAGCAGCAGTGGCGTGTAGGAGCCGCAGGCGACCACCACGGCATCCGCGCTCAGCATGCGTCGGGCGCCATCGCTGCGGTCGCAAATCTGCACCTGGGCAGGCTTGCCCCGGCGCGCCGGCTGCAGCCTCAGGATGTCGTGGCCGTAGAGGAACTGCACACCGGACTGGGCACAGAGACCGGCCAGCTTTTCGGTGAACAGACGCGCATCACCGGACTCGTCGGTGGCGGTGAACGTGCCACCCGCAATCTGCGCAGCATAGGGCGTGAACGCAGGCTCGATGGCAAGCAGCTCGTCGCGGCTGACCAGACGGCGCTGCACGCCGTATTGCCGCATCAGCTCCACGCCTTCGGCGGCCTCGGCAAACGCCTGCCGACTGCTGTAGAAATGGGCAATGCCACGCTCCAGCCGCTCGAACTCGATGCCGGTCTTCTGGATCATGTCCTTGAGCGCCAGATGGCTGTAGGCGCCCAGGGCCACGATCTGCTGCACATTGCGCGCAAAGGCGCGGTCATTGCACTGGGCCAGGAACTGCAGGCCCCAGCGCCATTGGGCAGGATCGAGCTGCGGCCTAAACAGCAGCGGAGCCTGTTTGTCGAACATCCATTTCAGCGCCTTCCAGGGTGCCTGACGATTGGCCCAGGGCTCGCAGTAGCTGACCGAGATCTGGCCGCCATTGGCATAGCTGGTCTCCAGGGCCGGACCGCTCTGGCGGTCCACCACGGTGACTTGATGACCGCGCTCGCGCAGATGCCAAGCGGTGCTGATGCCGATGATGCCGGCGCCCAGGACGATGATGTTCATGCGGCCAGTGTCTGCACTCTTGCAGGCAAACAAAAGCAGCATTAAATTTTCAGCAGTTTCATCAGAAATGCTAATGGAATTGCCATGAGTTCCTGGGACCCTGCTGCGCTGGAATGCCTGGCCGCCATCGTGGAGGAAGGCGGCTTCGAGCGCGCCGCGCAAAAGCTGCACATCACCCAGTCGGCCGTGTCCCAGCGCCTGCGGGCACTGGAGGCACAAGTTGGCTCGGTGCTGGTGGAGCGCACGCGCCCCGTCAAGCCCACGAGCGCCGGGAGGCTGCTGCTCAAGCATGCCAAGCAGCTGCGCCTGCTTCGCGCCGATCTCGCGCACGAGCTGCAGGAGCTGGCACCGCAGACCGGACAGAGCCTGGCCGGCGAAATCGTCTCCATCGCCATCAATGCCGACAGCATTGCCACCTGGGCCATGACGGCCCTTGACGAGCTGGTGAAGAGCGGCCTGCCGCTGGAGGTGGTGGTCGACGACCAGGACTTCACGCAGGAGCTGCTGCGCTCGGGCCAGGTCATGGGCTGCGTGACCACGCTGGGCCAGGCCCTGCGCGGCTGCACGGTGCAGCCCCTGGGCGCCATGCGCTATGTGGCTGTGGCCTCGGCCGAGTTTGCCCGGCAAGGACTGCCGCAGGGGCTGACGCGCAAGAACTTCAACCAGCTGCCCTATCTGTCCTTCAACCGCAAGGACGATATGCAGGCCGAGTTCGTGGCGCGCTGCCTGGGCCTGCGCAATGTGTCGCTGCAGCACCAGATCCTGCTGCCCAGCTGCGAGGCACAGGTGCGCGCCGTGCGTGCCGGCTGGGGCCTGGGCGTGCTGCCGCAGCTGCTGGTGCAGCCTGCACTGGAGGCTGGCGATCTGGTCGAGATAGCGCCCGGCCATGCGCTGTCCATCGCGCTGTTCTGGCATTGCTGGAATCTGGAGTCGCGCGTGCTGGCCCATGTCAGCCAGGCCTTGCTGGGCAAGGCCCGGCAGCTGCTGCAGGCCGATTGATGCCGGCCACAAAAAAGGCCGTGCTTTTCAGCACAGCCTTGCGAGATCGGTTCAAACGGAGGTACTTTGGTTTTTGTAGCTGTGGACGCTCATCTATCCTTGATTTGACGCTGTTTTATGCCTGATGCGTATGTAAATCAGGCGCAATAAGCTATGAGAATCAGCGAATCAACAGCACGGGGATGGTGCAGCCCGCCAGCACCTGAGAGCTGACCGAGCCCATGACCAGGCGGCCCAGCGCGCCGTGGCCATGCGTGCCCATGGCGATCAGGTCGAACTTGCCGTCCTGCGCGGCGTGGATGATGGTGTCGGCAATGGGGCCGACCTTGGAGATGCTGTGCGCCTCGACGCCACGCGCCTTCAGGAACTCCTGCACGGGCTGCAGGATCTTGGCGGATTCTTCGTCGTAGTACTGCTCCACCACTTCCTTGCCCAGCGCAGCGCGTGCACGCGGAGGCAGCAGCGGCTGCACGGTGATGATGGTGTACTCATGGCCCGTGCCCAGCATCTCCTGATGCGAGGTCAGATAGGCCAGCATTTTCTGAGTGTAGGCACTGCCGTCCACAGCGAGCAAGATCTTCATACCAATTTCTCCTTGTTGATGTCTCGAGCCTAAGGGCTGGGGACAGTCAGCATCTTGACTTGGCTCAAGTCAATTGTCGATGCCGGCAGAAAGTCCTCCTGCTCTCCCTTGCGGGCATAGCCGAGAGGATTGGCCACCACGCGGCATTGCCAGGCGCTGCCGTCCTCGCGCCGACCGCTGGCGATGTAGTCGCTGGCGCAATGCAGATGGCCGTGCAACCAGAGCTGGGCATGGGGCAGAAAGTCGTCCATCACATTGCAGAAACCGGCCGTGCCAGGCACCAGCCCGTAGCGCGGATCGGCGCTGCGCAGACTGGGCGCAAAGTGGGTCACGGCTACCGTGGGCCCATCAAACGGCTGCTGCAGTGCGGCGCGCAGCCAGTCCTGGCAGAGCAGGCTTTCCTCGCGCATGGGCGCGGCCAGAAACGGCTCGCCCTGGCGGCTGCCGCCGGTCTTTTGCAGATAGAAATTGGCTGCGCGAAAAGCCTTTTCGCGCAGCCTGTGCAAACGCGTGGCATCGCTCACGCCCTCATGCATGGCCATGGCGTCGAAGTCGCTCCACAGCGTGGTGCCGATGAAACGCACGCCGTCCATGACCACGGTTTCACGGTCGAGCCAGATCAGGCCCAGCTTGTCGCACACACGCTGCAGGCGCAGTCTCGCCTCGTCGAAGTCCTGCATGTCGTACTCGTGATTGCCGGGCACGAACAGCACGGGCGTGGGCCAGGCCGCGTATTGCGGCAGCGGCGAGAAACGCTCCAGCCCGAAGTTCTCGCCATCGACCTGGCTGCTGCTCTGGTAGGAGCCGATATCGCCGGCCAGCACCAGCACATCGGCACCGGCCGCCGGCTGAGCAACGAATTGGGGGTGGACTTCAAGGTGCAGGTCGGACAGCAGCTGGATCTTCATGCGGCTAGTTTAGTCAACCATGCTGGGTGACCTGGGCCGAACCATTGGCAAAGGTGATCTCGGCCGAGCGCGTCAGCGTTTTCAGCAGCCAGTCATAGGCCTGCGGGTGCGGGCCGCGCCGGCGCCACAGCGCATCCACATGCACGGGCGTGACATCGAAGGGCAGATCGCGCAGCTCCAGCTGATCACCCATACCGGTCACGGGTACGAAATGGCGCGGCAGGATGGTCAGCAGATCGGAGTTGATCACTACACGCGCTGCGGTGAAGAACTGGTTGACGGTGAGCACCACTTCGCGCGAACGCCCCAGCGAGGCCAGGGCCTCGTCGATGAAGCCGAAGGAGCGGCCCGAGAAGCTGACCAGCATGTGGCGGGCCGCACAGTAGTTGTCCAGCGTCAGCGGAACATGCGCCAGCGGATGGTCCTTGCGCATCACGCACAGGTACTCGCCCTCATAAAGGCGGCGGCTGTCAAACGCCACCAGACCGCCGGCCTGTGCACGCGCCGTCAGATCGGCCAGCACGGCGGGGAAATAGCCCACGGCCATATCGGCCTCGCCATCGTCGAGCAAGGACCTGGGATCGCGCGTGGTCAGCGGCAGCAGGCGTATGCCCAGGCCTGGCGCCTCGCGCGCCAGGATCGGGTACAGCGGCGGAATCAGCGTGGCGGCCGTGGCATCGGCCATGGCAATCACGAACGTGGTGCTGGCCGTCTCGGGATCGAACTCGTCGGGTGCGAGTGCCCCTTCCAGATGCTGAAGGGCCTCGCGTATCACCGGCCACAGGGCCTGGGCGCGCGGCGTGGGCTCCACGCCCTGTCCCTGGCGCACCAGCAGCTCGTCGCCCAGGACCTCGCGCAGCCGGCGCATGGCATTGCTGACCGCCGGCTGGGTGATGCTGAGCTTGTGAGCCGCGCGCGTGAGGCTGCGTTCGGACATGACCTCATCGAAGACGCGCAGCAGATTCAGATCCAGAGAGCGAAAGTTCAAAGACATGGCATCACCCGATACATCACTGCTGTGAATGCTACAGATTCAAAATATAAATTTGAACATACCTAGGGTAATCCCTATAGTTACACCTATTCCCCGGGCAATTCGCCAAAAGCGTGGGTCAAAGGGTTAACTGCCATGAGCAACTTTATTTACAACTCCTACTGTGTCGAGCACCCTGGTGTGGTGCGTATTTATCAAGCCAGCGACGAACGCATGGCCGCCATTGCCGCCGAGCATGAAGCGCAATCCCAATCCCGGTCGCACTGGATGGTGCTGGCTGTGGTGCTTGCCGCTCTGGCCGCCGGCGTCTTCCAGGCCACCGAGACCTGGAGCGACGGCCATATGATGGCTGCCTGGATGGTCCTGTGGGCCATGGCCTTTGCCAGCATCGCCCTCTTCTCCCAGCCCGCCCGCCGCGCCATCAATCTGGTGCGTACCGGCTACCGCGCCTGGGTCAAGAGCCGCCAGCAAGCCGCTGCCGATGAACGCGTCTGGAACGCAGCGCTGCAAGATGCCCGCCTGATGGCCGATCTGGCCCGTGCCATGGATCGCCAGAGCCGCTAAGCGCCCGGACCGCTTCCCTCGAAAAGCCGCTGCCCACAAGGCCAGCGGCTTTTTTCATGCCCTCTCGACGCTTCATGAAATGAGCGTCCACCCCTTGTCCGGCAAGCGCCAACAGCTATCAAAACAACGGTTCAAAAAAAAGCCCTGCGGCCAGCGGCCTGCAGGGCTTTTTTATTCCATCAAAGGCTTAGGCGGACAGGCGCTCTTCGAGCTTGGCCTTGGTGTCCAGCATGGCCTTGGGCAGGTTGTAGGCCAGCTTGTCGAAATGCTCGCCATGCAGCTTCATTTCCTCGGCCCAGGCGGCCTTGTCGATATTGGTCACGCTGTCGAACTGGGCGGCGTTGAAGTCCAGGCCGCTCCAGTTGATTTCAGCGTACTGGGGAGCAATACCGAAGGCGGTTTCCTGGCCTTGGACCTGGCCTTCCAGACGGTCGATCATCCACTTCAGAACGCGCATGTTCTCACCGTAGCCGGGCCAGACGAACTTGCCTTCGGCGTTCTTGCGGAACCAGTTGGTGGTGAAGATCTTGGGCAGGGTTGCGCCCTGGCCTTCAATCTTGGCGCCCAGGTCCAGCCAGTGCTGGAAATAGTCGCTCATGTTGTAGCCGGCAAAAGGCAGCATGGCGAAGGGGTCGCGGCGCACCACGCCTTGTGCGCCAAAGGCAGCGGCGGTGGTCTCGGAGCCCATGGTCGCTGCCATGTACACGCCTTCGGTCCAGTCGCGGGCTTCGGTCACCAGAGGCACGGTGGTGGAGCGGCGGCCGCCGAAGATCATGGCATCGATCTTCACGCCGGCGGGATCGTCCCAGGCTTCGTCCAGCGCAGGGTTGTTGGTGGCAGCCACGGTGAAGCGGGCATTGGGGTGGGCGGCCTTGGCGCCGGTTTCCTTGGCGATCTGGGGCGTCCAGTCCTTGCCTTGCCAGTCGATCAGGTGATCGGGCAGCTTGCCCTGGTCCTTTTCCATGCCTTCCCACCACACGTCGCCGTCATCGGTCAAGGCCACGTTGGTGAAGATCACGTTCTTGTCCAGGCTCAACATGCAGTTCGGGTTGGTCAGCATATTGGTGCCGGGAGCCACGCCGAAGTAACCGGCTTCGGGGTTGATGGCGCGCAGCGAGCCGTCGGCCTGGGGCTTGATCCAGGCGATGTCGTCGCCGATGGTCGTGACCTTCCAGCCGTCGAAGGCCTTGGGGGGCACCAGCATGGAGAAATTGGTCTTGCCACAGGCCGAGGGGAAGGCGGCAGCCACGTGGTACTTCTTGCCTTCGGGGTTGGTGACGCCCAGGATCAGCATGTGCTCGGCCAGCCAACCCTGGTCGCGGCCCATGGTGGAGGCGATACGCAGCGCAAAGCACTTCTTGCCCAGCAGCGCATTGCCGCCGTAGCCCGAACCGTAGGACCAGATTTCGCGGGTTTCGGGATAGTGAACGATGTACTTGGTCTTGCTGCAGGGCCAGGTGGTTTCGTCCTTCTGGCCTGCGGCCAGAGGTGCGCCGATGGTGTGCACGCAGGGCACGAACTCGCCGCTGGTGCCGATCACGTCATACACGGCCTTGCCCATGCGGGTCATGATCTTCATGTTGACGGCCACATAGGGGCTGTCGGACAGCTCGATACCCACGTGGGCGATGGGCGAACCCAGCGGGCCCATGGAGAAGGGCACCACGTACATGGTGCGGCCAGCCATGCAGCCGTCGAACAGCGGGTTCAGCGTGGCACGCATTTCCGCAGGTTCCATCCAGTTGTTGGTGGGGCCTGCGTCTTCCTTCTTGGCGGAGCAGATATAGGTGCGGTCTTCCACGCGGGCCACGTCCGAAGGATCGGTCCAGGCCAGGAAGGAGCCAGGGCGCTTGGCCAGGGGCTTGAAGGTACCGGCATCCACCAGTTGCTGGCACAGCGCGTCATATTCGGCTTGCGAGCCGTCGCACCAGTGAATCTGGGCGGGCTTGCACAGCGCAGCCATTTCGGCGACCCAGGCGATGAGCTTGGGGTTCTTGACGTAATCGGGAGCCTGGATGTTCAGGCTTTGCACAGCGGCGTTCATGGGGAAGTCCTTCAATTAAAAACCAATTTTTCAAAGAAGCATCCTCTGTAGTCCGAGCCGGATGCGTCTTTGAAAAAAGGCTTTTGAAGGTGTCTCGCTTGCTTTCCCTAGCGCCTGTTGGCGCCTGCAGTCCATCCGATTAAGTCAAAACAACCTTGTTTTGAATAGCGGCGGGACATCGATTCTAGGGAGGGGCTTCGAATTTGTCAGCAATTCACTGGCAATAACTATGCATCTTATGCATCAAAGTATGTGCATTTCAAACATTGATGACGTGTTCGGATATAAAAAAACCCCGCATCGCGGGGTTGGGTCAGCCAGGGTTGGAATGCCTTGAGCAGGTGTCGGCCTCAGGCCATGTTCACGGCAATGAAAGCCAGCAGAAACATCATCACCGCACCGGCGGCCGGAATGATGACGGGGATGTAGGGCACCACGGCTTCGGCCGCATCCTGCGGCTCGTGGTCGACGGCGGGATCATGTGACATGCGATCAATGCTCCTTTCAACAATGGTTGCCAGGCATTCTGGCGCAGAGGCCGCTGTCACCCGCTAGGGGAAAGCCCGCCAGCGAGCACATCAGCCAATGCGCTCGGCTTCCATGCCCGCAGCGCGCAGAGCCTGCAGCACCTGCTCTACATGGGGCTGATTGCGAGTCTGCAGCACCAGTTCGATCTCCACATTCTGCGCAGCCAGCATGGTGAAGGCACGCTGGTGGTGCACCTCCTCGATATTGGCGCCGGCAGCGGCCACGGTGGTGGTGATCTGGGCCAGCACGCCGGGCACATCGCGCGCGCTGACGCGGATGCGGGCCAGACGGCCGGAGCGCACCATGCCGCGCTCGATGATGGCGGCCAACAGCATCGGGTCGATGTTGCCGCCCGACAGCACCAGGCCCACCTTCTTGCCCTTGAACTGCGCCGGATAGCGCAGCAGCGCCGCCAAGCCTGCCGCACCCGCGCCTTCGACCAGCGTCTTTTCGATCTCCAGCAGCATGAGCACGGCCTGCTCGATATCGCCCTCGTCCACCAACAGCAGATCATCCACGCAGCGCTGCACCACTTCCTGGGTGATGAGGCCTGGCTGGGTCACCGCAATGCCTTCGGCAATTGTCGACATGCCCATGGGCAGATCGGTATGGCGCAGCGCGTTGACCATGGAGGGAAAACGCTGGGTCTGCACGCCCACGACTTCGATCCCCGGCTTGATGGCCTTGGCCGCCGTCGCAATGCCCGCGATCAGGCCGCCGCCGCCAATGGCCACCACCAGCACATCCAGATCGTTCTGGGCCTGCAGAATTTCCAGTGCCAGCGTGCCTTGGCCGGCGGCGATCGCTTCGTCGTCATAGGGATGGACAAAGGTCAGTTGCTGCTCCTGCGCCAGCTGGTAGGCATGGGCACGGGCCTCGGCCAGGGTGTCGCCATGCAGCACCACCTCGGCGCCGAAGCCGCGCGTGCGCTCCACCTTCACACCCGGGGTGAAACGCGGCATGACGATGACGGCACGCAAACCCAGACGTTGCGCGTGATAGGCCACGCCCTGGGCGTGATTGCCCGCACTCATGGCGACCACGCCACGTGCGCGCTCGGCATCGCTGAGCATGAGCAGCTTGTTCAGCGCGCCGCGTTCCTTAAAGGATGCCGTGAACTGCAGGTTCTCGAACTTGAGATAGACCTGCGCCCCCGTGATCTGCGAGAGCGTGCGTGATTCCACAAAAGGAGTTTGAAGGACGGCGCCATTCAGGCGCGCAGCGGCGGCTTGGATATCTGCAAAGGTCAGCATGGTGAAGCCATTTTGCAAGCAGCCCATCATCCCGCGCCAGTGCCGGGTTTGCCGATCAGCAGCCTCGGACTCGAACGCTCTCCAATTGATAGCTTCAAACCTTTTATACAAAAGGGATTACTTGCAAAAACATTTGAATTTCAGAGTCGTGCAGCGATTGGCAAACAGCTAAGGATTTCCCTTAGTTAGCGCAAAACATGCAACATAGTGCCTAAAGCAGCGTGCATTTTTTTGAGTAATCTGCATAATTGTGCCTACATCCAGTCAATAACTGCACTATTTTTCATCTCAGCAGGAGCCGAGCATGCAGCAGCAAACCGTCGTCGATTACCGCACCGACCCCAGCCAGTACCGGCACTGGTCGTTTGAAGTGGATGGCAATATCGCCCGGCTCAAGCTGGACATTGCCGAGGACGGCGGCATACGCCCCGGCTACAAGCTCAAGCTCAACAGCTATGACCTGGGCGTGGATGTGGAACTGCATGATGCGCTCAACCGCATCCGCTTCGAGCACCCGCAGGTGCGCTCCGTCATCGTCACCAGCGGCAAGGAACGCATCTTCTGTTCCGGCGCGAATATCTTCATGCTCGGTGTCTCGTCCCACGCCTGGAAGGTGAACTTCTGCAAGTTCACCAACGAGACCCGCAATGGCATGGAGGACAGCTCCCGGCACGACGGGCTCAAGTTCCTCGCCGCCGTCAACGGCGCCTGCGCGGGCGGCGGCTATGAGCTGGCTCTGGCCTGCGACGACATCGTACTGATCGACGACCGCTCTTCCTCCGTATCGCTGCCCGAGGTCCCGCTGCTGGGCGTGCTGCCCGGCACGGGCGGGCTGACGCGCGTGACCGACAAGCGCCATGTTCGCCATGACCTGGCGGACATCTTCTGCACCAGCGTGGAAGGCGTGCGCGGCCAGCGTGCCGTGGACTGGCGACTGGTGGATGCGATCGCCAAGCCTGCGCAGTTTGCCGAAGTGGTGCAACAACGTGCGGCCGCACTGGGCGAGAGCAGCCCGCGCCCGGCTTCCGCCCAGGGCGTACAGCTTGCCAGGCTGCAGCGCGAGCAAAGCCCGGACGGCCTGCACTATCGCCACGTCAGCGTGCAAATTGATCGCAGCAAGCGCAGCGCCACCATCACGGTCAAGGCACCCCATGGCGAACAGCCCGCCAGCCTTGCAGCCATAGAAAGCGCAGGCGCCACATGGTGGCCGCTGGCCATGGGCCGCGAGCTCGACGACGCCATACTGCATCTGCGCACCAACGAGCTCGATGTGGGCACCTGGATTCTCAAGACCGAGGGCGATGCGCGCACCGTGCTGGCGGCGGGCCAGACCCTGGTGACGCACCGCGATCACTGGCTGGTGCAGCAAACCACAGGCCTGCTGCGCCGTACCTTTGCACGCCTCGATGTGTCGTCGCGGTCGCTGTTCGCCTTGATCGAGCCCGGCTCCTGCTTTGTCGGCATGCTGGCCGAGCTGGTCTTCTGCGCCGATCGCGCCTACATGCTGGTGCTGCCCGACGAACCCGAGCGCGAGCCCGTCATCGAGCTCGATGAATTCAACTTCGGACTACTGCCGCTGGTCAACGATCAAAGCCGTCTGCAGCGTCGCTTCTACGAGGAGTCTGAGCCCCTGGCAGCCGCGCGCGCTGCCGTGGGCAAGCCGCTCAACGGCGATGCGGCGCAGCAACTCGGACTGGTCACCGCCGCGCTTGACGATATCGACTGGGAAGACGAGATCCGCATCGCCATGGAAGAGCGCGCCGCGATGTCGCCCGACGCGCTCACCGGCCTCGAAGCCAATCTGCGTTTCGCCAGCCAGGAAAACATGGTCACGCGCATCTTCGGGCGTCTGTCGGCCTGGCAGAACTGGATCTTCAACCGCCCCAACGCGGTGGGCGAAAAAGGGGCGCTGAAGCTCTACGGCACCGGACAGAAGGCCGGCTTCGATTTCAACAGGGTATGAGGAAACTCCCCCTGAGCGGCTATGCCGCTTCCCCCTCTCTGGCACTGCGTGCCGGAGGGGGACAACGCCCTCGCAGCGAGGCGGCCCTTGCTCGGCGTTACTCGCCTGGGCTGCACCAGTTTCGAAGCGACTACACGGCTTCATGAATCGGCAAAACATCACAGGAGACTCCCCATGAGCAGCATCGACTACAGCCAGAAGATTCCCAACAACGTGGACCTCAGCGGTGACCGTACGCTGCAGCGTGCGCTGGAGAGCTGGCAGCCCAGCTTCATCCGCTGGTGGGACGATGTGGGCCCCGAAGGATCGACCAACTACGATGTCTATCTGCGTACCGCGGTGAGCGTGGATCCGCAGGGCTGGGCGCAGTTCGGCTACGTCAAGATGCGCGACTACCGCTGGGGCATTTTCCTGAACCCGGCGGATCAGGAACGCAGCATTCATTTTGGCGATCACAAGGGCGAGAAAGCCTGGCAGGACGTGCCCGGCGAGCACCGCGCCAACCTGCGTCGCATCATCGTCACGCAAGGCGATACCGAGCCTGCGTCGGTGGAGCAGCAACGCCACCTGGGCCTGACTGCACCATCCATGTACGACCTGCGCAATCTGTTCCAGGTCAATGTGGAAGAAGGCCGCCATCTCTGGGCCATGGTCTACCTACTGCACAAGCATTTCGGGCGTGACGGACGCGAGGAAGCCGAGGCGCTGCTGGAGCGCCAGAGCGGCGATGAAAACAACCCGCGCATTCTGGGCGCCTTCAATGAAAAAACGCCGGACTGGCTGGCCTTCTTCATGTTCACCTACTTCACCGACAGAGACGGAAAATTCCAGCTCGCAGCGCTTGCCGAGTCGGCCTTCGATCCGCTGGCGCGCACCACCAAATTCATGCTGACCGAAGAGGCGCACCATATGTTCGTCGGCGAGTCCGGCGTTTCGCGCGTTCTGGCACGCACCTGCCAGGTCATGAACGAGCTCAAGACCGACGATGTGAACAAGCTGCGCAATGCGGGCGTCATCGATCTGCCCACGATCCAGCGCTATCTGAACTTCCACTACAGCGTCACCATCGACCTGTTCGGCGCCGACCAGTCCAGCAATGCCGCCACCTTCTACAGCTCGGGCCTCAAGGGCCGCTACGAAGAAGGCAAGCGCGAGGACGATCACAAGCTGCACGAGCAGAACTACAAGGTGCTGGAGGTGGTGGACGGCAAGTTGCAGGAGAAGGAAGTGCCCATGCTCAACGCCTTGAACGAGGTGCTGCGCGACGACTACATCAAGGACAGCAATGCCGGTGTGGGACGCTGGAACAAGGTGATGGAAAAGGCCGGCATCGACTTTCGCCTGACGGTGCCGCACAAGGCCTTCAACCGCCAGATCGGCGCGCTGGCAGGCGTGCGCATCAGCCCCGACGGCCGCCCCGTGAGCGAGCAGGAATGGCTGACCAGAAAGAACGAGTGGCTGGCCACCGAGGACGACCGCAACTTTGTCGCATCGCTGATGAAGCCATGCCTGGAGCCCGGCAAGTTTGCCGGCTGGATTGCGCCCCCCGTCATGGGCATCAATCGTCAGTCCGTGGACTTCGAGTACGTGAAGTTTTGAGCCCCCCTGAGCGGCTGAGCCGCTTCCCCCGAGGGGGACGACATCCTCGCGGCGGGGCGGCCCTTGCTCGATGTCACTGAGTTGGGTTGCCCTGGTTTGGAGAACAAAATGAGCACCATCACGCTGATTGAAAACGGCATCCTGAAGCAGCATCTGATCGACCCGGAGATCTGCATTCGCTGCAACACCTGCGAGGCGACCTGCCCCGTGGACGCCATCACGCATGACGACAACAACTATGTAGTCATGGCGGACAAGTGCAACGGCTGCATGGACTGCATCTCGCCCTGCCCCACCGGCTCCATCGACAACTGGCGCCTGGTGTCGGCAAGCAAGCCCTACAGCGTGACCGAGCAACTGGGCTGGGAGAGCCTGCCCGAAGAACTTTCTGCCGACGTGCTGGCCGCCGCGCAGACAGCCGAGAATGCCGTCGATGTGCAGGACCTGAGCCAGGCCCAGGCCGTGATTGCGGCCGCAGCCGGTCTGGCCGAAAGCGGTGCTGCGGAAGTGTTTCGCGCAGCCAGCTATGGCGCCACCACGCCGCCCTGGTCTGCCGCCCATGCCTACACCAATCTGCATGGGCCCAAGGCTCCGGTGACGGCCACGGTGGTGGGCAATCTGAACTGCACGGAAGCCGGCTTCGACAACGAGACCCACCATATCGTGCTGGACTTCGGCGCCTTGCCTTTTCCGGTGCTCGAAGGCCAGTCGCTGGGCATTGTCCCGCCCGGTGTGGATGCCGGCGGCAAGCCCCATGTGGCGCGCCAGTACTCGATTGCCAGCGCCCGCAACGGCGAGCGCCCCGGCTACAACAATCTGGCACTGACCGTGAAACGCGTGGTCGAGGATCACCACGGCCAGCCCGTGCGCGGCGTGGCCAGCAACTATCTCTGCGATCTGCAGGTGGGTGACAAGGTGCAGGTCATAGGTCCGTTCGGCAGCAGCTTTCTCATGCCCAACCACCCGCGCTCGCACATCGTGATGATCTGCACGGGCACGGGCAGCGCGCCCATGCGCGCCATGACGGAGTGGCGCCGCCGCCTGCGCAAGAGCGGCAAGTTCGACAGCGGGAAACTGCTGCTGTTCTTCGGTGCGCGCACGCCTCAGGAGCTGCCCTATTTCGGCCCCTTGCAGAACCTGCCCAAGGATTTCATCGACATCAACTTCGCCTTCTCGCGCGTGGCCGGCCAGCCCAGGCGCTATGTGCAGGACGCCATGCGTGAGCGCTCGGCCGACCTCATGGAGCTGCTGCGCGACGACAACACGCACATCTATGTCTGCGGCCTCAAAAGCATGGAGGACGGCGTCGTGCTGGCCCTGCGTGATGTGGCCCAGCAAGCAGGACTGGGCTGGGATGAACTGGGCTCAAGGCTCAAGCGCGAAGGACGTCTGCACCTGGAAACCTACTGACGCCTCAAGCCCTCGCGGACCCTGTTAGCAGCAAACAGGATTCGCGCATCAAGGCGGCGGCGGCATGTCATGCCCTTGACAGCGCAGCCCCTGCCAGCGCCCTACAGTGCAACGACCATAACCCACGAAAGACATGGCATGAATGCACGGGCGAACTTTCTGCGCATGCAAGACAGCACGCGTGAAGACTGGCAATTGATCGGCGGCGAATTCGCACACTTCACCAGCGGCCTGCCCGACAGGGTGATGGCCCATCTGAAGCTGCTGGAAGGCGACTATGGCGGCTTTCCGGTGGACCGCTACACCCACTCCCTGCAAACCGCCACGCGCGCGCTGCGCGACGGCCGCGACGAGGAGTATGTGGTGTGCGCACTGCTGCACGACATCGGCGACACCCTCGGGTCTTTCAACCACCCCGACATAGCCGCAGCAGTTCTCCAGCCCTTTGTGAACGAGGCCAACCACTGGATGGTCCAGCATCACGGCATCTTCCAGGGTCACTATTTCTTCCATCACATCGGCCTGGACAGGGACATGCGCGAGCAGTTCCGAGACCATCCGCACTACACACGCACGGCCGAGTTCTGCGAACTCTATGACAACCCGGCCTTCGATCCCCGGGCCGAGACCCTGCCCATGAGTGAATTCGAGCCCATGCTGCGCCGCCTGATGCAGCGGCCCCGGCAAAGCATCTACAAGGCCGCCATGGACTCGGAGATGCAGGACGCCCGGAAGTCTTAGCAAACCATCGTTAAAAGATGAGCTGGTACCGCATACCCATCAACAGATCTGACCTGAATTCGATACATATCTGTTTTATGGCAAGCGATTGCAGCTCATCTTTTTACAGGCCTCTGCCCCGTCGCCGTTAGTGCGCGTAGGCATCCTGCGCCAACGCACAGGCCAGTATCCAGGCCGGGTCCACCAGCTCGGCGCCGCAGGCCTGCGATGCCTGCGGCAGGGCCAGCGGGATTTCGGTGCAGCCCATGATCACGGGCACGGCGCCATGGCGCTGCAGCAGCGGCGCCAGCGCCTCGCCGAAGCATTGCACGGCCAGCGGCATATCGCCCTGCTTCACGCCCTCGTAGATGCCTTGCATGAGCCGGGCCCGGCCCGCCGGTCCGGGCCGCAGCGCGGCAATGCCGCAATCGGCCAGCGCTGCGTCGTAGAGCCCGCTGTCATAGGTGCCGTCCGTAGCCAGCACCAGGGCCTGGCGCGCGCCACCTGCCTTCAGATGCAGCGCCGTCTGCTGCGCGATGTGCAGCACACGCAACTGCGGGAAAAACGCCTGTATCTGCCCATGCCAGGCATGGGCCGTGTTGCAGGCCAGGGCCACGCTGCGCACACCCAGGGCCGCGAGCCGGCCCGCACCCTGCAGCAGATGCGCAGCCGGGCCCGCAGGGGACTGCGGATCGCTGCGCAGCGCCTGTGTGCGATCGGGCATGGGCAGCTGCACCAGCCAGTGCTCGGGATAGGCCTGGTCGTGCACGGGCAGGCCCTGGCCCTGCAGGTGCCGGGTACAGGCCTGCACGAACAGGCGCACGAAATCCGCGCCCGCTGCAGGCCCCATGCCGCCAAGAATGCCGACCGCGCGCATCTCAGAACGCCGGCTTGTCGCCGCGCTCCTGCACGTTGCGCTGCAGCTGCTCGCTCATGGGCAGGCCCAGGGCCGCGTTCTTGGGCGGGATGGGCTGCATGAACCATTTGTCGTAGAGCCTGGCGAAGGCGCCAGACTTCATCATGTCGCCGATCACGCCATCCACCAGCTGCTTGAACTGCGGGTCGTCCTTGCGCAGCATGCAGGCATAGGGCTCGACCTGCAGCGCATCGGCCACGACGTGGAAATCCTTGGGATTCTTGGCGTTGGCGATCAGGCCGTAGAGCAGGATGTCGTCCATGCCAAAGGCCGCGGCACGGTCGTTCTCGACCAGCAGAAAGCCGTCGGCATGATCCTTGGCCATGACGATGTTCATGCCCCAGCCCTGCTCGGCGTTGGCCTTGCGCAGCACCTGCAGATTGGTGGTGCCGGTGGTGATGGCCGCTGTCTTGCCCTTGAGGTCGGCATAGCTCTGGATGCCCGAGCTCTTCTTCACCAGCAGCCGCGTGCCGGTGTAGAAGTGATTGATGGCAAAGCCCACCTCCTTGGCCCGCACCGTATTGTTGGTGGTCGATCCGCACTCCAGGTCTATGGTGCCGTTGGCCAGCAGCGGCATGCGGTTCTGCGAGGTCACGGCCTGCCAGCGCACCTCCAGCGCGGGCAGGTTCAGCACCTTCTTCACGGCTTCGGCGACTGCCTGTGAAAGCTCCACGGTCATGCCTATGGGCTTGCCGTTGTCCAGGTAGCTGAAGGGCACGGAGGACTCACGGTAGGCCAGCGTGATGCGCCCGCTGTCGCGCACTTTGGCCAGAGTATCGGCATGGGCAGCGCCCAGAAAACCCAGGCCAAGTGCCGCACAAAGCACGGTGGAGTGAAGTTGCATGCGGTGTCTCCTCTTCGGTGGTGGATGTGCCGCCAGTGTAGAAAGCGCGCCCGGCTCCGAGGGATGACAATATCGGGCTGATCCATGCCCCTGGTTTATGGGTGGCAGCCCAGGCACTGCCATGCTCCGGGTAAACACCGCGACGGAGGGCCAGCCCGCTGCACTCATCACTCGGGCTGCCCATAACCTGAGTGCATACCCTGCATGCCAAATGCCATGGCTGCCCGGCCCCGCATGGGCCTACAGTGCGACAGCATGGAGAAACGATCAATGCATGTCTGCATCGTGGGCGCCGGCATCGTCGGCCTGGCCACTGCCTATGCGCTGCAATGCGCGGGCTGCCGTGTCACGGTGCTGGAGCGCGGGCCTGGCCCGGCGGCGGGCGCAAGCGGCGGCAACGGCGCGCAGCTCAGCTATTCCTACGTGCAGCCGCTGGCCGATCCCGGCATCTGGAAAATGCTGCCGCAGCTGCTGCTGGAAAAGGACTCGCCGCTGGCCCTGCGCCTGCGCGCCGACCCCGCCCAATGGGCCTGGGGACTGCGCTTTCTGGGCGCCTGCAATGCGCGCGCCTCCATGGCCGGCACGCAGGCGCTGCTGAGGCTGGCCGCCGAAAGCCGGCAGGCCTTCGAGAGCCTGCATGCGCAGGAGTCCCTGAGCTGCGCACTGCACACGCCGGGCAAGCTGGTGCTGTACCAAACGCAGCAGGGCCTGGATGCCGCGGCCCGGCAGGTGGCCCTGCAATCGCGCCTTGGTGGCGCCAGTCAGCAGGTGGTGGATGCAGCCGCCGCAGTGCGCCTGGAGCCCGCGCTGGCAGGCTACTCGGGCCGCATGGCGGGCGCCGTTCACACCCCCAGCGAAAGCGTTGCCGACTGCCGCCAGCTGTGCGAGCAGCTGGCGGCGCTGCTGTCCGCACGCGGCGCCGAGTTGCGCTACGACACCGAGGTGCTGGGCTTCGAGCGCCAGGGCGACGCCGTCACCGGCCTGCGCACCGCCGCCGGCCTGCTGCAGGCCGAGCACTACGTGCTGGCCAGCGGCTGGGAAAGCCCGGCCCATGCGCGCCAGCTGGGCCTGCGCATTCCCGTCTATCCACTCAAGGGCTACAGCATCACCGTGGACATCCCCTCCGACCACACCCAGGCCGCGCCGCGCGTGAGCGTGACCGACACCGCGCGCAAGGTGGTGTTCGCGCGCCTTGGCGAGCGCCTGCGCGTGGCCGGCATGGTGGAGATCATCGGCCGCGACACACGCATCGATACGGCCCGCATCGACAGCCTGCGCCGCTCCACGCAGCAGGTCTTTGCCCAGTTGCCGCTGCAGGGCTCGCTGCATCCCTGGAGCGGCATGCGCCCGGCGACCCCCACGGGCCTGCCCATCACCGGCCGCCAGCGCGGCGGACCGCGCAATCTGTGGCTGCAGACCGGCCATGGCGCGCTGGGCCTGACGCTGGCCTTCGGCTCAGCACAGCGGCTGGCTGCGCAGATGCGCGCAGCCTGAACGCGGGCCTGCTCAGGAGGCGCTCAGAAGCTCCCGCAGGGCCTTGTTCATTTCCTGGGTCATGGCGCGCGCCAGCACCGATCCCGGGCGCTGGGGCAGGCTCAGTGCATTCACGCCCACGGTGATGCGCGGCAAGAGCGGCACCACGTGCACGCGGCGCCGGTCGGCCGCCAGAGCCGTGCAGCCGTCCATGATGGCCGCTCCCAGCCCGTATTCGGCCATGGACAGTGCGGCGTGGTAGGTCTGCACCGTCACCACGGGCGACAGCCCCACGCCATGCTCGCGGCAGGCCTGGCCCAGGCGCATGCCCAACGGGTCGCGCGCATCGAGCGCGACCACAGGCAGCTCGGCCAGATCCTTGAGTTCCATGCCTTCGGCGCGTACGCGCGAAGGCGGCAGCAGCCCCTTGGGCAACACGCAGAACATGTCCACCTCGGCCAGCAGTTCGTGCTCCAGCGCGGGCTGGCCCGCGGAGCTGATCACGAAGCCCACATCGGCCTCCTGCAGCAGCAGGGCCGACACCACCTGCGGCGTGTGCAGCGCCTGCACATGCACCTGGACCGTTGGATGGCGGCGCCTGAAGCCCGCCACGGCGCGCGGCAGCACCTCGCGGCTGAGCGCAAACACCGTCAGCACATTGAGCCGGTCGGCCGACTGGCCGTGGCGCAGGTTAGCGGCCAGACGCTGCACCTCGTCGAGCTGCTCGAAGAGCTTCTCGATATGCGGAAACAGGGCCAGCGCTTCATTGGTCGGCGTCAACCGCCCCCGCGCGCGCTGGAACAGCGCAAAGCCCATCTGCAACTCGGCATGCTGCAGCGTGCGGCTGACCGCGGGCTGGGTGACGTTGATGAGGCGCGCAGCCGCGCTGACGCTGCCGGTCTGCATCACGGCATTGAAGACTTCGATATGTCGCAGACGCATGCCAGGTCTCCTGCCCCTGCCTCACTCGGACTGGGTGCGCGCCAGGCGTTCACTCTTCCAGTACACATCGTCGCCGCCGTCGATGCGGTTGAGCACGCGGGCCAGCACGAACAGCAGATCGGACAGACGATTCAGATACTGGCGCGGAGCGGCTCGCATGGCCTCGGCCTGCTCCAGCGCCACCACCTGGCGCTCTGCACGGCGCGCCACGGTGCGACATACATGGGCCTGCGCGGCAGCGCGCGTGCCGGCAGGCAGGATGAACTCCTGCAGGCGCGGCAACTGTGCGTTGTAGTGGGCCAGCGCGTTGTCGAGCTGCAGCAGCGCATCGTCCTTGAGCAGCTCATAGCCCGGCATGGACAGCTCGCCGCCCAGGTTGAACAACTGGTGCTGGATGTCGATCAGCAGGTCGCGGACATCCTGGGGCATCGACTCGCACAGCAGCAGGCCGATATGCGAGTTCAGTTCATCCACATCGCCCATGGCATGCGGGCGGCCGCTGCTCTTGGAAACGCGGGTGTTGTCTCCGAGGCCGGTGGTTCCGTCATCTCCGGTGCGGGTGGCGATTTGCGTGAGGCGGTTGCCCATGGGTCATCCCTTGTCAAAGCTGCGAGTTTTCGGGGCCGGCACGGCCCTCAGATACGGCCGCCATTGTGCGTTACAGCCCGCAGGCAAATGTAGTCTGAGGCAACAGCAGGCAAAAGTGCTGGCCCTTTGCCGCCTCACAGGGTGCAATGCAGTCCTGCTATCGCATAGAGAAGGAATGCCATTCATGAACAAGAAGAATCTGCTCAATTGCAAGGTCTCGTCATTCGAAGTCGTCAGCGTGGTGCTGTTCTCCGCACTCACCCTCGGCGGAGGCATGGCTTTTGCGCAAACCGGCAGCAGCAATCCCGGCGAGAACAAGGAGCCGGCGCGCATCGTGCAATCGGGCGCGGCCACCGGCGTGCAGCAGGCCCCTACTGCCAAGAACAGCGTGCAGGCGGCCTTCGAGCGTGCCGACGCCAATCGCGACGGTCAGCTCAGTGCGCAGGAAGCGCGCCAGCTGCCCGCCATTTCCCAGCGCTTCGAAGAGATTGACAGCGACCGCAACGGCCAGCTGTCACGTGCCGAATTCGACAAGGGCGCTCAGCAGTACTGAGGCCTTGTCGCGGCGCTTTCCGGATCACGCCGCAGCGCTGAGTTCCTCCTGCGGCAAGGCGAACTCGGCCCCGGCATAGTCCAGGTGAATCTCGAACTCGCGGCGCAGCAAACGCTGCGCCCAGTCTTCGACCAGGCTGCGCTGCGCAGCACTCACCCCGGCCCCCATTTCCAGCCGCACCAGGCTCGGCTCCTCGAGGCCGAAGGCACGATAGCCACCCAGCGGCAGCAGGCCCCGTGCATGGTCCTCTACGGCGCGAAACAAGGCCTCGCCGGAATCGCAGATCGCCGAGGCTACAAACACCTCGGGGTCGCGCGCCACCCAGTCCAGCACATTGCCGATCTGCACCACGCCATGTGCGCGGCACGCTTGCGTCACACCGGGGCGGCCGCCATCAATCATGGCAAACACAATGTCCAGGTCCGTCTGCTCGACCATGGCCGAGACACAGGTGCGGGCCCAGCCCGGACGATGCTGGTGGCCGCAGAACTGGGTGACGAGTTGCCCCTCAAAACCGGCGCGCCTGAGGCCGTCCGCATAGGCAGCACGGCCACGCAGACCCGGCGGCACCTTCTCGCCCGAGAAATGCCCCACCTTGCCCGTCCTGCTCCACTGGCTGGCAAGCACCCCGGCGAGGAAGGCCGACTGCTCCTGCAGCACCTCGTAACGCGCCACATTGGCTGCCGTCCAGCTGCCCTGCATAACCGCAAAGGCCTGCTCGGGCCAGCGCTCGGCCAGGATCTGCACCGGACCGTCACCCTGACCGCCATGCGCCAGAATCAGCGCGTAGCGACCGCCGCACAAGACGGACATTTCGGCTGCACGCTGCTGGGCCGACTGGCCGGCCACCCAGAGCACGTCGACCTCGTGGCCGGCCTCTCTGGCCTTGTGCGCTCCGCGCAGTCCCGACTCGTTGAAACTGCCCTGTCCTTCGGGGCCAAACAGCACCACGGCATAGCGTGGCTTACGGGGTGAATACAGTTTCTCGCTGCTCATCGTTGTCTCTTCTGCTTAAAGTTTTGCACCTGTTTTCTTCGCGATATCTCCCCAGGCCAGATGCTGGTCCGCAATCAGTTGGGTGAAGGCTTTGGATTCCATGTCCCGGGTCACGAATCCCTGGGCTTCCAGCGTCTGCGCAAACTCGGGACGCGCGCTGATCTGCCGCACCGCGCTGGCGATTTTTTCGGCCAGCGCCCTGGGCAGGCCAGCCGGTGCCGAGATGCCGACGAAGTTCTCGGAGACCAGCTGTGCCAGTCCCAGTTCGGCCACGCTGGGCACCGTCGGTGCCTGCGCCACGCGGCGTGAGGATGTCAGCGCCAGCAGCTTGAGCCGGCCCTGCTTGTGCAGCGCGATGTTCTGCGGCAGCGCATCGATGGCCAGCTTGATATGGCCGCTGAGCAGATCCGCACGCATGGGGCCGGCGCCGCGGTAGGGGACATGCTCCATGGACAGATTGAGCGTCTGTGCAAACTGCTCGCCCACCAGATGGCCCACCGAGGCGGCACCGCCGCTGCCAAAGGCGACGGGAGCAGGCTGCTCCTTGATCCAGCTCACCAGCTCGCTCAGGCTGTTGACGGGCACCGAAGGGTGCGCGGCAAACACCGTGGGCACCGCACCGATGTAGGCCAGATGTTCGAAGCTGCGCAAGGGGTCGTAGCCAGGGCTTTGCAGCAGCGATGGCGCTATCGACAGCGCCGCCGAATTGGAGACCAGTAGCGTGTAGCCGTCGTTGGCGCTGTGCGCCACGATCTGCGCGCCAATCGACGAGCCCGCACCGGGCTTGTTGTCTATGATCACGCTCTGGCCCAGCTTCTCGGCCAGCGCGGGAGCCAGCACCCGGGCCACGATATCGCTGGAGCCGCCGGGCGGAAAGGTCACGACCAGCTTGATGGGCCGCGCCGGCCAGGCCTGCGTCTGCGCCGCACGCACATGCCATGCCGCGCCCAGCATGCCTGCTGCCGACACCCCGGCCAGCCCCTGAATGAATGATCTGCGACCCGTATCGCGCATAGCTCCGCCCTCCGAACTGCTTTTGGTTTGAAGCGAGCTCTGCAGCGCACGCCATGAGGCTTGCCAATATAGGCACACCTGGCACAAACCCTAAACACTGAATTCTCATTAGCTAGGGCGAAACTTATCTATGTGCTCGCGCAAGGCGGCTGCGCCGCGGCGAAAGCCACGATGTCTGCCAAGGCATGCGCAAAACCAGCCGCCGCCGCCTGCGCCCTGGCCTAGTGCGCAATACGTACACGCCCGGATCGGACCTGGTGGTATTCTTTTTCTCCTCTGGAGACCCCGATGAATGCACCCGTTGCCCATACCTCGCTGCAGCCCGATTTCGTGCAGCGCCCCATCCCCGAAGAATTTTTGCAGGCTCTGCAAACACGTTTCGGCAGCCAGTGCTCCACGGCCTTGGCCGTGCGCGAGCAGCATGGCCGCGACGAAGGCGCGATTGCCGCGCCCCCGCCGGCAGCCGTGGTGTTTGCCGAGTCCACCCAGGACGTGCAGGACGCCGTCAGGCTCTGCGACCAGTACGGCGTGCCCGTGATTGCCTATGGCGCCGGTTCGTCGCTGGAAGGCCATCTGCTGGCCGTTCAGGGCGGCATTACCATCGACGTCAGCCGCATGAGCCGTGTGCTCTCGGTCAACACCGAAGACCTGACCATCACCGTGCAGCCCGGCATCACGCGCAAGGCCCTGAACGAGGCCATCAAGGACACCGGCTTCTTCTTCCCCATCGATCCCGGTGCCGACGCATCGATTGGCGGCATGACCTCGACCCGCGCCAGCGGCACCAACGCCGTGCGCTACGGCACCATGCGCGAGAACGTACTGGCCCTGGAAGTGGTGACGGCCAATGGCGAAGTGGTGCGTACCGGCAACCGCGCCAAGAAGAGCGCTGCTGGCTACGACCTGACCCGCCTACTGGTGGGCAGCGAAGGCACGCTGGGCATCTTCACCGAGATCACGCTGCGCATCTACCCGCTGCCCGAAGCGGTAAGTGCGGCCATCTGCTCTTTTTCCAGCATCGAGAACGCCGTGCACACGGTGATCCAGACCATCCAGATGGGCATTCCCATCGCCCGCGTGGAACTGGTCGATGTGAATTCCGTACGCATGGTCAACGCCTACAGCAAGCTGTCCCTGCGTGAGGAGCCCATGCTGCTGATGGAGTTCCACGGCTCGCCCACGGGCGTGAAGGAGCAGGCCGAGATGGTTCAGGACATTGCCCATGAATTCGGCGGCAATGCCTTTGAATGGGCCGAACGCCCTGAAGACCGTACACGTCTGTTCACCGCGCGCCACAACGCTTATTTCGCGGCCGTCTCCAGCGTGCCGGGCTGCCGCTGCATTACCACCGATGCCTGCGTGCCCATCAGCCGCCTGGCCGATGCGCTGCTGGAATGCGTGACCGAGGCCGATGCCAGTGGCATACCCTACTTCCTGGTCGGCCACGTGGGCGACGGCAACTTCCACTTCGGCTATCTGATCGACCCCGACAACGACGCCCAGCGCGAGCAGGCCGAGCAACTCAACCACACGCTGGTGGCACGCGCGATTGCGTTGGGCGGCACCTGCACGGGCGAGCATGGCATCGGCATCCACAAGCAGGGCTTTTTGCTCGAAGAGGCGGGAGCCGGTGCGGTGCAGATGATGCGTGCCATCAAGCAGGCTCTGGACCCCAAGAACATCCTGAACCCGGGCAAGATCTTTCAGCTGCAGTGAGCCTCGCTCGCGCTGACTGAAAACACGCCAACCAAGAAAAAGGGCCTGCAGCTGCAGGCCCTTTTCTGTTCTCGGATCGATGCTTATTTGCCGACCTTGAGCTGACCGCCGCGACCCAGGCCGCCCTTGACTTCCTGCGCCTTGTAGTTGCGCAGCGAGATCACCATATTGTTGTATGCGTCCATGAAGGCAGCCACGGTGGCCTTGCCTTCGGGTGTGCGCGAGAAGCCGCCCAGACCGCCGCCCACGCCGCCGCCGAAGGCACCCAGTGCAGCGCCGAAGTTAGTGGCCGTGGAGTTGCCTTCGGAGATGGAGATCTGCACGCCCGAACGGATGTCGAACATGCTCAGCGTCACCACCGAAGCCTTGCTCTGCATGGCGCCGCCGATCAGCGTGCCCACATTGCCGAACAGACCGCCCACACCGGCAGCCAGCTGGCCGGTGGCATCGTTGTCGATGATGATGGAGGGCTCCATGTAGTAGTCAGCGGCCACGCGCTGGCCCTTTTGCTGCCTGGAGCCGGCACGGAACTCACCGGAATTGCGCTGCTTGTCGGTGATCGCCGACATCTTGCTTTCGGTACGGTTGTTGCCCACGGAAGTGATCACAAAGCAGTTGGACTGCTGCACGGCCAGACGGATCAGAGGCTCGATGGTGGTGATCTTGGTGGCGGCGCCGAAGCTGGCATACCACTCCTTGCCGCGACCGTCGTCCACGGCCAGCGTGCCCAGAGGCGCATCGCAACGCTCGAGAGAAGCGTTGGCATTCACGCTGGTGGCGCCGCCCGCTGCGCCCGTGGCAGCCGTGGGAGCCGTGCCGGTGGAAATGGTGCCGCCGCCGGGGGTCACGCAACCGCCCAGTGCCAGGGCCGATGCGATGGCTGCCAGACGCAGCGTTGTCTTCTTGGACATAGAGATGCTTTCTACAAATGAAAAATGTTGAAGCGCTCGACGCGCTTCAGCGGTAATACCAGCCCGACGAACCCCACACCAGGTAGTAGGGCGCGCTCACGTACCAGCGATTCCAGGACTTGCGTTCGTCCTCGATGGCCTGATAGCGAGCATGAGCATTCTGTTTGGCGGCCTGCGCCTGGGGCAGCAGAGACTTGGCTTCCTTGAAGCCCTTGGCGGCGGCGCGCGACAGCCAGGCCTCGGCTTCGGCGGGGTCCGGACCCATTTCTTCAAAACCCAGCAGATACAGACGGCCGAGCGCGAACTGAGCCGGGCCATGACCGGCATCACCGGCCTTGCGCATCCACTCGATAGCCTGATAGCTGTTGCGCTCCACGCCGTCGCCGCGCAGATAGCGCAGGCCCAGGTCATAGGCGGCGCGCGGATCGGGCTGGGTCTTCTGCAGATCGGCTTCGGCCTTTTGCACCAGAGCGGCCTGACGGCGTTCGGCTTCCGGATTGACCGGCTCGCCACGGAAGGTAGCGACATTGCGCGGCAGCTCGGAGCAGTTGTTGCCTTCGCACAGACGCACCGTGGGCGACGCCGGTGCCAACTGATCCTGCGGCGTCTGTGCCGCGCATGCCGTCAGCGCAAGAGCTGCCAATGAAAGGCTTGGTAGAGCCAGGCGCATGAATCACTCCTCTTGATTTTCCGCCGGTGAAAGCCGAAAAGTATACATAAGCAAAAAATGGTAATTTTTACGGCGAGATGAACGCTCGCATACCCCCCCAAAGGGGGGTAATTTGCACAATATACAAGTGGCTGTGCAGTGAGTGCTTGCGTTGCATCACCCGGTTGCACGCTTGCCCAAGATTCCTAACAAAATTAACAATCTGATGGAAAACAAATCGTCTTTCCTGGTATGGCCTCTGCCTGCGCTGCTGACCTGGCTGCTGGCCTGGGTCGCCTTCTTTGCGCTCGGCCATATCGTCGTCTGGTGGCTGGCCTTGCTGCTGGCAGGCGCCGCCAGCTCGGCCGCCAGTCTCTGGGGCCACAGCTGGTGGCGCCGTCTGCTGATTGCCGCAGGCTTTCCGCTGTCGTTTCTGGTGCTCAGCGCCAGCCAGCTGCCCGCATGGGGCTGGTTGCTGCCGCTGGCCTTGCTGTTGCTGATCTACCCGCTCAATGCCTGGCGCGATGCTCCCGTCTTTCCGACGCCGTTGCAAGCCCTCAAAGGATTGGCAAAGATCGTGAAGCTGCCCGACCAGGCTCCGGTGCTGGATGCCGGCTGCGGTATGGGCGACGGCCTGCGCGCGCTGCGCAGCGAGCTGCCGCAGGCCCGTCTCCAGGGCCTGGAGTGGAGCTGGCCACTGGTGATTGCCAGCGCCCTGCGCTGCCCCTGGGCACGCGTGCGGCGTGGCGATATCTGGCTGGCCGACTGGGGCGGCTATCAGCTGGTCTATCTGTTCCAGCGGCCCGAGAGCATGGGCCGCGCCGCCGTCAAGGCCGCCACCGAGATGCAGCCCGGCAGCTGGCTGGTCAGCCTGGACTTCCAGCTGCCCGGCGTGGAAGCGACGGCCTGCCTGCAAGGCAATAGCCGTCACAAGGTCTGGATTTACGCCATGCCGCTGGATGGCGCAGAACGCGGCTGAACCGCCTTATTTGGCTGCGCCGCTGGCCTTGCTCACGTAGAGAGAAACGGCAGCGATATCGGCTTCGCTCATTGTGGCCTTGAAGGAGGGCATGGAGCCGATGCCGTCCTTCAGAGCGCGCGCCACGCGGGCCGCATCGGGCTGCAACTCGTCCAGCACAGGGCCAATGGCACCTTCGGCTCCGGCATCCTTGAGGGTATGACACACTGCGCAGGCAGGGACGGCAGCAGTGGTGAACAGCTCTTTGCCGCGCGCCATCTGGGCAGCCTGATCGGCGTGAGCGGCAGTGCCCGCAAAGGCGGTCAACAACAGGGCGGCGAGGGTGTGGTTTGTCTTCATCATTGTTATTGGAGAAATGCGATGCATCGGGGTTGGATCCCATACCCTGCGTCCCTTCTTCTGGCACCGGGCATGGGCAGTGATTGCGGCGCTCAGGCCACGGTGACTGTCACGGCGTGGTCGGCCCAGCTGGTGTTGTTGTAGCCGCTCTGGTTTTCACCGCGCGCCTCGGGCTGCACATTGCCCTTGATGTCGGTGGCGCGGCTGGCCAGCTGGTAGGTGCCCTTGGGCAACTGGGCCGGGAGCACGAACTGGCGCCAGGCATACCTGCCCATGTCAGGGCCCACCAGACGGGCCTGCTTCCAGCTCTTGCCGCCGTCGATGGAAACTTCCACTCCCTTGATGGCGTGCATGCCGCCGAAGGCCACGCCCTGAATCTGCACCAGGCCGGCAGCCTGGTTGCCGTCTTCAGGAATGGGGCTGTTGATCCAGGACTTGACGCTCATCTCCTGCACCGAGGGCTGGCTGGGATCGCCCTTGCTGCCCGGAGGCGAGATGCGGTAGCCGTGCGACATGATGTGCGCTTCGCTTTCCTTGGCGGTAAAGGCCAGCTGCTTGATGTACTTGATGTTGTTCACGCCGGTGTAGCCCGGCACGATCAGGCGCAGCGGTCCACCGTGGGCCAGGGGCACGGGCTCACCGTTCATCTCCCAGGCCAGCAGCGCGTCCTCCATGGCCGACAGGGGCACGGAGCGCTCCACCAGCACGCTCTTGGGGTCCAGGCCTGCAGGCAGCACCTCGCCGCCCGTGCCCGTCATGTAGAGCATGCCGCCGGCCACGCCACCCAGGGCCTTGACCACATCGCGCACGGGCACACCGCTCCAGACCACGCAGCCTGCAGCGCCCACCGTCCATTGCGTGCCGCTCGGCTTGGAAGGGAAGAAGCCGCGGCCGTTGCCCGAGCATTGCAGCACCATGGGCACGGTCTCCAGCCCCATGGTCTTGAGTTCACGCAGGCTCAGCTGACGAGGCCGGTTCACGCCATCGATCTGCACCGCCCATGCATCGCGATCGGCCACGATGCTCTCGGGCGGCGTCGGCAGGTTGTTGCGCACATAGAGCTGGCTGGTGGGCGTGACCACGCTGGAGCCAAAAGCGCTGCGCCGGGTCTCGATGGTGGTGGAGCTGTGCACGATCACGGCATCGGCATTCTTGAAGCCGGCATAGCCGGGCAGAGGCTTGGCGGCGGGCGCAGCTGCCTGTGCCATGGCCTGACCCTGGAAGCTGGCCAGACCGGCCGCAGCCAGTGCACTGGCGCTACCGGCGAGCAGGCGACGACGCGGCAGGGATGTAGGTTGTTGCATGATGTCTCCTCGTTGATTGTGGTGAATGAGCAGGGCGAGAGATCCGGTTCAGCCATCGACTTTCTCGGGGGCTCCCAGGGCGCGTGATGCCACGGCCAGAGCCTGTTTCTTCTGCGCGATCAGCACCAACGGGCGACCTTCGCGCGAGCGCACCACCTGCCAGTAGCTGTTGGCCCACCAGCCCTGGCCGTCGGCAATCCGCTGGGGCTGCTCGAAGGCCAGCACGGTAACGATGCCGCCTTTCTCGAAAAAGGTGGTCAGGTGATAGGCGCGGCGGCCGTCGATGTCGCAGGGCCGCATGAGCTGGGTGTAGCCGGGCAGCTTGCGGTCGGCAGGCCAATCCATGTGCCGGGCCAGCTCGGCTTCGCCAATGAACTGGCCGCGCAGCGTGCGTTCGTAGTATTCGTGTTCGATGGCCGAGCGCACCATCTGCGGCGGGCGCAGGCCGAGCACGCTGCCCCATGCGGCGCTGCCGAGGATCGCTGCCGCACACAACGCCTGCAGCCCACGGCGGGCATACCAGGGCATGTGGCGCAACAAATGGGCCGGCGGCTCGCCGGGCTCGAAGGCCAGCGCCAGCTCGGCACGGGCGCGCAGGTCGAAATCGGTGTCTTCGGGGCGGTCTTGGTGTTTCATGGTGAGCGCTTTCTCAGCGGTATCACGCTGGCAGCAACGCAAGATTCGATGGCGGCCCCGGCGGGATGCGGCGTCGGCTCCTGCAACACCGTCTTGAGCGCTTCACGGGCCCGCGCCAGGCGCGAGAGCACAGTGCCCGGTGCAATATCCAGCGCCTCGGCCATCTGGGCCGTGGGCATATCGTCAAAGTAGTACAGCACCAGCACTTCGCGATGGATGGGGGCGATGCGGCTCAGCGCCTTGACCACGTCCAGTTGCGCATCGAGTGCCTCATGGTGATTCACGCCCTGCTCACAGGATTCGTCCAGCGGCTGAGCCTGCAGCTGCCCGGGATCGAAATGCCTGAAGGCATGGCGGCGCATGATCTGGAACAGCCATGCCCGGGCCATGCTCTGGTCGCGCAGCTGGTGGCGAAAACGCCAGGCGCTGGTGAAGCAGTCCTGCACCACATCCTCGGCCGTGGCGCGCGAGCCCGTCAGTGCCCAGGCACTGCGCAGCAAGAAGCGGTAATGCTCGCGCACCCACTGGTTGTAGCGCGACTCGGCAGAGAAGATCATGGTGATAAAGAGCGCAAGCCTGCTGCTTTCATTCCATGCCGCCGCAAATATTTTCCGCAGGCCCCCGGAGACGGGGAGAGAAGACCTGCAGCGCTGTCAGATCAATCGCTGGCAGCCGTGACCTTGGTGTGCATGCCGAAGAACTGCGCCGGCGGCATGCCCACGGTGCGGCGCACCATCGCGCTGAAGGCGCTGGGGCTGTAGTCCAGCTCGGCCGCAATGCGCTGAATCGGCCAGTTGCGCGCCGCCAGACTGACGGCATGGGCCAGCACCACCTGCTGACGCCACTGGGTAAAACTGCATTCCAGCTGCTGGCGAAACAGCCGCGCTACGGTACGCGGGCTGGCCCCGGTATCGCGCGCCCAGTCCTCCAGCGTCTCGTTGCGTGTCGGGTCGGCCAGCACGGCCTCGCACAGCAGGCGCAGGCGCTTGTCCTGGGGCAGGTTCACACCGAGCTGCACGGCGCTGGCGCGGCGCAGCTCTTCAAGCAGCAGCTCGCTCAGATGGTGCTCGCGCACCCTGTCTTGCTCGGACAGCTGCAGGCTGTCATCGGGCAGGGTGGGCAGCTCTCGCGCCACGGCACGCAGCAGATCCGAAGCATTGAGCACCCGGCATTGACGCCAGACCGCCTCCTGACCTGGCCCGACATCGGGGCCGCAATGCCCATCGGACTGGAAGAAGTAAAGCGTGCGCAGATCAGCGCTTTCCACCATGGTCACCGTATGCTCCATGCCGGGCGGCACCCACAGCGCACGCGACGGCGGCACGATATAGGTGCCCTGCGCCACTGTCAGGCGGATGGTGCCCGTGGTGGAGATCGCCAGCTGCCCCCAGGGATGACGGTGGGGCCTGACCTGGGTGTCGGCCTCCAGCCAGCGACATTTGGCGCGGACCGGGCGCTGTGCCGTGGGTATGTAGAGATGGGGCGTCAGCGTCTCCACATAGGCGGAGGCCTTGCCTGCACGCAGGGGTCCGGGGTCTTGGAGGCTGGGCATATGGGGTTGGCTGGTTTGCGATAGCAATTGGCAGACTATCGCATACAAGACGAGACCGCTCTGCCTAAGATGCGATATATGAACCGCCCTGCCTCCACAACATCCCAAAACCAGGCGCCAGAGACACTGCGCAGTGACGCGCGCACCATTGGCCTCATCGGCCTGGCCCATGGCTCGTCGCACTTCTTCCACCTGCTGCTGCCGCCGCTGTTCCCCTGGCTGATCCAGGAATTCGGCTACAGCTATGCCGAGCTCAGCGTCATGGTTTCGCTGTTCTTCATCGTCTCTGGCACCGGCCAGGCGCTGGCCGGCTTTGCCGTAGACCGCTTTGGTGCCCGTCCCATCCTGTTTGCCGCCCTCGGCAGCTTTGTCGTGGCCGGCCTGATTGCGAGCACGGCGCAGGGCTACAGCATGCTGCTGGCCGCAGCCTTTTTTGCGGGCCTTGGCAATGCGCCTTTCCACCCCGTGGACTTCACCATTCTCAACAAGCGCGTGTCGCAGCAGCGCATAGGCCATGCGTTCTCGGTGCACGGCCTGTCGGGCAATATCGGCTGGGCGCTGGCGCCGCTGTTCATGGCCGGCATCACCACGGCCACGGGCTCCTGGCGTCTGGCCTGCCTGTGCGGTGCCATCTGCGCCGCCGTGGTGCTGGCCATCATGGTCTTCAACCGAGATGCGCTCGACGACCGTGCCGAAGCTGCTGGCGCTGCCGCCAAGCCAGCCGCCGGTGCCGTTGCCGCCCCTCAGGAACACCCCATGGCCTTCATGAAGCTGCCATCGGTGTGGCTGTGCTTTTCCTTCTTCTTCTGGAGCACCTGCGCGCTCAGCGCCATCCAGAGCTTTGCCAGCCCAGCCCTGCAATCCATGTACGGCCTGCCGCTGTCCGTGACGGCGCTGATCGTCACCGGCTATATGCTGTGCGGCGCTGCAGGCATGGTGGTGGGCGGCTTTCTGGTCGGCCGCGTGCAGCGTCTGGAGAAGGTGATCTCCATCTGCATGCTGGGCTCGGGCCTGCTGCTGTTCGTCGTCGGCACGGGCTGGCTGCCCGGCATGGCGGCCGTGATCGTGGCGTCCATCGCCGGTCTGGGCACGGGTCTGGCCGGTCCCTCGCGCGACATGCTGATCAAGCGCGCAGCGCCCCCTGGCGCCACGGGCCGTGTCTACGGCACGGTGTATTCCGGCCTGGATCTGGGCTTTTGCCTGGCCGCGCCCGTCTTCGGCTACATGCTGGACCACCAGATGACGAACGCCGTGTTCTACGGCTCGGCGATTGCGCTGGTGCTGTCCGTGGTCTCGGCCGTCATCGTCGGCGACGGCGTGAGCAAGAAGACCAAGGCCCATCTGGCCGCGGCCTGAGCAGCAGACGCAACCCATCAAGCCCTGCCTGCGCAAGCAGCAGGGCTTTTTTGTTGCCACGAGAAATCAAGTTACCCTGGTATTTATCCCTAGTCCCTCAGCGCTGAGGCCGCAAACACGGCTGCTAAGCTGAATTCCCCGAGCGGTGCATCAGGCCGCCTTTCCTGCCGTGGCCCTATCCGGGAGCGGCCCGCCCCCTTCTAGGAGAATTTCTATGCGTTGGAACACGCCCTCTGCCCCTTTGCTGCGCGCCATGCCCCTGGCCCTGGTGCTGGCCTTCGGCTCTGCCCAGGCTGCCCCTCAGGCCGAATGGCTGGAGCATGCGAAAAAGGAGCAGCAGCCCTACCTGGATACGCTGCGCGATCTGGTGCATATCGAGTCCGGCAGCAAGGATGTGGCAGGCGTGAAGAAGATTGCCGAATACATTGCCGGCAAGCTGCGCGCGCAGGGCGGCAAGGTCGAGGTGATCGAGCCCAGCGACATCTACCGCCTCGATGACACGCCCGAGAAGGTCGGCCCCATGGTGCATGCCGAATTCAAGGGCAAGGGCAGCAGCCGCATCATGCTGATCGCGCATATGGACACCGTCTATCTGCCCGGCATGCTCAAGGACCAGCCCTTCCGCGTTGACGGCGACAAGGCCTATGGCCTGGGCATTGCCGACGACAAGCAGGGCGTGGCCCTGATCATGCATATCGTGCCCCTGCTCAAGAAGCTGGGCATTGAGGACTACGGCACGCTGACCGTGCTGATCAACGGTGACGAGGAAATCAGCTCGCCCGGAGCACGCAGCACCATCACCCGCCTGGGGGCCGAGCAGGACGCCGTGTTCAGCTTTGAAGGCGGCGGCACCGACGGCAGCCTGCGCCTGGCCACCAGCGGCATCGGCGCCGCCTACCTCAAGGTCACGGGCAAGGCATCGCATGCGGGCGCCAAGCCCGAGGACGGCGTGAATGCACTGTACGAGCTGTCGCACCAGTTGCTGCAGATGAAGGATCTGTCCCAGCCCCAGGACGGCCTCAAGCTCAACTGGACGGTGTCCAAGGCCGGCACCAACCGCAATGTGGTTCCCGCCGAAGCCACGGCCCAGGCCGATGCCCGCGCGCTGCGCGTGGCCGACTTCACGGCGCTGGAAAAAGCCATGCAGGACAAGATCGGCAGCAAGCTGCTCCCCGCCAGCAAGGTGGAGCTGAAGTTCGAGGTGCGCCGCCCGCCGCTGGAAGCCAATGCCACGGCGCGCAAGCTGGCCGCCCACGCCCAGGGCATTTATGAGCAAGAGCTGAAGCTGCCCATGAAGGTCATGGACAAGGCCACGGGCGGCGGCACGGATGCGGCTTTTGCGGCCCTCAAGGCCAAGGGCGGCGTGATTGAGGGCTTCGGCCTGTCGGGCTATGGCGCGCACTCCAACGATGCCGAATACGTGCAGATCAACACCATCGTACCGCGCCTGTATCTGGCTGCCCGCATGATCCAGGACCTGTCGGGCGGTCAGATCAAGTAAGCGCTTTTGATAGCTGCTTGCGTCTGATCTGCTTCGGTTTCCGTAAAGAAGCGATCTGAAAATCAACAGGAGCTTGCGCTGCAAGCTCCTGTTTTTTATTTTCCGGACTCGGGCCAACACCTGCCACGGGCGTTGCCAGCGCACCTGATCCGAACCGGCCTCGTCCGTGTTTCCAGGGTTCTGTCGCCTAGCCAACAGACCGCCGGCGCACGAGTGTCTACATTCATCGGATCAACGATGAAGGAGAGTCGCCCGTGAGCCAAGAACCCTTGAACATCCCCAGCGTGCAGCATCTGGTCAGCCCCGAGGAATGGCAGCTGCGCGTGGACCTGGCCGCCTGCTACCGGCTGGTGGCACTATACGGCTGGAGCGATCTGGTCTTCACCCACATCAGCGCGCGGCTGCCGGGCGCCGAGCACCACTTTCTCATCAACCCCTACGGGCTGATGTTTGACGAGATCACGGCCTCCTCGCTGATCAAGGTGGACCTGGGCTGCAACAAGCTCATGGAGTCGCCCTTCCCCGTGAACCCGGCCGGCTTCGTCATCCACAGCGCCGTGCATGAGGCCCGCGCCGATGCGCAATGCGTGATCCATACCCACACGCGCGCCGGCGTGGCTGTGGCCGCCCAGAAGAACGGCCTGCTGCCCATCAGCCAGCAGAGCACCTTTGTCCTGGGATCCCTGGCCTATCATGTCTACGAAGGCGTGGCCTTTCGCGAGGACGAGAAGCCGCGCCTGCTGGCCGACATGGGCGAGGCCAACTTCCTCATGCTGCGCAACCACGGTCTGCTGACCTGCGGCCCCACGATTGCCGATGCCTTTCTGTCCATGTACGTCTTCGAGTCCGCCTGCCAGATCCAGATCGCGGCCCAGTCCGGGGGCACCGAACTCACCGAGGTCGACCCGCAGATCCTGCAGGGCATCGCCCATGCCATGAAGGTGCAGACCGGCGGAATGGGCGGCCAGTTTGCCTGGCCTGCCCTGCTGCGCAAGCTCGAACGAATCGACCCTGGCTATCGCAGCTGAACGCTGCGCGCGCACAAAAAAAGAGCATCCGTGGATGCTCTTTTCGCTTGCTTGGGCCCAAAAATCAGACTTCGCCGCGCAGCTTTTCGATAAGGCCGTTGAGCTCCTCCAGCGAACCGAACTGGATGGCGATCTCGCCCATTTCCTGCTGCTTGCCGTGGCGGCGTACGGTCTTCTTGATACGCACTTCGACATCGGCGGTGAGCAGGTCGGACAGCTCTTCCTCGATGCGTTTCACGTCGCGCGACTTGCCATCTTTCTTGGCTTTCTGGCGCGTCAGATTGAACTCGGCACCGATCTTCTTGACCAGCGACTCGGCCTCGCGCACCGACATCTTCTTGGCCGCGATCTGGTTGCCTGCCGTGATCTGGGTGGCGCGGTCCAGCGTCAGCAGCGCCCGCGCATGGCCCATGTCGATATCACCGGCCATCAGCATGGTCTGCACGGGCTCGGCCAGATTCAGCAGGCGCAGCAGATTGGTGGCAGCACTGCGCGAGCGGCCCACGGCCTGCGCGGTCTGTTCGTGGGTCAGGCCGAATTCCTTGACCAGCCGGGCCAGGCCCTGCGCCTCTTCCAGCGGATTCAGGTCTTCGCGCTGAATGTTCTCGATCAGCGCCATGGCCGCCGCCGCCTCATCGGGCACCTCGCGCACCAGCACCGGAACCTCCGACAGACCCGCGATATGCGCAGCACGGAAGCGCCGTTCGCCGGCAATGATCTCGTACTTGCCGGCGTTGTCGCCCCGGGAGAGCTGGCGCACCAGAATCGGCTGCATGATGCCCTGGGCCTTGATGCTCTCGGCCAGTTCGTACAAGGCGCCTTCGTCCATGCGGGTGCGCGGCTGGTACTGGCCGGCCACCATCACATTGAGTGCCAGCGTGCTCGGCAGATTGGCCTGAGACCCGCTCGCTGCGACCTGCTCTGCTTCGCTGACCTTGGGGCCCAGCAGGGCTTCCAGACCACGTCCCAGGCCCTTGGGTTTCTTAGTCACCATTGCTGAATTCTTTCTTTAAAGGGAGAGCAGCAGCTCATGCCCGGCTTCCCACAGTCCCAGTCCGCTGGCCGTGTTGATATGGCCTGCGGCACCCGCATTCACAAAACGGCTGCCCCAGCCCTCAGCCATGGTCTGTGCGCGTGCTACAGAGCAGTTGGGGTCGTTCTCGCTGCCCACCAGTATCGACGGGAAGGGCAGCTTTTGCAGCAGCACAGGTGACCAGCCGGGCAAAGCGCCACGCAGGCTTTCCTGCTCCGTATCGCCGGGGGCAACCAGCAAAGCGCCGCGCACCTTGGTTTTCGCGACCTGAGAATGCGCCGCCCACCATGCCACCAGAATACAGCCCAGGCTGTGCGCCACCAGCGTCACGGGGGCGGGTGCGTCGAGCACGGTTTCCTGCAGGCGAATGCTCCAGTCACCACGCAGCGGATGCTGCCAGCTGTGCTGCTCCAGCCGCTGGTAGCCGTACAGGTCCTGCCAGAGACTCTGCCAGTGGCCGGGGTCGGAGTTCTGCCAGCCGGGCAGCAACCAGACATGCTGCGGGTTCAGTGCTTCAGAGGTCATGGTCGTTGGCGATGGCTGGATGGGGGACGGTGAGCTGTTTCACGTGAAACACTCACATTTTCTTGATGCGGCGCACCATCTCTTCGGCGAACTCGACAAAGGCCTTGCTGCCCTTGGCCGAGGCATCGAACACTACGCCAGGCAGACCGTAGCTGGGGGCTTCGGCCAGGCGCACATTGCGCGGGATCACGGTATCGAACACCTTGTCGCCGAAATGCTCCTTGAGCTGGTCGCTGACCTGCTGCTGCAGCGTGGTGCGCGGATCGAACATCACGCGCAGCAGACCGATGATCTGCAGGTCGGGATTCATGTTCGCATGCACCTGCTTGATGGTGTTGACCAGGTCGGTCAGGCCTTCCAGCGCGAAGTACTCGCACTGCATGGGCACGATCACGCCATGCGCCGAGCACAGACCGTTCAGGGTCAGCATGGACAGCGAAGGCGGGCAGTCGATCAGCACGAAGTCATAGTCGGCAGCCACGGCCTGCAGGGCCGTCTTGAGGCGCTCGTTGCGACGCTCCAGCGAGACCAGCTCGATCTCGGCACCCGACAGCTCGCGGTTGGCACCCAGCACGTCATAGCCGACCTGCTCGGACTTCTGGGCTACTTCCTTGATGCTGGCGTTTTCCAGCAGCACGTCGTAGACCGTCAGCTCCAGCGCGCGCTTGTCCACGCCGGAGCCCATGGTGGCATTGCCCTGCGGGTCCAGGTCGATCAGCAGCACACGCTGGCCGACCTTGGCCAGACCGGCGGCAAGATTGACCGTGGTCGTGGTCTTGCCCACTCCACCCTTTTGATTGGCAACGCAGAAAATTTTGGCCATTGAACTTCTCTTTTAGTTGGCGGCCAGCTTGAGGCCAAAACCGATCAGAAACACACCGGCTGTTTTTTCCAGCCACTTCACCACGGCCGGATTGGCACGCAGACGCTCTGCCAGCACCGTGGTCAGCGTCACCACGATGACGCTGTAGATAAAGGTAATTGCCGCCACCGTGGCAGCCATCACGCCAAAGGTAATGGCGCCCTGGTGATTGGCAGGGTCTACGAACATGGGAAAGAACGCCATGTAGAACACGATGGCCTTGGGGTTCATCAAAGTGATCAGAGCACCCTGACGGAAATACTGGCGCGGCTGGATTTCGATGGCCGGTGCATCGCCAAGCCTGGCCGTAAGCAGCTTGTAGCCCAGCCAGGCCAGATAGGCTGCACCCACCCATTGCACGGCGTGGAAGGCCGCCGGATAGGCGGCCAGCACCGCTGCCACACCGGCCACGGCCAACCACATCAGTACCTGGTCGGCAGCCATCACCCCCAGGCAGCATGCAAGGCCCGCTCTCCATCCGCCCTTGCCCGTGGAGGTAATCAAGGCCAGATTGCCTGGTCCAGGGATCAGCAAGAAAACGGTAACGGCGGCTGCAAAAGCGCCGTAATCAGAGATTCCAAACATTCAAACCCTGCGCGATGGAAAACAGCAAGTTTATGCGAGGGCCATGACCGGCGCATCTGCATTGCGCAGATGTTGCCTGACACAGTATGTAAAAAGGCACTTTGTTCCCCTTGGAAACAAAGTGCCTCGACCAAGCTTTACCGCTCAAGAAGCCAGCTTCAACCAGATCACACAGCGCTCCGCATCCAGACCGGGAACCTGCAATGGTTCCACGTGAAACACCTTCACGTCGGCAGGCAGCGCAGCAATTTCCTCATCGGGGTGCTTGCCTTTCATGGCAAACCAGATGCCGTCCTCGGCCAGAGCCTTGCGCGACCAGGTGGTGAAATCCACCAGGGACGCAAAGGCCCGGCAGCTGATGACAGGATAGCGGGTCTTGAGGTTTTCCACCCGATCATGAATGCCGCGCAGATTGGGCAGACGCAAGGAGGCAGCCACCTGCTGGATGAAGGCGGCCTTCTTGCCCACGGTATCCACGCAGTTCACATCGATCTGCGGACAGCAGATGGCAAACACCACACCGGGTAGACCTCCGCCCGAGCCCACGTCCAGCAGCGGCAGGCGCTTGCCCTCTTCCACCGGCAGCTGGTTCACATGCCGCAGCAAGGCGGGCACGGCGGCCAGGCTGTCTAGCAGGTGATGCGTCAGCATCTCCTGGGGATCACGCACCGACGTCAGGTTGTAGACCTTGTTCCACTTCTGCAGCAGATCCATGAAGGACATCAGCAGATCGATCTGGGCCGGGGCCAGCTCCAGCTTCAGTGCCTGGATGCCCTGCTCCAGTTGGGTACGCAAAACCTGGCTCATGCGGAAGCCTCTTCGTTCTGAGTGGCAAAGCCCTTGAAGCCACCTTTTTTCAGATGCACCATGAGCAGCGAGATCGCTGCGGGCGTGACCCCCGAAATACGCGAAGCCTGACCCAGGGTTTCGGGCCTGTGCTTTTGCAGCTTCTGGCGCACCTCGAAGGACAGCGCTGCCACCTGCATATAGTCAAAGTCCAGCGGCAGCCGCAGACGCTCGAAATGCGCAGCACGCTCCACCTCATCCTTCTGGCGGTCGATATAGCCAGAATACTTGGCGGCGATCTCCACCTGCTCGATCACCGGGGCACTAAGTTCACCCAGTGCCTCGGGCTGCACATCGGCACTGGTGTACTTGCCCTGGTTCATACCCATGAGCTTGTCGTAATCCACACCGGGGCGACGCAGAAGGTCGAACAGGTTGTATTCGCGCTCCATGGCCTTGCCCAGCACGCGCTCGGACTCTTCCGCAGCAACGACACGCGGATTCACCCAGGTGGACTTGAGGCGCTCTGTTTCACGTGAAACAGCATCACGCTTGCGGCTGAAGGAATCCCAGCGCACATCGTCGACCAGGCCCATCTGGCGACCCGCTTCGGTCAGGCGCATGTCGGCGTTGTCTTCACGCAGCTGCAGGCGGAACTCGGCGCGGCTGGTGAACATGCGATAGGGCTCGGTCACGCCCTTGGTGATCAGATCGTCAACCAGCACGCCCAGATAGGCTTCGTCACGGCGCGGCATCCAGGGACCTTCGCCACGGCACTGCAGTGCAGCGTTCAGGCCAGCGAACAGGCCCTGGGCTGCAGCCTCCTCGTAGCCGGTCGTGCCATTGATCTGGCCCGCAAAGAACAGGCCTTGGATCTGCTTGGTCTCGAAGCTGCTCTTGAGCGAGCGCGGATCGAAGTAGTCGTACTCGATGGCATAGCCTGGACGCAGGATATGCGCGTTCTCCAGCCCTTTCATGCTGCGCACCAGCTCGTACTGAATGTCGAACGGCAGGCTGGTGGAGATCCCGTTGGGGTAGAACTCGTGCGTGGTCAGGCCTTCGGGCTCGAGGAAGATCTGGTGGCTTTCCTTGTCCGCAAAGCGGTTGATCTTGTCTTCCACGCTGGGGCAGTAACGCGGACCCACGCCTTCGATCTTGCCGGTGAACATGGGGCTGCGATCAAAGCCGCTGCGGATGATCTCGTGCGTGCGCGCATTGGTGTGCGTGATCCAGCAAGGCATTTGCCGGGGATGCATGGCACGGTTGCCCATGAAGCTGAACACGGGCACTTCACCCTCGTTCACGCCGCCAGGCATGCCGTCGCCAGGTTGCTCCTCGCACTGGCTGAAGTCGATGCTGCGGCCGTCGATGCGCGGCGGCGTGCCGGTCTTCAGACGGCCCTGAGGCAGCTGGAGCTCCTTCAGGCGTGCCGACAGGCTCACGGCCGGAGGATCGCCCGCACGGCCAGCTGCATAGTTGTTCAGGCCCACATGGATTTTTCCGTCGAGGAAAGTGCCCGCGGTCAGCACCACGGTGCGGCTGCGGAACTTGAGGCCCACCTGGGTGACGGCACCGACCACGCGGTCGCCCTCCACCATCAGATCATCCACGGCCTGCTGGAAGAGCCAGAGATTGGGCTGGTTTTCCAGCATCTCGCGAATCGCGGCCTTGTACAGAATGCGGTCGGCCTGGGCACGCGTGGCACGCACGGCCGGGCCCTTGGAGCTGTTCAGGATGCGGAACTGGATGCCGCCCTTGTCGGTCGCCAAGGCCATGGCACCGCCCAGGGCATCAACCTCCTTGACCAGGTGGCCCTTGCCGATGCCGCCGATGCTGGGATTGCAGCTCATCTGCCCCAGGGTTTCGATATTGTGGGTCAGCAGCAATGTCTTGCTGCCCATGCGTGCAGCGGCCAACGCGGCCTCGGTGCCGGCGTGGCCGCCACCGACCACGATCACGTCAAATTCCTGTGGGTACAACATATTTCTGCTCCGGGCCAAGCCCGGCCCTTGCCCCTGCACGAGGCAACCATGCCTCGGCTCTCATGGCAGGCGGACATGTTTTCGCGCCATGTCCAGCCCTGCGGGGAACCTGCAATTTTCCCACCATTGGCGCAACAATGCCTTGACAGGGGGGTTTCACGTGAAACATGGCAGCCAGAGCCAGGGCCTAGATGTTTGCCCTGATGGCCCTGCCTACGCATGAAAAATGCAATCGCTCTGTGCTGCAATGACTGCATGCAAATCCTCATTTTTGCGGGCAGCACCCGCCAAGACTCCTACAACCGCAAGCTGGCCACGGTGGCCGCCTCCATCACCCGGCAGCAAGGTGCAGAGCCCAGCCTGCTGGAGTTGTCGGACTACGACATCCCGCTCTACAACGCCGACCTCGAAGCGCAGGGCACACCTGCCGATGTCATTCGCCTCAAGCAGGCCATGCACAGCCATGCAGCCTGGATTGTCTGCAGCCCCGAGTACAACGGCAGCTACCCTGCCCTGCTCAAGAACGCGATCGACTGGGCCTCCAGCCCGGTCAAGGGCGACGCGCAGTGGTCCGATGGCGTCCTGCCCTTTCGCAACAAGGTCGTCGGCATGGCCAGTGCCTCGCCTGGCGGTCTTGGCGGACTGAGAGCGCAGTCACACCTCGCTGCGCTGCTATTGAATCTGGAATGCTGGGTGGCACCGCGCAGCCATGCCGTGAGCCATGCGGGCGAGGCCTTCGATGCCCAGGGTCATCTGGTGCGCGCACAGAACCAGCAAGGCATGGAGGCATTGGTGCAGCAGGTGCTGTGGGCTGCGGGGCGCCTGGGCTGAGCAATCCCCCACGGATACGGACTACTTGCTGTCGACTGCGTATGCATATGACATGCAACCGGTTTAGCATGGGCGCTTGTCTTTTCATTGCATAGAGAGCCACTCACCATGAAGCTTTACTACAGCCCCGGCGCCTGCTCCCTGTCTCCGCACATCGTGCTGCACGAAGCAGAGCTGCAGCATGAAACCGTGATGGTCAGCACCAAGAGCCACAAGCTCCAGGATGGAACGGATTACTACGGCATCAATCCGTTGGGCTATGTGCCCTTTCTGGTGCTGGACAGCGGCGACACCTTGCGCGAAGGTCCTGCCATTGTTCAATACCTGGCCGACCTGGCCCCGGAGAAAAACCTGGCGCCTGCCAACGGCACCGTGGCCCGCTACCACCTGCAGGAATGGCTGAACTTCATCGGCACCGAGGTGCACAAGGGCTTCGGCCCCTTGTTCAACCCGGCAACGCCGGAAGACTACAAGCCCTTGGCGCGCGCCAATCTGATCAAGCGCCTGAGCTGGGTCAATGAACAGCTCGCCAACAAGACCTATCTGATGGGCGACCAGTTCACCGTGGCCGATGCCTACTTTTTCACGGTCACGGGCTGGGCCCAGTTTGTGGGCCTGGACATCTCCGAACTCCAGCATATTCAGGCCTACCGCGAGCGCATTCTGGCGCGTCCCGCCGTGCAGGCCGCCATGAAGGCAGAAGGCTTGCTGAAGTAAGTTTTTTGACACCCATGCAAACTCAAAAGCTCGGTACCCGCCGAGCTTTTTTTCATCTGGAGTTCTGCATGACCTCATTGTTCGACCCGATTGAAGCGGGCAGCCTGCACCTGCCCAACCGCATTGCCATGGCCCCGCTGACGCGCAACCGTGCACCCGACGCGGTCCCCACGCCGCTGATGCAGACCTACTACGTCCAGCGCGCCTCTGCCGGGCTGCTGATCAGCGAAGGCACGGCCATCAGCCACCAGGGACAAGGCTATGCCGATGTACCCGGTCTCTATGGACAGGAGCAGTTGCAGGCCTGGAAGAAAGTCACCGATGCCGTGCATGCCAAGGGCGGGCGAATCGTCACGCAGCTCTGGCATGTGGGCCGCATCTCCCATACCGTGCTGCAGCCCGACCTGCAGGCGCCCGTCGCACCCTCGGCACTGACGGCCCGCTCCAAGACCTTTGTGATCGACCGCGAGACGGGACAAGGCCAGTTCGTCGCCACCTCGGCGCCGCGTGCACTCGAGCAGCAGGAGCTGCCGGATATCGTTCGCAGCTTCGCCACCGCAGCGCGCGAGGCCGTACAGTCGGCAGGTTTCGATGGCGTGGAACTGCATGCTGCCAATGGCTATCTGCTCGATCAGTTCCTCAAGACCGGCACCAACCAGCGCAGCGACGACTACGGCGGCAGCATCGAGAACCGTGCCCGTCTGGTGCTGGAATGCGTGCGCTCCGTGGCCGATGCCATCGGTGCCAGCAAGGTCGGCATCCGCATCTCTCCGGTCACGCCAGCCAACGACATCGTGGACGCAGACCCGCAGGCGCTGTTCGAGTATCTGGTGCGCCAGCTCGCGCAGTTGGGCCTGTCCTATATCCATGTGATCGAAGGCGCAACGGGCGGTCCGCGCGAGCTTGCAGATCGCCCCTTCGACTATCAGGCACTCAAGCAGGCCTATCGCTCTGCGGGCGGCAAGGGCGCCTGGATGGTCAACAACGGCTATGACCGCGAGCTGGCCATGCGCGCCGTGGAAAGCGGCTATGCCGATGTCGTGGCCTTCGGCAAGGCCTATATCTCCAACCCCGACCTGGTGCACCGCCTGCACGACGACCTGCCGCTCAATGCCTGGAACAGCGAACGCTTCTACGGGGGCGGTGCCGACGGCTATACCGACTACCCTGCACTCGCCAGCCAGTAAGCAATCCATCCGGCTGCGGCCCGTCTCCGATCGCGCCTGCAGCCATTGCGTGAAAAACAAAAAGCCCGGTGCATCGCTGCAACCGGGCTTTTTTGACGGAGCAAGCCGCTTAGAACGCGCTTACGCTCTGAAGGCTCAGGCCTGTTCGAGCAACTGCTGCTTCTGGCCGGGCAAGGCCGCCTGAGCGGAAGCCAGTGCCGCCGGCGCCATGCCGGGATGAGCCGCAGCCCTGGGGCTGCGCTGGGCGGCATGCAGCGCGCCGCCGGCCAGCTTGAACTGGCTGACCAGCTGGGCCAGCCGCGCCGCCTGCTCGCGTAGCGACTCGGCGGCGGCAGCCGACTCTTCCACCAGGGCCGCGTTCTGCTGGGTCATGCGGTCGATGTCGCCCACCGCCTGGTTGACCTGGCTGATGCCCAGCGACTGCTCGCTGGATGCCGCCGTGATCTCACCGATGATGTCACCCACACGCTGTGCGCTGTCCACGGTCTCCTGCATGGCCTTGCCGGCACTTTCCACCTGACGCGCGCCCACATCCACGGTCTGCACGCTGGTGTTGATCAGCGATTTGATCTCGTTGGCGGCCTGGGCCGAACGTTGGGCCAGGCTGCGCACCTCCGCCGCCACCACGGCAAAACCACGTCCCTGCTCGCCCGCACGGGCCGCTTCCACGGCCGCATTCAGCGCCAGGATATTGGTCTGGAAAGCGATGGAATCGATCAGGCCGATGATGTCGCCGATCTTGCGGCTGGAGGCCGAGATCTCCTGCATGCTGTTGACGGCCTGGCCGACGATCTCGCCGCCCTGCACGGCCGTCGAAGAGGCCGAGGCTGCCAGCTGGTTGGCCAGCTGCGACGACGATGCGGTCTGCTGCACCGTGGCCGTCAGCTGGGCCAGCGACGCGACGGTTTCCTGCAGATTGCTGGCCGTCTGTTCGGTACGCGCAGACAGGTCCTGGTTGCCCGTGGCAATTTCCTGGCTGGCCGTGGCGATGTTGCCGCTGGCATCGCGCACCTGGGCCACCGTGGTGCCCAGCGACTGCTGCATCTGATCCAGCGCGCGCTGCAGATCCGTCAGCTCGTCCTTGCCGCTGACCTCGGCCTTGAGCGACAGATCGCCGCCAGCAATCGTCAGTGCCATCTGGCGGGCCACTTCAAGCGGGCGGCAGATGGACAGCATATTGAGCAAGGTCAGCGGAATCACCACCACCAGCGCCAGGATCACGGCCACCACAAACATCCAGCGTGTCTGGTCGGCCACGTCGCGCTCGGCCGCAGCCAGTGCGTCGGCCTGCTCGCGCAGCAGCTTGTCCAGTTGCGCCAGCAGCTTGTCGACTTCAATGATTTCGGCCAGGGCCTTTCCGCTCATGCGGTTGGCCGTGGTCGCCGAGTCATAGCCGCCGGCTTCCAGCTGACGCGCAACGGGCTCGAACAGCTTTCGATAGCTGTCGAGGTGGCCAATGATGCTCTTGGCCAGCTGCGCATCCTGCGCGTTCTGGTCGGTCACGAACTTGCCCAGCGTTGCCTTGGACTTGTCGATGTTCGTGACCCATTGCTGATAGGCCTTGCGCACCTCTTCAGGCTTTTCGTACTGGATGACCATGTCCTTCTCGCTGGAGCGGACGCCACCCAGCTCGGTGCGCAGTTGCGCCATATGGCCCGATTTGACAAAGGCGTTGCTCAGAAACTCCTGGCTCATGTCCTGGATGCGGAACATGCCCAGCATCCCTGCGCCCCCCAGCAAACCCAGCAGCACCATCACCACACCAATGGCGCCCATCATGCGCGTGCGGATGGTGAAGCCCCGCATCATTTCCAACAGACTCATGAATCTCTCTCCACTTTGAACGACTGGCATTGTCGGGCCAGAACTTGCAAATTGTTTCAGATTGTCACCGACGCCGAGAAAAACCCGCGACTGCGATGCCCAAGCCATGGCGATCTGCAAGATGACAACGTCTTATCGGCAGACTTTGCGGCTTTTCAACCCTGCCCGGACCCAAGTCTTGTCAAAGGCTTGACCTTGTCATGATGTTAGGGTTGACCATTCAAGGCATCGAGTCCGCCAGCCCGGTCGACTCACTTTCTGAAGGAGCCATCCATGCAACAAGTTTTTGAAGTTCAAGGCATGACCTGCGGCCACTGCGAGCGTGCCGTCAGCAACGCCATCCAGGGCGTCGATGCCCAGGCACAGATCAAGATCGACCGCGCCGCCAACCGCGTGGAAGTCGAAACCGGCGCCAGCCGCGAAGCCGTGGCGGCGGCCATTGCCGAAGAAGGCTACAAGGTCGCCTGAACGCTGCCCACCCACCGCGCCAGCACCTCACGCAAGGCATCAGAAGGCCGCTGGCGCGTTTTTTCAGGACTAGCCATGCCAACCCACCCACCGACACAAAAAATCGCTCAGAACTGGCCTGTCGTCATCGGCGAGGCCGCGCGCCGCGCCGGGGTCTCTGCGCGCATGGTGCGTCACTACGAAGCGCTGGGCCTGCTACCGCCCGTGCACCGCACCGACAGCGGCTATCGTCAGTACACCGAAGCCGATGTGCATGCGCTGCGCTTCATCCGTCGTGGGCGCGATCTGGGCTTTTCCATGGACGAGATCGCCACCCTGCTCGGCCTGTGGCAGGACCAGGGCCGCGCCAGCAGCCAGGTCAAGGCCATTGCGCAAAAGCACATCGCCACGCTGACCGAGCGCATTGCCGCCATGCAGTCCATGCAGCGCACGCTGCAGACGCTGGTGCATTGCTGCCACGGCGACGACAGGCCGGACTGCCCCATCCTCGACGACCTGGCCAGCGCCGACACCGACCTGACGCCGACGCACCATGAACCCACGGCGCCCAGGCGCAGGACAGCGGCCTGAGACGGTTTGCGGGTTTCACGTGAAACCCTCGTGGCCCCATGAGGACAGCGTCAACAACGAGACATGTTGCACTGCAGCAAATACTGCAGAATACTCTGTGCGATGAATGCGGTTGCTCTCATTCATCCTTTCAAATCATTCAAGCACAAGCATTGCCGACGCGATGCAGGAGACAAACCATGAGCACCAGAGACATCTTCGTTGTCAGCGCCGCGCGCACGGCCATCGGCACTTTTGGCGGCAGCCTCAAGGACGTTCCCAACGCCCAGTTGGCCACCACCGTGGTCAAGGCCGCCATTGCGCGTGCTGGTATCGCCGCCGACACAGTGGGCCATGTGGTGATGGGCAACGTGATCCCCACCGACACACGCGATGCCTACCTGTCACGCGTGGCGGCCGTGGACGCTGGTTGTTCCATCGAAACCCCCGCCTACAACGTCAACCGCCTGTGCGGCTCGGGCCTGCAAGCCATCGTCTCGGCGGCGCAATCCATTGCGCTGGGCGACTGCGAAGTGGCGATCGGCGCCGGCTCCGAATCCATGAGCCGCGGCCCCTACTTCGACATGGCCTCGCGCTGGGGCGCACGCATGGGCGACGCGAAAAGCATCGACTATATGCTGGGCATCCTGCACGATCCCTGGCAAAAAATGCATATGGGCATCACCGCTGAAAACGTGGCCGAGCGCTACAAGATCAGCCGCGTGATGCAGGACGAGCTGGCGGTCATCAGCCAGCAGCGCGCCGCTGCCGCCATCGAGGCCGGCCGCTTCAAGGAACAGATCGTTCCCGTGGAAATTGCCAGCCGCAAGGGCGTGGTGCTGTTCGACACCGACGAACATGTGCGCGCCGCCACCACGCTGGACACCCTGGCCGGCATGAAGCCCGCTTTCAAGAAAGATGGCGGCACGGTCACTGCCGGCAACGCCTCCGGCATCAACGACGGCGCGGCTGCCGTGCTGATGATGAGCGAGCAGGCGCTGAAGTCTTCCGGTGCCAAGCCCATTGCCCGCCTGGTCGACTACGCCCACGCCGGCGTCGATCCCGCATACATGGGCATCGGCCCGGTACCCGCCACGCAGAAGGTGCTGGCACGCACCGGTCTGAAGATCGAGCAGATGGACGTGATCGAAGCCAACGAAGCCTTCGCCGCCCAGGCCTGCGCCGTGATTCAGGAGCTCGCTCTGGACCCTGCCAAGGTCAACCCCAACGGCTCCGGCATCTCCCTGGGTCACCCCGTGGGTGCCACCGGCGCCATCATCACCACCAAGGCCTTGTACGAGTTGCAGCGCACCGGCGGCCGCTATGCGCTGGTGACCATGTGCATCGGCGGCGGCCAGGGTATCGCCGCGATTTTCGAGCGCGTCTGATATCGCGTTTCAGGGCACCTGAAGCGCCCATGCAAAAGGCCTGCCGGATCACTCTGGCAGGCCTTTTTTGATAGCTTCTAGCGCTTGCTGTCAGTTGATTTCAGCATCAATAAATACTGAAATCCTGGATTGAAAAGCGCAAGCAGCTACATCATCCATAGCATCAGAACGGCGCCTCTTCAGGGGCGCTATCGGCGGGTGCCGTGGCCGGGCCGGTGAACGTGCCCTGACCGCGTCCCTGTGCCAGACGCACGGGCAGAGTCTCTGCCGCAGGCGCCGACGACAGCGATGCCGGCAGGCCGTCGCCCAGACCCGTGCGCCCTTCCCCACCCAGCGCCTCGATCAGATCGGGAATCAGGCGCGACAGCTCGCCCGTGGCAATCGTCACATCGGTATCGAAACCGCCGTCATCCTGGGACTGGCCATCCATCACCGCATCGAGCAGCGCGATCTTCTTGATCTGCAAACCTTCGCTGAGCACAAAGCTCACGCGGTCATCCCAGGTCATGGCCAGCTTGGTCGGCAGCTTGCCATGCTCGATATGCTGGCGCACCTCGTCGATATCGAGCGGATGGCGTGCATAACGCACCACGGCCTTGGACTCATCGGCGGCCTTGAGCTCGCACTCGCGGTCGATGGAAAAACCAGCGGGCGGCTCCTGCGTCATCAGCCAGTGCGCCATGGCTGCCTGCGGACTGGTCTGCGTATCCAGCAGCGCTAACGCAAAGCCCGGCAGACCTTCGACCAGCAGCGTCACGATCTCGTCGGCACGACCTTGCGCACTGGTATCAAGCACCAGCGTGCGCGCCTGCGGATCGATCCAGACCCACATGCTGCCCTGCTTGGTGAAGGCCATGGGCAACAGGTCCAGCTTGGCCTCGTCCTTGAGCTCCTTCTTCTCCTTCTTGCCGGGCTTGCGGCCCTCGGTCTTTTCGATGTGCTCAGCCTTCTCGTTGACCTTGCGGTTGAGCACGCTGGCCGGCAGCATCTTGGACTCGCTCATGAAGCGCATCACCCATTGACCGGCCACGCTTTCCGCCAGCGGGCCATGGGGCTCGCCGCGCGGCGGCACCCAGCCCACAGAGCGCTCCTGGGTCGCGCCGCACTCCTCAAACACCGTCTTTTGCAGTGCATCTTCCAGCAGCTGCAGATCGCCCTGCCAGCTCTCGGCAATGCGATAAACAATCATGTTCTTGAACATCAAAAACCTTTGCTAAACCTTCAATCGTCGCCAGCTCCTGCAGCTGGATCTCGCGGAAAAAAATCGGCCGCCAACGCAGCCCATGCATCCATTGTTGCGCAGTCGCAGCCACTCAAACTTATCAATACTTTACAGAGCGGCTGCAAAACCTCACGTCTCAGAAACATGGGGGGTCCACACTTCAGTCATCCGCTACCGAATGCCCATTCAGGAGCAAGACCAGGCGGCCTCTTCCACTTTCACAGAAAAGGAAACAGACATGACCCGCTTTCGCCAGACACTGACCGGCGCCGCCGTGGCAACCGCCCTGCTCGCCTCGCTGAGCCTGCCCAGCTTTGCCCAGACAGGCCCCGCAGAGCAGCCTGCAGCCGCCCAGAAAGCACCCGACTCGCACAAACACCAGCGTGGTGACAAGCGCGGCGACCGCATGGAGCATATGAAGCAGCGCATGGAAAAACTCAAGGCCGACCTGAAGCTGACGCCTGCACAGGAAGCCGCCTGGACCACCTACACCCAGGCCATGAAGCCCGGCGAACGCCCTGCCCGCGGCGACCGCGAAGCCTTTGCCAAGCTGACCACACCCGAGCGCATCGACAAGATGCGTGAAATGCGCGGCAAGCACATGGCCGAGATGGACCGCCGCGCCGAAGCCACCAAGGCCTTCTACGCCCAGCTTAATGCCGAGCAGAAAAAGACCTTCGATGCAGCCACCCTGCGCATGCATCATCCGCATGGCCCCCATGGTCACCATGGCGGCAAACCCGGTCAGGATCGCCCTGCAGCCCCTGCCCCGGCAGCCAAATAAGCCGGCTTCCATCACCATCCCATCCAAGCCCCCGGTCATGATGACCGGGGGCTTTTTTACATTTCGATGTCAATTGGCTGACTACCAACGCAAGCGCTTGCCGACAGCGCATCTATTCACAAGCTTTTAGATTCATATCCACAGAGGGAGCGAAATCAAGGCATTGTCATAGCATCGATATCGCGACCAGATTCCAAGCATTTAGATGGCAATTGACATGAAAAAACTGCAATTAGCAACAAATCTTGTAGTCCCTATGCTGATCAGCCTGGCAAGTCCCATGCTTCATGCACAGCCTGTGCAATCCTCGACCAGCGCCCTCTATCTGCAATACGGCTCGGCAGAGCACGGCACCGACAGCTGGGCGGGCGGCATCATGCTCCCCTGGAACTGGAGCTACGCCCTGGGCCCGGGACGGATGACGGGTTACTGGGATCTCTCGGTCAGCCGCTGGTCCTCCGACTACCAGGGCGGCAATCGCTCGACCTGGGTTCTGGGAGCACAACCCACATTGCGCTGGCGCCCCGCACAAGGCCTGTCGCCCTGGTTCCTGCAAGCCGGACTGGGTCTGAGCTATGCCACCAATCACCGCTACATCAGCGACCACAAGGAATTCTCGACCCGTTACAACTTTGCCAGCCATATCGGCATCGGCTACCTGTTTGGCGAGCAACTGAAAAACGAAATCAGTCTGCGCTTTGAGCACCACTCCAATGCAGGCATCAAGCGCCCCAACCCGGGAGAGAACTTTCTTCAGCTGCGATACGCACGCCACTTCTGAATTTTTGAGCCCGCGATATCGGGACCGACCAGGCCGCCCAACGGGCGGCTTTTTTCATGTTTTGCAGCGACCACGAAAGCTGTGAATAAACATGGTGATAAAGCGCGATGAATTTTTCTGTTTTCCACAACCATGAAAGCTTCTGAAAAGTTGTTCCCAAATCCAGGACATCGGCAGCCCGTGTCGGGACACAGACTTTGCCAAAGTTCAAGTAGTTGATTTTTAAGTAAATTAATTACTTATCAACAATTAAGTGGGCTACTTACTATTACTACTAAGTAAAAAGATAGGACTAGAAATAACAACTTTGCCCGAAGTTTACACAGCAATCCTGGATGGTCTGGATAAAAAAAATGTCGATCAGATCAGTTGGCAAGCAGTTCTTGCGACATCACACCCATGGAATGCAATGTGCCCAATCCTGTTCTCCACAGTTATTAACTATGAAAAACATAGCTAAGAATTCTTATATATCAATGGGTACAGGCAATTTATAAAGAATTAATGCGCATATGAATTTCTGTGGATAAGCCAATATCAACTTCCATGTTTTCCACAAAAATGCGCAGAAGAGCAAAGTTGTTCATGGATAGCGGACAGCAGCAACCGTCATTTGTCTCCATGTTTGTCATTCCTGAAGATGCTTGATTTGTCTTGGCTTTTGGAAGTTATCAACAGAAGATGCCAAGTCTTACTACTACGACTATATTTTTATAAGACTTCTAAAGAACAACTGAAGCAGAAGTCGCAAGCAAGATCTGGGAGCACACAAAATCGAGGCTGATCAGGTGCGTCAATCCCTTTGCTTCAGAGGGAAGTACAGAAAAAAATGGCTTTGGGAAGATTGACGCGCCAGGTTCCGAAAAATTGGCGTAAGATGCGCCTCCTCAGTGACAGGAGGTGGGGATAAATTCCCATTCAAGAGTCTTTGAAGTTCATGTTATCCACAGAATGTTATGAACAGCTGGGGGAAACTCTTGAGGAATGCAGGCTAGCGGTATCAGCCAGCATTGCGCTTTCTTCGTTCAAAAAAATTCAATGATTCGTAGGACATTGTTTTCAAAGAACTTTTAACTTCTGTCTGGAGCAGAACTTGGCTGCGAATGCGCAGGCTCCGGGAAAGTACAGCCCATCCGTCGGTGGAACGGAAACCAGGAATGCAGGCAGTTGGCCACCAGCCACGGTGGTCATCGGTGCACAAGCCCGGCTGTGTTGCTTCGGGCAAGGCCTTGCGGGTCGGCAGCCAGACAAGGCTGAATGCTGCTCGCAGTGCCAGGCAACTGTTAGAAAAATTACAAATGCGCGGAGTGTGCCTCGGCAGGTTCGAGAGCCGCGAAGAGGGCGCAGCAGCAGGGCAGAAAACCACCTTGCCGCGCGCTTGAGAACAGCGAAAGAACGGTCTCTGGAATGGCGCGAAACAGCGGAAAGTGGCCTTGAATCACCTGGGCAAGGCCATGTTTCGCACCGGAACTCAGGACCCTCGGACCGGTCGCCGCTGCAGCGTGAAAGGCGGCAGGCCCTTGATGAGCAGTTGGCCGTAGCTGGTGCCCGTCAGGCGGCGGTCATAGCAGTACACATGGGCCTGGTCTTCCTCGGTCCGGATGGCGCGGCCTACCCACTGGGCCAGGCGAATGGCCGTTGCCGGCACCACCAGTTCGTTGAAAGGGTTGCGGCCGCTGCTGCGCAGCCATTCGGCTCTGGCTTCGCCAACGGGGTCGTCGGGCGGCGCAAAAGGCAGCTTGGTGATGAACAGCGACTCGCAGAGGGCTCCCGGCAGGTCCAGTCCTTCGCCAAAGGATTGCATGCCGAAGATGATGGAAGGCTCGCCCATCGCCACGGCCTCGCGGTGGCGGGCCAGCAGGGTCTGACGGGGCAGGGCGGTCTGCACCAGCACCTGGTTGCGCATGCTGGTCGACAGCGCGTCAACGGCCTGGCGCATCTGCTCGCGGGATGTGAACAGCACCAGTGCGCCGGCCTGAATGCGGCTCAGATCGTTCAACAGGGCCTCGACCATCTCCTCGGTAAAGCGGGCGGCTTCGCGCGGGTCTGAGGCCGTTTCACGGGCCACCAGCGTGCCCTGGCGCGCATAGTCGAAGGGACTTGGCACTTCCAGCGTGGTGACAGAGGCGTCATTGGCCAGCCCCGCTTCGCGCAGAAAGAAGTCGAAATGGCCGCAACTGGTCAGCGTGGCGGATGTCAGTACCGCACCACGCACCTGCGACCAGAGATGCTGGCGCAGGGTGGAGCCGGGCTGTATCGGGCTGGCATGGGCCTTGACCACGATGAACTCGCCGTCCATCTCCAGCGTGAACCATTTAGCATGGGGCACCATCTTGCCGTCGCCATCGCTCTCGTTGTTTTGCAGCAGCAATTGCGTGGTGTTGAAAATGGCTTCCAGCCTGGGCGCCAGGGCGCCGACCTGCGCATAGACGGTGGACAGGCGCTGCGCTTCCTCGGGTTGTTCCTTGATTTCGGCACGCAGGGCCTTGGAGACGGCGCGCAGCGCATCCAGAAAGCCGTCTGCATGGTGCGCAATCTGTCCCAGAGGCTCCAGAAGCGCCTCTGGCAGCATTCCGCGGGGTGCCCGTACCCTGGCTGGCCCATAGCTGTCTTTCTGCGATTTGAGCGTCTCTCCGTAGTGCTCCATGACCAGTCGCGCCAGCTCCTGCATCTGCTGGCGCAGCTGACCCGCATGCTTGGGCACGTCGGCCAGTTCCTCGACTTCGGCGACCTGGTTCACGCGCAGCGCACGGCTGGCCAGCTTGTCGATCCAGCCCAGACGGCTCAGATCCATCTCGCCGGCAAACTGGTCCAGAGCCGTGGAGGGCAGGTGGTGGGCTTCATCGAGCACCAGCAGACAGTTGTCCAGCTCGGGCAGCAGCTTGGAGCCCAGCGAGGAAAGCAACAAATCATGATTGGCGACAATGACTTGTGCCGCCACCAGGTCCTTTCGACGCTCGTAATAGACGCAGCTGCCGAAGGCCGGGCAGTGCTTTCCGGTGCATGAAGAGGACTCGGCTGCCACGGGGCTCCAAGCCTCGGCTTCGGGCGGGGTTTCCAGCGAGTCGCGGTCGCCGTTCCAGGCTTCTGTGGCCAGTGCATCGGCCATGGATTTGTAGAACTGCATGCGGGCCTGCAACTCGTGCTGAGGGCGGCTGAACTTGGTTTGACCCTGTTCGTCGCCAAACAGATCGTCCATCTCGTCCTGTGCTTCCCCCGTACTCGCCAGACGCTCCAGCTTGAGTTTGCAGACAAAGCGTCCACGCCCCTTGGCCAGGGCGAATTTGAAAGGCTGGTCCAGCTTTTGCGCCAGGGCCGGTAAATCCTTGTTCACCAGCTGTTCCTGCAAGGCCACGGTGGCTGTGGAGATCAGCACCCGCGTTCCGCGCGACAGCGCCATGCGGATGGCCGGGATGCTGTAGGCCAGAGATTTTCCGACCCCGGTGCCAGCCTGCACGACGGCGATGGCGCGACGTGGTTCGGGCTCGCCTTCATCGACTTTTCCGAGCTGGGCCTGGCTCAGCGTCTGTGCGATCTGGGCCGCCATTTTTCGCTGTCCTTCACGACTGCGAAATCCCGGCATGGCCCCGACCACGGCATCAAAGGAATTCAGGGCCTCTTCAGCCCACTTTTTTTCATGCATTTCAGCGTTTTTCGAGGCGCAAAGATGCTGTGCTCTTGCGACTTATAAGTATTCGTACAGAGATATGTATTAAATAAGATTGAATTTCTTATGCAATACAGCATACAAATCAGGGGAGTTTGTATGTTCTACAGCTGTATCCGATGGAGTCAGTGGGTAGAACTTTTCCACTGCTTGTATATGACTTGTTCATTGTAGTTGTGGATTTCGCCGGGTGCAGTTACCAAGAAACTTATCCACAGAATGGGTTGAAAATCAGCCTGTACATATCCTGGAGACAACCATGTATCAATTCCTGTGGATATGGTTGTTAAATTTTTATGAACAAAAAGCTTTTTCTATATTTCATGTTTGCTGAAATTGTGCAGAAATAGCATGGTTTTCAAGTGCTGTGGGTAAGGTTGTTCATGGCTTTTATCGCTCTTGCAGGCGGCGAAGCAGAAAATTTATCCACAAGTTTGGTGAAGGCCATGGCGCGCGGTGGGAGGTAGAGGATTACCCGCCGGCAATTCTCGTCTCACTGCTTTGTATGCAAGAGCACCTGTTTCTGTTGAAATCTGGATGCGAAGAAGGAAGAGAGCAAAAGCTATCCACCGCGTGGATAACTTCAAAGCTCATCTTTTGATAGTAGATATCCATTGACCATCAATGGATTGATCCTGTTTTCCTTGAAATTCAGGGATGAGCCGTGGTTCGGCCTTTGATCACGAAGTAATGATACTTTTGATACTCATGTATGAAAAAATACATGAAAAATGCATGTTTTTTGAGCAAATGGCAGAGGGTATGCGTGAGTTGCCTGAAAAATGGGCAATGCAGCCTGTCTGAAGGCTGATTTACTGGTTTCAGACCATCAGCGGAGCAGGGCCTGCTCTGTGGCCCTGTTTCAGTCCGTCAGTCCGTGCTCGGCCTTACCAAACCGTAATGCGTGTGTCATCCACGCCGCGGGGTGCTCTTCCTAGCATGGCGTCATCACTGCAGGTGAAGTCGTGGACGCGCCCGTCACTCCGTCACTTGCCGGACTTGGGAAAGAGTGAACATGTACAAGAGCCTTGTGAGACAGCCGGGAGCGGCACATTTACCAAACTGGACATTGGCAAGACTGCCTGTGATGGCTGCGGCCATTGCCGTGGCGGGCCTGCTGCTCGGCTGTGATGCCTCCAGAGCCACCGAGGAGGTGCAGAAGCCGGTTGCGCAACTGCCCAAGGGCTTTATCCAGGTCAAGCCAGCCTCCGTGAAGATGCTGGAGATCGCGCCCGTGGCCAATCCGCAGGGGTTGCAGATGGCCTGGGCTCCTGCGCATGTGGCCTTCGTCGAGGATCGCGTGGCCTCCGTCTCGGTGCCGGTTTCGGCGCGTGTCCTGTCGGTCAATGCGCATGTGGGCGATATGGTCAAGGCCGGCGATCTGCTGGCAACCCTGGTCAGTCCCGATGCGCTACGCACCCGCTATGACGTGGCTGCGGCCAAGACCGCACATGATGTGGCCGTGGTGGAAGCCCAGCGCCAGCAGACCATGGTGGACAAGGGCGTGGGTGTGGAAGTCGATCTGCGCGCTGCGCAGGCCAAGCTGCGTGAGACCTCGCAGGAGCTGGGCCGTGCACAGGGCACGGCTGCGCTGCTGGGCTCGGGCGGTGGCGATCGCATCGAGCTGCGCGCACCGCGTGCAGGCATCGTGGCCGAGCGCAAGGCCGTGGTGGGGACTGCCGCTGAACCGGGAGCCGCGCTGTTCATGATTGGCGATCCCCAGGCCATGAATGTGGTCGCAGAGGTGTTCGAGTCCGATCTGCCCGGCATTCGCCTGGGCAGTGCCGTGCAGGTCGAGGTGCCGCAGTTGCCCAAACCGATCAAGGGTACTGTCCGCCATCTCGGCGCCACGCTGGACAAGGAGTCGCGACGCGCTGCCGTGGTGGTGGAGTTGAGCGAGCAGAACCCGGTGCTGCGTCCCGGCATGCAGGCCAAGGTGGGCGTGCAGTTGTCGAATCAGCAGGAGATGCTGATTCCTGTCACCGCCGTGCTCATCAAGGATGAAAGCCATAGCGTGGTCTATGTGCAGCATGAGAACAACCAGTTCGAGGCGCGCGTGGTGACGCTGGGACGTCCATCGCGAGGCATGGTGCCGGTGATCAGCGGCCTCAAGGTCGGTGAGAAGATTGTGGTGCGTGGTGGTCTGCTGCTCGACGGCGCGGCCAGTCAGCTGCTCTAGTCTGGCAGGAGCCTGAACCATGCTGAGTTCATTTATTTCATTTGTGGTCCATCGTCGGCTGCTGGCGGTGTGCGCCACGCTGGCGATTGCCGTCTACGGCGTCTACGCCTATCTGCAGACCGCCATCGAAGCCTATCCCGACGTGACCAATGTGCAGGTCGGGGTGATCACCCAGGCGCCGGGCCTGGCTCCCGAAGAGGTGGAGCGCCAGATCACCCAGCCGCTGGAGCGTGAGCTCAACGGAACGCCGGGTCTGATATCGCTGCGCTCGGAGAGCTATTTCGGTCTCTCCATGATCAATCTGGTCTTCAACGACGACGCGAAGAGCTTTACGTCGCGCGCCGAGGTGTCGCAGCGTCTGCCGCAGGCGGATCTTCCCAGTGGCGTGACGCCTGAAATGGCGCCTGACTACACGCCGCTGGGCAAAATCTTCTACTACCGCCTGCAGAGCGACAGACACAATCTGGCGCAGTTGCGCACCGAGCAGGAATGGCATGTGGTGCGGGTGCTCAAGCAGGTGCAGGGCGTGGCCGACGTGGTGAGCATTGGCGGCTTCGTCAAGGAGTTCCACGTTGAAGTCGACCCCGAGAAGCTCTACAGCCTGGGCCTGTCGCTGGACGATGTGAGCGATGCGCTCTCCAAGTCCAACCGCAACGTAGGTGGCGGCCTGATGCGCCGTGGCGAGCAGTCCTTCATCATTCGCGGTATCGGCCTGCTGCGTAATCCGCAGGAGATTCAGGACGTGGTCGTTGCCATGCGTGGCAAGGCTCCCGTGACCATCGGCGACGTGGCGCGTGTCGCGCAGTCGCATACGCCGCGCCAGGGCTCGGTGGGCATGGACGACCAGAACGATGTGGTGCAGGGCATTGTGCTGCTCAAGCGCGGCGCCAACCCCTCCATCGTGCTCGATGACATTCATGCCAAGGTCGATGAGCTCAACAGCGGCGGCCTGCCCGAAGGCATGCACATGGTCACCAACTATGATCGCTCCGATCTGGTGGGTCACACGCTCAAGACCGTGCAGCACAACCTGCTGTTCGGTGCCACGCTGATCATTGCCGTGCTGTGGCTATTCCTGCGCAGCCTGCGTGGCTCGCTGATCGTGGCCACGGTGATTCCGCTGTCGCTGCTGGTGGCCTTCATCGGCCTGCACTGGCTGGGCATGCCTGCCAATCTGATCTCCATGGGCGCCATCGACTTCGGCATCATGGTGGACGGTGCCGTGGTGCTGGCCGAGAACATCATCCGCAACGCACGGCAGCGCAAGCCGCAGACGGCCAACGACATGCGCCACATCATTGTGGATTCGGCCGTGGCCGTGGCCAAGCCCACGCTGTTCGCCATGGCCATTGTGATTGCGGCGCTGATTCCCGTGTTCTCGCTGCAGAGCATCGAAGGCCGCATCTTCCGTCCGCTGGCCATGACCTACAGCTTTGCCCTGCTGGGTGCGCTGGTGTTCGCCATGGGTCTGGTGCCGGCGCTGTGCGCCTTGCTGCTCAAGCCCAAGCATGTGATGGTGGAAGAGCCCAAGATCTTCGACCGCGCGCACCACGGCTACCAGCACTGGATCGCCAAGGTACTGGGCGCCGCCAAGCGCCGCACTGCAGTGATCGCCGTGTTCGTGAGCGTACTGGTGGTGGCCGGGGTTTCGGCGAAATGGCTCGGCACCGAGTTCCTGCCGGAGCTCGATGAGGGCGATGCCTATGTGCTGGTGCAGATGCCGGCTTCCATCTCGCTGGAAAAAGGCCAGGAAGTGCTGCGCGATGTGCGTCTGCGCCTCAAGGTCTTCCCCGAGGTGATCACCGTCACCACGGAGCAGGGACGCCCCGAATCAGGCACCGACAACGAGACGCTGAATCTGGCCAAGGTGCTGGTGCGCCTCAAGCCCCATGGCGAATGGCGCAAGGGCCTGACCAAGCCCGCGCTGATCGAGGAAATGCGGGCGACACTGGGTGAGATTCCCGGCGTGGCCTTCAACTTCGCGCAGCCTATTCGCGACAGCGTGGAAGAGTCCACCTCGGGCGCGCGCGGCCAGGTCGTGCTCAAGCTGTTCGGCCCTGATATTCCCACGCTGCGCAGCATTCTTCAGCAGACCAAATCGCTGGTGAAGGACATCGATGGTGTGGTCGATCTGGATCTGTACCGCGATGCCCCGGCACCCCAGGTGCATGTGCAGTTCGACCGCCAGGCGCTGGCGCGCCAGGGCATTGCCATGGAGGACGCGCAAAAGACCCTGGAAGTAGCCCTGGCCGGCAATGTGGCCACCACTTTGTGGGAAGGCGAGTTCCCCGTGCCGGTGCGCGTGCGCCTGCCCTATGTGGACCGCATGGACGAAGAGCGCATTCGCAACATCGCCATACCGCTGCCCGATGGTGGCTCTGTGCCTCTGGGCTCGGTCGGTACGGTCAGCATGAAGGTCGGCAACTCCTCCATCTTCCGCGAAGGCAATGCGCGCTACATGGCGCTCAAGTTCAATGTGGAAGGCCGTGACATCGGCTCAGTGGTGAAGGACACGCTGGCCACCTTCAAGCAGAACGTGAAATTGCCTGAAGGCTACCAGGCCGTCTGGGGCGGTGAATGGGAGAACCAGCAACGTGCGGCTGCACGCCTGAAGGTGGTGGTGCCACTGTCGCTGGTGATCGTCTACGCCCTGCTGTTCGGTGCGCTGGGCCAGGCCCGCAGCGCCGGCATCATCCTGCTGTGCGCGCCGTTTGCCATGGTGGGCGGCATTGCGGCCCTGCATCTGGCGCATATCGAGCTCTCCATCAGCGCGGCCATCGGTTTTATTGCCTTGCTGGGCCAGGTGGCCCTGGCGGGGTTGCTGGTGGTCTCTGCGGTCGAGGATTTGCGCCGTCAGGGCATGCCCTTGATGCAGGCCCTGATCGAAGGTGCGGCCGAGCGCATGCGCTCCATCATTCTGGTGGCGTTGCTGGCGCTGCTGGGCCTGCTGCCCATGGCACTGTCCACTGGCGTGGGTAGCGAAACCCAGCGCCCGTTTGCCTCCGTCATCGTCGGCGGCATGGTGGTGCTGCCATTGGTGGCACTGGTGCTGCTGCCCGTGCTGTATGCCTTGCTGGGCCCCAAGAACATGTTGACGCAGGAAGAACGTGATGAAAGCGCTCAAGATGAATAAATGGCACTCGCTGGCCATGGCTGCGGCACTGTGCTGCGGTGCTTTCAGCGGCCTGGCCCATGCTGCCGATGCGATGGACGCACCTGCGCAGAACAGTGCAGCCGCGGGCCGTATGGCGGCCCCTGTGCAGCCTGTGACCCTGCAGGAATATCTGCGCATCGTCGTGCAGAACCAGCCCAACCTGGCGGCCGATCGCATGCAGCTGGATCTGGCCAGGGCCGACAGCAAGACGGCGGCCACCATCTCCAATCCCGCCATGCATTACTCCAGCAAGCGCGGCGAAAAGGAATGGGGTGTGGAGCAGGCCATTCCCATCTTCGGTCAGCGCGGCATGCGCATCGAGAATGCCAGGCTGGGCGAGAAGGCCGCGGCGGCCAATGCCGACGTGGCGGTCGCCGTCACCATGAGCGATGCCGCCCATGCCTTCAACGAGCTGCTGGTGGCGCAGCAGCGCTATCAGGTGTGGCTGGCTGCACGCGACGAGCTGGAGAGGGCGGGCAACATCGTCAAGGGCCAGATCGAAGCCGGTACGCGCAGCCGCTATGACGGCGCGCGTCTGAACCTGCAGCAGGCCCAGATGAGCATGCAGGTCAGCAAGGCCCAGGCCGCCTTGCGGGATGCTGCATCGCGCGTGGCTGCCATTGCGGCCCTGCCGCAATGGCAGGTGCGTGTCGAAGGCAGCCTGCAGGCTTCCGACCTGCGCAAGGCCCCTGGCTACGAGCTGCTGTGGAATCAGGCGCAGATCCAGTTGCCGAGCCTGCGTGCCGCGCAGGCCGAGCTGGACAGGGCGCGCCAGAAGATCCAGCTCGAGCAGCGTGAGGCATTGCCCACGCCATCCTTTGGTCTGGCCCGCATCCGCAACAGCGTGGATGGCAGTTTCAACCAGGTGGGCGTGAGCGTGGAGATCCCGCTTTTCGACCGTCGCCAGGGCCCTATCGAGCGCGCCAAGGTCGAGGCCGACCAGGCCGAGCTGCGCCGCGATGCGGCCCTGTTGGCCGCTCAGTCCGAACTGCAGCGTGCGTTGCAGCAACTGTCTCTGCGCCGCACGGCCGTGCGTGACTACGAGAAGGAAGGGCTGGCGCAGATTGCGCCGCTGCACCAGATGGCTCAGGACGCCTACAAGCTGGGCAAGGGCACGATTCTCGAGCTGATCGATGCACTGGGCTCGATCACCGAGCACCGGCTGGAGCATCTGGAGCTGGTCAAGGACATGCTGGACGCCGAGTGGGAAGTGCGTCTGGCCAGCGGCGACCTGCCACAGGTGCAGCCTTGAGCGAGGCAAGGGAGATGGCACAAACCCCTGTACCACCTCCTGATGCTTCCCTGCCGCCCGCTGCGAAGGAGGAGGCGACGGCTTATAGTGTCTGTCCACCAACGGCCAGAGACAGACTCCGCATGTATCGCTACCTCATCATCGAAGACGATGCGCTCAACGCGCGTTACATCGCTGAAGGGTTGCGCCAGCAAGGCGCGCATGTCAGTGTCTGCGGTGACGGTGTGCAAGGCATTGCGCAGGCCGTGGGCGAGAACTGGGATGTCATCATCCTCGACCGCATGCTGCCCAATGGCTTTGACGGACTGCAGATCCTGCAGGCCTTGCGCTCCATGGGAAAGCAGACGCCGGTGCTGGTTCTCAGCGCCCTGTCTGCCACGGACGAGAGAGTGCGCGGGCTCAAGGCCGGCTGCGATGACTATCTGACCAAGCCCTTTGCCTTCTCCGAGCTCTCGGCCAGGCTCGAAGCCCTGGTGCGCCGTGCCCAGATCCCGGCTCCCACTCGCGAGATGCAGGTGGCCGATCTGCGCGTCAACCTGATTTCGCGCAGTGCCGAGCGTGCCGGCCAGCCGTTGTCGCTGCAGCCGCGCGAATTCCGTCTGCTCGCGTTTCTCATGCAGCATGCGCACCAGATCGTCACGCGCACCATGCTGCTGGAGTCGGTCTGGGATTACCGCTTCGATCCGCAGACCAATGTGATCGACGTGCACATCAGCCGCTTGCGCAGCAAGGTGGACAAAGGCTTTGCCACGCCTCTGATCCACACCGTGCGCGGTGTGGGCTACAGCCTCTCGGACCAGCCGCAAGACCTGCCCGAGGTGGTCTGATGATGCGCTCCAGACCCTGGAGTTCGCTGGCCTTCAGGCTGGCACTCAGCTATGGCGGCCTCATGGTCCTGACCATGGCCATTGTGCTGGCCGTCTTCTATGTGCAGACCGTGGGCGTGGTGCGGGTAAGGCTCGACAAGCAGGCCGAAAACCATGTGCGCAGACTGACCGAGCACTCGGCCAAATACGGCCCGGGGGCACTGGAAAACGAGATTCTGCAGACCATTCGTGACGGTGTGAACACCGACACGGAAATCGTCATTCTCATGAACCCGCAAGGTGAGACCATTGTCAGCAATGCCGAGGTCTATCCTCCGCGCAAGCTCAGCATCATGGGCGTGCGCGAGCTGACCGTGAAGCGCAACGGGCGGCTGATGGTAGGTCGGGTGGCCGTCGTGGAAATGCCCAATGGCAATCTGCTGGCCGTAGGCAGCGACATGCAGTTGCAGCGCGACATGGAGGAGCTGTTCGGTCAGGCTAGCTTGTTGGCAGCCGTCGCGGCCTGCATCATGGCCCTGATCGGTGCCATGGTCTTCAGGCGTGTGGTGGATGAGCGCGCGGCCGCCATTCGCAACACCATGTCGCGCGTTGCGGCGGGCGATTTGCGCCAGCGCATTCCGGTCGATCAGCGCGGTGATGAATTCACGCTGCTCAACCGTGATATCAACACCATGCTCGATCGGCTCGAGCAGTTGATGGAAGGCATACGCCATGTCTCCAACAGCATTGCGCACAACCTCAGAACGCCGTTGACGCGCATATTGCTGCGCCTGCGCAACGCACAGCAGGCCAGCCCAGAAATGCAGTCTGCCACGCTGGCGCTGGTGGCCGAAGAAGTCGCTGAACTCGGTGTGGTGTTCGAGAAGCTCTTGCAGATTGCCGAAGTGGAAAGCGGAGCCAGTCGCAAGAGCTTTGCGCCGGTTGACCTGCAGGCCTTGCTGGTTGATGTGGTGGACTTCTACGAGCCGCTGGTGGAAGACGCCGGCGGCATTCTCAGGCTGGATGTGCAGGAAGGTGTGCAGGCCCTGGGCGATGGTGACCTGCTGGCCAGCGCCGTTTCCAATCTTGTCGATAATGCTATTAAATACGGAGCTTCACCCGACGATATCCACGGGGCTGACGTGCTGCTGCGCGCCGCGCCAGCGCAGGAGCATGGCAGCGATGGCGTCTGGGGTGTGGAGATCACCGTGCAGGATCAGGGGCCGGGTGCAGATCCTCAGACCCTGGAGAAAATGACCACCCGTTTCTACCGCGCGGAATCGGATCGCCCGGGCTACGGACTGGGTCTGGCCAGTGTGCTGGCCATTGTCCAGCTGCATGGCGGCAAGCTCAGTTTTCATAACGCCCATCCAGGACTGGTGGCGCGCATCTGGTTGCCTGCCGTGGCCGATGTCTGAAGCGCTGCCGCGACGTTTTCAGATCTGCGAAAGCGCCTTGTTGCCATAGGCACAGAAGCCTGGTTTGGGCCCCTTCTTAGGGTGCAGTCTGCAGGTTTCCGGGCGCTTTTCATAGACCGTGCAGCGGCGCGTGTTCTTGTCCAGGAAATTGCAGTCGCCACCCGCTCGGCGGGCCATGGTGAAGATCTCGTGCTTGGGGTTGAAGTGGTCGATCAGGCGCATCTTCATCAGCCGCTTGGCGATCAGCTTGGGCTCGATGTTTTCGACCTCGAACGGGTCCACCAGCTCCAGGCGCACCAGATCCGGCAGGCGTACCTCCAGCGGCATGGTGCAGCAATTGGCCGCGCAGCTGTCGCACATGCCGGCCTTGTACTTGCTCCAGGTTTCCAGGCGGTCGACGTCAACAATGCGGATGGAGGATTTCATTTCGGGTGGGGCACTTCTGGGAGAAGCGCGATGCTGCCATGAGATGTCGATGTCTGCCTTGCGCCATTGCTATGAGCAGACCCGTTTCATGGGATTGAGCGGGCTGCGGGGCAGCCTACACTGCACAGGCATATCACCATCCACGGGAGAACGATTTTGGCAAGCCAAACCACGCTTTACTACGCAGCTGGCACCTGCGCGCAGGCCGTACTGATTGCGCTTTATGAGGCCGACGCCCAGTTCACGCTCAAGACGCTGAGCTTTGCCGACAACGAGCAGCGCAGCCCCGAATACCTGAGCATCAATCCCAAGGGCAGAGTGCCCGCGCTGGCCACGGAACGCGGCGTGCTGACCGAGACTCCCGCGCTGCTGCTGTATGTGGCGCAGACCCATCCGCAGGCCAGACTGGCACCGCTGGATGACCCCTTTGCGCTGGCGCAGATGCAGGAGTTCAATGCCTATCTGGCATCGACCGCACACATCGCTCACGCCCACCGTCCACGCGCCTCGCGCTGGGCCGACGACGAGGCTGCCCAGACCGCCATGCGCGCCAAGGTGCCGCAGAACATGCGCGAATGCTTTGCGGTGATCGAACAGCACTATCTGGGCGACAAGACCTGGGTGATGGGTGAGCAGTTCACCGTGGCCGACGGCTATCTCTACACCGTGGCGGGCTGGCTCAAGGGCGACGGCGTGGACATCACCGAATTCCCGCGCGTGGCAGCCCATTTCGAGCGCGTGAAGACCAGGGCTTCGGTGCAGAGGTTGGGCTGACCATGTCCTGGGTGGGTGAAGTCACGAGCCTTTGGGGCGTAATCAGCAAAAGCTGGGAATGGTGGCGAGGTCGGCGTGATCCTGCTCGGCGCTCGGCCCAGCGGCTGATCCGCGCTTTTGAGGCGCATGGTTTGGCGCGGCAGCAGATCATTCGCTTGGTGCCGGCTGCCATCGCCCAGGCCAAGCCTGAGTTGGCCATGGCCGATTGCTCGTCACCTGATCTGCTTAAGCCCAAGTTGACCCCTGCGCTGCTGGATTGGGCGGCTGGCTATTTGAACCTACGTCGCGATTGGTTGGACGGCCTAGAGGACGCAGTGCCACACTTTATAGAGGATCACTACAAAGAGCCTGCACGCTATGGCGAATGGTTGCATGCACGTGAGGCCGCAGCACCGAACGTGCATAGATATCTTGCTGTTTGGAAGGCTTTGGGCGTTCCGGTGGGGCCGGGGGTGTATGGCCCGGTATGTGTGGTGTACGAGGAGGTGAGCGAAGGGCTGGATGGTATTGAATGGTCGCGCTATTGGTTGCTCTGTGACCATTGGCGCATGGACCATGCCCCTTGTGTGGAAAACCTAGCTGCACTGGTGCATGTGGCACAGCAGACGGGTGTGCTGGTCGTTGGTAAAGAATTGGATACGCGCGATTTACAGCGGTTGCAAGAAGGTCAGGTGCTTGTGCCAGAGCTGCAGCAACGCATAAGGGGTGGTTGGTATCCTGCCGACTTGGTGGATCCACCGCCTCAGCATGACTCACCATGGCGCCGAGCTGTTTGGTTAGGTGCACAGGGGTGGCTTCCAGAGCTTGATATCGATAGCGAATCGATGAGATGCAAAGGCCAACGTAGTCAAGCAGTAAGAACGACAGCAAGCGCTGAACAATAGCCATAGACTTCATATCAGCCCCCATAACAAAGAGCCCGGGATGACCCGGGCTCTTTGTTAGTAACTATGTCAAAGCTTTTTCACCAACTTGGCACAGTTTTCACCAATGGTGGCATTCGACAAAATCAAACGTCGATATTCCCCGCCCGCAACGCGTTGTCTTCGATGAAGTTGCGGCGCGGTTCGACCTCGTCACCCATAAGCATGGTGAAGACGCGGTCGGCTTCGATGGCGTCGCCGATCTTGACTTGCAGCAGGCTGCGAACATTGGGGTCCATGGTGGTTTCCCAGAGCTGCTCGGGGTTCATTTCGCCCAGACCCTTGTAGCGCTGGCGGCCTGTGGTGCGCTCGGCTTCGGAGATCAGCCAGGCCATGGCCTGACGGAAGTCGCCGACCTTTTCGGTCTTGGCCTTTTCGCCTTCGCCGCGCGTGACCTTGGCACCTTCGCCCAGCAGGCCGACGAAGTTCTGCGCTTCGTCGGACAGGGCGGCGTAGTCATGGCTGCGCACGAACTCCTGGGTCAGGATGGAGCTCTTGATATTGCCGTGGTGATGGCGGCTGATGCGCAGGACGGGGTGCTCGCTGTTGGGGTCGATCTCGGCCGTCACATCGGCGGGCACGCCGGTGGTGGTCAGCTCGCGCAGCTTGGCTTCGAGAATTGGGGCGCATTCCTGGGCTTCCTCGAAGGTGTCGAGCTTGATCTGCACGCCGTCGGCAATGGCGCGCAGGGCTTCGGCATCCATGAAGTTGGACAGGCGCTCGATGACGGTTTCGGCGGCCAGGTGCATGTTGGCCAGCTTGGCCAGCTCTTCACCTTCGACGGTGCGCGGAGTGTCGCCGCCGGTGTTCACGCTGGCATGGTTCAGCGCGATCTTGAGCAGGTATTTGTTGAGGGCCGGGCCGTCCTTGAGGTAGAGCTCTTCCTTGCCGTTCTTGACCTTGTACAGCGGCGGCTGGGCGATGTAGATATGGCCGCGCTCGACCAGGTCGGGCATCTGGCGGTAGAAGAAGGTCAGCAGCAGGGTACGGATGTGGGCGCCGTCCACGTCCGCGTCGGTCATGATGATGATGCGGTGGTAGCGTAGCTTGTCGGGGTTGTAGTCGTCGCTGCTGCTCTTGCCCGAGTCTTCGCTGACCTTGCCGATGCCGGTGCCCAGGGCAGTGATCAGGGTGATGATTTCCTGGCTGGACAGCAGCTTTTCGTAGCGGGCCTTTTCCACGTTCAGGATCTTGCCGCGCAGCGGCAGGATGGCCTGGAACTTGCGGTCGCGACCCTGCTTCGCGGAGCCGCCGGCGGAGTCACCCTCGACGATGTAGATTTCGCACAGCGCAGGATCTTTTTCCTGGCAGTCGGCCAGCTTGCCGGGCAGGCCCATGCCGTCGAGCACGCCCTTGCGGCGCGTCATTTCGCGGGCCTTGCGCGCGGCTTCACGGGCGCGGGCCGCCTCGATGATCTTGCCGCAGAGGATCTTGGCGTCGTTGGGGTTTTCTTCGAGGAAGTCGGTCAGGCTCTTGGCCACGATGTCTTCCACGGGCGCGCGCACTTCCGAGCTGACCAGCTTGTCCTTGGTCTGGCTGGAGAACTTGGGCTCGGGCACCTTCACGCTGAGCACGGCGCACAGACCTTCGCGCATGTCGTCGCCTGAGACTTCGACCTTGGCCTTCTTGGCCATTTCGTTGTCGGCGATGTATTTGCCGATCACGCGGGTCATGGCGGCGCGCAGGCCGGTCAGGTGGGTGCCACCGTCACGCTGGGGAATGTTGTTGGTGAAGCACAGCACCTGTTCGGCATAGCTGTCGTTCCACTGCATGGACACCTCGACACCGATTTCGGTGCCGGGAATGCCGCCATAGGTTTCCGCAGGGCGCGAGCCGTTGGCATGGAAGGTGGTGGGGTGCAGCACCTTCTTGGTGCCGTTGATGAACTGCACAAAGCCCTTGACGCCTCCGGCGCCCGAGAAATCGTCTTCCTTGCCGTCGCGCTCGTCCTTCAAGCGAATGCGCACGCCGTTGTTCAGGAAGGACAGCTCGCGCAGGCGCTTGGCCAGGATTTCATAGCGGAACTCGAAGTTCTCCTTGAAGATTTCCTGGTCGGGCAGAAAGTGCACCTTGGTGCCGCGCTTGTCGCTGGCACCGACCACGCGCATGGGCGAGACTTCGGCACCGTCCACGACTTCGATCAGGCGGTTTTGCACAAAGCCGCGCGAGAAGTCGATTTCGTGGCGTCGGCCGTCGCGGCTGACGGTGAGCTTGAGCCAGACGGACAGCGCGTTCACGCAGGACACGCCCACGCCGTGCAGACCGCCCGAGACCTTGTAGCTGTTCTGGTTGAACTTGCCGCCGGCGTGCAGCTCGGTCAGCGCGATTTCGGCGGCCGAGCGCTTGGGCTCGTGCTTGTCGTCCATCTTCACGCCGGTGGGAATGCCGCGGCCGTTGTCGATGACGGACAGCGAGCCGTCGGCATGGATGGTGACCAGAATGTCGTCGCAGTAGCCGGCCAGCGCTTCGTCGATGGAGTTGTCCACGACCTCGAAGACCAGATGGTGCAGACCGGTGCCGTCCGAGGTGTCACCGATGTACATGCCCGGGCGCTTGCGCACGGCTTCCAGGCCTTCCAGGATCTGGATTGCGCCTTCGCCATAGCCGCCTGCATCTGCGGCGCTCTGGGTGTCTGGCTTGTTCTCTTCGGTCATGAAATTACCTTGCTGCTACAAGGTCAGGAGCTGTTGGCGCCTGACCTGCATAACTTTCAAATGAATACTTGCCTGAAATCATTACAGGACGAGCGGTAGCTGCTCCTGTTATTTCAGGCAATGAAATGGCTGGCTGCGTTCGGTCCACTCAGATGCGCATGGGCATCACGACGTACTTGAAGCTTTCGTTCTCGGGGATGGTGACCAGTGCCGAGCTGTTGCCGTCCTGCAGATCGATCTTGACCATGTCCTGGCTCATATTGGTGAGCACGTCGATCAGATAGGTCACGTTGAAGCCGATCTCGATGGTGTCGCCACCGTAGTCGATGTCGAGTTCGTCCATGGCCTCTTCCTGCTCGGCGTTGTTGGACGCCACGCGCAGCGTGCCGGGCTCCACCGACAGGCGCACGCCCTTGAACTTGTCGCTGGTCATGATGGCCGTACGCTGCAGCGATGCCAGCAGCGGGGCGCGGCCCAGGGTCACGCTGTTGGTGTGGTTGCGCGGGATGACGCGGTTGTAGTCGGGGAACTTGCCTTCGACCAGCTTGGTCACGAACTCCATGCCGCCAAAGGTGAACTTGGCCTGGTTGTTGGCGAACTGCATCTCGATGACGGGCTGGTTCTCGCCGCTGGCATCCGACAGCAGGCGCTGCAGCTCCAGCACGGTCTTGCGCGGCAGAATCACTTCCTGCTTGATGGGCACTTCCACGTCCAGCGTGGCGCTGGCCCAGGCCAGGCGGTGGCCGTCGGTGGCCACCAGGCTCAGGGTGTTGCCTTCGGCGACGAACAGAATGCCGTTCAGGTAGTAGCGGATGTCCTGCACGGCCATGGCAAAGGAGACCTGGCCCAGCAGGTCCTTGAGCACCTTCTGCGGCACGCTGAAGGCAGGGCCGAAGGCGGCCGATTCCTGCACCAGCGGGAAGTCTTCGGCGGGCAGGGTCTGCAGCGTGAAGCGGCTCTTGCCGCCCTTGAGAATCATCTTGGACTGCTGCGTCTCCAGGCTCACGGTCTGGTCGCCGGGCATGGTCTTCAGGATGTCGATCAGCTTGCGGGCACCGATGGTGGTGGTGAAGTCGCCGGCGTCGCCGCCCAGCTCGGCCGTGGTGCGGATCTGGATTTCCAGGTCGCTGGTTGTCAGCTGCAGCGCATTGCCGGTCTTCTTGATCAGCACATTGGCCAGAATGGGCAGCGTGTGGCGGCGCTCGACAATGCCGGCCACCGATTGCAGGACCGCGAGAACTTTGTCTTGTGTGGCTTTCAGGACGATCATGTCAACCTCAGTGATTTAAGTGCGCATATGTTTTGACGCGGCGGCGCCCGCAGGGCGATGCAGACGCTCCCTCATGCCGCGTTAATTCCCCATTTTGCCCTGTGTGAGTGACATTCATGGGGGAGTTTTTTAGAGCCTCGTCATGATCTCTACGTCGGCGCGAGCAGATCGTGAACACGCTCTTAACCCTTGAGCGTTTGTTCCAGCACATGCAACTGCTGGTTCAACTCGGTGTTGGTCTGGCGCTCGCCTGCAATCTTGCGTACGGCGTGCAGCACGGTGGTGTGGTCGCGGCCGCCGAATAGCTCGCCGATCTCGGGCAGGCTTTTCTGCGTCAGCTCCTTGGCCAGGTACATGGCAATCTGGCGCGGCCGGGCAATGCTGGCCGGGCGCTTCTTGCTGTACATGTCGGCGACCTTGATCTTGTAGTAGTCAGCCACCGTCTTCTGGATGTTTTCCACAGAGATCTGGCGGTTCTGAATGCTGAGCAGATCGCGCAGCGCCTCGCGGGCCAGCTGGATCGACACTTCCTTCTGGTTGAAGCGCGAATAGGCCAGGATCTTGCGCAGCGCGCCTTCGAGCTCACGCACGTTGGAGCGCACGTTCTTGGCCACGAAGAAGGCGACTTCCTCGGGCATGTCGGCGTTCTCGGCGCGGGCCTTGTTGATCAGAATCGCCACGCGCATTTCCAGCTCGGGCGGCTCGATGGCCACCGTCAGGCCCGAGTCGAAACGCGAGACCAGGCGCTCGTGAATATTGGCCAGACCCTTGGGATAGGTGTCGGACGTCATCACGATATGGCTCTTCTTGGCCAGCAGGGCCTCGAAGGCGTTGAAGAACTCTTCCTGCGTGCGGTCCTTGTTGGCGAAGAACTGCACATCGTCGATCAGCAGCAGATCGAGCGAGTGGTAGCGTTCCTTGAACTCGTCAAAGGTGCGGCGCTGGTAGGCCTTGACCACATCCGACACAAACTGCTCGGCATGGATGTAGAGAATCTTGGCGTCGGGCTTGTCCTTGAGCAGCTGGTTACCCACAGCATGCACCAGGTGGGTCTTACCGAGGCCGACACCACCATAGATGAACAGCGGGTTGTAGAGATGACCGGGCGAGCCTGCCACATGCATGGCGGCCGAGCGCGCCATGCGGTTGGCCGTACCTTCGACCAGGGTCTCGAAGGTGAGAGCCGGGTTCAGGCGGGTGCGGAAAACCGGCGCACTGGCCTCTTCGCTGGTGACGGTGGGTACGGCGACATTGAGCGTCTGCGCAGCTGTCTGCTGCGTTGCAGATGGTGGGCGCACGTATGTACGCACAACGCTTTCACGCTGAGCAAGTGCTAACTCAAGGGTGACGGGCTGACCGTAGAGCGACTCCAGCATGGCCGAGATGCGGCCTGCATACTGGGCACGGATCCAGTCCAGCTTGAAGCGGTTGGCCACATAGACGGTGACCTTAGAAAAATCTTCTGCAACGAGTGCCGTCAGCGGCTTGATCCAGGTGTTGAATTGCTGCTCCGGCAGCTCCTGACCCAGTTGCTCAACGCAGACCTGCCACAGGGCCTGGCCTGCATCATTGGTTGGTTCCTCTGTCATTGTCAAAAGTCTAATTGTGGATAGGAGGAACAGTTACGGGGTTGGTATTGTAGCTTTTGCGGAAGTTATCCACAAAATATCAGGAGGCTGTCCCCGACTCCGGTGCGTAATAGGCTGCACATCCTAATAGATTAGGCAGCCTGTGGTTTGTAAAGAATCTCCGACCTCGGTGCAGGCTTGACGGTATCCTCATGAGTCCATAGCAAATTCAAGGGTCATTGCATCAAAAGCGCAACGCTGTGATAATCCCCGGTTTCCCTGAATGTGTTCAGGGTGATATGAGCCGGGCGCCTTTTTTGTGCGCGCGCGCCCAGCTGCTTTAGAACATGCAGAACATGTTTGCGGGCGCTGTGGCGGGTGCTTTGTTCCGTTTGTTGCCTTCTGGTCCGATGACATGCTTGGCATGTGAAAAAATATCGGGTTTGGCGGTGACAGTGTGCGGCGCAAAACCGGAATGGTCGGGCGCAAACATGGCGCCTTGCCGACGCAAATACTGAACCTTCTCAAGGAACCAACATGAAACGTACTTATCAACCTTCCAAGATCCGCCGCGCCCGTACCCACGGTTTCCTGGTCCGCATGAAGACCAAGGGTGGCCGTGCCGTGATCAACGCACGTCGCGCCAAGGGCCGCAAGCGTCTGGCCGTCTAAGGCCGGCGTTGGCTAGCGGTCTGCTCCTTCGCTGCGCTGAAGGCCTCTGAACGGAGGCTCTCCTATGCAAAGGCTGAAAACGCGTCCGCAATTCCAGGCCACCATGTCCGCGGGCACCATTGCCCGTACCCCGCACTTCGCCCTGCACCGTATGGAGCTGGCGGCCGAGGTTGCCGACATGGTTGCCAACCCCAGGACAGGGCCCGGATCGAGTGATCCGCAGGCCCTGTTTGGCATTGGTGCCGTGCGCAAGCAGGCCTGGCTGGGTGCCATGGTGCCCAAGCGCTGGGCACGCCGCTCGGTCACGCGCCACACCATCAAGCGCCAGATCTATGCGGTGTCCTCGGAGTACGAGGACGCCCTGCTGTGTGCTTCCTATGTGGTGCGCCTGCGCTCGGGGTTTGACCGTAAGCAATTCGTCAGTGCAACCTCGGATCAGCTCAAGGCAGCGGTCCGCACGGAACTGCAACAGCTTTTTGCGACCGGGGCACGCCGCCTGACGCAGGCCCGTCAGGCCGCTGCGGCGGAGGTGGATTTGAAGAAGAATTCGCCTCAAGCCCTTGATGGAAGAGCGCAAGAAGCTACTGATTCAATAGCTAATCAGCCGGAGAACCAGCCATGATGCAGCGACTGCTCATGACTGTGGTGCGTGGCTACAGGCTGCTGCTCAGTCCCTGGCTGGGGTCGGCCTGTCGTTTCGAGCCGACCTGCTCGGCCTATTCCCTTCAAGCGCTGGAGCAACACGGCGCTGCGGTAGGCTCTTATCTGACGGTGCGCCGGCTGGCGCGCTGTCATCCGTGGTGTGACGGAGGGCATGATCCCGTGCCACAGCAAAAGCCCAGGCTGTTTTCCTTTCTGGACAATGCCTCGGACTCTTCCGCGACCACCCAACCTTCCTCACCTAAGAAGTCTTCATGAACGATATTCGCCGCACCATACTGTGGGTGATATTTGGCTTTTCCATGGTTTTGCTCTGGGACAAGTGGCAAATCCATAACGGCAAAAAGCCCACCTTCTTCCCATCGCCGCAGACGGTCAGTGCACCTGCTGCGGCCGATGCCAAGCCTGCCGATGTCAGTGTTCCCCAGCCCGCCGCAGCCGCTTCTGCCGGCGATGTGCCCGGTGCTGCCAATGCTGCAGGCCAGCCCGCAGCAGCCGTGACGCCCCGTCAGGACGTGACCGTGGGCAGCGATGTCATGCGTCTGACCTTCGACAGCGAAGGCGGCACGCTCAAGCATTCCGAGCTGCTCAAGTACTCCGACACCGCGGATGACAAGAAGCTCATGCAGGTGTTCGAGGAAAACGCCAAGCGCGTCTACCTGGGACAGACCGGCCTGATCGGCGGCAACTTCCCCACGCACAAGACTCCCATGACCGTGATGCCCGGTGAGCGCGAGCTCAAGGACGGTCAGGACAGCGTGCAAGTGCGCTTCGAGTCCGCCGACCAGGGTGGCGTGAAGCTGGTCAAGACCTTCACGCTCAAGCGCGGCTCCTATGCCGTCGATGTGCAGCACGATGTGGTCAACACCGGCTCGACCGCCGTGAACCCCCAGCTGTACATGCAGCTGGTGCGCGACGGCAACAAGCCCGAGCATGAGTCCAGCTTCTATTCCACCTTCACCGGTCCTGCCGTCTATACCGACGCCAAGAAGTACCACAAGGTCGAGTTCAAGGACATCGAAAGCGGCAAGGCCGAGGTCGACAAGGCCTCTCCCAATGGCTTTGTGGCCATGGTGCAGCATTACTTCGCCAGCGCCTGGCTGCTGGCCGACGGCATCCAGCGCGACAACTTCGTGCGCAAGGTGGGTGACAACCTCTATGCCGTGGGCATGATCACGCCTGTGGGCACGGTGGAACCCGGCCAGACCAAGACCGTGAGCTCGCGCCTGTTCTCCGGTCCTCAGATCGAGCCCATGCTGGAAAAGCTCTCGCCCGGTCTGGAACTGGTCAAGGACTATGGCTGGTTGACGATTCTGGCCAAGCCGCTGTACTGGCTGCTGTCCGAGCTGCACAAGTTCATCGGCAACTGGGGCTGGTCCATCGTGGCCCTGGTGGTGCTGCTGAAGATCGCCTTCTACTGGCTCAACGCCAAGGCCTACTCCTCGATGGCCAAGATGAAGGCCATCAACCCCCGCATTCAGGAAATGCGCGAGCGTCTGAAGGACAAGCCCCAGCAGATGCAGCAGGAGATGATGCGCATCTACCGCGAGGAGAAGGTCAACCCCATGGGCGGCTGCCTGCCCATCATCATCCAGATCCCTGTCTTCATGGCTCTGTACTGGGTGCTGCAGTCCAGCGTGGAAATTCGCAACGCGCCCTGGATCGGCTGGATTCACGACCTTTCGGTGCCGGATCCCTTCTTCATCCTGCCACTGCTGATGACTCTGTCCTCGCTGCTGCAGACCGCCCTGAACCCCGCTCCTCCTGACCCCATGCAGGCCAAGATGATGTGGATCATGCCGCTGATGTTCAGCGTGATGTTCTTCTTCTTCCCCTCGGGTCTGGTGCTGTACTGGCTGACGAACAACATCTTGTCGATCGCTCAGCAGTGGATCATCAACAAGCGCATGGGCGTGCCGCCTCAGTTCAACCTGCCCAAGTTTGGCAAGGCTGCCGAAGGCAAGTAAGCACGGCGCCAGCGCCAACAAAAACGCCACCTGAAAAGGTGGCGTTTTTTCATGCCCGCTCGAACAAGGCGTCGGGCCGGCCTGCTGCCTTACTTGCCGATGCAGAAGCTGGAGAAGATGACCCCCAGCAGGTCGTCGGAGCTGAATTCGCCGGTGATTGAGTTCAGCGACAGCTGGGCCAGGCGCAGTTCCTCGGCCAGCAGATCCAGATGGGCGGATTGCGCCGCCAGCTGCTCGTCGGCCATCTCCAGGTGGGCATCCACGGCCTGCAGGGCCTCCACATGGCGGGCACGGGCCAGATACAGGCCCTCGGGCGCGGATTGCCAGCCCGCCACCTCCAGCAACCGCTTGCGCAGCGCATCCAGGCCGTCGCCAGTGCGGGCGGACAAGGCGATCTGCTGCGCATCCAGCTGGGCGGTGTGGCGGCTCTGTACGTCGGCAGCCGCCATATCGGTCTTGTTCCAGACATGGATGACAGGCACCTGGGCGGGCAGCCTGTCCTGCAGGGTGCGGGCGATATCGGCATCGGCTGCCGCATAGTCGGCCTGTTCCACGCGGGTCAGATCGTGCAGGAAGAGCACGGCATCGGCCGCTGCAATTTCGTCCCAGGCACGCGCAATGCCGATGCGCTCCACCTCGTCGTCGCTGTCACGCAGGCCTGCGGTGTCGATCACATGCAGGGGCACGCCCTCGATCTGGATCGTCTGCTGCACCTTGTCGCGCGTGGTTCCGGCAATCGGGGTGACGATGGCCAGCTCGGCACCTGCCAGCGCGTTGAGCAGCGAGCTTTTGCCCGCATTGGGCTGGCCGGCGATCACCACCTTGATGCCTTCGCGCAGCAGTGCGCCCTGGTGGGCGCGCGCCAGCACGGCAGTGACCTGGGCGCGCAGGCGCTCGAGTTGGCCAAAGGCATCGGCCTTCTGCAGAAAGTCGATTTCTTCCTCAGGGAAGTCCAGCGTGGCTTCCACCAGCATGCGCAGATGTACCAGGGCGTCGCGCAGCACATGGATTTCCTGCGAGAACGCGCCAGACAGAGAACGGCTGGCACTGCGCGCGGCGGCTTCTGTGCTGGCATCGATGAGGTCGGCAATCGCCTCGGCCTGGGCCAGGTCGATCTTGTCGTTGAGAAAGGCGCGCTCGGTGAACTCGCCGGGCTGGGCCAGACGCAGCCCTGTCAGCACCGGCTTGCCGTCCTCGCTGCCGCTCTGGGCGGCTTCCAGGCAGCGCGCCAGCAGCAGCTGCAGCACCACGGGACCGCCGTGGGCCTGCAGTTCCAGCACGTCTTCGCCGGTATAGCTGTGGGGGCCGGGAAAGTAGATGGCTAGGCCGTGGTCTATGGGCGAGCCGCCCGCATCCCTGAAGGGCAGATAAGTCGCTTCGCGCGGTTTCAGCTCCTTGCCGCAAAGCGTTCGCACCAGGGCCGCAAGACCTTTGCCTGAGACTCGAACAATGCCAACGGCTCCACGCCCGGGAGCGGTGGCGATGGCGGCAATCGGGTCGTTGTGGCGGGGCAGCATGGGCAGAAGCTTTCAGAGAGGCAGGCAAACAAAGGTCAACAAGAATCATATCTCCGCGCATCATGCAATATTTGCATAATGCTATGATTTCGTTTGCATCGCTATTGAACAGTCATGGCTGTTTGACCTTAAACGCCGAGCTGCAACCCCTCTTTTTTTGATAGCGCTCGGCCTACAATCCAAAATCCGATTTCATCGTCCGCAAGAACACAGGGGCCGGGTAATGTGCCCATAGAGAGTCCTTACTGCGGATGACTTACTTTGCGAGCTGGAGACCGCTGATGTCCGACACCAAGCCCATTACCTCGATTGATAAACGTGCGTTGCTGCGTCAGGCGGCACTGGAGTATCACGAGTTCCCCAAGCCCGGCAAGGTGGCCATCGCGGCAACCAAGCCCATGGCCAATCAGCATGATCTGGCGCTGGCCTACTCGCCCGGCGTGGCTGCGCCTTGCGAGGAAATCGTCAAGGACCCGGCTGCGGCCTTCAAATACACCAGCCGCGGCAACCTGGTGGGCGTGATCTCCAACGGCACGGCAGTGCTGGGCCTGGGCGACATCGGCGCGCTGGCCTCCAAGCCCGTGATGGAGGGCAAGGGCGTGCTGTTCAAGAAGTTCGCCGGCGTCGATGTGTTCGACATCGAAATCGACGAGAAGGACCCGCAAAAGCTGGTCGACGTGATTGCTGCGCTGGAGCCCACCTTCGGCGCCATCAACCTCGAAGACATCAAGGCGCCCGAGTGCTTCTTCGTGGAGCGCGAGCTGCGCAAGCGCATGAACATTCCCGTCTTCCACGACGACCAGCACGGCACGGCCATCACCGTGGCAGCGGCCATGGTCAATGCGCTCAAGGTCGCCGGCAAGAAGATCGAAGAGGTCAAGCTGGTGGCGTCGGGTGCCGGCGCCGCGGCGCTGGCCTGCCTGAACCTGCTGCTGGAAGTGGGTCTGAAGCGCGAGAACGTGTTCGTGACCGATATCGCCGGCGTGGTCTACGAGGGCCGTACCGAGCTGATGGACCCGGACAAGGCGCTGTTTGCCCAGAAGACCGAGCTGCGCACGCTGGGCGAAGTGATCGAGGGCGCTGACGCCTTCCTGGGCTTGTCCGCCGGCAATGTGCTCAAGCAGGACATGGTCAGGAAGATGGCGGCCAGGCCCATCATCTTCGCGCTGGCCAACCCCAACCCGGAAATCATTCCCGAAGATGTGAAGGCGGTGCGCGACGACGCCATCATCGCCACGGGCCGCACGGACTACCCCAACCAGGTCAACAACGTCCTGTGCTTCCCCTATATCTTCCGTGGTGCGCTGGACTGCGGTGCGACCACCATCACCACCTCGATGGAGATCGCCTGCGTGCACGCGATTGCCGAGCTGGCCCAGGCCGAGCAGTCCGAAGAAGTGGCCGCCGCCTATGTGGGCGAGGTGCTGAGCTTCGGTCCCGAATACCTGATTCCCAAGCCCTTCGATCCGCGCCTGATGCTGATCGTGGCGCCCGCCGTGGCGCAGGCTGCGGCCGAAGCCGGTGTGGCCAAGCGCCCCATCCAGGACATGGATGCCTACCGCGAGCATCTGAAGACCTTTGTCTACGCCTCCGGCACCATGATGAAGCCCATCGTGCATGCCGCCAAGAAGGCCACCAAGAAGCGCGTGGCCTATGCCGAGGGCGAGGAAGAGCGCATCCTGCGCGCAGCCCAGATCGTGGTGGACGAACGCATTGCGCGCCCGACACTGATCGGCCGTCCCGCCATCATCGCCCAGCGCATCGAGAAGTTCGGCCTGCGCATGAAGGAAGGTGCCGACTACGACGTGGTCAACGTCGAGCATGACGAGCGCTACCGCGACTTCTGGCAGAGCTACCACCGCATGACGGAGCGCAAGGGCATCACAGCGCCCATCGCCAAGATCGAAATGCGCCGCCGCCTGACGCTGATCGGCTCCATGCTGCTGCACAAGGGCGAGGTCGATGGCCTGATCTGCGGCACCTGGAACAACACCAATGTGCACCTGAACTACATCGACCAGGTCATCGGCAAGCGCAGCGGCGTCAACACCTATGCCTGCATGAACGGTTTGCTGCTGCCTGAGCGCCAGGTGTTCCTGGTCGACACCCACGTCAACTACGACCCCACGGCCGAGCAGCTGGCCGAGATCACCATCATGGCCGCCGAGGAAATGATGCGCTTCGGCATCAAGCCCAAGGCTGCGCTGCTGAGCCACTCCAACTTCGGCTCCAGCAACCAGCCCAGCGCCGTCAAGATGCGCCAGACCCTGGAGCTGCTGCGCGAGCAGGCGCCCTGGCTGGAAGTGGATGGCGAAATGCACGGCGATGTGGCCCTGGACGGCAAGGCCCGCGCCAAGCTCATGCCCAATAGCACGCTGCTGGGTGATGCCAACCTGCTGGTCTCGCCCAATATCGATGCTGCCAACATCAGCTACAACCTGCTCAAGCAGGCGGCCGGCGGCGGCATTGCCGTGGGCCCGGTGCTGCTGGGTGCGGCCAAGCCCGTGCACGTGCTGACGCCCAGCACCACGGTGCGCCGTATCGTGAACATGACGGCGCTGACCGTGGCCGACGCCAACGTCAGCCGTTAATTACGCGGCAAAAACAAAAGCCCGCCGTGCTTGGAGCACGGCGGGCTTTTTTGTGCCTTGCGGCGGGGCTTACCAGGTACGGCTGACGCCTGCGTCCACGGTGCCAAAGATTTCCACGCCGCCGGAGCTGCTGGAGCTGGAGGAGGCCGGCATGGTGCCGGAGCAGGCCGTCAGCACCAGCGTGGCGGCGGCTGCGGCCAGGGAGAGCCATTTGCGCATCTGCATTTCCTTGTCCGCATCCATTGCGGCTTGTGGTCCCATCGTAGCGGGCCCGGGATACCCTGCCGTAACAGCTTGTTATGCCTGAAATTGGGTTTAGCCTAGACAGAGAAAGCGTTAGCAGCTATCAAAGTTGATCAGGTCTCCAGATACAGCTCGGCCAGCCGCTCGCGCGCGGCGCCATCCACACCCAGCACCTCGCTCAGATAGCGGTCCACGCTGCCATGCTGGGCGCGCACCACATCGACCGAGGCCATCAGATAGGACGGCTGCACGCGCCACAGTGCATCCAGGGCCTCTTCGGACAGCTGGCCGTACATCTGGGTCGGGCGAACGAAGTACTGATTGGTCAGCAGATAGTCCTCCATGATCTGCTCCTCGTCCACGCCCAGCGCCGTCAGAAGCAGGGCCGCAGCCCAGCCCGTGCGGTCCTTGCCGGCAGTGCAGTGAAAGACCAGCGGCGCATCGCTGAGCTGCAGCAGTGCGAGGAACTGCGCAAAGCGATTGCCGTACACGTTCACAAAGCTGCGGTAGGTGTCGTGCATCAGCTCCTCGGTATCGCGGCTGCTGAGGTGGCGACCCTGCTCCATCATGGACTGGGCGCGCTGCACCACGGTGGGCTCGACCACCAGTGCATGGCGCTCGATCAGAGGCCAGGCATAGGAGAGATGTGCGCTTTCGCCTTCGCCGCGAAAGTCTGCGCTGCGGTGTATGCCCAGCTTTTGCAGCTGGTCCAGGTCCTGCTGTGTCAGATGCGCCAGATGCGCGGAGCGGTACAGCTTGCCCCATTGCAGGCGGCGGCCGTCCAGGCCCTGATATCCGCCCAGATCACGGAAGTTGGAGGCTCCCGAGAGGGAGACTTGGCGCGCGGGGCGCTCCGTCAGCAGGTCATGGTTCAGTTGCATACCAATGCTTATAGCGGATTGCAAAGACCCATCCATGTCATCCGTGTTACCCGGGTGCGGCACCAGGATCGCCGGTCCGAACGGAAAGCGCTGCATGGCCAATACATGCGGCGCCGAACCTGCCCGAGAGCCATCTTGCGACAGTGCCTTCGCGTTTAATGGCTGCTTGCACTGCCCCGCAGCATATGCTTGAGCAGCTTGCCGGTAGCGGTGCGCGGCAGTGTGTCACGGAACTCGAAGAGGCGTGGAATCTTGTAGCGCGCCAGCTGCGGGGCCATGAACTCGCGCAGAGTCTCCTGGTCCAGCAACTTGCCGGTCTTCAGGGTCAGCACGGCCACCACGGTCTCGCCCCATTCGGGATGGGGCCGGCCGATGACAGCAACGTCCTGCACGTCGGGGTGGGTACAGAGCACGTCTTCCACTTCCTTGGAATAGACGTTTTCGCCGCCCGTAACAATCATGTCCTTGAGCCTGTCCACGATATAGAGATAGCCGTCCGCATCCCTGCGCGCCAGATCGCCGCTGCGATACCAGCCCTGGTCGTTCAGTACCGCGGCCGTGGCCTCGGGGCTGTTCAGATAGCCCTGCATCATGGCGGCGGAGCGCAGGCAGATCTCGCCCACCTCGTCGGGGCCGCACGGGCTGCTATCCTGGCGGCGCAGTTCCAGTTCCACGCCGGGTATGGGGCTGCGACCGATGGAGCCTGGCTTGGTCAAGGCTTCTTCGGGATAGAGCACGGTGCCCAGCGGACCGGATTCGGTCATGCCATAGACCTGCATGAAGCGGTCGCTGCGATAGACCTGGGCCAGCTTGCGAACCATCTCCGCACCCAAGGGCCCGCCGCCATAGGCCCACAGACGCATGGCGCTGAAGTCGTAGCTGGCCACATCCGGCACCACGGCCAGCGGGGCCAGAAAGGCAATCGGCGCACCAAAGGTGAAGCTGATGCATTCGCGCTCCAGCGTCTCCAGAAACTCCCTGGGAGCGTATTCACGCATCAGCACCACGGTGCCGCCCATGAGCAAGGTGCCCAGGAACCAGTTGTTTAGCGGCGACGAGTGCCAGATGGGCATGGCGATCAGCGTGCGCTCCTTGGGCGACAGCGAGGTGGCTGCCGCTGCACAAAGCGCCGAATGGAAGACATTGGCATGGCTGTGCAGGCAGCCTTTTGGCTGGCCTGTGGTGCCCGAGGTATAGAGGATTTCGGCCAGTGCGTCCGGTGCCGGATGGCCGTGCTCGTCGCTGCAGGGTGTGACCTGCGCCAGCAACTCGTCGAAAGAGTCCACGCCTTCGGCGGCAGAAGCCGTGCTCAGCCACCGCAGTTCTGCTGCCGGCTGCAGTTCGGTCTGGACCACTGCGATCAGCGATGCGCGCGTTCCATCCACAATGCACAGCCGTGCGCCACAGTGGCGCAGGATGTAGGCGACTTCCGGGGCCTGCAGCTTGTGGTTGATGGGCACGACGGCGGCGCCCAGCCGCCAGGCACCGAATAGGGCGAACACAAAACCCGGGGTGTTGAAGCACAGCAGACCTAGCTTGTCGCCCCGGCGAATGCCTTGCGCGCGGAGCACGGCAGCGGCGCGATGGCTGGCCTCGGCCAGTGCGGCATAGCTCCAGTCCTGGCCGTCGGCGCGCAGTGCCAGTTTTTCGGGGCGCGTGCGCGCCTGCTGGTCGAGCAGGGAAATGAAATTCATCATGGCTGACGTTCCCTCAACCTGTCCATGCATTGCGCAGCAGGGCAGTCGGGTCGCTGCTGCCGCAGGCAACACCGGCCACCGGGCCCCAGTCCGGGTCGAAGCGGCTACCGAGGAAGGCCGCAGCACTGTCGTTGTCCGCATGTTGGAGCATCAGCGTGGCCTGCACCGTGAGGGCCAGGCGCTGGGTGAAGCGGCGCGCTTCGCGCTCCAGATCCTGAGGCGGCAGCATGATGGCCTGGCGCAGCTTGTCCACCTGTGCGCGCAGCACGGCTTCCTCTGCACCCACTTGCTGCAGATGGTCCAGCAGCAAATGGGCGTCGTCGGGGTTGCGGGCAATGGCGCGCAGCACATCCAGGCACATGACGTTGCCCGAACCTTCCCAGATGGAGTTGACGGGGGCTTCGCGGAACAAGCGCCCCATGGGACCGGTCTCCACATAGCCATTACCTCCGAAGACTTCCATGGCTTCGCCGGTATAGCCCACGGCGCGCTTGCAGTTCCAGAACTTGGCGGCAGGCGTGACGATGCGGCGCCAGGCCTGATCCAGCGGGTCTTCGGAGCCAAAGCGTGCGGCCAGATCCATGGCCAGCCAGGTAGCGGCTTCGGATTCCAGTGCCATATCGGCCAGCAGGCCGGTCATCACCGGCTGCTCGGCCAGCGGCAGACCGAAGGCATGGCGGTTGCGGGTGTAGTGAAGGGCCTGCACCAGGGCCTGACGCATAAAGCCGGCACTGGACAGCGCGCAGTCCAGACGGGTGTAGGTGGCCATTTCGATGATGGTGGAAATGCCCCGGCCTTCCTGGCCGATAAGCACGCCCCAGGCGTTGTCGAACTCCACTTCGCTGCTGCTGTTGGAGCGGTTGCCCACCTTGTCCTTGAGGCGCTGGATGTGAATGGCGTTCTTGCTGCCGTCGGGCCGCCAGCGCGGCACGAAAAAGCAGGTGGGACCGCGCTCCTCGGTCTTGGCCAGCACCAGATGTCCGTCGCACATGGGGGCCGAAAAGAACCATTTGTGGCCGGTGATCAGAAATTCCTCGCCCCAGGGGCCGTTGCTGCCCGATGGGTTCAGCGCTACGGCACGTGTGGTGTTGCTGCGCACATCGCTGCCGCCCTGGCGCTCCGTCATGCCCATGCCCACGGTGATGGAGCGCTTGTCATGGGCGGGGATGTCGCGTGCGTCGTAGTCGGTGGACTCCAGCAGCGGCCCCAGCACAGCGTTGAGTTGCGGGTTGATGCGCACCAGCGGAATGCTGGCCTTGGTCATGGTGGTCGGGCAGGTCGAGCCGGACTCGATCTGGCTGTGCATGAACAGCGACGCGCCATAGGCTGGCCAGGCCGTCTGCCGCTGGTCGGTGAAGGGCAGGTTGGAGATGCCGTTGTGCCGTGCAATCGTCATCATCTGATGCCATGCGGGGTGAAAGCGCACCTGGTCGATACGGTCGCCTGTGGGGGAGTGCGTGTGCAACTCGGGTTCGAAGTGGTTGGCGTCTTGCGCAGCGCGCAGCGTGGCTTCGGCGCCATATTCCGCACCCTGGCGTTGCAGCTCCGGATCGCGCCACTGTGCGCCTGCGCGCCTTACTGCACGCTGCAGCACCGGGTCGCTGGCATAGACGTTGTAGTCCTTGAGCTCCGGAACCTGGTTATGAGGATGAATGCCGGTCATGATGTCTCTTCCTTCGGAGGTGGGTGGCCCTGTTCGCAGAGGGCGCAGGGCGTTGTGATTTCTAGGGTGCGCCAGGCAGGCGGTTCAGGAGGGCCGCTTCATGTTGCAGCTGGTGTCCAGGCTGGATGCCTGCGCGGAAACCGTGCTGACGGGCTTCCATCCCAGGCCCGTTCCTTCCTGGTCATGCACCACGGTCTTGCCGTCCACTTTTTCCCAGCTCAGCACATGGATGGGTTGCTGTGCCTGGTGATCGCCTCTGCGCATTTCTACAGGGCCGTTGAGGCCTTCGAAGCGCATGCCCGACATCCTGGCCGCCACGGCGGCAGGTTCCACGGACTTGGCCTCGCGCATGGCCTGGGCCAGCATCAGCATAGCGTTGTGACCCAGGCCGTTGATGAAGTCCTCGTTGAACTGGCGCTTGAAGCCCGGCAGCAGCGAATCGCTGGCCAGAGGCTGGGAGTTGGGGCTGAAGGCGGAGATCAGCTTGACCCGGCCCTGTCCTGCTGCGCCCATGGCGCTGGGCACGCCAAAGTTGTTGCCGTTGAGGGTGTAGAAGTCCGTGTTCAGACCCGCTTCGCGCGCAGCCCGCACGATCAGCGCCAGATCGGCACCGAAGTCCGCAGTGATGACGGCATCGGCTCCGGATTGCTTGATCTTGGCGATATAGGGCGAGTAATCCTTGACCTGTCCTAGAGGGTGAAAGTCATCGCCAACGATCTTCAGGTCGGGGCGCTTGGCCGCCAGCATGCTGCGCGCGGCACGCGAGACTTCCTGGCCATAGGCATAGTTGGGGTTGAGCAGAAAGACCTGTTTCACCTGCTTTTGCCCGGCCAGGTAGGAGGTCAGCGCGGCCACCTTCATGTCCGAATTCGCATCGGTGCGGAAATGCCAGTAGCTGCACTTGGCATTGGTCATCTGCGGCGCCTGGGCTGCATAGTTCAGGTAGATGATTTCCTTGCCGGGGTTGCGGCTGTTGTGCTTTTCGATGGCCTCTTGCAGCGCCAGGCCCACGGCCGAGGAGCTGGCGCCCTGCACCACGTAGCGGATGTTCTGTCCGATGATGGAGTTGAGCTGGCTCAGCGCCTCCTGCGCGGAAAGGCGGTTGTCGAAGGGCACGATTTCGAACCTGGTGGCACCGGCCCAGCCTTGCTCGTTGGCAAGCTTGGCGCTGTACTGAAAGCTCTTGAGCACGTTCAGGCCCAGCCCCGCCATGGGGCCGCTCATGGCATCCAGCGAGGCAATCTTCACGACCGTGGCGGGCTGTGCGTGAGCGAACGAGGCGCAGGCCAGCGCTACTGCCGCCAAGGGGAAGGAAATACGAGGGTGCATGCTTGTCTCCGTTCTCTCATCAGAATTTTTTATTCACCAGGCCGCAATGCACAATGGCATCGAAGTACCTGTCAAAAATTCTAGGAACCCGTGCAAAAAAGGTGTTCGGATTTGGCCAGCATGAAATCACGCACCCCTTCCGCCGCGACAGCAGGGCGTCGCCGCCCTCTGCAGTCACGTGCACGGCATACGTTTCAGGCCTTGCAGGACGCCTTTGTTCGGCTTTTGCTTGAGCGCAGCTACGCGGAAATCACCATGCGCGAGATCGCCCTGGTGGCAGGCACCGGGCTGGGCAGCTTTTACGAGTACTTCTCGGGCAAGGAAGACCTGGCCAGGGTTTGCCTGCATCTGCGCTCCAAGTCACTGCTGCTGGGCATTCGCGGCGTGACCAGCAGCCATGCAGGCCAGCCGCTGATGCAGATTGCCGAGGCAGTCGTGGAGTCACAGCTGCAGGCGCACCGCGAGCGGGCAGATGAATGGGGTGCCCACTATCTGTTGGAGCGCCACTACTCCACTTCTGCGGCCTACCGGAAGATGTTCGAGCGCTTTGTGGACGCCTGGGCAGCAGCCATGGAGCAGGCCGCCGATCTGCCCCCGGACTACCCGGTGCGCGATGCAGCACGGGTGTGCCAGTGCATTCTGTACGGCCTGTTCAACCACAGCTATCTGGCCACCGATGTCCCGCCTGATCTGGACTTGCTGCGCCTGCGCGCCAACACGGCCATATCTGCGTATCTGAGCGCCTTGCGCGGCGCTGCCTGAAAAGAAAAGACCGCCAGCGGCAAGCCGTGGCGGTCTTTTTGTGCGGGGGAGGCAGGGCTGTCGATCAGCTCACATGCTTGCCCACAATGCCGGCCAGCTCGAACATGCTGATCTGCTCCTTGCCGAACACCGGCTTGAGCTTGGCGTCGGCGTTGATGGCGCGCTTGTCCTTGGCATCCTGCAGGCCGTTGGCCTTGATGTAGTCCCAGAGCTTCTTGATCACGTCGGGGCGCGAGGTGGGTTCGCTGCCGATCACGGCGGCCAGATCGGCGCTGGGCTTGAGCGTGGCGCTCACGGTGCGGGGCTTCTTCACCGCAGCGGTCTTGGTCGTCGCCTTGGTCGCTGTCTTGGCGGCGGTCTTCTTGGCTGCCGTGCCTGTCTTCTTGGCGGCAGCCGTCGTGGTCTTGGCCGCCGCTGCGCCAGCCGTCTTGCGCGCCGGGTATTTGCCTTCGCGCTGCTCGAACTCGAAGTTCACCTTGCCCGCAGCGCCGTCCCAGACCAGGAAGGCCTTGAAGTTACGGCGCGTGCGGTTGGAGACAAACTTCTCCAGCAGATCGGTCTTGCCGGTCTGCAGCAGCTTGGTCATCTGCTCGCGCTCGATGGGCTGCTGCAGAATGATCTGGCCGCTCTTGAAGTCACAGCTGGGCGTGGCCTGGGCCAGCGTGGGCACGGCCTTGGAGCAGACATAGTTGGCGCCATGCTCGAAGACGGGCGAGCCGCACTTGGGGCAGGGGCCCAGGCTTTGCTGGTGGGCAAAGTCCACGATCTCGCCCGTGTCCTCGGAGTCCTTGTCGTCGCCGAAGTCGAATTCCAGCTTGAAGTTGCTGTTTTCCTCGTCACGCACGATGGCGACTTCGGCCACAAACGGCCAGCCGGCCTTGGAGCGGAAGCCTTCCAGCGGGCCGATACGGCGCTCGCGCAGCAGCTGCTCGGCCTCGGCTGTCTCGAAGGTGCGGCCGGCAGGGGACTTGGTGAACGAGAAGCCGCAGCCTTCGCTGGCACCATTGGCGCCCGTGCAGGCGTAGCGGCGGTAGTTTTCCTTGACCACGCCGCCGCAGTTGGGGCAGGGCGTGGAAAGGGTCGCGTAGTCACCGGGAATGGTGTCGCGGTCGTATTCCTTGGCCTTCTTGACCAGCTTCTCGGTCATGGCCTGGATCTGCTGCATGAAGGCTTCGCGCGAGAGCTGGCCTTTTTCCATCTGCGACAGCTTGAATTCCCATTCGCCGGTCAGGTCGGCGCGGCACAGTTCCTCGACTTCCAGACCGCGCAGCAGCGTCATCAGCTGGAAGGCCTTGGCCGTGGGGATCAGCTCGCGGCCTTCGCGCAGCATGTATTTTTCCGTCAGCAGGCCCTCGATGATGGCTGCGCGCGTGGCTGGCGTGCCCAGGCCTTTTTCCTGCATGGCTTCGCGCAGCTCGTCGTCGTCGATCTGCTTGCCAGCGCTTTCCATGGCGCCCAGCAGCGTGGCTTCGGAGTAGCGTGCCGGCGGCTTGGTCTTGAGGCCCTTGACATCGGCGTGGTGGGTGCGCGGCTGCTCGCCGGGCTTCACGGCCACCAGGGGCTGGCCCTTGTCGCCTTCCTTGGCATCCTCCACCTCGTTGGCGGCTTCCTTGCCGTAGATGGCCAGCCAGCCCGGCTTGACCAGCACCTTGCCCTCGGTCTTGAAGCTGTGCTGCTCCACCTTGCTGATGCGCGTGGTGACCTGGTATTCGGCGCTGGGGAAGAACACGGCCATGAAGCGGCGCACGACCAGGTCGTACAGCTTCTGTTCGGCTTCCGACAGGCCGGAAGGGGCCTGTGTGGTCGGAATGATGGCAAAGTGATCCGACACCTTGCTGTTATCGAACACGCGCTTGGTGGGGCGGATGTAGTTGTCGTTGATGGCCTGCTGGGCAAAGGGCGCCAGATGGCGCATGCCGCTGGTGGCCAGCATGTCGAAGGTCTGGCGCGCCACGGGCAGATAGTCCTCGGGCAGGGCGCGCGAGTCGGTACGCGGGTAGGTCAGGGCCTTGTGGCGTTCGTACAGGCTTTGCGCCAGCGCCAGCGTGGTCTTGGCCGAGAAGCCGAACTTGCCGTTGGCCTCGCGCTGCAGGCTGGTCAGGTCGAACAGCAGGGGCGAGGCCTGCGTGGTGGGCTTGCTTTCCTCGGTGACGGTGGCCGGCTTGCCCTGGACGGCGGCGGCAATCGCTTCGGCCTCGGCCTTGTTCCACAGGCGGTCGGCCTTGGCCTCGGCATCGTCCGATTTCTTCCACTGCGGGTTGAACCACTTGCCCAGGTACTGGCCGGCCTGGGCGTCGAAAGTGCCATGCACTTCCCAGTAGTCGCGGCTCACGAACTGGCGGATCTTTTCCTCGCGCTCCACCACCAGGGACAGGGTGGGCGTCTGCACACGACCCACGGTGGTCAGGAAGAAGCCGCCGTCGCGCGAGTTGAAGGCCGTCATGGCACGCGTGCCGTTGATGCCCACCAGCCAGTCGGCTTCGGAGCGGCTGCGCGCGGCGCTGGCCAGGCCTTGCATCTGGGCATCGCTGCGCAGATTGTTGAAGCCGTCACGAATCGCCTGCGGCGTCATGGATTGCAGCCACAGTCGCTTGACGGGCTTGCCCAGACCGCCCTTGGCACCGCCCGCGTACTGCTCGATCAGGCGGAAGATCAGCTCGCCCTCGCGGCCCGCGTCACAGGCGTTGATGAGTTCGGTCACATCCTTGCGCTTGGCCTGCTTGACCACGGCGTTCAGGCGGGTCTTGGTCTTGTCCACGGGCTTGAGGTCGAAGCGCGGGGGGATGACCGGCAGGTTGGCGAAACTCCATTTGCCGCGCTTGACGTCGAATTCTTCGGGCGCCTGAATTTCCACCAGGTGGCCGACCGCACTGGTCACCACATAGCTGTCGGATTCGAAATAGTCATCGTGTTTTTCAAACTTGCCTGCCACCGGGGTCAGCGCACGGACGATGTCCTGTGCGACAGAAGGCTTTTCTGCAATCACCAGGGTTTTAGTCATTGTGTGTTCTCGTCGTCATTAACCACCTGAACCCGAATCGAAACTCAGGCTCATACAATTCGCTTCTCACGCGCGCGCATGCGCACATGTGTGCATATTCAAAGTATCAGAGAAAACATGCCCCGCACATCACTGGCCTCTTCAACAGGCCGCCGTATCCAGACCCGGCGCTCCGGCGTGCACGGCAAAGGCGTTTTCGCCGCGCAGGATATTGCGCAAGGCGAAACCCTTATTGAGTACGTGGGTGAGGTGATCGACTGGCAGGAGGCGCAGGACCGTCATCCGCATGATCCCAGCCAGCCCAATCACACTTTTTATTTTCAGGTCGATGATGAGCGTGTGATTGACGCCACGCACAAGGGCAACTCCTCGCGCTGGATCAATCACAGCTGCGATCCCAACTGCTACACCGACGAGATCGACGGCCGCATCTACATCATTGCACTGCGCAATATTGCCGCGGGCGAGGAACTGAACTACGACTATGGCCTGATGGTGGAGGAGCGCTATACGGCCAAGCTCAAGGCCGAATATGCCTGCTACTGTGGCGCGGCGAACTGCCGCGGCACCATGCTGGCGCCGAAAAGGGGCTGGAAGCCGCCGATGCCTCACGGCACCCCCTGAGCGGCTTTGCCGCTTCCCCCTCTCTCGCGTTGCTTCGCAATGCGGGAGGGGGACGACGCCATCGCCGCGAGGCGGCTCTTGCTCGGCGTCTCTGAGTTGGAACATGCTTGTTCAAGGCGTGCTCGCTGCATAGAAATTTTGGATAAAGAAAATGACTCAGCCGATTCACTGGAATGCCGAAGCCTTGTGGGAAGCCATTGCACCGCAGTTGCCGGGCTTCACGGTCGAGGTGCTGCCGACCATCGGCTCCAGCAACACCGAACTCATGCGCCGCGCGCGCGACGGGCTGACGGAGCCGGTGCTGCTGATTGCCGAGCAGCAGACGCAGGGCCGTGGCCGGCTGGGACGCAACTGGGTCAGCGGCGTCGGTGATTCGCTGATGTTCTCGCTGGGCCTGCCGCTGGCGCCGCGCGACTGGTCGGGGCTGTCGCTGGCCGTGGGCGTGAGCGTGGCCGAAAGCCTGCAGCCCCATCTGCCGGCTGCCGGCAGCGCCACGCCGCGCATCGGCATCAAATGGCCCAACGATCTGTGGCTGGAAGGCGACCGCAAGCTAGCTGGCATTCTGATCGAGACTGCGAGTTTCGTCGGCACGCAGCAGCACGATATGACCGCGCCGCGCTACGTGGTGATCGGCATCGGCATCAATGTCCGTCCCCGCCCCGGTGACGGCATGCGCACGGCCCCGGCCTGCCTGCAGGAGCTCGATGCCGCGCTGGACGCGCCCACGGCCCTGGCCTGCATATTGCCCAATCTGGTGGCCGAGGTGCAGAGCTTTGCCCGACACGGTTTTGCGCCGCTGATGCAGCGCTTTGCCCAGCGCGATCTGCTGGCCGGGCGCGAAGTGAACCTGAGCGACGGCACGAGCGGCATGGCCCAGGGTGTGGCGGCCGATGGAGGCTTTCTGGTGCGCACCGCTGCGGGGCTGCAGGCTGTGACCAGCTCGGAAATCAGCGTGCGTCCGGCCAGCAGCCCGTTGCAGACTTGAAATGAAGCACCTCCTGAGGCGCTTTGCGCCTTCCTACTCTCTCTACGCGCTGCGCGCCAGGGGAGAAGGACGCAGCCCTCGCTGCGGGGCGGCGGGGCCGCCCAGGCCCTCGCTCGGCTGCCCGCGAGCGGTTGCAGCCCATGGATAACTGATGTGAGAAACCTATGCTGAGAATCGTTTTCCTGCTCTTGCTGCTGGGCAACGCGGGCTACTACCTGTGGAGCCACGGCTATCTGGCCGGCATGGGGCTGGCGCCGGAGCTGCAGTCCGAGCCGCAGCGCCTGCAGGAGCAGATCAAGCCCGATGCGCTGGTATTGCAGCAGCCCGAAGCCGCGCCGGCTCCGGCTCCCGAACCCGCAAAGACCGAGTCATCCGAGCCGTCCGAGGCACCCGCGGTGGACGATGGTGCGCCCGCATCCAGGCCCGATGCGCAGGCGGACAGCAAGCCCGAGGCCAAGACCGAGGACGCCAAGCCTGCAAAGGACGCCAAAACAGCTGTCAAGGAGCCCGAGACCTGCTATCAGGCCAACGGCATCGAAGAGGCGCAGGCCGACAGCATTCGCCGCGCGCTGGCGGGCAAGCCCAAGAGCGACTGGGAGCTGGTGGCCAATCACCAGGGCGGGCGCTGGATGGTCTATATGGGCAAGTTCCCCGATACCGAATTCCTGGACCGCAAGCGCGGCGAACTGCGCCTGATGAATATCGACTTTGACCGAGCGGGTGGCAATCTGGAGCCGGGCTTGTCTCTGGGCCGTTTCTCTACCGAAGAAGCTGCGCAGCGCCAGCTGGCCACGTTTGCGCGCCAGGGCGTGCGTACTGCGCGCGTAGTGCAGGAGCGCCCCGATGTGACGACCTATGCGCTGCGTCTGCCCAAGGCCACACCCACCTTCCGCAGCGAAGTGGCCGCGCTGGCTGGCAAGAACCTGGTGCCCAAGGCATTGCAGGCCTGCTCCAAGTAATTTCTGTAGCTTCTATCGCAAGAAAGGCCTGCATTTGCAGGCCTTTTGTATTGGAAAACCACTTGCGACAAGCGCAAGCAGCTCCTGTTTTTAGTCCAGATGAATATTGGCGGCTGCGGCCAGCTTCTTCATCTTGGCCACTTCGCTGGAGATCTGCTTGGTGAAGTCAGCGCTCGATGTGCCCGAGGGATACAGGCCTTGAGCAGCCATGCGCTGCTTGACGGCGGGGTCCTTCAGCGCGGCAACGATGGCCTTTTGCACGCGTTCCACTTGCGCGGCAGGCGTGTTCTTGGGGGCCACCAGGCCGAACCAGGAAGGCTCGTTCAGGTCGGGGTGACCGGCCTGGGCATAGGTCTGCACATCGGGCAGCACGTCCAGGCGCTCGTGCCAGGACACGGCCAGGGCGCGCACCTTGCCGGACTTGATATGGGGCAGCGAAGAGTTCACCTGGTCGAAGTAGACCGGCACCTGGTTGCCCAGCACGTCGTTGATGGCTGGAGCCGAGCCGCGGTAGGGGATGTGGTGCATTTCGGTGCCCGTGCTCTTGAGGAACTGGGCGCCCCACATGTGACCGATGGTGCCGTTGCCGGGAGTGGCAAAGGACACCTTGCCGGGGTTGGCCTTGAGGTAGGCCACGAACTCGGCAAAAGTCTTCACGGGGATCAGCTTGGGGTTGATCACCAGCACGCCGGGAGCCTTGACGATCTCGGTCACGCCCACGAAGTCGTTGGTCGCGTCGTAGGGCAGCTTCTTGAACACGGCGGGGTTCACGCCATGGGTGGACAGCGTGGCGATACCGAAGGTCACGCCGTCGGTGGCGCGGGCCACTTCGGCCATGCCGATGGAGCCGCCGGCTCCGGCCTTGTTTTCAATCACCACGGCCTGGCCGCCCAGCAGCTTGATCAGCACGTCCTGCATGTTGCGGGGCACCATGTCGGTGGGGCCGCCGGCAGGGAAGGGCACGACGATGCGCAGAGGACGCGAGGTGTCCTGCGCCATGCTCATGCCGGAGAAGGAAGAAGCGGCTGCGGCAGCAGCGGCGGTGTAGATGAATTGACGACGTTGCATCAAAAAGCTCCCAGGATCCGTTGATTCCAAATTGCTGTCTTGCGGTGGCACAAAAAGCGACTCCTCAGACAACCCATGATCGAATTGATTCTAGGGTAAGCGAGAGGTTGTCAGATACGCAGTTTCCGTTATGCGAATCGGGGCAAAGGAGCGCAAAGCCAAGCCTGGCGCGGTTTTTCATACTGAACTGGCACCAAGTTGGTGCGCTTGCGGCACGGTTTCACTGCTGTCCCGGCATGGCCTTGAAGCGCACGGTGAACAGCGCTCCCGGCGGCACATGGCCGGGCCTGGCGTCCTGCAGCAGCACTTGCGCGCCATGCTGGCGTGCGATTTCCATGACGATGGGCAGGCCCAGGCCGGAGCCGTCGGCTTCGGAGCCCAGTGCGCGGTAAAAGGGCTGGAAGATCAGCTCACGCTCGGACAGCGGCACGCCGGGGCCGGAGTCTTCGACCTGCAGCAGCAGGATCTGGCCGAAATGATCGGCCTGCACGCGCACGGTGACCATGCCCGGCTGGGCGCTGGTCGAGGGCGTGTAGTTGATGGCGTTGTCCACCAGATTGCGCACCAGCTCGGTCAGCAGCGTGGCATTGCCGTTGAGCCAGACGCCGGGCGTGCTGGCGCCGGCGCCCTCGTAGCCCAGGTCAATGTGCTTGTCCATGGCGCGCGGCAGACAGTCCTGCACCACCTCGGTGACGATGCGCACGAGGTTGCAGCCCTGCATGGCGGGTACGGCGCTCTCGGCCCGCGCCAGCGCCAGCAACTGGTTGACGGTATGCGTGGCGCGCATGCTGGAGCGGCCGATCTGCGCCAGCGAGCGCTTCAGATCTTCGGTATTCGTGCCCTCGCGCTGGGCCAGGTCGGCCTGCATGCGCAGCCCTGCCAGCGGGGTCTTGAGCTGGTGGGCGGCGTCGGCCAGAAAGCGCTTTTGCGTGGCGATGGAGTCATGCAGACGCTGCAGCAGATCGTTGACCGAGTCGACCAGCGGCACCACTTCCAGCGGCACATCCTTGTGGTTGATGGGCGAGAGATCTTCGGGCTTGCGCGCGCGGATGCGCTCCTCCAGCCGGTGCAGCGGCTTGATGCCGCGCGCCAGCGCCAGCCACACCAGCAGCGCGGCCAGCGGCAGGATGACGAACTGCGGCAGCATCACGCCTTTGATGATTTCCGTGGCCAGCACGCTGCGCTTTTCACGCGTTTCGGCGACTTGCACCAGGGCGCTGGGCTCGCCGGGCAGCGGCATGCGCACCCAGATATAGGCCACGCGCAGGTCTATGCCCTTGTATTCCTCGTCGCGCAGCAGCACCGTGCCCGCGGGCGGGTCTTCATCGGTGGTGGGCGGGCGCGGCAGATCGCGTTCTCCGGCCAGATATTCGCCCCTGGTGCCGCGGACCTGGAAGAACACGGTGTCCGACTCATCGGCGCGCAGGATCTCGCTGGCGGACTGCGGCAGATTGAACTGCACCTTGCCGCGCTGCACGATGACCAACTGGGCCAGGGCCTGGGCGTTGTACTCCAGCGCCCGATCGAAGGGCTTGTTGGCCAGGCCCTGGGCCACCAGCCAGGTCAGCGCCAGGCTCACGGGCCAGAGCAGCAGCAGCGGCGTGAGCATCCAGTCGAGGATCTCGCCAAAGAGGGATCGCTGCTCACGCTGAAAAATTTTCATGCTTGTAAAACTGGCGTGTTCCAACTCAGGGATGGCCAGCAAGGGCCGCCCCGCAGCAAAGGCCATCGTCCCCCTCGGGGGGAAGTGGCGCAGCCGCTCAGGGGGGGGCTATCTTTTCCAGGCAGTAGCCGAGGCCACGCACGGTGGCGATGCGGATCGGCCCTTTCTCGATCTTCTTGCGTAGCCGGTGGATATAGACCTCGATGGCATTGTTGCTCACCTCCTCGCCCCATTCGCACAGGCGCTCCACCAACTGGTCCTTGCTGACCAGACGGCCTGCGCGCTGCAGCAGCACCTCGAGCAGGCCCAGCTCGCGCGCCGACAGCTCCACCATCTTGCCGTCGATAGTGGCGACCCGGCCAGTCTGGTCATAGACCAGCGGGCCGTGCTTGATGGTGGAGCTGGCGCCGCCCATGCCGCGCCGCGTGAGGGCGCGCACGCGCGCTTCCAGCTCGGACAGCGCAAACGGCTTGGCCATGTAGTCGTCGGCCCCATAGTCCAGGCCTTGCACCCGCTCCTCGATGGAGTCGGCGGCCGTGAGAATCAGCACCGGCAGTGCGTCGCCGCGCCCGCGCAGGCGCTTGAGCACTTCCAGGCCGTGCACCTTGGGCAGGCCCAGATCGAGAATCAGCAAATCGAATTCGCTGCTGGTCAGCAAGGCGGTATCGGCCTCGCTGCCGTTGGCCACATGGCTGACGACGGCGCCCGAGCTGCGCAGTGTGCGCAGCAGGCCGTCTGCCAGCACCTGGTCGTCTTCGGCAATCAGTATGCGCATGGGAGTCTCCTGCTTGTTATGTGTGCCTGTTTGCACTTTTGCTGCCATTGTAGGGACGGGCCATCGCCGTCCGGCGCAATTGTCGACAGGCACTCGCAGGCGTCAGGCCTCAGTAGCCTTCGGCATAGGCTTCCAGGCCCAGCGCCACCACGGTGGCCACATCCTCGCCCACGGCCTCGCGGAACTCGGCCTCGGCTTGGCTCACTGCGTCGTGAAAAGCCCGCAGCCAGACCAGGCCCGCATCGGTGAAGCGCACGCGCTTGGCGCGTGCATCGTGCGGGTCGATCGTGCGCGTGACCAGGCCCCAGGCCTCGCACTGCGTCACCAGGTCGGCCATGGCCTGTTTGCTCATGCCGGCCCTGTCGGCCAGATCGGTGAGCCGGTCGCCGGCCAGGGACAGATGGCGCGTGATGTGGATATGGGCTGCCCCCACCTTGTCGCGCGCCGCCAGGTTGGACAGGGCCAGCGGCACTTCCACATCGCGTGCCATGAACTGCAGCACGCGTGCATCGAAGCGGCGCATGGCATGGCCGAGCAGGCGGCCCAGATGGGTCTGGCGCCAGGCATCTTCGGCGGGGGTGACAGGTGCAATTTCGGACATGGGTAAATAGTAAGGCAAACTGACTAAATATTTGAACACACAGCCGGTACAAGCTCATAAACTACTGTTCAAGCATCCAGCCTGAATGTAAAGACAGGGCTGGCCACAGACAGTCATTCACCTACTTCGGAGCCTGATATGAACGCCATCGCCAAGACCAACGACGCCAACAGCGAAAAAGCCAAAGCCCTGGCAGCCGCCCTGGCCCAGATCGAAAAGCAGTTCGGCAAGGGCACCATCATGAAGCTCGGCGAAGGTGAAGCCATTGAAGACATCCAGGTCGTCTCCACCGGCTCCCTGGGCCTGGATATCGCACTGGGCGTGGGTGGTCTGCCGCGTGGCCGCGTGATTGAAATCTACGGTCCAGAATCCTCGGGCAAGACCACGCTGACGCTGCAGGTCATTGCCGAGATGCAAAAGCAGGGCGGCACCTGCGCCTTCATCGACGCCGAGCATGCGCTAGACACCAGCTATGCCCAGAAGCTGGGCGTGAACCTCAGCGACGTGCTGATCAGCCAGCCCGACACCGGTGAGCAGGCCCTTGAAATCTGCGACAGCCTGGTGCGCTCGGGTGCCGTGGACCTGATCGTCATCGACTCGGTGGCCGCATTGACGCCCAAGGCCGAAATCGAAGGCGAGATGGGCGACGCCCTGCCCGGCCTGCAGGCCCGTCTGATGAGCCAGGCCCTGCGCAAGCTGACGGCCACCATCAAGAAGACCAACTGCATGGTCATCTTCATCAACCAGATCCGCATGAAGATCGGCGTGATGTTCGGCTCGCCCGAGACCACCACCGGCGGCAATGCGCTGAAGTTCTATGCCTCCGTGCGTCTGGATATCCGCCGCACCGGCACTATCAAGAAGGGCGATGAGGCCATCGGCAACGAAACCAAGGTCAAGGTCGTGAAGAACAAGGTCTCGCCCCCCTTCAAGACGGCCGAGTTCGACATCCTGTTTGGCGAAGGCATCAGCCGCGAAGGCGAGATTCTGGACATGGGCGTGAACGCCAAGATCCTGGAAAAAAGCGGTGCCTGGTATGCCTACAACGGCGAAAAAATCGGCCAGGGCCGCGACAACTCGCGTGAGTTCCTGCGCGAGAACCCCGCGCTGGCCATCGAAATCGAAAACAAGGTGCGCGATAGCCTGGGCATCAAGTTGCTGCCCGTGGACGGGGCTGCCGTCGCCGAAGCCAAGCCTGCCAAGGGCGGCAAGGGCAAGGTAGACAAGGACGGGGTGATCGAGGCCTGAGCCTCCTGAGCGACCAGGTCGCGTTCCCTTGCCGAATGCCTGGCATCGGCAGGGACTGAGATTCCCGCTGCAGGGCGGCGGGGTCCTGGCCCGGTGCTCGCTGCTATCGATGTGAAAGCCTGGCGGGGCCAAAAGTTAGCCATCTTTGCGCAGGCGGCCCCTGCGCATTTTTTATGGGAGAGATCCGAGCATGAGCTTTGCCAAGCTCTCACTCAAGGGCCGCGCCCTGAAGCTGCTGGCGCAGCGCGAGCATTCGCGGCTGGAGTTGCAGCGCAAGCTGGCGCCTTATGTGGAAGAGGGTGATGACCTGCAGACCACTCTCGATGAACTGGAAAAGCGCGGCTTCATCAGCGTGCAGCGGGTGGTTGATTCCGTCATTCACAGCAAGTCCAGCCGCTTCGGCACGGCGCGGCTGGTGCAGGAGTTGCGCAGCAAAGGGCTGGGCGATGAAGTGGTGCGCAACGCGAGCGAGCAACTGCGCGATACCGAGCTGGAACGCGCCCGTGAGCTGTGGCGTAAGCGCTTTGGTACGCCGCCTGCCGATATCAAGGAAAAGGCTAAACAGCTGCGCTTCATGGCCTCGCGCGGCTTTTCGGCAGATGTGGCTTCACGCGTGCTGCGCGATGCTCCATACTGCGCAGCACCCGACAGCGCGGACTGAGCTGCAGCCTGCTCCCTCCTGCTGGACCAGGAACCGCTTCTTACACCGGAGGGACCCACGTGCTGACTGCTTCGCAACCCCCTGACGCCCCATCCGCTCTGCGCGTGGGCCTGAGTGCCGGCAAATCGCTGCTGGGCGGCCTGATGCTGGGTGCCTTGCTGGCCCTGGTGCTGGGCTGCGGCGCGGCCGTGTTCTATTTTTCGCTCCTGATGGCCGATCCCGGCCAGGGCATTCATGCCTCGGCCCATACCGGCATCTACGGCGCCGTGATCAGCCTGCTGATGTCGCCGCCGCTGCTGGTGGCCGTGGTGCTGATCTTCATCATTCCCGCCTACCTCATGGTCGGTCTGCAACTGGGCCGCGCCCGTGCGGCAGGCAAGCTGGTGGCGCGCTACGGCCAGGGCCTGGCCGAGCGCCTCGCGGCCATGCTGGCACAGCGTATCGAGGCCCTGCCCAGCGCTCACAAGGCCATGCACAAGGCGGCCGACCTGCTCACCGTGGACGCGGCGATGGAGCATCTGCAGCCCTGGGTCGGCAACGGGCGTGCCGTGCAGTTCGTGGTGCGCAGCGTGCTCAATCGTCTGCCGCTGGCCGACCTGCTCGAGGAATGGGGCCACACGCGCGAACAGTGGGGCAGCGAAGGCGGCAAGGACGATCCGGCGCTGCGTGCCTTTCTGGGCGCCCGCATCCAGGAGATGCTGCAGGGCCTGACCGAGCCGCCCTGGACGCTGTTTTGGATCTTGCTGGCCGGACATGCCGCCGTGCTCGGCTTTGGCATCTGGCTGACTGCCTGAGGGCCCGGGCGGGCGCGTTGCTGGCCTAGTCCCGGCTGCTGCGTGTTGCCCACCAGCAGATCAGCGAGCCCAGCGTGACCAGGGCCACGCCCTGCCAGAAACTCCAGCCCGGCAGCACCTGCAGCAGGGCGCTGGCCATCAGCGCCGAGAGCACGGGCGTGAAGTAGGACGCCGCGGCCAGCAGGGCCAGCTTGCCATGTTGGATGCCATGTTCCCAGCAGCTATAGCCCAGCGCCGTGAGTGCGCCGACCAGAACCACCTGGCCGGCCGTGAGCCAGGTCCAGTGCATGGGCTGTGGGTCGCCCAGCATTAGCCATTTGAGCCACAGCGCCAGGGCTGTCCAGGTCACGAACAGGCCTACGGCGTTGAAGCCCGCACCATGGCGGCGCGCCAGCAGCGAATAGGCCGGCCAGAGCAGGGCGGCGGCAAAACCCATGCCATAGGCCAGCGGGTTGCTCTGTACATGGCTCCACATGACCGGCAGGCTGAAGCTTTCGCCGCCCAGCACGCGCGCCAGGCCCCACAGGCAGATCAGTACGCCGGGCCACAGCCACCAGCGTGCCGCCTGCTGGCCGCAGAGCACGGCCAGCACGATGGTGAGGCTGGGCCAGAGGTAGTTGATGAGCCCGATTTCCATGGCCTGGTTGCGGTCGTGAGCCAGGCCCACAGCCACGGACAGGCAGATCTCGTAGACCACGAACAGCAGGCCGCAGCCCCAGAGATAGGCCGGATGCATGCTGCGCCAGCGGGCCAGCTCGCGCCAGCCCTTGCGTCCGCGCGCCACGGCAATGCACAGCGCGGCCATGGTGTAGAGGCAGGCTGCGCCGCCGACGGCGCCCAGCGGCTCGGCCACGGCGCGCATCAGACCCACGGTGCAGCTCCAGCAGAGCACGGCCAGCAGGCCTATCAGGGTGGCGCGGTGCTGAAGGTTGGGATTCTGGGACATGGGACCGGCCGGTTTATCAAAACAATAGCTGCTTGCGCCCATCAGATAAGAAATTTCAGGTGAAACACCTGAAATTCCATGCTGGGAAAGCGCCAGCTGCTATCCAAAACAAGAATGCCGCGCATTGTGCGCCGAGCTTACTGAATGGCCACCACGCCGGCTGCAGCGCGCTTGCGCACGAACTGGTAGGCCACGCCCAGCAGCACAAACCACAGCGGGGTGACGATCAACGCCTGGCGCGTATCGTCCTTGAGCGTGAGCAGCACCAGAATACCCGCGAAGAAGGCCAGGCAGGCCACGCACATGGGAACGCCGCCGGGCATCCTGAAACGGGAGGCCAGGTGCAGCGCGGCACGCTGGCGGCGGTAGGCGATGTAGGACAGCAGAATCAGAGACCAGACAAACATGAACAGAATGGCCGATACCGTGGTCACCAGGGTGAAGGCTTCCATCAGGTCGGGAATCATCCACATCAGGAAAGCGCCTGCTAGCAGGCAGATGCACGAAAACATGAGGCCGCGCGAAGGCACGCTGCGCGAGGACAGGGTGCCGAAGGACTTGGGCGCATCGCCCTTGAGCGACAGGCCGTAGAGCATGCGGCTGGTGGAGAACACCCCGCTGTTGGCCGAGGAAGCGGCCGAGGTCAGCACCACGAAATTGATGATGCCGGCGGCGGCGGGCAGACCGGCCAGCACGAACAGTTCCACAAACGGGCTCTTGCCCGGCACCACGTCGCGCCAGGGCGTGACGGTCATGATGGCCACCAGCGCCAGCACGTAGAAGACGATGATGCGCACGGGAATCGAGTTGATGGCGCGCGGCAGCGTGCGCTCCGGATCCTTGGCCTCGGCGGCAGTGGTGCCCACCAGTTCGATGCCGACAAAGGCGAACACCGCAATCTGGAAGCCCGCGAAGAAGCCCATCAGGCCGTTGGGGAACATGCCGCCGTCATTCCAGAGATTGGCCAGCGCAGCCTGGCGGCCTGCAGGAGATACAAAGCCCGAGAACACCATCCACAGGCCCACGCCGATCAGCGTCACGATGGCCACGATCTTGATCATGGCGAACCAGAATTCGGTCTCGCCGAACAGCTTCACCGTCAGCAGGTTCAGGCCCAGCAGCAGCAGCACGCAGGCAATGGCAGGCAGCCACTGCGGGATGTCGGGGAACCAGAACTGTGCGTAGCCGGTGATGGCAACCACATCCGCGATACCGGTGACGATCCAGCAGAACCAGTAGGTCCAGCCCGTGAAAAAGCCTGCCCAGGGGCCCAGCAGATCGGCAGAGAAATCGATGAAGGAGCGGTACTGAAGATTGGACAGCAGCAGCTCGCCCATGGCCCGCATCACGAAGAACAGCATGATGCCGATGGCCATGTACACAAAGACGATGGACGGCCCGGCCAGGCTGATGGTTTTGCCCGAGCCCATGAACAGGCCCGTGCCTATGGCGCCGCCGATGGCGATCAGCTGTATGTGGCGGTTGGTGAGATTGCGTTGCAGGTGGTCATGGCCATCCTGGCCCGGCGCGTCTGATGCCTTGCGAGTCATCTGAGGGAAACCTTTGCAAAAGCTGCCGTTGCCACGAACGGCAACGCCGCCGCTGCGGCGCCGGACCGCAATGGCTGGCAGGAAACCTGAAATCCTAGGAGTCGGCAAGGATAAACCAAGCCGGCCTATGGCATCCGGGGTACTGGAATCCGGACTCGGGCGGCAGCCCTGCCGCCACAGGAGTTCGGCTGCCGGCCGGCGCAGGGCAGGCGCATTAGAAATGCCCGCCGAGGCGGGCATCAGCCGATGTGGAACGCATGCAGGCGTCAGGGCCCGTCGGGCAAGCGCGTGCAGCTATCGCAACCATAGCGAGTGGGAGCGCCGACCGAGCCCGCGCTTACAGGCCCAGCATGAGCTGCAGGTTCTGCACGGCGGCGCCGCTGGCACCTTTGCCCAGATTGTCCAGACGTGCGATCAGCACGGCCTGGCGATATTGCTCGTTGGCAAACACGCGTAGTTCCAGCTTGTTGGTATTGGCCAGAGTGTCGGCGGCCAGCTTGTTGTCGTCCGTGGGCGGCAGCACGCTGACCCAGTTGGCGCTGGTGTTGGTCTTGGCGTAATGGCTGGCCAGAGCGTCGTGCAGGTCGGCGGCCTTGGGCGAGCCGGGCAGCAGATCGAGGTGCAGCGGCAGCTGCACCAGCATGCCCTGGGCAAAGTTGCTCACGGCGGGGATGAACACGGGGCGGCGGGTCATGCCGGTGTAGTGCAGGATTTCGGGAATGTGCTTGTGCGACAGACCCAGTGCATAGGCCTCGTAAGGTGCGGCATCGCCGCCTTCGTAGGCTTCGATCATGGTGCGGCCGCCGCCGGTGTAGCCGGACACGGAGGGCAGGCTCACGGGGTAGTCGGCGGGAATCAGGCCGGCAGCCACCAGCGGTGCCAGCAGGGCGATGGCGCCCGTGGCATAGCAGCCGGGGTTGGAGACGCGGGTGGCGTTCTTCACGGCCTCGAGCTGGCCGGCGCGCAGTTCGGGGAAGCCGTAGACCCAGCCTGCGGCCGTGCGATGGGCGGTGGAGGCGTCGATGATCTTGATGGCGCGGCCGGTCTCGGCGGTGATGGAGTCCACCATGGCAGCGGTTTCGCGGGCGGCATCGTCGTGCAGGCAGAGGATGACCAGATCCACGCCGGCAATCAGAGAGCGTTTGGCGGCCGGGTCCTTGCGCAGTGCGGGGTCGATGCTGACCAGCTCCACACCTGCAAAATCGACCAGACGATCACGGATCTGCAGACCCGTGGTTCCTGCTTCTCCGTCAATAAAGACTTTTGCCATTGCATTTTCTCCTGCACCGGCGCGCGCATTTCTTGGTTTATATGCCGCTGCCTGCGGCACCATTGCCGCTTTCCGAGCGGTGATTGTCCTTGAATCTCGTCAGGAATGTGCATTGCCTGTCTTTTAGGCAAGTCTTGTGCGAATGGCCCAGTAGACGTAGCAGCTATTCGCAGTTGTCAGCACATTGCCAGCCGCTGCCCCAATGTCCTTGACTCGTATATAAGACATAAGAAAGTTGCGGGAAAAAAAGATATCGTGTAGGAATAATTTCCCTAAGAAATTCAAGGCATTGCAGCTGTTTCCGGAACACGACAAAGTTGCGTGAAATTGTGGATTTTGCGCATGTTCAGGTGTCGTTTTGCGCGGTGCAGCATGGTACATTCCTGCTCGCCATGTCATATGAACCCGATGGCCAGGCTCCCCCGAGTCGGTGGCAAGCGGGTATTTCCCCTCAGTTCAGAGAGACAAAGTCATGAAGATTCATGAATACCAAGGCAAGGAAATCTTGCGCCAATTTGGTGTGCCCGTTCCCCGTGGCATTCCTGCGTTTACCGTGCAAGAGGCTGTCGAAGCAGCCCAGAAGCTGGGTGGACCCGTGTGGGTGGTGAAGGCCCAGATCCACGCTGGTGGCCGCGGTAAGGGCGGCGGCGTGAAGGTTGCCAAGTCCATCGAGGACGTGCAAAAGCTGTCCGAGCAGATCCTGGGCATGCAGCTGGTGACTCACCAGACCGGCCCCGAAGGTCAGAAGGTCCGTCGCCTGTACATCGAAGACGGCGCCGACATCAAGAACGAACTGTATGTGTCGCTGGTGACTGACCGCGCCACACAGAAGGTTGCCCTGATCGCTTCCAGCGAAGGCGGCATGGACATCGAGGAAGTGGCCCACTCCACTCCCGAAAAGATCATCACCGAGATGATCGACCCCCTGACCGGCATCACCGAAGCGCAATCGCGCAAGGTGGCAGCTGCCATCGGTCTGGAAGGCAAGTCCGTGGATCAGGCCGTGGATCTGTTCGCCAAGATCTACAAGTGCTACATGGACACCGACGCGTCGCTGGTGGAAATCAACCCCCTGAACTGCGACTCCAAGGGCGACCTGATGGCCCTGGACGCCAAGTTCAACTTCGACCCCAACGCGCTGTTCCGCCACCCCGAAATCGTGGCTTTCCGCGATCTGGACGAAGAAGACGCTGCCGAAATCGAAGCCTCCAAGTTCGATCTGGCCTACATCTCCCTGGACGGCAACATCGGCTGTCTGGTGAACGGCGCCGGTCTGGCCATGGCCACCATGGACACCATCAAGCTGTTCGGCGGCGAACCTGCCAACTTCCTGGACGTGGGCGGCGGCGCTACGGCCGAAAAGGTGACAGAAGCCTTCAAGATCATGCTCAAGAACCCTGAAGTCAAGGGTATTTTGGTCAATATCTTCGGCGGCATCATGAAGTGCGACACCATTGCCAACGGCGTGGTCACCGCCTGCAAGGCCGTGAACCTGAGCGTGCCTCTGGTCGTGCGCATGAAGGGCACCAACGAAGAGCTGGGCAAGCAAATCCTCAAGGATTCCGGTCTGCCCATCATCGCTGCTGACACCATGGCTGAAGCAGCGACCAAGATCGTTGCTGCCGTTAAGTAATACGCCCCGGAGATAGAAATATGTCGATCTTTATCAACAAAGACACCAAGGTCATCACCCAGGGCATTACTGGCAAGACCGGTCAGTTCCACACTGAAAAGTGCCAGGAATACGCGAACGGCAAGAACTGCTTCGTGGCAGGCGTGAACCCCAAGAAGGCTGGCGAAAAGATTTTCGACATCCCAATCTTTGGTTCCGTCAAGGATGCTGCCAAGGAAACCGGCGCTACCGTGTCGGTGATCTACGTGCCTCCAGCAGGCGCTGCTGCTGCCATCTGGGAAGCGGTTGAAGCCGATCTGGACCTGGCCATCTGCATTACCGAAGGCATCCCCGTTCGCGACATGCTGGAAGTGCGCAACAAGATGAAGGCCAAGGAAGCTGCCGGCGGCAAGAAGACCCTGCTGCTGGGCCCCAACTGCCCCGGCCTGATCACGCCTGACGAAATCAAGATCGGCATCATGCCCGGTCATATCCACAAGAAGGGTCGCGTGGGCGTGGTGTCCCGTTCCGGTACGCTGACCTACGAAGCCGTGGCTCAGCTGACCGAACTGGGCATTGGCCAGTCCACTGCTGTCGGTATCGGTGGCGACCCCATCAACGGTCTGAAGCACATCGACGTGATGCGCGCCTTCAACGACGATCCCGACACCGATGCCGTGATCATGATCGGTGAAATCGGTGGCCCCGACGAAGCCGAAGCTGCCCAGTGGTGCAAGGCCAACATGAAGAAGCCTATCGTGGGCTTCATCGCTGGCGTGACTGCGCCTCCCGGCAAGCGCATGGGCCACGCAGGTGCCCTGATCTCCGGTGGCGCCGACACGGCTGACGCCAAGCTGGCCATCATGGAAGAGTGCGGCTTCACCATCACCCGCAACCCTTCCGAAATGGGTCGTTTGCTGCAAGGTCTGCTGAAGAAGTAAGCCGGAAGTTTCGTAATACCGCGTTGAATTTACGCAGTATTACGAACTGGCAAAACGGGCTTCGCGCCCTACACTGCCTCCACTCTTAAAAGAAAGCGCCGCGCAATGCGGCGCTTTCGTATTCAAAACAGTGGAGTCATCATGGAAATGCTCAATAGCGCCGATTTCTGGATCGGCCTGGTGAAGATCATCTGGATCAACATCATCCTCTCCGGCGACAACGCCGTGGTTATCGCGCTGGCCGCGCGCTCCCTCCCCCCTGAACAGCAGAAGAAAGCCATCATGTTCGGCTCCGGCGCCGCCGTGGTGCTGCGTATCGTGCTGACCGTGGTCGCTGCCAAGCTGCTCGAACTCTCCTTCCTGCAAGTCGTGGGCGGCTGCCTGCTGCTGTGGATCGGCTATCAGCTGCTGACGGGCGACGAAGATGGCGAAGGCGAGTCCAAGGGCCATGGCTCCATGATGACTGCCATCCGCACCATCCTGATCGCCGACCTGGTGATGAGCCTGGATAACGTGATTGCCGTGGCCGCCACCGCTCAGGGCAATATGGTTCTGCTGATCCTGGGTCTGGCCATTTCCATTCCCCTGGTGATCTTCGGCTCCACGCTGATGATCAAGCTCATGGAGCGTTTCCCCGTCATCGTCACGCTGGGTGCGGCGCTGATCGGCTGGGTGGGCGGCGAGACCATCGTCAACGACAACCTGCTGCATGGCTACACCATGGCTCACCCCTGGCTGCACTATGCTGCTGCTGCAGCGGGTGCCGTGTTGGTGGTCGGACTGGGCAAGTTCATGCAGGCACGCTCTGCCAAGAAGGAAGTCGCCGCGGCCTGATCGCCCCGACAAGCTCCTCCTCAAAAAAACGCACCGTGGAAGCACGGTGCGTTTTTTTATGGCCGCAGCGTGGGCGACAAACTGTGTGAACATGGCTTCCAACCTTCGTGTAACCCCAGGCTTGTTAGCCTTGTCGCCATGCAGATATCGGAACTTGCCAGCCTGTCGGGTGTGTCCGTGCACGCCATTCGCCACTATGAGAGTCTGGGCCTGATTGCCGCCGCCCGGCGCCCTTCTGGCTACCGCGAGTTCGATGACAGCGTGATCCGCGAGCTGCGATTCATCGCCATGTCGCGGCAATGTGGTTTCTCCCTGGCGCAGATCGCTGAAGTGCTGCCGGCCTATCGTCGCAAGACGCTGACGGCGGCCCAGATGATTGCCAGGCTGCAGGAGCGCATTGCCGAACTGGATGCGGAGATTGCCCAGCGGCGCGCACTGCGCAAGCACCTGGTTTCACACATCGCATGGTTTGGCGAGCGCGAGCCGCAGCCAGCCACGAAGCCAGGATTTCCGCGTGTTCGTGCGCGCGGCAGGGACGAGGCCGGTTCATCCGGCAGGAGCAGGAGAGAGTGATGACACCTCAGAACGAGAATTTCGCCCGTGACGTACAGGCCCTGGTGCTTTCCATGCCGGTGGCGCAGCTGCTGCAGCTGCGCTTTGAACGCATAGGGCCAGGCGAGGTCGATCTCTGCCTGCCCTACCAGGAAAGCCTGAGCTTCAGACCCGGCCAGTTGCAGGCCATGCCTGTCTTTGCCATCGCAGACTTCGCAGCCGTATCGGCTGCGGGGACGCTTCTGCCACCGGGCTGGTTCAATGCCACCGTGGACTGCAGCATCAAATACCTGGCGGCCGCCAATGGCGCGAGCCTGCTGGCCCGTGGCCGCGTCATCCAGGCCAGCAAGCTGCTGACAGTGGCCCGGGCGGATGTGTTTTCCTGCCGCGAAGGCCAGGAGCTGCTTTGCGCCACCATGCTGGCCACGGCACGGAATCTGGCTCCCGCACCCCAGGACTGACTTTGGGGCGCAGCGCCCGAGGTTTTTTGCCTTGATGGCGGGTTTGCAGCGGTCCGAGCCAGCGCCGCCAGGGCAAACTACGCTCCATCATGAAAACCCAGTACTACACCGCTTCCAGCCTGGATGGATTTCTCGCCACCGAAGACGACTCCCTGGACTGGCTGTTTCCGTTGGGCAGCCTGACGGAGTCCAGCTATCCGGGCTTTATTGCGCAGGTCGGTGCGCTGGCCATGGGATCGGCGACCTATGAATGGATGGTCCGCAACGCCGATGCGGTGAAGCAGGAGACTGGAGCGGCCTGGCCTTATGCGCAGCCTGCCTGGGTGTTTTCCAGCCGCCAGCTGCCGCGGATTGAGGGCGCCGATGTGCGCTTTGTCAGCGGCGATGTGCAGCCCGTACTGGCAAGCATGAGGGCTGCAGCCGGTGACAGGAACATCTGGATTGTGGGTGGCGGGGATCTGGCCGGTCAGTTCCATGACGCGGGCCTGCTGGACGAGGTGATCGTGCAGATCGGTTCGGCCACTCTGGGCCAGGGCAAGCCTCTGCTGCCGCGCCGGCTGCTGAGCCCCGTGCTGCAGCTGCAGTCCGTGCAGCAGATGGGCACGGGCATGGCGGAGCTGCGCTACACCGTGTGCAAGACACAGCAGCCCGGAAATTAAGCGCTGTTTTTGGCGGGCCAGAGCACCGAGGCAATCGCCACCACCATCAGGCAGACGGCGGTCCAGTCCTGCCAGTGCAAGACTTCGCCCAGCCACCAGGCGCCCACAAACACGCCCAGCACCGGAATCATCATCACGCTCAGCGTGGAGGCCACGGGCGGCAGGCTGCGGGCCAGGTAGAACCATACTGCCTGGGCGAAGCCCAGCACCAGGATGCCATTGAAAGCGATAGCAGCCAGCGCAGTCTGGTCGGGAATTTGCCATTGTTTTCGCTCGAAAACAAAGGCCAGCACGGTCAGTACCGCGGTGGTGATGGCCACCATCCACAGAGACAGTGTCATCAGCGGCACGGGCGCCTCGGTGCGGCGCAGCAACTGCGTGCCCCAGGCCCAGCCGGCGGCGGCAATCAGCATCAGCATCACGCCCAGGGGCTTGCTGCCCAGGGCGCCAACCTCATGCCACAGCAGCAGCAGCACGCCGGCGAAGGCTGCTCCCACGCCCGCCCAGGCGCGTGCGCCCAGCCTGTCCTTGAAGAACAGGCTGCCGAACACGGCCGAGAAGATGGGCATGGTGTAGCCCAGAATCGCCGCACGCCCGCTGGACAGCGTGGGGATGGCGATGATGATCAGGCAGTGCCAGAGCACCATGTTGAACAGCGTGAGCTTGGCCAGCTGGCCCCAGTAGCTGCGCGGTATGGTTAGCGGCAAGCCCTTGCTGGCGACGAAGAGGGCCAGAATGGGCAGGCCTACCCACATGCTGGCCATGCGGAAGCTCAGAGGCGGGAAATGCTGCACGCCAAGCTTCATCACCGGCCAGTTCAGGCCCCAGACGATGGTGAGCAAGACGAGGAGGATGAGCTGTTTGGGCGTGAACGAAGGCATGGGGCTGGATTATCTCCCCTGGAATGATTTTCTCCCCCTGAGCGGCTGCGCCGCTGCTTCCCTCTCACTCGCTTCGCGGGAGGGGGACGACATCGTCGGTGCGTGGCGGCGTTTCCTCGGTGTCACTGAGTTGGTGTGTGCGTCTGTTTTGCGGCTTGGCGCAAGACCTGTAGCGGGGCTCGGAAGGGGCGAACAATTAAAATCACGCTTTATGACTTTTATCGACATGCTGCGCGACGCGTCCACGCGCAATGACTCCATGCTGTGCGTGGGTCTGGACCCTGAACCCAGCCGCTTTCCTGGCGCCATGCAGGGCGATGCGTCCAAGATCTACGACTTCTGTGCAGCCATCGTCGATGCCACCCATGATCTGGTCAACAGCTTCAAGCCCCAGATCGCCTACTTTGCCGCCCACCGCGCCGAGGACCAGCTCGAAAAGCTGATGGTGCACATGCGCCGCGTGGCACCCCATGTGCCCGTGATTCTGGACGCCAAGCGCGGCGATATCGGCTCCACCGCCGAGCAATACGCCAAGGAAGCCTTCGAGCGCTATGGCGCCGATGCCGTGACGCTCTCGCCCTTCATGGGCTTCGACTCCATCACGCCCTATCTCAAGTACGAAGGCAAGGGCGCTTTTCTGCTGTGCCGCACCTCCAATCCCGGTGGTGACGACTTGCAGGCCCAGACCCTGGCCGATGTGCCCGGTAACCCCCATATGTTTGAGCATGTGGCCAAGCTGGCCCAGGGGCCGTGGAACACCAATGGCCAGCTGGGCCTGGTGGTGGGTGCAACCCGTCCCAACGAGATCGAGCGCGTGCGTGCCGTGGCTCCCACGCTGCCGCTGCTGATTCCCGGTGTGGGTGCACAGGGCGGCGATGCCGTGGCGACCGTCAAGGCCGCCCGCATTGGCGGCGGGCCCATCATCATCAACTCCTCGCGCGCCATTCTGTACGCGGGGCAGGGTGATGACTTTGCCAAGGCCGCACGCGCGGCAGCCATCGCCACGCGCGCCACGCTGCAGGCAGCAGCGCAGAGCTGAGTCAGGGCGCTTTGGCCATGCAAAGCAAATGGCTGGAAGACTTTCTGCTTCTGGCGCAGGAGCGCAGCTTCACCCGCGCGGCGGAGCTGCGCCATGTCACCCATCCGGCTTTCGGTCGGCGCATCCGTGCGCTGGAGGAATGGGCTGGAACCCCGCTGATCGAGGCGGGCGGTGGGCCGGTTCGTCTCACTGCGGCCGGCGAGGCCTTTCGCGACACCGCCGAGCAGATGGTGCGCACCCTGGCCCAGTCGCACGACGAGCTGCAGGCCGTGGCCGGCCGGCAAGCCCATGTAATCACGCTGGCCACGGGGCGCACGCTGGCGCGCACCATCGTGGCCGACTGGCTGGCGCGCTATGGCAGCGTGCTGCAGACGGCGGAGATGCGCATCGTCACCCGCACACTCGATGAAACCGTGCACATATTGCAGCGCGGCGAGGTCAGCTTTGCCCTGCTCTACCACCATGCGGCCATTGCCGTGCGGCTGGATGGCCGCCAGTTTAGCTATCTGACGGTGATGAGCGACAAGCTGGTGCCCGTGGCCCGGGCCGATGCCGAAGGCAAGCCCCTGTTCGCACTGGCACAGGCTCTGCTGCCCGGTGCCAGCCCCATGCCTTATCTGGCTTTTTCGCACAGCATGGCGTTGGGGCGACTGGTCGAAGACCATCTGGCAACCCATCCACTGTGGCCGCGCCTGCGCCGCTGCATTGAATGCGATTCGGCGGATGCCAATTACGAGTACGTGCTCAAGGGTCTGGGCGTGGCCTGGATGCCCTGGTCCATGGTGCAGCGCGATTGCCAGGACGGTCGTCTGGCGCTGGCAGGCGACGGCAGTCTGGATGTGCATTTCGATGTGCGGCTCTATCGGCCCAAACGCCGCCTGGGCACTGCTGCGGAGCAGTTCTGGACCGATATCACCGGTCAGTAACTGAGCAGTCACTCCTTTTTTGCATAAGGCCATACCTGACGCTGGAAAAACAACAGCGGATATCGGGTTCCTGACGGCGTTGCCCCCTCTCGATTGGCCCGAAAACATCTTGATGTGCTGAAATGGCACGAAAATGTGCCAGATCGGCACTGAAAGGTTTTCTCCGTATTCGGACAATTGCCCCATACAGATTCGGAATAGTTTCATGCAGAACACAAACATCCTCCGCCGTACCGCCATCGCTGCGGGCCTGCTGCTGGGCGCTGCCGTGGCAGTCCCTGCCATCGCCGCCGACAACTATCCCAGCAAGGCCATCACCATGGTCGTGGGCTACCCGGCCGGCGGCAGCACCGACCTGGTGGGTCGTCTGGTGGCCGACGGCCTGGCCAAGCAGCTGGGCCAGCCCGTGGTGGTGGAAAACCTGGGCGGTGCCGGTGGCGCCATCGGTGCGCAAAAGGTGGCCAAGGCTCCGGCCGACGGCTACACCATCATGGTGGGTGCCAACAATGAGCTGGCCATTGCAAGGCTCATCAACAAGGCCGTGAAGTACAACATCGGCGATTTCACTCCCATCGGTCTGGTGGGTTCCCAGCCCATGGTGCTGGTCGCATCGCACAAGGCCGGCGTGAAGAACGCTGCCGAGTTCGTGAGCCTGGTGTCCAAGAACCCCGACAAGTTCAGCTACGGCAGCTCCGGCGTGGGCACGGCGCTGCACCTGGCCGGCGAGCTGGTCAAGGAGCAGGGCAAGCTGCAGATGACCCATGTGCCTTACAAGGGCGTGGCTCCGCTGACCACGGACCTGGTGGGCAACAACATCGAGTTCGGTGTGTTCGTGCTGTCCTCGGGTCTGCCCCATATCAAGGCCGGCAAGGTTGTGGCCCTGGGTACGACCGAAGCCAAGCGTTCGGCCATCACCCCCGATATTCCTGCCCTGTCCGAACTGCCCCAGTTCAAGAACGTGGACATCAACAGCTGGTTTGCGCTGATGGCCCCCAAGGGCCTGCCCGCTCCCATCGCCGCCAAGCTGAAGAAGGCGCTGGAAGAAACCATGGCTTCGCCCGAGTTCCGCAAGAAGATGGAAGAGACCGGCAATGTGGTGGCCGATCCCAAGGTGGATGCCGGCAAGTACATCAACACCGAAATTGCCAAGTACGCAAAGATTGTTCAGTTCGCGCATATCGAGAACTGATCTTGCTTGGGCTTATGGTGACCTGAGGTCGCCTAGGTTTGAAAACGGCTTGTGCCTCCGGGGCGCAGGCCGTTTTTGCGTTTGAGCTTTTGAGGTCTCGCCTAGGCGAGCGAACTGAAGGCAATGTGAAGAAATTGGCTTCTGACGCTTATCTAGATTACGGTAGCGGCTATCAATTTTCAAAGAAGCTATCCGGTATTGCCCCTTGTGCCCACGCATGCGACGGCGGCCTCTTGTGGAGAGCAACTGCATCGTCAGCACTATTACGGCAACCTGTTTGAGCGAAGCGCTGCAAGCGCACAGTGAGTTTTGCCGTACAGCTACAAGAGGTTGACGACGCAGGTTGCCCGCAGCGTAGCGGAGGGACGTGGGCAGTAGGGGCGGTGTTCTTTGCCTACTTTCTGGTGGCATAAAGTAGGTCGCCCGCCAGGGCGAAATCCTGGTCTCTGTCCTGAAATAAAATAAAAATCAGGCTATGGCGCAGACCCACAAGGCGCAATCAGCTATTAATTTTGAATCGCCAGTTGACAACGCGCAGGCGAAACCGCCCCCACATTCACCTTCTGCGCGACCAGCGCCGCATCCAGCGTTTCCCCTAGCAGCAGATTGCGCGCCAGCAGGCTGTAGCCGGCGGCGCTCTGGATGCCATAGCCGCCCTGGGCGGCGACCCAGAAAAAGCCTGGCACGGGAGTGGGCGAGGCATCCCAGCCGATCACAAGCTCGCCATCGGCGACAAAGCTGCGCAGGCCGGCCCAGGTATGCGAGGGGCGGCGGATTTGCAGCGTGGTGGCTTCCTCGATGTGATAGATGCCGGTGGCAATGTCCAACTCTTCGGGAACGACATCGTGCGGTGCCACGGGGTCTGCATTGGCGGGTGAGCCCAGCAGCTGGCCGGCATCGGGCTTGATGTACCAGTTTTCATCGGCGCTGATGATGGCGGGCCAGTGCGTGGCATCCATGTTTTCGGGGGCCGGGAAGGTGAAGGCGCTGCGGCGTTTCGGGGTGATGCCGATGGGAGCCGCGCCCGCCATGGCGGCTACGACATCCACCCAGGCCCCGGCGGCATTGACGATGACCTTGGCACGAAGGCTGCGGCCCTGAGGCAGGGCAATGTGCCAGAAGTCGTTGACCCGGGTGATGGCCTGGACCTCGGCGTTGCACCACAGGTCGCCGCCGCGCTGGCGCAGGCCGCGGATATAGCCCTGGTGAAGTGCGTGCACGTCGATGTCGCGCGCACCGGTATCGAGAAAGCCGTCCACCAGAACCTCGGTGTCGAGCACGGGAACCAGGGCCTTGAGCTGTGCGGCGCTCAGGCGCTGGGCCGCCGGGGAGTGAACCTGGGCTTCGGCGTAGGCGGCATCCACCAGATCCCGCTGATCAGCCGTGCCCACATAGAGCACGCCACGGGGTGTGAGGATGGGGGCTTCGGCAAAACCGGCTGGCGGCGCATCGTAGAAGGCTCGGCTGGCGCGGGTCAGGGCCTGGACCTGGGCGGGACCGTAATGCTCTTCAAACAGTGCGGCCGAACGGCCGGTGGTGTGATAGCCGGGCTGGGATTCGCGCTCCAGCATCAGCACCGAGGGCGGGTTCTCGCCACCCGACTGCGCCAGCTGCCAGGCGGCAGAGGCTCCGGCCATGCCCGCGCCCACGATGACGAAATCCCAGACATCTTTCTGCATTGTTTTTCTCCCCGGCGCAACGAGCTATGTTTTGCATAGCTTGTTGCGCTTGATCAGTCTTGTTTTGATGACGATTTGGCTTTGGACTTGACAGGGGCCTTGTCCAGATAGGGCTTGAGGTAGCGTCCTGTCACGCTGGCTGGGTTGGCTGCGATGTCTTCGGGCGTGCCCTGGGCTACTACCTGGCCGCCGCCCGAGCCACCCTCGGGGCCCATGTCGATCAGCCAGTCGGCGGTCTTGATGACGTCGAGGTTGTGCTCGATCACGACGATGGTGTTGCCTGCATCGCGCAGCTGGTGCAGCACTTTCAGGAGCAGGGCAATGTCGGCGAAGTGCAGGCCGGTGGTGGGCTCGTCGAGTATGTAAAGCGTGCGGCCGGTGTCGCGCTTGGACAGTTCCTGCGCGAGCTTGACGCGCTGGGCCTCGCCGCCCGACAGCGTGGTCGCGCTCTGACCCAGGCGGATATAGGACAGGCCCACGTCCAGCAGGGTCTGCAGCTTGCGCGCAATGCTGGGCACATCCTTGAAGAAGGCATGTGCGTCTTCGACCGTCATCTCCAGAATCTGCGAGATGTTCCTGCCCTTCCACTGCACTTCCAGAGTCTCGCGGTTGTAGCGCTGGCCGTGGCAGAGGTCGCAGGGCACGTAGACATCGGGCAGAAAGTGCATTTCCACCTTGACCACGCCATCGCCCTGGCAGGCTTCGCAGCGGCCGCCCGAGACATTGAACGAGAAACGTCCGGGGCCGTAGCCGCGCTCCTTGGCGGTATTGGTTTCGGCCATCAGCTCGCGGATCGGCGTGAACAGGCCGGTATAGGTTGCCGGGTTGCTGCGCGGCGTGCGGCCGATGGGTGACTGGTCGACGTTGATGACCTTGTCGAAATAGTCGATGCCGGCGATATCGTCATGCGCCGCCGGCTCGGTGCCGGCGCGGTGTATCTGGCGTGCTGCTTCGGCATACAGCGTGTCGTTGACCAGGGTGGATTTGCCCGATCCCGAGACGCCGGTCACGCAGGTGAACAGGCCGACGGGGAAATCCACCGTCACGTTCCTGAGGTTGTGGCCGCGCGCGCCTTCCACGGTCAGCGCCTGCAGGTCGGTGCGCACCTTGCTGGCAGTCTCCCGCTTTTTCGCGGCCGTGACGGGAAAGCGTGATGCGCTTTGGCTGGTTTCGGCTTCACTTTCCTTGCGCAGCACAGGCAGCCAGGCGGTGCGCTGCCTGGGCACGGGAATGCTTTGTGCGCCGCTCAGATAGCGTCCTGTGGGCGAATCGAGGCTGGCCTTGATGTCCTCATAGCTGCCCTGGGCCATGATGCGGCCGCCATGCACGCCGGCGCCCGGGCCCATGTCGATGATCTGGTCGGCCGCCCGCATCATGTCTTCGTCATGCTCGACCACGATCACGCTGTTGCCGATGTCGCGCAGGTGCTCGAGTGTCGCAATCAGCTTGTCGTTGTCGCGCTGGTGCAGGCCGATGGAGGGCTCGTCCAGCACATACATCACGCCCGTCAGTCCCGAGCCGATCTGAGATGCCAGGCGAATGCGCTGAGCTTCGCCACCCGAGAGCGTGTCGGCGCTGCGGTCCAGGCTCAGATACGAGAGGCCAACGTCGTTGAGAAAGAGCAGGCGCGAGGCGATCTCCCGCACGATCTTGTCTGCAATCTCGGCCTTGGCTCCGGCCATGCTCAACTGCTTGAACCAGCCCAGCGCATCGGCCAGCGTGGCATGGCTGACTTCATAGATGGAGCGGGCCTGCTCGCCATCGCCCACGCGCACAAAGCGCGCTTCGCGGCGCAGGCGCGTGCCTTCACACTCGGGGCATTTGCGAATGCTGCGCAGCTTGGCCAGATCGTCGCGCACGACCTGGGATTCGGTTTCGCGAAAGCGGCGCTGAATATTGGGGATGATGCCTTCGAACGGATGCGACTTGATGAAGGCTTCGCCCTTGCGTTCGCCGCTCTCGAAAACATAGTTGAACTCCATGGACTCGTCGCCCGAGCCAAAGAGAATCACGTTGCGCACCTTCTCAGGCAGCTCCTCGAATGCCGTCTCGGTGCTCACGCCATAGTGTTTGGCCACGCTCTCCAGCATCGAGAAGTAGTAGTTGTTGCGCTTGTCCCAGCCCTTGATGGCACCGCTGGCCAGACTCAGCGACGGGAAGGGCACGACGCGGTCGGGGTCGAAGGCTTCGCTGTTGCCCAGACCGTCGCAGGCCTGGCAGGCCCCCATGGGCGAGTTGAAGGAGAACAGGCGTGGCTCCAGCTCGGGCAGGGAGTAGTCGCATAGGGGGCAGGCGAACTTGGCGCTGAACAGATGTTCCTTGCCACCGTCCATCTCCAGCGCGATGACACGGCCACCGGCATCGGCACCGCCGGCGCGCAAGGCGGCCTCAAAGCTTTCGGCCAGGCGCTGCTTGATGTCTTCGCGCACCTTGACGCGGTCTATCACCACATCGATGTTGTGGCGCTCGTTCTTCTCCAGCTTGGGCAGGGACTGGGCGTCGTAGATCTGCCCGTCGACGCGAAAGCGCACATAGCCCTGGGCCTGGAGCTGCACGAAAAGCTCGGCGAACTCGCCCTTTTTCTCGCGCGCCAGGGGGCCAAGGATCATCAGCCTGGTGTCTTCGGGCAGCTGCAGCACGCTGTCCACCATCTGGCTGATGGTCTGGGCCTGCAGCGGCAGATTGTGGTCGGGACAGAACGGCGTGCCGGCACGGGCGTAAAGCAGGCGCAGATAGTCGTTGATCTCGGTCACCGTGCCCACGGTGGAGCGCGGGTTGTGGCTGGTGGCCTTCTGCTCGATGGAAATGGCCGGCGACAGGCCCTCGATCAGATCGACATCGGGTTTGTCCAGGCGGCCCAGAAACTGGCGTGCATAGGCCGAGAGGCTCTCCACATAGCGGCGTTGGCCTTCGGCGTACAAGGTGTCGAAGGCCAGACTGGACTTGCCCGAGCCCGACAGGCCGGTGATCACCACCAGCTGGTTGCGGGGAATGTCCAGGTCGATGTTCTTGAGGTTGTGCGTGCGTGCGCCGCGAATGGCGATGCGTGTCTGCGCCAGAGAGCGGCCCAGATAGAGGCTGTCATCATGGACTTCAGAGGGCGAATCAGGCTTCAGGGACACGGGCGCTCCAGACGGGGAAAACTCTCCATGATAGTCAGACGGGCTTGCGCGTGACTAGATGATTCAGGTTCACGGACAATCTACGGTTTTATTTCCTCTCTTTTGCCCGGCAGTGATTTAGTTAACCTGGGCATAAGACTTTGACTCTTGGCAAAATCTGAGCGTGAAAAAAATCAATACCTCCCCCAGCGCGGGCACGCAGGGCACGGACAAATCCTCCACCACCATGACCTCCCAGGAACGCCGCTCCAGCGGCGCCCTGGCGCTGATCTTTGCGCTGCGCATGCTGGGCCTGTTCCTGGTGCTGCCCGTCTTCATGCTGGAGGCGCGCAAATACCCGGGTGGTGACGACCCGGCCATGATTGGCCTGGTCATGGGGCTGTATGGTCTGACCCAGGCCCTGTTCCAACTGCCCATCGGTCTGGCCTCCGACCGTATCGGCCGCAAGCCTGTCATTGTCGCCGGCCTGCTGGTGTTTGCGGCGGGCAGTCTGATTGCGGCCATGGCCGACTCGCTGACCGGCCTGATGGCGGGGCGTGCCATTCAGGGCGCGGGCGCCGTGTCTGCGGCGGTCACGGCCTTGCTGGCCGACTTGACGCGCGATGGCGTGCGTACCAAGGCCATGGCCCTGGTGGGCGGCAGCATCGGTCTGATGTTTGCGCTGGCGCTGGTGCTGGCACCGCTGCTCAACGCCTGGATAGGGCTGTCCGGCATCTTCGGCCTGACCTGCGCGCTGGCGCTGGCCGGTATTGCCGTGGTTCTGTGGGTGGTGCCACCCGAGCCGAGGCAGCATGCCAATGCGCCCAAGGGGCGGTTCAGCGAGCTGCTGGGCCAGTCCGATCTGCTGCGGCTGAACTTCGGCGTATTCATTCTGCATACCGTGCAGATGTCCATGTGGGTTGCCGTGCCGGCCATGCTGGTACAGGCCGGTCTGGCCAAGGAGCAGCATTGGCACATCTATCTGCCGGCCGTGCTGCTGTCCTTTGTGGCCATGGGCCTGCTGTTTTCCATGGAGCGCAAGGGCAGGCTGCGCACCGCCTTGCTGGGGGCCATTGGTCTGGTGCTGGTCGTGCAGATCGGTCTGGGCATGCTGGCCGCCAGCGGCACCATTCCTACGGTCTGGTGCATGGCGCTGCTGATGTTTCTGTTCTTCTGCGGCTTCAACGCGCTTGAGGCCACCCAGCCAAGCCTGGTCTCGCGCATGGCACCGGCGCCGCTGCGCGGTGCGGCCTTGGGTGCCTACAACACCTTGCAGTCGCTGGGACTGTTTGCCGGCGGTGCTGTCGGTGGTGCTGTCGCCAAATTTGCGGGTGTGCCGGGCCTGTTCATCATGACGGGGGTGCTGGTTGCCCTGTGGCTGGCCGTGACCTGGCCGCTGCGCCCGGTGGGCCGTCACTGACTTACAGCAACACCCCCTGAGGCGCTGTGCGCCTAGGCGGCCCCGCCTTCCCCCTCTCTGCTACGCGGAGGGGGACGCAGCCCTCGCAGCGGGGCTGCCCTTGCTCGGCTGCTCGCGTGCAGTGGCCCCTTTCCTGCTGGGGCACCATGTATCGCCGAGATGGGATATCGGGAAATCCCGTGCTCTCCATGGCTGGCTTGGGGCAGAATACGAGGCTCATTGGTTCGGGACCTCTCACAATTGCCCGGGCCACTTTTTGAAAAGGTATCTCTATGGCATCCGTCAACAAAGTCATCATCGTCGGCAATCTGGGTCGTGACCCCGAAATGCGCACCTTCCCCAGCGGCGATCAGGTGGCCAATGTGACCATCGCCACCACGGACCGCTGGCGCGACAAGAACTCCGGTGAAAACCGCGAAGCCACCGAATGGCACCGCGTGGTCTTCAACGGCAAGCTGGCCGAAATCGTGGGGCAGTATCTGCGCAAGGGTAGCCAGGTCTATGTGGAAGGCAGTCTGCGCACCCGCAAGTGGACCGACCAGGCCTCCGGCCAGGAGCGCTACGCCACCGAAATCCGCGCCGACACCATGCAGATGCTGGGAAGCCGCCAGGGCGGTGGTCAGCAGCAAGGCGGCTACGGCGGCGACGATGGTTATGGTGAAAGCAGCTATCAGGCGCCCAGCCGTCCGGCTTCCGCGCCCATGCAGCAGCGCCCCGCACCGGCACCGATGCAACAGCGTTCTGCTCCCGCACCCATGGCTCCTCCTCCCCAGCGTGCTGCGTCGGGGTTTGACGACATGGACGACGATATCCCGTTCTAATTCAGGGACAGGCGGCTGGTGTCGCTTTCCAAGAATCTGCAAAAGCCCGCGCTCCCATCAGCGCGGGCTTTTCTCATGCGGTGAACGGAGACGATGCAGGAGCAATTCCATAGATGTTGCAGGCGGATGGCAGCAGCGTTGAAAATTTCAATCGGATCGCTGGCTTCATCGAATTAGTGAAATAAGATGCTGCATCCAGGCGCGTTTCATCTAGTTACGATTAGGGGTCGAGCGCTGAATCACACACTCAAGTGTGAGGGATCTCTGCCAGTGCAGCCAAGCGGGACTTGGCGTTTCCTCAGGAGCTTCGAGCATGCCGACTTTGGTCATCTCAATCGACGGCGCAGTTATCAAGGAAGTGCAGCTCACCAAGGAGCGCACGACCGTGGGTCGTCGTCCTTATAACGACATCGTGATCGAGAATCTGGCGGTCAGCGGCGAGCATGCCGTGCTCACCATCACTGGCGGCAAGGTCAGCATCGAGGACTTGCGCAGCACCAACGGCACCTATGTCAATGGCCGTGCCATCCAGAAGCAGTATCTGCTCAACGGCGACCTGCTGGACATCGGGCGTTACAAAATCCGCTTTCTCGACACCGTGATCCCCGATACCAATATTGCGTCTGCCCAGAGCGGCAAAAAGGCGGCGCTGGCGCACATTTCCGAAGAAGCAGACAGCGGCCATGCCAAACTGGCCAGCCCTTCCGGGTTTGGCGAAATCTCAAGCTTTAGTTCCACCATTCAGGGCTCGCTTGCCGCACTGCCGGAGCGTCACGCCGTGATTCGCATGCTCACCGGCAGCTTGGCAGGCAAGGAAATAGCGCTTTTCAAAGTCGTCACCACCCTGGGTAAGCCTGGAGTAGCCATTGCTTCCATCACTCAGAAGCCTCATGGCTTTGTGCTTACCCAACTGGAAGGTGCCAGTGAAGATCTGAAGCTCAATGGTCAGGTAGTCGGACCTCTTTCCGTGCCCCTGCTCAATGGCGATACGGTGGACCTGGCGGGAAGCACCATGCGCTTTGTCGTGGAGTGACAGGCCGACTTGATAGGTGTTAAGCGCCTGACAAATTTGTCATTGTTTTCGACTGTGCCGCCAAAATTGTTACTCAAGCTCGCGTGAATGTTGCCAAACGTGTCGTTTTGAATGAGGTCTGCGTTTGCCAAATTGTTGGCATGCAGCTTGCTTCTTAGGTTGGGTCTCATCCAACTAGGGAGTTTGAAATGAAGCGTTCCATTCAAAAGGGTTTCACCCTGATCGAACTGATGATCGTTGTGGCGATCATCGGTATTCTGGCTGCCGTGGCTCTGCCTGCTTACAAGGACTACACAGTAAAGGCTCGCATGGCCGAAGTGGTGCTGGCTGCCTCTCAGTGCCGTACCTCGATTAGCGAGCAGGTGCAATCGATGAATACAACTTCTACAGGTTCAGCCAATGGATGGGGCTGTGAGGCCAACCCTACTGGTGCAGGTTCCAATCCTTCTAAGATGGTGAAATCTGTGGCGACAACTGCCAATGGAGTTATTACTGTCACTCCTGATACGTCTGCACTGGGTGTTTCGCTCGGCTCCAGCGATACGGTCAAGCTGGAACCATTCATGGATACAGCTAACACAACGGCACTGAAGGTTGATGCAGCTTCGAATCACCAAGGCTCGCAAATTGTGAGCTGGAAGTGCAGTGGCGGTTCCACGACTATTAGCAAATACCTGCCCGGATCCTGCAAGTAATATCTATTCAGTCAGAGAAGCCTCCGCCAGGGGGCTTTTTTTATGTCTTACTTCAAGAAATATAGTCAATTAACTGCTGGTGTTTTTTTAGTGCTGATGTGGGTAATTCCGGACCACATATCACCCTGGAACACTTTTTTGCAGGAAGCATTTGCTTGCGCTGGATTTTTCTTGCTATGGGGGGGATGTGGCTTCACACTTATACCGATACGTATCTATATTTGCTTGTCTCTGTTAGCCGTTATCTCTATAGTTCAGTATTTCCTTGGATTGATTGGTCTCGGAGATCTTGTATTTTTGATATTATTGTCAGCATACTGCTGCATGTCTTCTTCTCTCGGAGTTTTATCTTTAATAGGGCAGAGAGACTGTGTGAATTATGAAAATATTTCAAAGATAGATATCGTATTCTTGACGATTCTCCTCGGCGCTTTGATAAACAGTGTTGTGGGCCTTGCTCAATGGCAAGGCGTAGAGCAAGGGATGTTTATGTACCCCAGCAAGGGCCGAGTTTATGGCAATATTGCACAGCCTAATCAGTTGGCTACATTATTGCTAATGGCACTTGTATCATTACTTTATTTCGATATAAACAAGAAGATACGGGGTTTATGGTTGTATAGTGCTTCTGTAATTCTTGTTTTTACATTAGTCGCAACCCAGTCTAGAACCGGGGCATTATCAATTACGATTATGGCGGCTGTGGTATTTTTTATTAAGAATTTCAGGAAGTCCCTACATTGGGTATCAATCTCCTTGTTGCTCTATTGGGTAATTTTCATTAAATGGGCGGATATATCCAATTTATTGGGTGGAAGTGCTGCGCGGGAATTTTCAGGATTAAGTACAACGCGTTATAAGTTATGGGAGCAGATGTATGCGGCGATATTTGAAAAACCATTTATTGGTTGGGGGTGGTTGAATCTAGGGGCGGCTCAGCAAAACTTTACCGTGAGAATTGGCGGTGCAGAGAACATGGATCATGCCCACAATTTATTTTTGGATCTGATGATATGGTTTGGAGTTCCTGTTGGTGGAGTAATTGCAATAGCGCTGATATTTTGGATGGTAAGATCCTTGCACGGTAATTTAATTGTTAAAGGCAATGATAAATCTGCAATTACTTCTCAATGTGCAATTTTATTGATTTTACCAATTGCATTACATAGTATGCTAGAGTATCCATTTGCATATATGTATTTTATGCTGCCGTGTGTATTTTTTATGGGGGTAGTCGAAGGAGATACAAAATTTTTGAAATTTATTTCACCAAACTTAAAAAAATTAATTTGGATATTTATCTTTCTCTCATTAGTGCTGTCTGTTGTTGTTGGTAGGGACTATTTACAAATAGAAAATGATTTTAGGGCTTCCTTGTTGGAGGAGCAATTCCATACAAAAGAAGATGAATTGCACAATTACGGCTCTTTGCCTTTAATTCTGAGCCAGTACCAGGGGCTTGTGAAAGTATTAAGAACTACTCCGTCCTCCGATATAGATGAGGAGGACTTAGAGGCTGCTAGGTTTATTTCTAAACGCTTTCCATGGCTCATAACAATGCGCCAGTATTACTTATTTTTATTGAAAATGGGTAGATGTGATGAAGCAAAGAATCAAGAATTGATCATAGAGTCTTTCTTTGGCCATTTTGGTGTACTTAAAGCCGAAGAATATTCAATTAAATATAATCTGACGGGTGTCTGTAATTGACGGTTGCTTTTAAACTAAGTGACCCGACTTCCCGCCCCGCTTCTCCAGCACTCTGACACCCCCCATTACCATCCCCTTATCCACTGCCTTGCACATATCGTAGATGGTCAGCAAGCCGACTTGTACGGCGGTCAGGGCTTCCATTTCCACGCCGGTCTGGCCTTTTAGCTCAACGGTGGCGGTGCAACGGATGGAATTGGATTCCGGCTCCAGCTCAAACTCCACGGCAACACGGGTCAGAGCCAGGGGGTGGCACAAGGGGATGAGGTCGCTGGTTTTTTTGGCGGCCATGATGGCGGCGATGCGGGCCACGCTCAGCACGTCGCCTTTTTTGGCTGTACCGGCCTGCACAATGGCCAGGGTCTCGGGCTTCATGGTGATGCGGCCTTCGGCCACCGCGATGCGGTGGGTGCTGAGTTTGGCACCGACGTCCACCATATGGGCCTGGCCCTGGGCGTCGAAGTGGGTAAGAGAGGACATGGTGGTTCTTTCCGGCGGCAGATGAGTTGGGTTCTGGCGCCCATCAAGGTTGAGCGGGGATGGACTGGCGGCTTTACCTGGGCATCCCAGGCGGGCATGTCGCCGTCTCCATCAATCAAGGCATCATAGTGGGGTGTTGAACGGTCGGCATATGGAAGATCTGTATGCCGGCAATGCTGTGATTGCCATGCCATTTTTGATGCCAAAACTGCGTACAGTTCATATTCTAAAAGCGCTGACAGCTTCTGTTTTGATAGCTATTCAGACAGTCTCACCCTTGGCACCTGGTGTCCAGGCGGCGGGTTTGCCGACCCTTGGCGACGGTGCCTCGTCGCTGACCACGGGCGAGGAGCGGCGTCTGGGTGACTCCATTGCCCGCGAGCTGTACCGCGATCCGGACTATCTGGATGACCCGGTGCTGCAGGAGTATGTGGAAGGCATCTGGCTGCATCTTCAGGATGCGGCGCGCAAGAATGGCGAGCTGTCGCCCGAGCTGGAGGAGCGCTTTGCCTGGACGCTGCTGCTGGGCAAGGATCGCCAGGTCAATGCGTTTGCGTTGCCCGGCGGCTATATGGGCGTCTACCTGGGACTGATTGGCGTGGTCAGCAGCGGCGATGAACTGGCCTCGGTCATTGCCCATGAAACCAGCCACATCACCCAGCGCCACATTGCCCGCATGATGGCGCAGCAAGGCAAGCAGACGCCGCTGATGCTGGCGTCCATGCTGCTGGGTGCTCTGGCGGCCACGCGCAGCCCCGATGCGGCCATGGCCATCATGATGGGCGGTCCGGCGGCCGTGATGCAGAACCAGCTGAATTTCTCGCGCGCCATGGAGAGCGAGGCGGACCGCATGGGCTACAGCCTGATGTCTCCTGCCGGCTTTGCTCCCCAGGGTTTTGTGAGCATGTTCGGCAAGCTGCAGCAGGCCAGCCGGCTCAATGACAACGGCAGCTGGCCCTATCTGCGCAGCCACCCCTTGACCACCCAGCGTATCGCGGACATGGATTCGCGCATTCCGCCCGGCAAGCGCGCGGCCGACCCCGTGCCTACGCTGGAGCATGTGATGATGTCGGCCCGCGCGCGTGTGATTTCCAACCCTGGTGTCGAGGTGCGCCGCCAGTGGGCCACGTTGCCGCGTTCCGGCAGTTTTTCCGGTCTGAGTCAGTTCGAGCAGGTCGCTCAGCTCTATGCGGCCACGCTCAGCGCCATGTATCTGCGCGACTGGCCGTTGGCGCGCGAGATGGTGCAGCGGCTGCTCACGGCGACGGCAGGCAATGCGCCAGCGAATATTCAAGCCAAATGGCTGAATGCCGAGCTCGAGTTCAAGGCCGACAATCCACAGGCGGCCCTGGCGGCCTTGCCCTTGCAGTCGGTGATGGCTCCCCAGGCAGCTCCCAAGGTGACGGTCAGCGGCAATCTGGCCGGGCCACGTGAGGCCGCGCCGCGCGAGGCCGGGCCCAGTCTGGCCACGATCGATGTGGTGGAGCGGGTTGCGCCGCGCAGACCGGAATTGTTGCTCAAGACGGAGATCCTGCTCAGGCTCAACCAGGCAGGCTCCATGGCCAGTCCCTTGCAGACCTGGGTGACGGACCATCCCCGCGATGGTTCGGCCTGGCAGACGCTGGCGCGCGTATGGCGCAGCCAGGGCCAGGAAATGCGAGCCCTGCGGGCCGAGGCCGAGGCACAGGTGGCTCACTATGACTATGCAGCAGCAGTGGATCGCTTCAAGGCAGCCCAGGATCTGGCCCGCAAGGCCGGGGCCAGGGCTGATTACTTCGAGGCCTCCATCATCGACACGCGTCTGCGTGCCGTCGAAGAGCTACTCCGGGAACAGCTGCGCGACAAGGCGGTCAATAAGTAGGCCCAGCACTGAATAAATCAGCGCGCCCAGCATGGCGGCCCAGAAGCCGGCGACGTGGAAGCCGCCCAGCAGGCCCGAGGCCATCCAGAACATCAGGCCGTTGACCACCAGCAGGAACAGGCCCACGGTGATGATGGTCACGGGCAGGGTCAGCACCACGAGTATGGGCCGGATGATGGTGTTGAGCAGACCGATGACGAGGGCCGCAATCATGGCCGAGCCAAAGCTTTGCACCTGAACGCCGCTGTAGACATAGGCGACCCCGAGCAGAGCCGCCGCGCAAAGAAGCCATTTGACGAGGATTTTCATGCCGCCCAGCATAGCAGCAGGCTTTGTCGGCGGACTATCGCAGCAGTGGCCATGAAAAAAGCCTTGTGCGGCTTTCACCACACAAGGCTTGTCTGGATAGCGAATGCTGCTCTTAAATCGAGAGCGAGTCGTCGAGCACAAAGCCCATCATGGCGGCAATCGCGGCCATGGTGCCGGGCAGATTCCAGCGGCCGCCGTTGGCATTGGTCTTGGCCTTGACGGGGGCGGCTTGTACAGCCTCCTGCTTGGGGCGGCGGGCGTCGATGATCTGCGCGGCGCCATGCTCCTGCTGCAGCTCGGTGACCAGCTCGGTCAGCGGGCCCTTGGCCAGCACGGGCGTGACCTTGCCGCCGCTCGTCGCCATGACGGGCATCAAGGCCGTAAACAGCTTGTCGGCCCATTTGCCGCGCCAGTTCTCGCGAGCGCGATGGCTGACCCATTTGCTCACACGGTGGGTCATGCGCGGAGCACAGGCCACCAGCAACCAGTGGGAGGAAGCCGCCTGGCTTGATCCCGCCAGTGCCTCGAGCATAGGCTGGGCGTATGTGGCGTCATCCACGTAAACAATGATGGGGTTCAAAGTGCGTCCTAACTGGAACGAAGGTTGAAGAATGCGGCACCTCTGTAGGAATGTGCCGACTTGTTTTTATTGTGAGTCGTGAAGGCTGCGGTCAGTTCCCGCATTCCTTCACGAATTGCTGGGTTTTCCAGACTTAGTGGGCTGCAACCGCGGGACGGCGGCTGGCAATGAACTTGCCCAGGGCCAGAACCAGCAGCGCGCCGCCGATATGGGCTGCCCAGTACAGGGTCTTGGAGATCTCGGCCAGACCTTGTGCATCGGTGGTGCCCAGCTTGGGCATCCACAGCCACTTCTCGGTGTTCACGAACACGGGGTCGGTCACGAACATGCCGCCCGCGATCCAGCCCAGCAGCATGCCGCCGGCCACGATGATCATGGGGAAGCGCTCCATCAGCTTGATGACCAGTTGCGAGCCCCAGACGATGATGGGCACGGAAATCAGCAGACCCAGCACGATCAGCAGCATCTGGTGGTCGCCCGAGCTCTGGGCGGCGCCGGCGATGGCGATCACGTTGTCCACGGACATCACCAGGTCGGCGACGATGATGGTCTTGATGGCGGCAAACAGCTTGTCGCTGCCTTCGATGTTGTCGTGACCTTCGTCATCGGGAGCAATCAGCTTGATACCGATCCAGATCAGCAGGACGGCACCCACGACCTTCAGGAAGGGCAGCTGCAGCAGCACCATGGCAAAGGCGATCAGGATGATGCGCAGGATGATGGCACCGGCCGTGCCGTAGATGATGCCCTTGCGTCGCTGCTCAGGTGGCAGCTTGCGGCAGGCCAGTGCGATCACGACCGCATTGTCGCCGCCCAGCAGGATGTCGATGATGATGATTTGGCCCAGCGCAATCCAGAAGGGCGTGTGGGTCAGAAAGTCCAGATCCATGTGATTTTTCCTCGTTGTGGAATGCCGCTGGTGCAGTCTGCATAGGTTTGGCACTTGACGCCAGCGGGTGGAGACCAAGGTGACGTAAGTCGAAGCGCAAACCCGCGCGAGGAATCGTGCAGGGGAAGTCACTTTGATTGACCGTCATCGGCCTATCAAAGGTCTTGCTCGATTGCAGTCAGTCTGCAAACCGCATGGCCGGAAGCTTGCGCTTCGTATTGACGACCATCCGCTCATGACGCACAAGATGCGTCCGATAAGCTACTCCCCTTCGAAGCTGCGCATTTCAACACAGCAGGCATGGGATTTCAAGCTTCAAAACCCATCTAGTTCACAGGTTTTATATTGAGCAGCAGTCTTGCGACGCTTTTGCACAAAGCGCGGGTAGCTACCAAAAATGCAGCAACCTTGTTGGCGCAGGCCTCATGGCAGCGGCTTATGATGCCTGCTCCATGACTGCTATCCACATCACCGACATCGAAGCGGCCATCAATTACTGGCGAGGCCGTGCCCCATCGCCCGACGGCGTGCTGCTGGCACCCGAGGTCAAGGCTCTGGCCGAGGTGTATGCGCTGATGATTTATGAATGCGAGCCCGACGTGGCCGTGGAGGGCTTTCCCTCACACGCCATGGCGGCCTGGCTGGCCTGGTTCGACACCATGCCCGATACGCCCTGCATTGCCATCTGCTCCACCAGCCAGGGCGATGAAAAATGCAAGGGCTGCGGCCGCAGCTTTGACGAGGTGCAGTACTGGACGGCCATGGAGCCCGCCGAGAAGCGGGCCGTATGGCGCCGCATCACGGTCGAGGGCGATTCCTGGCGCTTCAACCGCTATGCGGAGCGCGCGGCGGAGCGACGCGGGCAGAGTTTCTGAAGCTTATTTCCAGCGCGTGGGCTCGACAAACACCGTGCCCAGATTGCTGGACAGGGTGAGCTGGCCTTCCTGAATCGTGGCTTGCAGCTGCATGCTGCGCTCGGCCAGCGAACCCAGTTGCTGGGCCACTTCCGAGTCGATGTAATGCACTTCCAGCTTGCTCTGGCGGGCCAGCTTGCCTTCCAGACCCTTCCACCAGATATGGGCGGCGTGGTTGAAGGGGTAGACCAGCATGTGATCTGACTTGTTGCAGGCCTTGGTGATGGGCTTTTCGTCGGGCTGGCCGACTTCGATCCACAGACGCTTCTGGCCGGTGTAATCGGTGATGTGCACGTCCGGATCGTCAGGGTCGGACAAGCCAATGCCAAAGCCCAGCGTGCCGTCACCGTTGCACAGGTCTTGCAGCTTCCAGGCGTTCAGCGCCAGGGCCACCAGGCGCACCATCATGCGGTCATCTGTTTCGCTGGGATGGCGCGCCAGCGTCAGATTGTGGTCGGCGTAGTAGTTATGGTCGATGTCGGCAATCGACAGATTGGCTTTGAAGATGGTGGACTTGATGGCCATGGCGGTGCTGCCCGCAGGCAGTCCTTTTTGAAAACTATCAAAAACAAGAGCTGCCAGCGCCAATCAATATTGGCTTTGGCAGCTCTTTGATGCTGAAAAGCTTGAGTATCAAGCGCTAGCAGCTATCCTTTTTTGCGGATCAAACTTGCGAATCAAACGCGCTTGGCCAGCTCGGCAGCCTTGCCGATGTAGGAGGCAGGCGTCATGGCCAGCAGACGGTCCTTGTCGGCCTGGGGGATTTCCAGACCGTTGATCAGGCGGTGCAGGTCTTCGGCCAACACGGCTTTGCCGCGCGTGACTTCCTTGAGCTTTTCGTAGGCGCCCTGCACGCCATAGCGGCGCATCACGGTCTGGATGGGCTCGGCCAGCACTTCCCAGGCGTTGTTCAGGTCTTCCTGCAGGCGCTCTTCGTTGAGCTCCAGCTTGTTCAGGCCGGTCATCAGCGAGGCGTAGGCCAGCGTGGTGTAGCCAAAGGCGACGCCGATGTTGCGCAGCACGGTGGAGTCGGTCAGGTCACGCTGCCAGCGGCTGATGGGCAGCTTCTCGGCCAGGTGCTTGAGCATGGCGTTGGCCATGCCCAGATTGCCTTCACAGTTCTCGAAGTCGATGGGGTTGACCTTGTGGGGCATGGTGGACGAGCCGATCTCGCCGGCCTTCAGGCGCTGCTTGAAGAAGCCCAGGGACACATAACCCCAGATGTCGCGCGACAGGTCGATCAGGATGGTGTTGGTGCGAGCCATGGCATCGAACAGCTCGGCCATGTAGTCATGGGGCTCGATCTGGATGGAGTAGGGCTGGAAGCTGATGCCCAGACCCTTGGGCTCGGAGGATTCCACCACGTTCTGGCTGAAGGCTTCCCAGTCGAACTCGGGCCAGGCCGACAGGTGGGCGTTGTAGTTGCCCACGGCGCCGTTCATCTTGCCCAGGATCTTCACGCCGGCGATGTTGGCCGCGGCCTTTTGCAGGCGCACGACCACGTTGGCCAGTTCCTTGCCCACGGTGGTGGGAGAGGCGGTCTGGCCGTGCGTGCGGCTGAGCATGGGCACTTCTGCGTAGAGGTGGGCCATCTCGCGCAGCTTGGCGATGATGCCGTCGATGGCGGGCATCAGCACGGTGTCGCGGCCGACGCGGATCTGCAGGGCGTGGCTGGTGTTGTTGATGTCTTCGCTGGTGCAGGCAAAGTGCACGAACTCGGCAGCCTTCTGCAGCTCGGTGCGACCGTCGAACTTGGACTTGATCCAGTACTCCACGGCCTTCACGTCGTGGTTGGTGGTCTTCTCGATGGCCTTGATGGCGTCGGCATCGGCTTCGGAGAAGTTGGCGACCAGCGCATGCAGATAGTCACGCGATTCGGCCGACAGTGAGGGGAATTCGGCAAAGCCGGCATCGGACAGGGCGATGAACCAGGTCACCTCGACCTGAACACGGCGGTGCATATAGCCGTATTCGCTCATGATGGGGCGCAGTGCGGACAGCTTGGCGGCGTAGCGGCCGTCCAAGGGAGAGATGGCGGTGAGGGAGGACAGGTTCATGGTGGCGCAATTGTAGGTGCGCTGCATCAGTCGCACGCAGCGCTGGGTTGCTCGGCGGCCGTGGCTGGCGCGCATGCAGACCCGGTGCGGCGGCCGCCGGGCCGCCATGGCAGCGCATAGAATCATTGCACCGGCCCGTCGCCGGTGACTCGTGTCATGGAACCGCTGCTATGAAACTAATAGGCTCCACCACCAGCCCCTATGTGCGCAAAGTCCGCGTCGTGCTGGCCGAAAAGAAGCTGGACTATCAATTTGTCGAAGAAAACCCCTGGGAGGACGCGCTTTCACCGGGTACGGGCAATCCTCTGGGCAAGGTGCCGCGTCTGGTGATGGATGGCACGGAGGCCATGTTCGATTCGCGCGTCATCGTCGAATATCTGGACACACTTTCGCCGGTTGGCAAGCTGATTCCGGGCACGGGTCGCGAGCGCGCCGAGGTCAAGACCTGGGAGGCCCTGGCCGACGGCATGCTTGACGCCGCCGTTCTGGTGCGGCTGGAGGCCACCTGGCCAGGCCGTAGCGCAGAGCAGCGTAGCCAGGCCTGGATTGATCGCCAGATGGGCAAGGTCCGGGCCGCGCTCAAGGTCATGTCGCAGGGATTGGGCGAGAAGCCGTTCTGCTGCGGCGGCACGCATCTGACGCTGGCCGATATCAGCGTCGGCTGCGCCCTGGCCTGGCTGGATTTCCGCTTTCCCGAGATGGACTGGCGTGCCGAGCATCCGAATCTGGCCGCCTTGCTGACCAAGCTGGCGGTGCGCCCGAGCTTCGTGAACACCGTGCCCCACTAAGTGGCGGCATGTCAGCCAAGAAAAAGGCCACTCAAAAGTGGCCTTTTTTTGGGGCATAAAAAAGTTGCGAAGCATCCCGAAACGAATTAAGAGAGGGAGGGAGGAGAAGCGCTCCGGGGATTATTCAATGGGCGTACCCAAAGGCTTCGCAACTGGAAATTGGTGGATGCAGACTTGTCAGTTCATTGCACTTGACTATCAGATAAGACACTGTTGCAGAAGTTCCAGCCCTAGTGGGTTTCATTTTTGTAACAGTTTGGCAATGCCTGTAGGCAAATCTTGATGGATGCTGCCAGCGCCCTGAAAAGCGGGCGCTCACAAATCTTCAATCCCGTGACATGATTGCCTGTCCTAGGTTGCGGTGCCAGGCACGAACACCGCAGTCCAGAGCTTGAGTACCGCTTCGCGCTGGACTTGGGCCTGTTCCGGCTCCAGTTGTCCGGAGCGCTCGTCCAGTCTTGCCACGTGTTGCAGGCGACGCAGCTCGCGGTAGGCCTTGGCCGCTTCATAGCCCACGCCTTTGGGTAGCAGGCCCGCGTCTTCGGCGCGCTGCAGCAAGGCGATATTGCCCACGTTGGCGATCAGCTCGCGGTGTGCTCCGGATTCAGCCAGCACCAGGTACTGCACGGCAAATTCCACATCCACCATGCCGCCGGGGCTGTGCTTGACATCGAACAGGCCTCCGCGCACCGGATGGGCGCCGCGTACCCGCTCACGCATGGTTTCAATCTCGTTGCGCAGCGCAGCGGCATCGCGCGGTGCAGTGATGACGGCTTCGCGCACCGCATCAAAGCGCTGATGCAGGTGCAGATCGGTTGCGGGCGCGCCTGCTGGCGAGGGAAAGTCGCGGCTGCCCAGCACAAAGCGGGCACGCGTCATGGCCTGGTGCTCCCAGGTCCAGGCGGTATTGCTGCCGCGCTGCTGCTGGTAGTTGGCGTAGGACTCGAAGCTGGTCACCAGCAGGCCCGAGTTGCCGTTGGGGCGCAGCGCGGTGTCGATCTCGAACAGATCGCCTTCGCCGGTCTTGACGGTCAGCCAGTTGATGAGCTTGCGCACATAGGCCGCGTAGATCTCGGGAGCGCGGTCATCATCGTCATCGAAGACGAAGACGATGTCCAGATCGCTGCCGTAGCCCAGCTCCTTGCCGCCCAGCTTGCCGTAGCCCACGATGCCGAAGCGCGGCGTATCGCGATGGCGGCTCTTGAGCCGGCTCCAGCACCATTGGGCCGTGATGCGCAGCACGCTGTCGGCCAGCGCGCTCAGGTCGTCAGCCACCTGCTCCACGCTGATGCGGCCTTCGATGTCGCGCGCCAGGGTGCGGAAGACCTCGGCATGGTGGGCGCGGCGCAGCAGATTGAGCAGGGTTTCGTCGTCGTCTTCGCCCGTGGATTGCAGGGCGGCCAGACGCATGGCCAGCTCATGCTCGAAGTCTGCTGCGACAAAGCGTTCCTTGAGAATGGCATCGCTGGCCAGTTCGTCGATCACGCCGGGGTGTTGCTGCAGGTAGCGTGCAGGCCAGCGCGCCGCTCCGAGCAGATGCAGCAGTCTTTCATGAACCGCCGGCCGTTCAAGCAGCAGCGCGAGGTAGCTTTCGCGGCGCAGCAGGGGCTCCAGCCATTGCAGAAAACGCTTGGCTGCCTCCTCGCCGGACTGGCCGCTCTCCACCCATTGCGCGGTGCGTTCCACCAATCTGAACAAGCGCGCACGGGCCTCGTCGCGCAGGCCGTTGATGCGGGTGTTGCTGCGCCAGTCGGCAACCTGGCCGGCTAGTGATGGCGGCAGGGCCTCGATCAGCTCCTCGATGTCGCGTGGCGTGGGCGGCCCACCTGCCGCCGCCTTGGCTGCATTGCAATGGCCGTTGCTGCATTGCTGGGAGTCACCGCCCAGCAAGGTGTCGAACTCCTGCGCCACCAGTTCGCGGTGCTCGTCCAGCTGGTGCAGAAAGCCGCAGGCATCGGCATAGCCCAGGGTGCGGGCAATCCACAGCAGATCATCGTCGCGCGTGGGCAGCACATGGGTCTGCTGGTCGTCCAGGTACTGGATGCGGTGTTCCACCTGGCGCAAGAAGATGTAGGCGCGGCTCAGGGCATCGGCAATCTCGGCGCTCATCAGATTGGCCTGAACCAGGCGCTGCAGGGCTTCCAGCGTAGGGCGGCGGCGCAGCTCGGGGAACTGGCCGCCGCGCACCACCTGCAGCAGTTGCACGATGAATTCGATTTCGCGGATGCCACCGCGAGAGAGCTTGACGTCGTTGGCGCGTTCGGGGTGGCCCGCGCTGCGCTTGGACGCATGGTCGCGAATCTGGCGGTGCAGGCTGCGCAGCGAGTCGAACACCGCATAGTCGAGATAGCGGCGGAACACAAAAGGCAGCACCACGCTGCGCAGGGCCTGGACGTTGGGCGTCTGGATATCGGCCAGCGGCGCCACGATGCGGCTCTTGAGCCAGGCAAAGCGCTCCCACTCGCGGCCATGAATCTGCAGATATTCCTCCAGCGAAGACAGCGAGACGGCGGGGGCGCCGGAATTGCCGTTGGGCCGCAAGGCCAGGTCGACGCGAAAGACAAAGCCGTGTTCGGTGGTGTCCCCGATCAGGCTGAAGATGCCTTTGACGGCACGGCCGAAGTACTCGTGGTTGGAGATCACGCCGCGGCCGTCGGGCTTGCCCTGAGTGTCGCCGTCATGCTCGTAGACGTAGATCAGGTCGATGTCGCTGGAGACATTAAGCTCGCGGGCGCCGAGCTTGCCCATGCCTATGACCCAGAACTGGACTTCCTGGCCGGCTGGGCCTTGGGGTGCACCATGCCGACTGTCGAGTTCGGTTCTCACCTGGGTGCAGGCACGGTCCAGGGCCAGCTCGGCCAGCTCGGTGACGGCCTTGGTCACCACGGCGAGAGGTGCCTGCTGTTCGCAGTCCAGCACGATGATGCGCTCCATCACCAGCTGGCGCAGCACGCGTAGCGCCGCAGAGAGGTCCAGGCCACGCGACTGCAGCGTGCCCAGGGCCTGCTCCATCAGGGCCCGGTCGGGGGCTCCCGGCGGCAAGGCGTCAAACCAGTTCTCGTAACGGCGGTGAAGGCGCTGCACAAAGCGCGAGTACTGGGCCGGGGAAGGAACATTGAGGGCGTTTTCTGCCATTGCTTGCTCTGGGGACTGCATGCGGACCGTAAAAAATGGTGTCAGGCAGGCAGGTAATCAGCTCGGCAACGTGTGGTTACCGAAACGCGCACGGGGGCGCCGGTCATAATTCCTGCCATTGCTAGGCCACCGATGATCGAACCGAAACCACTCCCAACTCGCCAAATTCATAGGCTGGCCAGCTTGGCACGGTGGTCTCTGGGACTGGTCCTGAGCCTGTGGCTTTTGCTGGCCACCGTGTGGGGGGTGCTCCATTTCTGGATTGTGCCGCGAATCGAACAGTGGCGCCCCGAGCTGGAATCCCTGGCCTCACGCAGCCTGGGTGTACCGGTTTCCATAGGCCGGCTGCGTGCGTACCGATCGGGTCTGGTGCCGACTTTCGAGCTGGGCGACGTAGTCCTGCATGACCCCACAAACAAGAGTGAGGCCTTGCTGCTGCCCAAGGTGGTGGTGGCGGTCTCTGCCCATTCGCTGATGACCCTGGGCGTGGAGCAGATATACCTTGAAGGGCCGGATCTGACGGTTCGACGCGATGCCGACGGCCAGATCTTTGTGGCCGGCATTGCCGTGTCATCCGACCCGGGGCAGGGGGGTGACTCCGACTGGATCTTCTCCCAGCCCGAAATCGCCATCCGCGGCGGCAAGCTGCAGTGGGTGGACGAGCTGCGCGATGCCGCACCCTTGCAGCTGCAGGATGTAGATCTGGTGCTGCGCAACAAGCGCTGGCATCACTCCCTGCGGCTGGATGCCACGCCGCCAGAGGACTGGGGGCAGCGCTTCACGGTCATGGGCAACTTCAAGGAGCCTTTGCTGTCGGTGCATGAGGGGCGTCTGGAGCGCTGGAGCGGACAGGCCTATCTGGACTTCACACATATCGACCTGTCGCATCTGGGCCAGTATCTGGGCCCGCAGGATTGGAAGCTGCAGCAGGGCAAGGGCTCGATCAGGGCCTGGCTGGATGTGGAGCGCGGCCAGCCCGTGGGCGTGGTGGCCGATGTCGCCGTGCAGGCCCTGCAGCTGCAATGGCGGGACCGACCCGAGCCCCTGGCTCTGCAGGCCTTGCGGGGGCGTTTGCGGGCCAAGAATCAGAACGGTTACCAGTTTTCCGTCCAGGGACTGCAGTTCACGGCCGACGACGGGCTGAACTGGCCAAGAGGCGACTTCAGCCTGCGCTATGTGCCGACCGGTGCTTCCGAGCAAGGTAGCCAGGGCGAGCATGGTGATGTCCAGGCCGACGGCATCGACCTGGCCATTGCGGCGCAGATGCTGCAGCGCCTGCCCGTGCCGCCAACCGTTCAAAGCCAACTCAGGGCGCTGGCGCCGGCAGGACAGCTGAGCGATCTCAAGCTGTCCTGGCGCGGACCTTTGCAGCAGCTGGCACAGTACAAGGCCTCGGGGCGGTTCGAGCATCTGGGCTTGCGTTCCCAGGCCTCGGAGGAGGGCCCCCACAGCATAGGCATTCCCGGCGTACGGGGCTTGAGCGGCAAGTTCGCCCTGGACCAGGACAGCGGCGAGGTCACGTTGACCAAGACGCCGGGAGCCAGTCAGGCCATGCTGAGCTTCCCCGGGGTGTTTGAAGACCCCGACATCCCGTTCGATCAGTTCGACAGCCTGGTGCGCTGGCAGTTGCTGGACAAGGGCCAGACCATCAAGGTGCAGGTGCCCCGGCTGCGCTTTGCCAATGAAGACACGGCCGGCCAGGCCCAGGCCAGCTGGCAGTCCGGTGCAGGGACCAAGGAGCAGCCGCGTTTTCCGGGGTTGCTGGATCTGCAGGGGCAGCTTAGCCGTGCCAAGGGCGAGCGCATTTATCGCTATCTGCCTCAGGACCTTGGCAGCGATGCACTGCGCTATGTGCGCGAGGCCATCACCACGGGCCAGGCCAGTGCGGTGAACTTCCGTGTCAAGGGTGAACTCGAGCATGTGCCGTTTGAAAAGCCGGGCAAGGGCGAGTTCCACATCAGCGCCCAGGTGCAGGACGTGAACTACCAGTTCGTGCCCGGTTATCTGCTCGGCCCTGGCGAAAAGCCCTGGCCGCCGCTGACCAGGCTTTCGGGCGAGCTGGTTTTCGACGGCAACTCCATGCAGGTGCGCAAGGCCAAGGGCTTCCTGGGTCATACCGCCATCGTGGTCGATGAAGCACAGGCCGGTGTGGCCGACTGGAATCAGACCGAGGTGGAGGTCAACGCCAAGGCCCATGGCGCCCTGGGCGATATGCTGAACCTGGTGCAAGGCTCCGCCCTGTCCGCGCTGACGGCCCATGTGCTCGATAGCAGCCGGGCCACGGGCAATGCCAAGCTCAGCCTCAAGCTGCATCTGCCCACCCTGCACATGGAGCGCAGCAAGGTACAGGGCGAAGTGGCGCTGTCGGGCAATTCGCTGCAGCTGATGCCCGAGGTGCCCGCGCTCAGCCAGTTGCGCGGCAATGTGCAGTTCTCGGAGACCGGCTTTCAGCTCTCGGGCGTGCAGGCCAGAGCGCTGGGAGGTGACGTGCGCATCGAGGGTGGCATGAAGCCCGGTGCCGATGCCGCCACGGCTCCGGTCCAGCTGCGTGTGGACGGCGTGGCCACGGCCCAGGGCCTGCGTGACGCCAAGGAGATGAGCGAGCTGGCGGCTCTGGGCAAGCATCTGCAGGGCCAGGCCCGCTATGGCCTGCAGATCAAGGTGTTGCACAGCGTGCCGGAAATCAGCCTGCAGTCCGAGCTGCAGGGCATGGCGGTCATGCTGCCGGCGCCCTTGGGCAAGGCGGCCGACAGCTCCCTGGCCTTGCGCGTCAACCGCACGGTGCCCGCTGTGGCCAAGCCGCTGACCGACCAGCTCAGCGTGCAATGGGGCAATCAGGCCGCAGCCCTGCTGGAGCGCGATATCAGCGGGGCACAGGCCCGCATCACGCGCGGTAGCCTGGAGCTGGTGGAGTCGGGCAAGGCGGAAGCCGCATTGCCGCCTGCGGGTCTGCAGGCCAGGGTGCAGCTGCCGGTGCTGGATCTGGATGCCTGGGGGCGGTTGTGGCCCGAGGGCGAAGCGGGCGCTGACGACGGCCCTGTTGCCGAGGAAGAGAGCTGGCGTCAGTTTGTGCCTCAGCAACTGGCGCTCAAGGCACGCGAGGTCAAGCTCCATGGCCGCTCGCTGCACGATGTCTCCCTGCAGCTCAGCCATGCCAACAAGGTCTGGACCAACCAGATCCAGGCGCGTGAGCTGGCCGGGCGCATTGAATATCGCGAGGCCAATGCGCAGGAGCCTGGCGGCCTGGTCATCGCCAAGCTCTCGCGCCTGAGCATTCCCGACGGCCCGGACGAGAGCGTGGAGGCGGCGGCACAGAGCAGCGATCTGCGCGAGCTGCCGGCCCTGCAGGTCAGTGTGGACGACTTCCAGCTGGGCAAGCGTTCGCTGGGCAAGCTGGATGTGGTGGCGCGCAATCACGGGCTGTCTCTGGGCGTGGGCAAGCGCGAATGGCAGCTGTCGCGCTTCAATATCAGCACACCCGAGGCGACCTTGACGGCGCAGGGCTCCTGGGCGCTGCGCTCCGGCGACCAGAAGCACCCGGGCCAGACCCAGCTGCAGTTCCAGCTCCATCTGCGCGATGTGGGCAAGCTGCTCAATCGCTTCGACATGCCCGGCGTGGTCGCCAATGGCCAGGGCGAGCTGCAGGGGGAGATCGGCTGGATCGGATCGCCCGTGACGCCGGGGTTCAAGACCATGTCAGGCGTCGTGCACCTGGAGGTGCAAAAAGGCCAGTTTCTCAAGGCCGAGCCGGGCCTGGCCAAGCTGCTGGGCGTGCTCAGCCTGCAGTCCCTGCCCAGGCGCTTGACGCTGGATTTCCGCGACGTGTTCCGCAACGGCTTCTCGTTCGACTTCATGCGAGGCGATGTCACCATAGAGCGCGGCATTGCCAAGACGAATAACATGCAGATGAAGGGCGTGAACGCAGCCGTGCTGATGGAGGGCTCTGCCGACATCGACAACGAAACCCAGGACCTGCATGTGGTGGTGGTGCCGGAGATCAACGCCCTGTCGGCCTCCCTGGTCGCCACGGCCATCAACCCCGTGGTGGGGCTGAGCAGCTTTCTGGCCCAGATGATTCTGCGTGGCCCGCTGATTGCGGCCACGACCAAGGAGTTCCATATCCACGGCAGCTGGGAAGATCCGCAAGTGACTGAGCTGCCCAGACGCAACGTGCCCAAGACCGGTGCCGGCGATCCCGGCAAGCAGCCCGCTGGCGCTACAGGCTCACAGGAGAAACCATGAAGATTGCCGCTCTACAAATGGTCTCGAGTCAGGATATTGCCGCCAATCTGGCGCAGGCGCGTAGCCTGATGCAACAGGCTGCCGCCCTGGGTGCGGAGCTGGTGGTGCTGCCCGAGTATTTCTGCGCCATGGGCGCCAGGGACACCGACAAGCTGGCCTACCGCGAGGCCTTTGGCCGAGGGCCGATCCAGGACTTCATGGCCGGAGCTGCCAGGCGGCTCCAGCTGTGGGTGGTGGCCGGCACGCTGCCGCTGCAGGCGGCTGACGACAGCCATGTGCTCAACACCAGTCTGGTCTATTCCCCCGACGGCGAGTGCGTGGCCCGCTACGACAAGATCCACCTCTTTCAGTTCGACAACGGGCGCGAGAGCTATACCGAGGCCGCCGTGGTGCAGCCGGGCAGCCAGCCCGTGGTCTGCGACATACAGGCCAGAGACGGCGCCCGCTGGCGCCTGGGCCTGAGCGTCTGCTACGACCTTCGCTTTCCCGAGCTGTACCGAGCGCTCAGTGCCCAGGGCGCCGACCTGCTGCTGGTGCCCAGTGCCTTCACCTACACCACGGGCCAGGCGCACTGGGAGGTGCTGCTGCGGGCGCGTGCGATAGAGAACCTGGCCTATGTGCTGGCGCCCGGCCAGGGCGGCGTGCATGAAAACGGCCGCCGCACCTGGGGCCACAGCCTGCTGATCGACCCCTGGGGCGAGGTGCAGGGCCTGCAGGCCAGCGGCACCGGCGTGGTGGCGGGTGAGCTAAACCGTGACCGCTTGCTGCAGGTGCGCCAGCAATTGCCGGCCTTGACCCATCGTGTGCTGTGACTGAACCGCTGAATACTGCTCTTGACGAACTGCCCGAGGACCATCCTGCCCATTGGCCCTGGCGGCGCTGGCGCATGGCCTGGAAGCGCTGGTCCCTGTGGACCTTGCTGGTGGCACTGGTGGTCAGCATGCTGGTCACCATGGTCTGGCTGGCCGGACGCTATGAGGCATCGCAGGTGCAGGAAAAGCTGGAGCGCGATACCGCCAATGCGGTCGGCGATATCCGTGCGGCGCTGGGCCGCAATCTGCAGGATCTGCTGGCGCTGAGCGCCTACAGCGGCAAGCACCCGGCCTGGCGCGAGCATGCGACCGAGCTGCTGCAGCAGCGCCGTGACCTGATGCGCATCGAGTGGCGGGGCGAAAACATGCGCCTCATCGAGCATGCCGAGACGCCTTATCGCACCCTGCTGGTCGAAGACGAAAGCCATTTGCCCGAGCTGCATTCGGGTGAGGCCCTGACCTGTACCCAGGCCAGGCGCGTCAACGGGCCGTCGTATTCGCCCAGCCGTTTCCAGCTGCTGGGCGAGGGCCTGGGCACGGAGACCATGCAGGTCTGCATGCCGCTGACGGAGAATGGCCATGTGGTGGGCTATGTGCTGGGCACCTACAGCCTGCAGGGCATTCTGATGGCCCAGGTGGGCAAGTCCCTGCCGCGTACCCAGGAGGTGTCGTTCACCGAGCCGGATGGCACGCGCCTGGCCATGGTGGGGGCGGCCTGGCGCGGCTCGCGCATGTTCACGGCCCAGCAGCTGCTGGACCTGCCCGGCAACACCCTGGTGCTGCGCATGGACAGCTGGCATCACGCGCCCAGCGTCTTTCCCAATGTGATGACGGCGCTGGTGACCGGCATGTCGATCGCGCTGGTGACCGTGGTGGTGGTGCTGGTGCGCGACAACCGCCGCCGCCTGCGCGCGGAACGCGATCTGGGCGATGCGCTGGCCTTTCGCAAGGCCATGGAAGATTCCCTGGTCACAGGCATGCGTGCCCGCGATCTCCAGGGGCGCATCACCTATGTGAACCCGGCCTTCTGCAATATGGTGGGCTTCAGCGCGCAGGAGCTGCTGGGCCTCAATGTGGCGCCTTACTGGCCGCCCGAGCTGGCCCAGGAATATGTGAGCCGGCGCGATCAGCGCCTTGCCGGCCTGCTTCCCACGCCGCGCCAGGGTCACGAGAGCGTGTTCATGCGCAAGGACGGCTCGCGCTTTCCGGTGCTGATCTTCGAGGCGCCGCTGATCACCGCCCAGGGCCAGCACACGGGCTGGATGAGCGCCTTCATCGACATCAGCGAGCAGCGCCGCATGGAGGAGATGTCGCGCGCCTCGCTGGAGCGTCTGCAGGCCACGGCGCGTCTGGCGACGGTGGGTGAGATGGCCTCCATGCTCAGCCATGAGCTGACCCAGCCGCTGGCCGCCATCTCCAGCTACGCCACGGGTTCGCTCAATCTGTTGGAGCATGAGCCTACCGACCCTCATGCCTCGCATCTCAAGGACTTGCGCATGGCTCTGGAGCGCATCAGCTTTCAGGCCGACCGCGCGGGCAAGGTCATCAAGAGCGTGCGCGACTTCGTGCGCCGGCGCGACAAGTCCCGGCAGGTGGTGCAGCCCGCGGAGCTGATCGATGCCGTCATGCCCCTGGTCTATCTGCAGGCGCACAAGCTCAATGCCACGGTGCAACTGGAGCTGGAAGCCGATCTGCCGGGGGTGCTCTGCGATGTCACCATGGTCGAGCAGGTGCTGCTCAATCTGGCTCGCAACGGCATGCAGGCCATGGACCAGCCCGCGCTCAAGGACAGGGTGCTGACCCTGACGGTCAGGCGCAGTTCTGAGGGTCATGGCGCGCGTTGGGTAGAATTTTCCATCATGGACTGCGGCGCCGGCATTTCTGCGGAAGTCGCCGAGCAGCTGTTCACCCCCTTCTTCACCACGCGCACCGAAGGCATGGGCCTGGGTCTGAGCCTGTGCCGCACGGTGGTGGAGCAACATGGTGGTCATCTTGATTACCGCCCGCACCTCCCGCAGGGCACGGAGTTTGTCTTCACGCTGCCGGCCCACTGGGAACCCAGAGAGAACTAGGCTTCATGGAACCTGTAACCGACGCTACCGTCTACGTGGTGGACGACGATGCCGATGTCCGAGAGGCATTGGCATGGCTGCTGCGTTCGCGCAGATTGCTGAGCGAGTGCTATCGCAACGCCGAAGAATTCGAGCAGGCGGTGCTGCAGACCAGCCCCGTGACGCGCCGCCCCTGCTGCCTGCTGCTCGATATGCGCATGACGGGCATGAGCGGCCTGTCGCTGTTCAATCGCATGCTGGAGCGCGGCCAGATCGAGGCCATGCCCGTGATCTTTCTGACCGGCCATGCCGACGTCCCCACGGCCGTGGATACGGTCAAGCGCGGTGCCTTCGATTTCTGCGAGAAGCCGTTTTCCGACAATGCGCTGGTGGACCGTGTGGAGCAGGCGCTGGCGCTGTCTGCCGAGCATCTGGCCGCCTTGCAGGCGCGCGAAGAGGTGCGCAGCCGCTTGGGCGAGCTGACCGATCGTGAAAAAGACGTGATGAAGCTGGTCGTCGAGGGCGTGCCGAACAAGCTCATCGCCGATCAGCTCGACATCAGCGTGCGCACCGTGGAAGTGCACCGGGCGCGGGTCTTCGACAAGATGCAGGTCAAGTCGGCCGTGGAACTGGCCAATCTGCTGCGCAACGCCTGAGCCGCAGCCTGCGCACTGCGCAATCGCCATGAAAAAAGCCCCGCTTTGCGGGGCTTTTTGCTGGCTGGTGCCTGTCTTACTGAGGAGCGCGTTCACCCACGAAGATTTCCACGCGGCGGTTGCGCGCACGGCCTTCGTTGGTGGCATTGGAAGCCACGGGCTGATGCGAGCCCATGCCCTGCACCTGGATGCGGGCGCCATTGACGCCACGCGAGGTCAGATAGTTGCGGGTGCTCTCGGCGCGTTGCAGCGACAGCGGATTGTTGATGGCATCGGAGCCGGTGCTGTCGGTGTGACCGATGATGCGCACTTCTGCGTTGGGATTGTTGCGCAGACCTTCGGCAAAGCGGTCCAGGATGGGGGCGAAGTTGCTCTTGATGTCGGCGCGGCCGGTATCAAAGGAGATGTCGCTGGGGATGTCCAGCTTGAGCTGGTTGTCCGCGGTCTGTGTCACGCCCACGCCTGTGCCCTGGGTCGCGGCTTCCATTTCGCGCTTTTGCTTTTCGAGGTTCTGCGACCAGATATAGGTGCCAAGTGCACCTACGCCTGCGCCGATCAGGGCGCCCGTGCCGGCGTTGTGGCCGGTCAGTGCACCGATGGCCGCGCCGCCCAGCGCGCCCACGCCTGCGCCGGTGGCGGTGCGACGCGTGGTGTCCGACATGCCGCCGGTATTGGCACAGCCGGTGATCAACAGAGCAGAGGCCAGAGCGGCCGTCACAGCCAATTGCTTGCGCATAGAAAACTCCTTAGTTTGATGAACGACCCGGAGGGTCCTGCAAACCAGCTTCGCGTAAAAGCTGCAAGGCCTTGAGCGTACTGCCAAGAGAAACCGAAAAAAGTAGGACGCATGCCAGCGCGCGGTTTCTGATGCAAAAGATTGTCACAATCAGCCCGCGCTGCAATGGCTGCAGCGCCATGGGCTAAGCTCGATCGGGGCCATCCTGGCCGGCGTCGGCCAGCGTTTCCTGGCGCGGCGTTGGCTCGGCCGGGGCCGGCAACTCACCCTTTTTCCGACCCGAGAACATGGTCCACCACACAATAGCGACCAGAATGGCCAATGCCAGCAGTGCTTCAAGCAAAATCAGACCCATGAATTTCCATCTCCTGCGCCGTTTTTCACTGGCGCTGATTGTAGGAACCCTGGTGGCCTGCACCACCACCAAGCAGCAAAACGATCCGGCACCGGTGCCCGAGATGGCGCCGCATGGCGGGCCAGCCTCCACGGCCAAGCCGCCGTTCACCGCCAATGTACCGACAAAAAGCCGCTGGGTGGCGGTGGACTGGGGCGAGCTGCCCGGCGTGCCCCAGGATTCCCTGAACGAGGCCTGGAATGCCTGGATCAAGAACTGTGAGCGGCCCAGCACCGTGTTTGCCAATCTGTGCGGCGAGGTGCGCCGCCTGAGCATTGCCTCGGAAGACGAGCAGCGCAGCTGGATGATGAACACGCTGCAGCCCTATCGCATCGAAGCGACCACGGGCAGCCCCGACGGCATGCTGACCGCCTATTACGAGCCCTTGTACGAGGCGCGCCGGGTGCAGGGCAGCGGCTTCAACGTGCCCATCTATCAGGTCCCGCAGGGCTTTGGCAAGCGCAAGCCCTGGTTCACGCGCCAGCAGATCGACACCAACTCCGAGGCTCAGGCCGCCCTGGCTGGCCGTGCCATTGCCTGGCTGCGTGACCCGGTGGACATGCTGGTGCTGCATATCCAGGGCTCGGGCCGGCTGATGCTGACCGAGGCCGATGGCCGTCAGCGCATGATCCGCGTGGCCTATGCTGGTACCAACGATCAGCCCTACAAGAGCGTGGGCCGCTGGCTGCTTGACCAGAACCTGGTACGCGATGCCACCTGGCCCGGCATCAGCGCCTGGATTGCCGCCAATCCCTCGCGTGTCAACGAGATGCTCTGGAGCAATCCGCGCTATGTGTTCTTCCGCGAGGAGGCGCTCAACGACTTCGATGCCCAGTTCGGTCCCAAGGGCGCGCAGGGCGTGGCGCTGACGCCGGGCCGCTCCATTGCCGTGGACCGCAACAGCATTCCCTATGGCACGCCGGTCTGGCTTTCCACGCCTGGCCCTACGGTCTCGCTCAACCGCCTGGTGTTCGCGCAGGATACGGGCAGCGCGATTCTGGGCGCCGTGCGCGCTGACTATTTCATGGGCTGGGGGGCCGAGGCCGGTGATGTGGCGGGCCGCATCAAGCAGCCGCTCAAGCTCTGGGCCTTCTGGCCCAAGGCCCTTGCCGGATCGGCGCCGCATCTGCGCTGATGCAGAAACAGGAGCTTCCAGCGCTTGTCAGTCAAGGGATTTGGATAAATGACTCTCTGAAATCATTTAAATGAAAGCGCTGGCAGCTCTCTTTTAAAGAGCGTCGGTGAAGTAGCGCTGCACCACGGGCGGCTCCTTGCCCTTGTGAAAGCTCAGCTTGCGGTCACGCAGCGCCACATCGGCGGTCGTCACGCGCTCGAAGCGGCGCAGGTGCTCGGTCCAGGACTCGTCGGTGATCTGCTCCACGAAGCGTTCTGGCTGGCTCATGCTGTGCAGCAGGCTCCAGGACAGCGCGCCCTGGCGCAGGCGGCTGCGCCGGCTCAGCTGCATCAGATCGCGGAAGGCGCCGGTCCTGGCCGGGTCGATCAGGTACTCGATGGTCACCACCACGCGGCCGGCTTCGGGCGTCAGCGCCGTCGGCGGCGTGAAGGCGCGCGAAGGGCTGAGGTCTTCCTCGATGTCACGGTCCGGGTTCAGGCGCTGCACGATCAGCAGCGCCGTCAGCCCGCTGACGGCGGCCACGGCCATGCTGATCTGCACCGAGCCCAGGCTGGCGACCTTGCCCCAGATGGCGGCGCCAATGGCCGTGCTGCCCATGATGGACATCTGGTAGATGGACATGCCGCGCGCCCGCACCCAGTTGGGCAGGGCCATCTGCGCGGCCACGCCCAGCGTGTTGGCCGTGGCCAGCAGGGCCAGGCCCGAGAGCATCATGCCCGGCACGGCCACGGCGATATGCGGGGCGAATGCCACGGTCAGCGTGGCCAGGCTTTGCGCGGCCACGCCAGCCAGCACCGTGCGCTCGCCCGACAGCATCTGGCGTATGCGCGGCAGCAGCATGGCGCCCAGGATGGCGCCCGCGCCCATGGACGCCAGCAGCAGCGTAAAGGTACCGGCACTGCCGCTGCTGGCCGTGCCGTGGTCCAGGCGCTGGGCCGTCAGCGGCAGCAGCGCCATGATGGCGGCGGCCTGCAGAAAGTAGCAGACGGTGCGCAGCAGCACGGCATGCATGCGCGGCGACTCCTGGATGAACTGCAGGCCCACGCGCATGGCCGAGCCCAGGCGCTCGCGGCCCAGCGGGTTGGCGGGCTGCTGGCGCTTCCAGCGCAGCAGCACAAAGCCCGAGACGATGGACAGCACGGCATTGAGCACAAACACCCAGGCGCTGCCCAGGCTGGCAATCAGGGCGCCCGCCACCAGCGGGCCGATGATGCGCGAGGCATTCATGGCCACGCCGTTGAGGGCCATCGCGAAAGGCAGATGGTGCTTGGGCACCAGCTCCGGGATCAGCGCCGAGAACACCGGCCAGCGCATGGCCAGGCCGATGCCGTTGGCAAACACCAGGGCCAGCAGCAGATAGGGCGTCAGCTGGCCCGAGAGCACGGCCAGGCACAGCAGCAGCGCCACGGCAGCCACCCAGAACTGGGTGACGATGAAATAGCGGCGCCGGTCCAGGATATCGGCTAGCGCGCCACTGGGAAGGGCCAGCAGCATGACCGGCATGGTGGAGGCCGACTGCACCAGCGCCACCAGCACGGGCGAGGTGGTCAGCGATGTCATTAGCCAGGCGGCCGCCACATCGTTCATCCACATGCAGATATTGGCTGTCATCCAGATCATCCACAGCATGCGGAAGGTGGGTGTGGCCAGCGGTGTCCAGACGCCCGGGGCTGCGGCCGGCGGCGCGCCGCCGTCATGCATGGCCGAGGGATCTTCCAGCAGCTTGCCTGCAGGGACCTGGCCGGAGTCTGAAATTATTGGATTGTGGGAAGCGCGTGCTGCGGAATCATCGTGGGCCATGGTGCACGATTCTGTAGCAGGAAAGTTGTGCTGACAAATACGTAGTTCCTCACAGCGACAGGCTGCGGCGGCCATCTGTCGCAGCGGTGACGGGCGCTATTGATCAGTGAGCTTGCAGCGCATGCCAATCAATGATTTCAATGTCGATACGGCAGGTATTGCCCATGGATAAAGCGGTAGGCGCTTCACTTTTGAAGTGCGCTGGCCGGGCTCAGGCGTGCGTCAGCGTGCTGGGCAGCGGCAGCGCGCTGCTGGACTTCACTTCGCCCAGCGAAAAAATCGTGTGCACGTCTTTGACGTTGGGTAGGCGCAGCAGCACATTGCGCACAAAGCCGGAAAAGCTCTCCAGATCCCTGGCCACGACCTGCAGCTCAAAGGTGCCCGCACCGCTGATGTAGTGGCAGGTGGTGACCTCGGGCAGCAGGCGAATGGCTTCCTCCATGCGCAGCGTGATGTCGGCCGTGTTCTGTGCGGCATCCACGCGCACAAAGGCCAGCACGCCCAGGCCCAGCTTGTGGCGGTCCAGCGTGGCGTGATAGCCGGTGATGTAGCCCGACTCCTCCAGCGCACGCACGCGCCGCCAGCAGGGCGCAGCGGACAGACCTACGCGCTGGGCCAGCTCGGCATTGGTGAGGCGGCCATCCATCTGCAGCTCATTCAGGATGGCCCAGTCGAAGCGATCAAGTTGATTCATAAGATGCAATTTACAGCAAGATTCTTTCAAAAACTAGGTTAATCCCGGCAATAAAAAGAAAGCTCTATTCAAGGCGTTTTCCGTAAACTTTGCTCAAACAACTTGCGTTCCGTGCCTCTGGCGCAGGAATGCCCAAAGCAATATGCTGCTCTGGTAGCCAACAGCTGCCACGGGTGGTCACCCACATGGAGACAAACCATGAATGCCCCTTTGCCCGATGAAGTCCGTCGTGCCCTGGAGTCTGTGACTCTGGACGACAAATATTCCCTGGCCCGCGGCCGCGCCTTTATGAGCGGCGTGCAGGCCCTGGTCCGGCTGCCCATGCTGCAGCGCCTGCGCGATGCGCAGGCCGGGCTCAATACCGCCGGCTTCATCAGCGGCTATCGCGGCTCGCCCCTGGGCACCTACGACCAGTCCCTGTGGGCCGCCAAAAAACATATGGAGGCGAATCACATCGTCTTTCAGCCCGGTGTGAACGAAGAGCTGGGAGCCACGGCCGTCTGGGGCACGCAGCAGCTCGATCTCTATCCTGAAACCAAGAAGTTCGACGGTGTCTTCGGCATCTGGTATGGCAAGGGGCCGGGCGTGGACCGCTGCTCCGACGTGTTCAAGCATGCCAATATGGCGGGCACGGCCAGGCATGGCGGCGTGATTGCGATCGCGGGTGACGACCACATCAGCAAGTCCTCCACAGCTGCGCACCAGAGCGACCACATCTTCAAGGCCTGCGGCACGCCGGTGTTCTTTCCCAGCAATGTGCAAGACATCCTGGACATGGGCCTGCATGCCTTTGCCATGAGCCGTTTCTCGGGTTTGTGGTCGGGCATGAAGACGATTCAGGAGGTGGTGGAGTCCTCCTCCTCGGTCCTGGTGGACCCGGATCGCGTCAACATCATCCTGCCCGAAGACTTTCAGATGCCGGACGGCGGCCTGCATATCCGCTGGCCCGATCCGCCGCTGGAGCAGGAAGCGCGGCTGATGAACTACAAGTGGTATGCGGCCCTGGCCTATGTGCGCGCCAACAAGCTCAACCACAACGTGATCGAGGGCCCCAACGACCGCTTCGGCATCATCGCCAGCGGCAAGGCTTATAACGACACGCGTCAGGCCATGGCCGACCTGGGGCTGGACGAAGACACCTGCCACCAACTGGGCATCAGGCTGCACAAGGTGAATGTGGTCTGGCCGCTGGAGGCCACGATTACGCGCGATTTCGCGCGCGGCCTGCAGGAGATTCTGGTGGTCGAGGAAAAGCGCCAGGTCATCGAATACCAGATCAAGGAAGAGCTTTACAACTGGCGCGACGACGTGCGCCCCAATGTGGTGGGCAAGTTCAGCGACGAGCATGGCGGCGAATGGTCGCTGCCCAACCCCAGCACCGACTGGCTGCTGCGTCCCACGGCCGATCTGACCCCCGCCATCATTGCGCGCGCCATTGCCCAGCGCCTGAAGAAGCTGGGTGTGCCCGAGCATGTGCAAACGCGCATGCAGCAGCGTCTGGCCGTGCTCGACGCCCGCGAAGCGGCGATCAAGGCGGCCAAGGAGGTCTCGACCGGCGACCGTACGCCCTGGTTCTGCAGCGGCTGCCCGCACAACACCTCGACACGCGTGCCCGAAGGCTCGCGCGCCGTGGCCGGCATCGGCTGCCACTACATGACCACCTGGATGCCCGACCGTCGCACCAGCACCTTCACGCAGATGGGCGGCGAGGGCGTGACCTGGGTGGGGCAGGCGCCTTTCACCAAGGAAGCCCATGTCTTCGCCAACCTGGGCGACGGCACCTACTTCCACAGCGGGCTGCTGGCGATACGCCAGAGCATTGCGGCCGGCACCAACATCACCTACAAGGTGCTCTACAACGACGCCGTGGCCATGACGGGCGGTCAGCGCGTGGGCGAGCGGCCCGAAGGCCATTCGGTGCTGCAGATCATGAACAGCCTGCTCTCCGAAGGCGTGGGCAAACTGGTCATCGTCACCGACGAGCCCGAAAAATACGATGGCGTGAAGCTGGGCGAGGGCGTGACCGTGCACCACCGCGACGAGCTGGATGCGATCCAGCGCCAGTTCCGCGAGCTCAAGGGCTGCACGGCCATCATCTACGACCAGACCTGCGCCACGGAAAAGCGCCGCCGCCGCAAACGCGGCACGCTGAGCACGCCCGACAAGACCGTGGTCATCAACGAGCTGGTCTGCGAGGGCTGTGGCGATTGCTCGGTGCAGTCCAACTGCCTGTCGGTGGAACCCGTGGAGACCGAGTTCGGCCGCAAGCGCCGCATCAACCAGAACAGCTGCAACAAGGACTACTCCTGCGTCAAGGGCTTCTGCCCCAGCTTCGTCACCGTCGAGGGCGGTCAGCTCAAGAAGCCCAAGCAGGAGAAGAAGGGCAGCCTGGAAGCCCTGCCCAACATCCCCGAGCCCGTGCTACCCGTGGCCGAGCAGGCCTGGGGCATCGTGGTGGCCGGTGTCGGCGGCACAGGCGTGATCACCATCGGCTCGCTGCTGGGCATGGCCGCACACCTGGAAGGCAAGGGCGTGGTCACCCAGGATGCGGCGGGCCTGGCGCAAAAAGGCGGCTCGACCTGGAGCCATATCCAGATCGCCAACCGCGCCGATGCCATCTACACCACCAAGGTGGACATGGCCAAGGCCGATCTGGTCATCGGCTGCGACCCCATCGTGGCGGCCACGCCCACCACCTTGTCGGTAATGCAGCCGGGGCGCACCTACGTGGCGCTCAACAGCCATGCCGCGCCCACGGCCACCTTCGTGGGCAACCCGGACTGGCAGTCGCCAGCCGCACGCTGCGCCACGGCGCTGGCTGAGGCCGTGGGTCATGGCGCCCTGGGCAGCTTCGATGCCGAGAAGGCATCCACGGCCCTGCTGGGCGACAGCATCTACGCCAATCCCATGATGCTGGGCTACGCCTGGCAAAAGGGCAAGGTGCCGCTGAGCCATGCCTCGCTGATGCGCGCCATGGAGCTCAACGGCGTGCAGGTGGCGCGCAATCAGGAGGCCTTTGAATGGGGCCGCCGCTGCGCCCATGATCTGGAGGCCGTGCGCGCTCTGTATCAGGCATCGCAGGTGATCCAGTTCGTCAAGAAGCCGTCGCTCGAGGAAATGCTGGACAAGCGTGTGGAGTTCCTCACGGCTTACCAGAACGCGGCCTATGCCCAGCAGTACCGCGAATTCGTGGCCAAGGTGCGCGCGGCGGAAGAGCCGCTGCAGCAAGGCACGCGCCTGTCCCAGGCCGTGGCGCGCTATCTGTTCAAGCTGATGGCGTACAAGGACGAGTACGAGGTGGCGCGTCTGCACACCGAGGCGGCGTTCACCCAGAAGATCAGCGACATGTTCGAGGGCGACTACAAGCTCGTGCATCACCTCGCGCCCCCCGGCTTTGCGAAGAAGGACGAGCAGGGCCATCTGCTCAAAAAATCCTATGGCCCCTGGATGCGCAAGGCCATGGGCTGGCTGGCCGGTATGAAGGGACTGCGCGGAACGGCGCTCGATCCCTTCGGTCGCACCGAGGAGCGCCGTACCGAGCGCGCCCTGATCGTCGAATACCGCCAGTGCATCGACACCCTGCTGACGGGCCTCACGGCCGACAAGCTGGCGCTGGCTGTGGAGATCGCCTCCATCCCCGAGGACATTCGCGGTTACGGCCATGTGAAGGAGCACCATCTGGCGGCGGCGCGCATCAAGTGGCAGGCGCTGATGACGCGCTGGAACGGCGTTGCGGCACCTGCGGCTGCAGCGGTCCGGCGGATGGCAGTGAACTAATTGCGCCGAAGCGCATCAGAACAAGGCCGGGGTGACCCGGCCTTTGTATTCATGGCCAGAGGCGTGGTGCTGGCGGTGGTTTATCGGAAATTGATAGCTGCCAGCGCTTGTATTGACTGAGATTCAAATATAAAACAGTCAGAAAACAATGCAATTGATGCGCTGATAGCTATGATTTTTGTGGGCTTTGTTGATGTGGGAAGGGAGGCCTCCATCGCATCAGGGAATGCCTGTGCTGCGCGGCTGCCCATGCAAATCTTGGGCGCAAGCCAGCCGAATACAATGTCCCGCTGACCTGGCTAGACGCGCAACCGTGCGCCTGCCGGGACCTGTTCCTGACAAATTCACTCTTTCGGAGTCTTTTTCGTGTTCATTTCTTCTGCTTTCGCCCAGACCGCTCCTGCTGCCGCTGCTGAAGGCGGCTTCATGGGTTCGCTCACCGGCATGCTGCCTCTGGTGCTGATGTTCGTGGTGCTGTACTTCGTGATGATTCGTCCCCAGATGAAGCGCCAGAAGGAACACCGTTCCATGATCGACGCGCTGGCCAAGGGTGACGAAGTGGCTACCGCCGGCGGCATCATCGGCACCGTGACCCGCATGGCCGAGCAATTCATCTACATCGAAGTGGCTTCCGGCGTGGAAGTCCAGATCCAGCGCTCGGCTGTGGTGCAAGTGCTGCCCAAGGGCACGGCCAAGTAAGCCTGTCCGCTGTGGATTTTGAGGGGTACGGCGCTCGAACAGAGTGTGCGTACCCGTTGTGCGTTGCTGTAAAAAAAAGAGCGCGATCATGAACCGATACCCGGTCTGGAAGTACGCGATCATCGTGATCGCGCTGCTGGTGGGGGTGCTCTACACCCTGCCCAATTTCTTTGGTGAAGCGCCTGCGGTGCAGGTGTCCTCGGCCAAGTCCACCGTGAAGGTGGACAACGCAGTGCTGCAAAAGGTGGAATCCGCCTTGAGCGCGGCTAGCGTCAAAGCCACTTCGCTGTCGCTGGAGGGCACTTCGGTGCGCGCCCGCTTCGATACGCCCGACGAGCAGCTCAAGGCCAAGGACGTCATCCAGAAGGCCCTGGTTGCCGACCCCTCCGATCCCGCCTACATCGTGGCGCTGAACCTGGTGTCGCGCTCGCCCGACTGGCTGACGGCCATCGGTGCCAAGCCCATGTATCTGGGTCTGGACCTGCGCGGCGGCGTGCACTTCATGCTGCAGGTGGACATGGCCGCGGCCCTGACCAAGAAGGCCGAGAGCTATGCGGGCGATCTGCGCTCCACCATGCGCGACAAGAACATTCGCCACGGCGGTGTCAGCCGCGACGGCAACAACGTCACCATCCGCGTGCGCGACGAAGCCACGCTGACGGCGGCGAGCAACCTGATCGCGGACCAGTTTCCCGATCTGACGGCCACTTCCTCACCTGATGGCACCGGCTTCAAGCTGGTGGCATCGATCAAGCCCGAGGCCCTGCGCAAGGTGCAGGAGCAGGCGCTCAAGCAGAACATCGTCACGCTGCACAACCGTATCAACGAGCTGGGCGTGGCCGAGCCCGTGATCCAGCAGCAGGGCCTGGACCGCATCGTGGTGCAACTGCCCGGTGTGCAGGACACGGCCAAGGCCAAGGACATTCTGGGCCGTACCGCCACGCTGGAAGTGCGCATGGTGGACGAGTCCGCCGAGGCGCGTTCGGCCGAGATGGGCTCTGGCCCCGTGCCCTTCGGCTCCGAGAAGTATCTGGACCGCAACGGCCAGAGCATCATCGTGCAAAAGCAGGTGACGCTGACCGGCGAGAATCTGACGGACGCCCAGCCCGGCTTTGACAGCCAGACCCAGGAGCCCACCGTCAACCTGACGCTGGACGCCAAGGGCGCGCGTATCTTCAAGGACGTGACGCGCGAGAACGTGGGCAAGCGCATGGCCATCATCCTGTTCGAAAAGGGCAAGGGCGAGGTGGTGACGGCTCCCGTGATCCGTGGCGAGATCGGCGGCGGCCGCGTACAGATCTCCGGACGCATGACCACGGCGGAAGCCAACGACACCTCGCTGCTGTTGCGCGCTGGTTCGCTGGCCGCACCCATGGAGATCATCGAGGAATACACCATCGGCCCGAGCCTGGGCGCTGACAACATCAACCGCGGTATCCACTCCGTGGTCTGGGGCATGGTGGCGATTGCAGCCTTTATGTGCATGTACTACATGCTGTTTGGCGTGTTCTCCACAATTGCCTTGTCGGTGAACGTGCTGCTGCTGCTGGCCATTCTGTCCATGCTGCAGGCCACGCTGACCCTGCCCGGTATTGCCGCCATGGCCCTGGCGCTGGGCGTGGCCATTGACTCGAACGTGCTGATCAACGAGCGTATTCGTGAAGAACTGCGTGCCGGTGCCTCGCCCCAGGCGGCCATCCATGCCGGCTACGAGAATGCCTGGCACACGATTCTGGACTCCAACGTGACCACGCTGATTGCCGGCCTGGCCCTGCTGGCCTTCGGTTCGGGCGTGGTGCGCGGCTTTGCCGTGGTGCACTGCATCGGCATTCTGACCAGCATGTTCTCGGCCGTGTTCTTCTCTCGCGGCCTGGTCAACCTCTGGTATGGCGGCAAGAAGAAGCTCAAGAGCGTCTCCATCGGTCAGGTCTGGAAGCCTGAGGGTGAGGGTCTTCGTTCCGTGGCCGGTCGCGGCAGCAACAACTAAGGAGGAAGATCATGGAGTTCTTCCGCATCAAAAAAGACATTCCGTTCATGAGGTACGCGTTGGTCTTCAACGCGATTTCCTTCATCACCTTTGCGCTGGCCGTCTTCTTCCTGTTCTCGCGCGGCCTGCATCTGTCGGTGGAGTTCACGGGCGGTACGGTCATGGAAGTGGCCTACACCCAGCCGGCCGATATCGGCAAGGTGCGTGAAACCGTTTCCAAGCTCGGCTATGCCGATGTGATCGTGCAGAATTTCGGCACATCCAAGGATGTGATGATCCGTCTGCCCGTGCAAAAAGGCGTGACGACTGCCCAGCAAAGCGAGCAGGTGATCACAGCGCTGAAGGCCGAGGATGCAGAGGTCACGCTGCGCCGTACCGAGTTTGTCGGCCCCCAGGTGGGTGATGAGCTGATGCACAACGGCCTGATGGCGCTGGGCATGGTGGTGCTGGGCATCATCATCTATCTGGCCTTCCGCTTCGAGTGGAAGTTCGGTGTGGCGGCCATCATTGCCAACTTGCACGATGTGATCATCATCCTGGGCTTCTTCGCCTTCTTCCAGTGGGAGTTCTCGCTCTCCGTGCTGGCGGGCGTGCTGGCCGTGCTGGGCTACTCGGTCAATGAGTCCGTGGTGATCTTTGACCGTATCCGCGAAGCCTTCCGCAAGTTCCGCAAGCTCAGCACGCACGAGGTGATCGATCACGCCATCACGTCGACCATGAGCCGAACCATCATCACCCACGCTTCGACCGAAGCCATGGTGCTGTCCATGTTCTTCTTCGGCGGCCCTAGCCTGCACTACTTTGCGTTGGCTCTGACGATCGGCATCTTGTTCGGTATCTATTCCTCGGTGTTCGTGGCGGCTGCCATTGCCATGTGGCTGGGCGTCAAGCGCGAGGATCTGGTCAAGGCTCCGACCAAGCCCGGCTCGCAAGACCCCAACGATCCCAACGCGGGAGCCGTGGTCTGACGCTTTGACCATTACGGCGGGCGCATAACCGCTCCCGCCGACTTACACTTACGGAATGGCTCCATCGCAGTCTTCCTCCACCGCGCCTGCGGCCCCGCAACAGCTGGGCTGGCAGGCGCGTTTGCGTTGGGTCCATGGCATTTGCCAGGGCCTGCCCAAGGTCGCCCAGCAGCTGGATGAATTTCTTGCCAACCAGACCGGCGTCGTCTCCACGGCCAGGGAGATGCAGGAGTGGCGCGAAGCCTGGGTCGGCTTTCAGCAGCACAAGGACGCCTGGGTACAGGCTTGTTCGCAGGCGCTGCAGCAGGCTGCGCGCAAGCCACCTTCCCAAGCAGGGGAGAGCAGCGCTTCGGGATCGGCTCCGCTGAACTTCGAGCTGCTCAGCGACGATGTCGTCGAAAACAGGATTCTGGCCTCCCGCATGGCCCTGGCCATGGGGGAGACGCTGCAGCCCGGTTTCGAGGCCATGCGCCTGCGCATGCAGGCACTGGAAGGGCATGAGCTGCCTTCCCGGGACATGTTCCGAGCTGAGACCGTTTGCCTGCATCTGGTCGAGCAATGGCTGAGCTGCGGCATGGAACGCAAGCATTTGCTGCGGGCCGTGGAACCTTTGCAGAATGCGCTGGCGCCGTTGATGGAGTCCGAATACGGCATTTTGCACAAGCTGCTGGATGCCAAGGGTGTCAGCAAGGCCCAGGATGCTCCGCTGCGGGTGAAGCGCACGGAGGGCGGCCCATCTACCGGCGCCATGCCTCTGGGCGGCGCCAGCGGCTTTGGCCATGCTGCCGAGACCGGCTGGAGCAACTCTGCCATGCAGCAGTTCATGCCCGCAGGCATGGCGGCAGGCTTCGGCGCCGAGCCGGGTATTGCCCTGCCGCCAGGTGCCAGCGCTGGTCTCGGCATGCTGGCGCGGGCGCGCCATCGCGCGCTGGATGCCATGAATCAGCTGCGCCAGGTGCTGAGCCAGCCGGCGGTCGGCATTCCAGGCCTGATGCCCGGCGCCCCGCTGGTTCCCATGCCTCCTGCCTCTGCCGCCTTGGCGCAGGCGCTGCAGGAGCAGCAACAGCTGATGGCGGCCGAGCTCCAGGCCCGGTATCCGGCCGCGGCCGGTTCGGCGATGACCATGCCTGCCATGGACTACAGCCCGGCAGCGATCGGCCAGTTGGTCAATCAGGTGCGCGAGCGCTCGGCCGACTGGAAGCAAAAGGCCCAGACTACGGGGGAGAAAGCGACCATCGAGGTGGTGGCGCTGATGTTCCAGAGCATTCTTTCGGAAGACCGGCTGCCGCCGTCCATTCGTGTCTGGTTCGCGCGCCTGCAGGTGCCGGTGTTGCGCGTGGCCCTGGCCGAGCCACAGTTCTTCAGCGACCTGAATCACCCGGCGCGCAAGTTGATCGACCGCATGGGCTCCTGCGTCATGGGCTTCGATGCCAGCAGCATCAACGGCAATGCGCTGGAGACAGAGATTCGCCGCGTGGTCCAGGTGATAGAGCAGTATCCCGAGACCGGGCAGAAGGTCTTCGCCCTGGTGCTGCGCGAGTTCGAGGCCTTTCTCACCAAGCACTTTGCCCAGAACCGGTCCACAGCCAAGATCACCAGCGTGGCCCAGCAGGTGGAGCAGAAGGAAACGCTGGCCATCCAGTACACCATCGAGCTGCGCAATATGCTCACCGATATGCCGGTGCGCGAAGAGGTGCGCGACTTTCTCTTCAAGTCCTGGGCTGATGTGCTGGCCATGGCCACCGTGCGCTATGGCGCCAAGGATGCGCGGGCCATGCGCTTCAAGCAGGCGGCCAGCGAGCTGGTCTGGTCGGCCAGTGCCAAGCCGTCGCGTCAGGAGCGCGCGCGCGTCATCCAGGGCCTGCCGACCTTGCTGCAGACCTTGCGCGAAGGGCTGGAGCTGGTGAGCGTGACGGGCGATGCGCAGTCGACCGCGATCAAGGTATTGACCGATACGCTGGCGCAGGCCTTCATGTCCAAGACGGCGGCCATTCCGGCCGAGCGTATCGAGGCCATGGCCAAGCGTCTGTCGGAGCTGGAAAAATACATCAGCGAGGATGGCAAGCTCGACGATATGCCGCTGTCCAGCGAGAGCATAGAGCTGATGCTGGGCGTGGATGCGGGCGACCTGAACGTCATCCCCAACACGGACAGCCCGGTGGAGCCGGCGATGCTGGAGTGGGCCCGATCGCTGGAAAGCGGCCGCTGGTTCACGCTGGACCACAACGGCAGCCGCGTACAGGTGCAATATGTCTGGCACAGCCGTCGCCGGCATCTGCATCTGTTCGCCTCGCTGGATGGCCATTGCTATCTGCTGCAGGCGCAGCGCATGGCCACCTATCTGCAGTCCGGCCTGCTGGCCGTGCATGACGCCGAGGCGCTGACGGTGCGCGCCACACGCGATGCGCTGCAGAAAATTCAGGCGAATCCGGAGAGGCTGGTCTGATCCACAGGCGTCAGGTGTCCTCCTGCTGTCTCTTTGCGCAGGGGCGCGAGTTCCGGGGCGTTTCAGCCTTGTGTGAGTCGCTGGTACAGGCCGCCCGGCAGGCGTGCGACCAGGCCATCGAGTTCCAGCTCCATCAGCTGCGCCTGAAGATGGGCGGCATCCCAGCCCGTGCGATCGCTCAAGGACTCCAGCGTCATGGGATCATGGCCCAGCACCTGCAGCAGCGGGTGTTCGGATATGGATGTCTTATTTCCGATGGCTTCTTGCGCCTGTTCAGCTTGGATTGGAGGAGGCTCCAGCCCCTGAAGCTCTTCGAGCACGTTGTCGGCGGTTTCCACCAGCTTGGCACCCTGGCGTATCAGCGCATGGCAGCCCTTGGCCTGCGGTGCGTGGATGGAGCCGGGAATGGCAAAGACCTCACGCCCTTGTTCGTTGGCCAGGCGGGCCGTTATCAGCGAGCCCGACTGCAAGGCGGCCTCCACTACCAGCGTGCCTTGTGACAGGCCCGAAATGATGCGGTTGCGCTGCGGAAAATGCTGTGGCAGGGGACCGCTGCCCAGCGGGTATTCGCTGATGACCATTCCGTGGAGCGCAATTTGCTGCGCCAGCCTGGCGTGAGCGCGCGGATAGACCTGATCCAGTCCGGTGCCGACTACGGCAATCGTGCAGGGATGTGTCCCTGAATGGGCTTGAAGCGCTCCCTCATGGGCGGCTGCATCGATGCCGCGTGCCAGACCCGAGACGATGCACAGACCTTGTTCGGCCAGTGCCTGCGCCATGCTGCGTGCATTGATGAGGCCCTGGGCCGAGGGATTGCGGCTGCCCACCATGGCCAGGGTTGCGGGATAGGGGAACCAGGGCCGGGCAGATGCCAGCAAGGACGCCGAGCCCTGGACAAACAGCAGCAGGGGCGGATCTTCAGTCTGCAGCAGGCAGTCAGGATATTGGGGGTGGCCCAGATGGATCACGGTGTGCAGCAGCCCCTGCGCGGGGAAGGTTAGCCAGCTGGCCAGTGCGCTGCAATGCTGTTCCCAGTCGGCGGGAGGCTTGGATCCGGCCTTGATCTGGGCCTGGGTGGCGCATTCCGCCCAGATGGACGGCGGCAGCCGCCAGACCGCCTCGGCACTGCCGGCCCGGGTCAGCAGCCGGCGCGCCGTGGTGCGCCCCAGGCCGGGCGTTAAGAGCAGGCGCAGCCAGGCCAGGGTCTCGGCATCGGGCCAGGCATGGTGCGTATCTTGGGGGATGGAGGGCACCATGCTTTGGCTCCATGTCAGGGCAGGGGCGACTGCAGGCCGTCGCCCACATTCACACCGCGTTGGGCCGTGGTGATGAGCGCGTAGGAAACCCGGTCAAACACCTTGAAGACCATGGCATAGCCATTGGCCTCGTCGGGCAGCTTAACGCGGTCACGGCTGGGGCTGGTCTTGTCCACGATGACATTGCCCTTGCTGACGAGTTCCAGCACCGCGCCGATGTCCATGCCGTCCCGGGCCCCTTTGTTGATGGCAATGACCTGGTTCTGTGCCGCGTTATAGCCCACCGAGTCGCCGTAGATGGAGACCACGGCGGCGTCCACCGCCTGGCGCGGTGCATGGGGCACATAGCTCAGGTATTGCTGCTCGGGGGAGGGCAGCAGACGGTCGCCGGCACGGATCTCGTTCTTGGAGCGGATGATGTCCACCGTGCCGGGCGCCGTCTGTGCGGGCTGGCCTGGCTCGGATGCCAGCAAGGTCTCGCCACGCGCCACGGTGGCACTGCCCAGGTACTTGGCTTCGTAGCCCAGGATTTCCCCGGTGACGGGGTCCTTGAGAGGCGTGGCATCGCGGAAGATGCGGTAGCTCGCGGGCTGCCCTTTGCCGGTGGTGATCAGCGCACCGCCGGAGTTGCGCACGTAGGCGCGATCGCCATTGGCCATCAGCACTCGCTTGTCCTGGGTGGCGATGATGCGCGGCGCCTGTGCCAGTGCCTGGCTGTCCACGACCAGTGGCTCGGCCAGGAAGGGCTCGATCAGGTGCGGCGGCAGCGTGGGCAGGGCCAGATCGTTCAGTGAGGATTCACGTGTCTGTGGTGACACGCGCACCACTTCAGGGTCGCCGTTGGGGGCCGTGGTCGACAGACGGGCATAGCCGTTGCTGCGCACCAGATACAGCACCTGGCCGGGGTAGATCAGATGCGGGTTGGCGATGCTGGAGAGGTTCATGCCCCAGAGTTCTGGCCAGCGCCAGGGCTGGCGCAGATACAGACCCGAAATACCCCAGAGCGTGTCGCCGCGCTTGACGGTGTATTGCGCGGGAGCGTTGGGCGCCAGTTCGTTCTCGGGGATGCCTTGCTGAGCGACTTGCTGTGCGGTGGAGCGCTGGGTGGCGGTCACAGGGTAGCTCTGGGCGTGGACCGAAGTCAGGGCTGCAAGCAATGTGGCACCGATGCTCAGGGCGCGTGCAGTGGCAAATGCGGTCATGAAATTCCTTCTGGCGGGATTCGTTTGCTGCAGCGTCCCTCGCGTCGCTGCACTGTGGCCGATCTTGGCATAGCCAGCCTACAAGTCTTACAAATGTGTCGAAATTCTCGATGCAAGGCCTCGATAGATCAATGTTTATTGAGGGCGTGACAAGCGTTTGGCGTCAAATGTTGGGACAATAACGACAGATTTACCGATACACCATGGCCATTCTTCCCATCCTCTGCTATCCCGATCCCCGTCTTCACAAGGTCGCCAAGCCCGTGGCGCAGGTGGATGAGCGCATCCAGACCCTGGTGAAGGACATGCTCGAGACCATGTATGACGCCCAGGGCATCGGCCTGGCCGCGACACAGATCGATGTGCATGAGCGGGTCATCGTGATCGATGTGTCTGAGGAACGCAACGAGCCCATGGCGCTGATCAATCCCGAGATCCTCTGGGCCAGCGACGAAACACAGCTGGGCGAAGAAGGCTGCCTGTCCGTGCCCGGCATCTACGACGGGGTGGAGCGCTCCATTGCCGTCAAGGTCAAGGCCCTCGACGAGAACGGCAACAGCCGCGAGATCGACGCAGAAGGCATGCTGGCCATCTGTATCCAGCACGAGATGGATCACCTGCTGGGCAAGGTGTTTGTCGAATACCTCTCTCCGCTGAAACGCAACCGCATCAAGACCAAGCTGGTCAAGGCCCAGAAGCAGGCCCTGCGGGCCTGATCGGAGCTTCCATGTCCCTGCCCCGCCTGCAAACACTGTTGACTGCAAGTCTGCTGGCAGTGGGGCTGGCGGGCTGCATGGTGCCCCAGTGGCAAAAGCCCGGCATGCCGCAGGCCGAGGTGGAAAAAGGCATGGGCAAGCCCACTCTGGTCGTGGCCTTGCCCGACGGCGGTCAGCGTCTGGTCTACAGCCAGCAGCCGGCCGGCCAGCAGGTCTATCACATGGATTTCGATGCCCAGCGCAAGCTGGTGCGCGTGGACCAGGTGCTGGATACGGCGCACTTTTTTGCGCTGCGTAATGGCGTGGACACCCGCGACGATGTCTATCGCATGTTCGGCCCGCCCGCCATAGTCGAGGGGGTCTACAGCTTCAAAGGCGACATCTGGACCTACCGTTTTCTGGACAATACCTTTGGTCGGCGTGCCCATGTGCACATAGACCCGCAAGGTGTGGTGCAGAAGGTCATGTTCACCGATGAGAGCATGTACCTCAGAGAGCCGCACCGTTGAAGATCTGGCAGCCGGCGGCTGCCTTTTTAATTTGTGAGTTCCATGAAAGTCATTTTTGCCGGTACGCCCGAATTTGCGCGCGTGGCCCTGGAGAGTCTGCTGGCTGCAGGTTTTGAAGTTCCGCTGGTGCTGACCCAGCCGGACCGTCCCGCCGGGCGCGGCATGAAGCTGCAAGCCTCTCCCGTCAAGCAGTGCGCTTTGGAGCATGGCATTACCGTAGCTCAGCCGTTGAGTCTGCGTTTGGACGGCAAATATCCCGAAGACGCCGCTGCCGCCAAGGCCGCGATCGAGGCCGCTCAGGCCGATGTGATGGTGGTGGCGGCCTATGGACTGATCCTGCCGCAATGGGTGCTCGATACACCGCGCCTGGGCTGCCTGAACATCCATGCCAGCCTGCTGCCGCGCTGGCGCGGTGCAGCGCCGATTCATCGTGCCATCGAGGCAGGGGATGCCGAGACCGGCGTCACCATCATGCAGATGGATGCCGGTCTGGATACCGGCGATATGTGCGTGATCGAGCGTCTGCCGATAGCTGCGCACGACACCACGGCCAGCCTGCACGACAAGCTGGCTACGCTGGGTGGTCGCCTGATCGTGGAAGCACTGGAAATGGCGGCCTGCGGCGGCCTGCCGCGCACGCCCCAGCCTGCCGCTGGCGTGACCTATGCCCACAAGATCGAGAAGTCGGAGAGCCTGATCGACTGGAGCGAAAGCGCCGATGTCATTGCGCGCCGCCTGCGTGCCTTCAACCCCTTCCCAGGCGGCGCCACCAGCCTGGGCGGCGAAGCCATCAAGGTCTGGGAGGCCAGGGCCGAGGAAGGCTCCGGTGCACCCGGCATGGTGCTGTCGGCTGATGCTCAGGGGGTGCGCGTGGCCTGCGGCAGTGGCGTGCTCAATATGACGCTGTTGCAGCGCGCGGGTGGCAAGCGCCTGGCCGCTGGTGATTTCCTGCGCGGTTTCGAGCTCCCGGCTGGGGCGCAGTTGGGAGAGGGCGCTGGCGAGGTATGACGGATATGGCGATCACGCTGGGTCAGCGTGCGAAATCGATAGTCAGGGATCCGTTTTTCTGGGTCGGCTCCAAAGAAATGGGAGGTACAGCCCTGGGCATCGCCGCTTGGGGCCTGGTGACCGGTGTGGCCATGGTCAAGAGCGGTCTTTCCGTGCCTCTGGCGCTGTTCATGGGCCTGAGCGTCTATGCGGGCAGCGCCCAGCTGGCCGTGCTGCCGCTGATGGCCGTGGGGGCGCCGCTGTGGGTGGTCTGGTTCACCGCCATCTGCGTGAACCTGCGTTTCGTGATCCTGTCCAGCATGTGGCGCAGCTATTTCGCCCATCTGAGTCTGCGTCACCGCCTGGCGGTCGCCTATTTCAGCGGCGATGTGATTTTCGTGAACTTCATGCGCCGCTACCCCGAGGCCAAGCCGCAGGCCGAGCAGTTGCCCTATTTCTGGGGCGCAGCGCTGACCAACTGGCTGGCTTGGCAGATCCCGTCCACGCTGGGTATTTTTCTGGCCGACCAGATTCCCCTGTCCTGGGGTCTGGGCTTTGCCGGCGTGCTGGCACTGTTGGGCGTGCTGCTGTCCATGCTCAAGGATCGCGCGACCTGGGTGGCGTCCATCGTGGCCTGCACGGCCGCCGTGGCGGCTTTTGCGCTGCCACTCAAGCTCAACATTCTCGTGGCGATTGCCGCCGCTGTGGCTGCAGGCCTGATGGCCGAGCAGCTGCAAAAGCAGGCCGGCCAGCTGTCGGTGGCAAAGAATGAGGAGGAGCGGTCATGATGAGCAGTTTCTGGGTCATCGTCGCCTGTATCGGCCTGGCCCTCATCACGCTGATCACGCGTGCCTTCTTCATGATTCCCGAGCGTGAGCTGCCGCTACCCAACTGGCTCAAGCGCGGGCTCAAATACGCGCCGCTGGCGGCCTTGGCTGCAGTGATTGCGCCCGAGATCGTCATGAGCAATGGTCAGCTGATAGGCAGCCTGGCCGATGCGCGACTGCCTGCGCTGGCCGCTTCTGTGGTGTATTTTTTTTACAAGCGCAGTATTCTCGGAACCATCGCACTGGGCATGGCGATCTACCTGCCGCTGCATATCGGCATGGGCTGGTAGCCCCAGGGCCAGAGAAAACAGGAGCTGAGTGCTCCTGTTTTCATATGAGCTTCCGCTGAAAAGGTCTGAAACCCAGTTACAGCGTGCGCAAGATGCTCCTGTTTTTGAGTCGAGTAAGCAGGTAAAAACGATGGCTGCAAAGGGTGAACGACCTAAAATGCAGACAGATTTTTTGTTTTCCAACCTTTGTATGGGCGACTTTCGGAGTCGCTTTTTTGCTGCATGAACATCATCCGCTTCTCCGATCTGTGCGCTCAGGGCAAGGCCCAGGGTCAACGTGTTTTTATCCGTGCCGACCTGAATGTGCCGCTGAACGACGCTGGTGAAATCACCGAAGACACGCGTGTGCGCGCTTCCGTGCCGGCCATCGAGATGGCGCTGAAGGCTGGCGCTGCAGTGATGGTCACCAGCCACCTGGGCCGCCCCACCGAAGGTGAATTCAAGCCTCAGGATTCGCTGGCTCCCGTGGCCAAGCGTCTGTCCGAGCTGCTGGGCCGCGATGTGCCCCTGGTGGCCAACTGGGTGGACGGCGTGCAGATTGCGCCCGGCCAGGTCGTGCTGCTGGAGAACTGCCGTGTCAATGTGGGCGAGAAGAAGAACAAGCCCGAGCTGGCCCAGAAGCTGGCCAAGCTCTGCGACATCTTTGTGAACGATGCCTTCGGCACCGCTCACCGCGCCGAAGGCACGACCTACGGCATCGCCGAATACGCTCCCATTGCCTGCGCCGGCCCGCTGCTGTCGGCCGAGATCGATGCGCTGAACAAGGCTCTGGCCGCGCCTGCACGCCCCCTGGCCGCCATCGTCGCCGGCTCCAAGGTGTCCACCAAGCTGACCATCCTCAAGAGCTTGGCCGACAAGGTGGATCAGCTCATCGTGGGCGGCGGCATTGCCAACACCTTCATGCTGGCTGCGGGCCTGAAGATCGGCAAGTCGCTGGCCGAACCTGATCTGGTGGCCGATGCCAAGGCAGTGATCGACTCCATGGCTGCCCGTGGCGCCAATGTGCCCGTGCCCACCGATGTGGTCACCGCCAAGACCTTTGCTGCCGACGCCGTGGCCACCGTCAAGAAAGCCTCCGAAGTGGCGGATGACGACATGATTCTGGACATCGGTCCGGAAACTGCAGCGCTGCTGGCCGAGCAGCTCAAGAAGGCCGGCACCATCGTCTGGAACGGCCCCGTGGGCGTGTTCGAGTTCGACCAGTTTGCCAACGGCACCAAGGTCATCGCCCAGGCGATTGCCGAGTCCCCTGCCTTCAGCATTGCCGGCGGTGGCGACACCCTGGCCGCCATTGCCAAGTACGGCATTGAAAAGGACGTGGGCTACATCTCCACCGGCGGCGGTGCGTTCCTGGAAGTGCTGGAAGGCAAGAAGCTGCCCGCCTTCGAGATCCTGGAAAAGCGCGCCAACGGCTGATTTGATTGAAATAGGGCGCTAACCTATATGGTTAGGGCGGTATCAGCTATCAAAAAAGGATCGACTAGTCGATCCTTTTCTGTTGGAGCAGATCAGAATGCAGACATCTGGAGTGTGCAAAAGTAACTCAGCGGCGCAAGTGATTGGCGGGACTGTCGGAGTCGCTTAGCATTCAGCCTGCGTTGATGGTGAACCATGGCGCGCTACGAATTTCTTTTGCCCTGAGCGGCCGGGATGTGAATCCGGAGTTGTCCACCCGGATGGCATGCGGCGTTCGCGTTCTACTCACTGCTTATGTTCGCTTCCACACCTCAGGATTTGTCGGCGCTGGTCCAGGCGATGACAACCTCGGTTGCCACCGATACCGCCCAAAACGTGCTCAGTGCCGCGCAATGGGAGTTGTTGGCGTCGTATCTGCAGCCGATCAACCTGGCGGCCAGCGAAGTGTTGTTTGCCGAAGGGGCGCTGGACCGCAATCTGTACATGGTGGAATACGGCTCGCTGAGCGTGCATTACCAGGATTCGAAGGAAAGAATCCGTCTGGCCTTGGTGGGGCCGGGGGCGATTGTGGGGGAGGGCGCCTTCTTCGCCCATAGACCACGCAAGGCCACGGTGCAGGCCGCAGCGCCCAGCCGTCTATGGTGTCTGACAGCGCTGCGTTATTCGGAAATAGCCAATCGTCAGCCTGCGCTGGCCCTGGCGCTGCTGACCATGGCAGGTCAGGTACTGGCCCGCCGTGCAGGGGACAGTCGCCGCCGGGTGGCGAGCACCTGAGCGAAGATTTTTTTGTATCTGGCGCGGGTTGGGCGCTTGATCCACGTCGGACAAAGGCTAATATTTCAGCCAATGTCACGAGCTGCTTCAGACCAAGAGGCAGAATGTGTCCTATTGTAAATACAGTCTGATCGAGTGTGCTCATGTCCCTGTTTCGATGGTTTTCTCGCGCGCCTCGCCAAGACGCTGGCACGCCAGCATCGCGCCACGAGGATGATCCGGGGGCGCGTCAGTCGCAGCGCCGTGAGCGCTCCGCTAGGCGCGAGCAGCTGTACGTCATCGTGCGCGAAGCCATGGTCAGGGTCGGCATTCTCTCTGCCGGGTACAAGTTCAAGGTGCTCTCGTTGGACAACGTCGGCCAGCGCTTTGTCGTGATGGTGGACCTGGCACCTGCCTATGCGGCAGATGCCTCGCAACAAAGACGTATCGAGGCCTTGATTGCAGAGCTCGCCAGAACCCGCATGGATGCCGGGGTTCACGCCGTCTACTGGCGCGTGAATGGGCAGCTGCAAGCCGCTGCTACCCCAGACTTTGCGCAGACGCAGTTTGACGGCTTTGCCCCAACAATGACCGCGCCGCGCCAGGCGCCGCTTGCCGCTGCGGTACAAGCGGGCCGCTCCTTCGAGCCCATTGACGCGCAGGAGATGGATGCTTTCAAGCAGGCAGTGGCCATGGCCGCTGCCTCCTCTGCGCCAAGCGCGCGCCACTCCCGCCAGGCACCCTTGCTGGGTCCTGGCTCAGGCCACGAGGAAGGTGGTGAATTTGCCGTCTCCGGCCTGGGCTCTCTGGGTGCGACGCAGTATGGGGAGCTGCGCTGAGCTCGGTCAGTGTCCGGCGAAATCCACCAGGGTGAATAGCGGCAGGCCGCTGTCCTTGAGATGCTTGGAGCCGCCCAGTTCCGGCAGGTCCACAATCGCCGCGCCTTCCACCACCGTCGCCCCCAGCTTTTCCAGCAGCTTCTTGCCGGCCATCATGGTGCCGCCGGTGGCGATCAGATCGTCAATCAGCAGCACGCGGTCTCCCGATTTGACGGCATCGGTATGCAGTTCCACTGTGGCGCTACCGTATTCGAGTTCATAGGTTTCTTCGACCGTGGTGAAGGGCAGCTTGCCTTTTTTGCGGATGGGCACAAAGCCGATATTGAGCTCGTGTGCGATCACTGCGCCCAGAATGAACCCGCGGGCATCCAGACCTGCGACCACGTCGGGACGAAGCTTGGGATCCATGTAACGGTGCACAAAGGCGTCAGTCATGACGCGAAAGACCTTGGGGTCCTGCAGCAGGGGCGTGATGTCGCGGAACTGCACGCCCGGCGCAGGCCAGTCCGGCACGGTGCGAATATGGTCGCGCAGATAGTCGTTGACGCTGGTGGAGGTTTGCATGGCTAGCCCGAGTTCTTTGAATGCTCGTCAGTGTATGGGCTCAGGCCTGAAATGCGGGCCAAAGGGGTGTTGCCCGCTGCCCGTCAGGCAGGGGCTGGCTAAAATCCGGGCATGAATTCTGATGCTGCCAATTCACGTCTGATCGACGCACCGCGAGCCTTGAACCTGGCCCGCGAGGCCCTGGATATCGAGGCCACCGCCCTGCGTTCCATGTCCGAGCGCCTCAATGAGGCGTTCACGGCCGTGGTGCAGCGCATTTTGCAGCTGCCGGGCCGGGTGGTGGTCATGGGCATGGGCAAAAGCGGGCATGTGGGCCGCAAGGTGGCCGCAACCCTGGCGTCCACAGGGACTCCCGCCTTTTTCGTTCACCCTGCGGAGGCCAGCCATGGCGACCTGGGCATGCTGACGCAGGATGATCTGGTGCTGGCCTTGTCCAATAGCGGCGAGACCGACGAGCTGACCGGCGTGTTGCCCGCCATCAAGCGCATGGGCGTTCCGCTGGTGGCCGTGACCGGCGGGCTGAGCTCGACACTGGCCAAGCATGCGGACTGGGTGCTGGATACCCGTGTCGACAAGGAAGCCTGTCCTTTGAATCTGGCACCCACTGCGAGCACGACTGCCCAACTGGCCATGGGAGACGCGCTGGCCGTGGCCTTGCTCGATGCCAGGGGCTTTGGCGCAGAGGATTTTGCGCGCTCGCATCCCGGTGGAGCGTTGGGTCGGCGCCTGCTGACCCATGTACGCGACGTGATGCGCCGCGGTGCAGATGTGCCCCAGGTGGCCCAGGATGTGAGCAGTGTGGAGCTGATGCGCGAGATGAGCGCCAAGGGCCTGGGCTGCTCTGCTGTGGTCAACGCCGGTGGTGAGCTGGTGGGCATTTTCACCGACGGAGACTTGCGCCGCTGCGTGGAAGCCGGCGTGGATCTGCGCAGCCGTTTGGCCAGCGATGTCATGCACGCCAGGCCTCTGACGATCAAGCCTGATCTGCTGGCGGTGGCCGCGGCCCGCATGATGGAAGAGCATGGCGTTACCGCCGTGCTGGTAACCGATGACAGCCAGCACCTGCAGGGTGTGGTGCATATCCGCGACCTGATGCGCGCCAAGGTGATTTGATGAACCGACCTGCTATGACACCCAGCCAGCAATGGGATCCGCAGCTGTTGCTCAAGGCCCAGGGAATCCGCGTGGTCTTCTTCGATGTGGACGGCGTTCTGACCGATGGCGGCCTTTACTTCTCGGGCGAGGGTGAAGTCCTCAAGCGTTTCCACACGCTGGATGGCCATGGCCTGAAAATGCTGCAAAAAGCCGGGATCACGCCGGCCGTGGTTACAGGGCGCGACTCCGCACCGCTGCGTTTGCGCCTGAAGCAGCTGGGTATCGAGCACGTACGCTTTGGCACCGAGGACAAGGTGCCTGCTGCCGAGTCCATCCTGGCGGAATTGGGGCTGCACTGGGAGCAGGCGGGCGCCATGGGGGACGACTGGCCCGACCTGCCCGTCATGCGTCGCAGCCACTTTGCCTGCGCCCCGGCCAATGCGCATGACGAGGCATTGCATGTGGCGGACTGGGTCAGTGCCAGACATGGCGGGGAGGGTGCGGTGCGGCAGTTTTGCGATCTGCTGCTGGCCGCCAATGGCGCTTATGCCGCGCTGCTCGCGGGGTATGGCTCATGAGCGGGCAATGGCGCCGTGTCGGCGATAAGGCCTCGATGTACCTGCCGGTGCTCATCATGGGCCTGCTGGCATTGGGAACCTGGTGGCTGGTGCGCAATGCCCCCAAGCCGCTTTCCAGTGGCACCGAGAGAGCCGTACGGCACGATCCGGACTATTTCCTCAAGGACTTTGTCATCAAGAACTTCGAGGCGTCGGGGCGTCTCAAAAGTCGTCTGAATGGCACGACGGGTGAACATTTTCCTGATACCGATACGCTGGAAATCCAGGATGCACGCATGCTGAGCTTCACGCCGGACGGGCGCAAGACTATTGGCAGGTCCAACCGGGCCCTGAGCAATGGCGATGGCTCGGAAATCCAGATGTTCGGGCAGGCCGTCATCACGCGTGAGCCCGTGCCTGCCACTGCGACCCAGAAGGCCTTGCCGGCCATGCAGCTGGAGAGCGAGTTTCTGCAGCTCTGGCCCAATCAGGAGCGCGCCAGCACCAACAAGCCGGTGGTCATGACCCGTGGCAGCGACAAATTTACCGGTGACAGCATGCAGTACGGGCATCTTGATCAGATTTTGCAGATGCATGGACGGGTCAAGGGCGTCATCCAGCCCAGCCAGAAGCCATAAGCCATGGCAGGACATGGAGCGGGACTCGTCTACATCACCGGTGCTTCCAGTGGCATAGGCCAGGCCCTGGCCTGGCACTATTACCAGCAGGGCTGGTCGATCGCCCTGGTGGCAAGACGCACCGCAGTCATGGAGCAATGGGCGCAGTCCAGGCGCATGGACGCATCCCGCTACGCCGTCTATGGCGCGGATGTCACGGACATCGACAGCATCTGCAGTGCCGCGAAGGCCTGCCTGGAGCGCCAGGGCCTGCCCGATGTCGTGATTGCCAACGCGGGCATCAGCTGGGGAGTGGACACTTCCTTGCGCGAGGATCTCGAGGTCATGCAGCAGGTGCTGGCCAGCAATGCCATGGGGCTGGCTGCAAGCTTTCAGCCATTTATTGCCCCCATGGTGAAGCGCGGCAGCGGTCGTCTGGTGGGTATTTGCAGTGTGGCTGGTATTCGCGGATTGCCGGGCCATGCCGCATATTCGGCGAGTAAGGCGGCTGCTATTGCCTATTGCGAAAGTCTGCGCGTGGAATTGCAAAAAACCGGTGTCTCGGTGACCAGCTTATTGCCGGGTTATGTTGACACCCCGTTGACCCGGCATAACCCGTATTCCATGCCTTTTCTGCTGACGCCCGAAGAATTCGCAAGGCGTGCCGTTCGCGTCATCGACCGCAAAGCCCGATATGCAATTATTCCTTGGCAGATGCGGGTTGTCGGCGGCGTAATGCGGGTATTGCCCGCTTATCTATGGGATAGATTGACCCTGGGGAAAACCAGAAAGCCCAGGCATCTCCAAAAGGATTGAGCGAGAAAGTGCAGAGGCATTGAAAATGACTATGCATTTGAATGCCTTGGCAAATAAATAAAGGCACGATGGCGTGCCTTTATTTACAGAGGTGAAAGAGGCTTATTCGCCGTGGTTATTGCCACCACCGTAGCCGCCGCGGCCACCGTGACGCGGACCAGAGCCATAGGGGCTGCGGAAGCCGCCCTCACCGCGGCCGCCACCGCCGTAGCCGCCACCGTCGCCGCGGCCATAGCCACCGCCTTCATTACGGCCACCACCATAACCGCCATCGCGATTACCGCCGCCAAAGCCGCCTTCACTGCGGAAACCACCGCCATAACCGCCAGTGCGAGGAGGACGGGGTTCCATGGGACGCGCTTCATTCACGACGAGGCTGCGGCCACCCAGGGGTTGGCCATTCATGCCTTGAATGGCTGCCTGTGCTTCCGCCTCACTGGCCATTTCCACAAAACCAAAGCCTTTGGAGCGGCCGGTGTCTCGTTCCATCATGACGCGCGCACTTGCGACGGCTCCAAACTGGCCGAACGCCTGCTCCAGATCGTTGTCGCGCACACCATAGGGAAGGTTGCCGACATACAGCTTATTGCCCATTAATAACTCCTAGCTCCTCAATGCTTCAATGGCGCGATTGAATTCAGGATGGTCGCCGCATTCCCATGGAAAAACGCGCGAAGAAACCCTGAACACTTATTCGCTTGTGAACGGGAAATGCCCCGAGAAAGGAATTATGACGGAGAACAAGGAAAAAAATAAATGCTCGAAAACCGCGTTGCTAACGTTTAGCAACAAAAAAAGGATCCGAAGATCCTTTTTTTGTTATTGGCAATAACTGCTTAGTAGCTATTGCGACGGCCGTAGCCGCCATCGCCACGGCCGCCGCCGAAGCCGCCGTCACCACGGCCACCGCCGAAGCCGCCACCGCCTTCACGGCCGCCACCGAAACCGCCGCCAAAGCCGCCGGAACGGGGAGGACGGGGTTCCATGGGACGTGCTTCGTTCACGACCAGGTCACGGCCGCCACGGTTTTGGCCGTGCAGGCCCTGGATAGCGGCTTGCGCCTCGGCATCGCTGCCCATTTCCACAAAGCCGAAGCCCTTGGAACGGCCGGTGTCGCGCTCCATCATCACCTTGGCGCTGTTCACAGTGCCGAATTCGCTGAAGCTGTCTTGCAGATCTTGGTCGCGGAAAGAGTAAGGCAGATTGCCTACGTAAAGCTTGTTGCCCATGCTGGACTCCTGAAAAAACTTGAAAACGCGATGGAGCCCTAGGGAGTCAGCCTTGGATGACAACATTAGAGACGCTAACGCACTTGCCCCCACCCAGAAATTGCTTTCCAGACAAAGACTCATGCATTATGAATCACAAGAGAAGCCGTAGTATTTCGAAAAGATCAAATTTCGTGCTTGTAACAACATTGTCCTGATGGGAGTTACCCTGAAATACAAAATTTTGAATATTCAAATAAGCAGTTGTCTTACAGGGTTAAACAGATAGAATGACGGCTTACTTTCTTTGGGGAGTAGGCCGTTCGGCAGCCAGCTGCCGGATGCATGCGTCAACAGACTTGGGTCCTCGTGACCTATGGCGCATGCGGCACAGCGTGCAATGCGCAGTGCGACTGGCCGAGACCATTGATTGCGTACCGAGAAAACCTATGAAGAGATAGGCCGGAGTCGGTGCGTGATCAATGCGTTCTGGCAACTCCGGCCGTCTTTCCCCATCATGGAAGCTTTCCTCATATCCACCTCCATCGTCGCCCTGGCCGAGATGGGGGATAAGACCCAACTCCTCTCATTGGTACTGGCGGCCAAGTTCCGCAAACCCCTGCCCATCGTTGCGGGCATTTTTGTGGCGACCCTGGTCAACCATGCCCTGGCCGGTGCCGTGGGCAACTGGATCACCACGGTGCTCGGTCCCGATGTGCTGCGCTGGATACTGGGGGTTTCATTCATCCTCATGGCAGGCTGGATGCTGATTCCCGACAAGCTCGACGATGACGACACCGGCGATAGTGCAGGGCGCTGGGGTGTCTTTGGCACCACGCTGCTGCTGTTCTTCCTGGCCGAGATGGGTGACAAGACCCAGCTGGCCACGGTGGGCCTGGCCGCCAAGTACCCGCTGGCCTACTACTGGGTGGTGGCCGGCACCACGCTGGGCATGATGCTGGCCAATGCGCCGGTGGTGTGGTTTGGCGAGAAGATCACCAAGAAGCTGCCCATCAAGACGATTCACCGGGTGTGCGCGGTGATCTTCCTGGTCCTGGGTATCGCTGCGCTTCTGACCAAGGTATGACGCTACAGGAGATGTAGCTTTCTGCGCTGGCCCGATAGGGGGTGCGGTGTTGTGACATCTGCAGCCCTCGGGCAGGCTCAGCGAATGCAGTACACTGCACTTTTCACGCGCCGATTTGCCAAAGCTTGCGGGCGCTTTATAAATCCAGCTAAAGACCCGTCCGCGAAGTGACAGTACACTGACCCGGCCTCGTTTTTAGCGATGCCGGGTTTTTTCATATGTCCTTCATCGCGACACCTCAGTTCATGCATTTTGATGAGCCGCTGCCCCTGCAAAGCGGTGGCTCCATCGCCGATTACGACCTTGCCTTCGAGACCTATGGCCAGCTCAATGCCGACAAGAGCAATGCCATCGTGGTCTGTCATGCGCTCAATGCCTCCCACCATGTAGCCGGCAGCTACGAGGGCCAGCCCAAGAGCGAGGGCTGGTGGGACAACATGATCGGCCCGGGCAAGCCTGTCGATACCGACAAGTTCTTTGTCATCGGCATCAACAATCTGGGCTCCTGCTTCGGCTCTACTGGCCCCATGCACACCAACCCGGCCACGGGCAAGCCTTATGGCGCGGATTTCCCCGTGGTGACGGTGGAAGACTGGGTGGATGCGCAGGCGCGTCTGCTGGACCGGCTGGGGATTCAGACACTGGCCGCCGTGCTGGGCGGCAGCCTGGGCGGCATGCAGGCCCTGTCCTGGTCGCTGCGCTATCCCGAGCGCATGCGCCATGCCGTGGTGGTGGCCAGCGCGCCCAATCTGAACGCCGAGAACATTGCCTTCAACGAGGTGGCGCGTCGCGCCATCGTCACCGACCCGGATTTCAACGGCGGTCATTTCTACGAGCATGGCGTGGTGCCCGCGCGCGGCCTACGCATCGCGCGCATGGTCGGTCACATCACCTATCTGAGCGATGACGTGATGAACCAGAAGTTCGGCCGTCAGCTGCGCGACGGGCTGAAGCTCAAGTACAGCACCCAGGATGTGGAGTTCCAGATCGAGAGCTATCTGCGCTACCAGGGCGAGAAGTTCAGCGGCTACTTCGATGCCAACACCTATCTGCTCATCACGCGAGCGCTGGACTATTTCGATCCGGCGCGTTCCCATGACGGCGATCTGACCCGGGCACTGGCCGTGGCCAAGGCCCACTTCCTGCTGGTGAGCTTCACGACGGACTGGCGCTTTGCGCCGGCGCGCAGCCGTGAGATCGTCAAGTCGCTGCTGGAGAACAACCGCGACGTCAGCTATGCCGAGATCGACGCACCCCATGGTCATGACGCGTTTTTGCTCGACGACCCGCGCTATATGAGCGTCATGCGCTCCTATTTCGAGGGCATTGCCAAAGAACTGAAGACCACCGAACGCGCAGGAGACGCCGCATGACCGAGTTGACCACCATGAAAGCCATTGCCCAGCTGGTGCCGCAGGGCGCGCGCGTGCTGGACCTGGGTTGTGGCGACGGCGCGTTGCTCGAGCATCTGGTGCGCGAGCGCGGCTGCACGGGCTATGGCGTGGAACTGGACGACGCCAATGTGCTGGCCTGTACGCGCCGCGGCGTGAACGTGCTCCAGCTCAATCTGGAGGACGGCCTGGCCATCTTCGGCGACAACAGCTTTGACGTGGTGCTGCAGATCGACACGCTGCAGCATCTGCGCAATGCCGAGGTGATGCTGCGGGAGACGGCTCGTATCGGCAAGCAGGGCGTGGTTGCCTTCCCCAATTTCGCGCACTGGCAAAACCGTCTGTCCGTGCTGCGCGGGCGCATGCCGGTCACGCGCCGTCTGCCCTATCAGTGGTATGACACGCCGAATATCCGCGTGGGTACCTACAAGGACTTTGAAGTGCTGGCTACCAAGAACCGCTTGCGCATTCGCGACTCCTTCGGCCTGCAGAACGGCCAGGTGGTGCGCAGCCTGCCCAATCTGCTGGCAACGACGGCGGTGTTTCACTTCGAGCATGCATGATTTGCTATTGAAAAAATAGCTTGTAGCGCTATATCTGTAATGAATTTGATATCAATTGATATTGAATTTATTGGTGGACAAGCGCAATGGGCTATTAAATATGAAGTGATGACCTGGCCAGAATGAATTGGCGCAGGGGCCTCGGCTGTCGACCAGGCACTGCGCTGGCCAGTGCGCTGATCATCGTCAGCGTGAATGACCCAGAAGCGATAGAGTGCCGGCCGACCGGGCTGGCAGCCCAATGGGGGAGGTTGGCGTCGGCACTGCCATGCCAATGCCTGCGGTGCAGCCACCGGCAATGGCGCACAATCATGGACATGGCGCGGGCCTGTCATGGCTCGTCGCCCCGTCACAGAAGGAGCCGACCATGAACGCACGTACTCCCGCCAATCTGCTGCAGCCCCAGGATGCGCTGCAGCACATCACCCAGCAGTGGGACCAGAGCATCGTCCCCGAGCTGACGAACTACATCACCATCCCCGCCAAGTCGCCCATGTTTGCGCCCGATTGGGAGCAGCAAGGCCATATCGCCACCGTGCTGCGCAACGCTGCGGCCTGGGTGGAGGCGCAGAAGGTGGCCGGGCTGAAGCTGGAAGTGATTCAGCAACCGGGTCGCACGCCGCTCATCTTCTTCGAGGTGGAAGGCACGGCCGAGAAGGCCTCGACCAGCCCCACGGTGCTGATGTACGGCCACCTTGACAAGCAGCCCGAGTTCGAAGGCTGGCGCAACGATCTGGGTCCCTGGACACCCAAGTACGAGGACGGAAAGCTCTATGGCCGTGGCGGAGCCGATGACGGCTATGCGGTCTATGCCAGCGTGGCTGCGATTCAGGAACTCAAGCGCCAGAACGTGCCCCATCCGCGCATCGTGGCCATCATCGAGACCTGCGAGGAAAGCGGCTCGGCCGATCTGCTTCCCTATGTGGATGCCTTGCGCCCGCGTCTGGGCGATGTGGGGCTGGTGATCTGTCTGGACAGCGGTGCTGGCAACTACGACCAGCTGTGGCTGACCACCAGCCTGCGCGGCATGGCCAGCGGCACGCTCAAGGTGCAGATCCTTACCGAGGGCGTGCACTCGGGCGATGCCTCGGGCGTGGTGCCCTCGTCCTTTCGCATCATGCGCCAGGTGCTGGATCGTCTCGAAGACTGCAAGAACGGCCGCGTGCTGCCGCAGAGCTTTCACTGCGAGGTGCCAGACGAGCGTATGGCACAGATCCGCGCCACGGCGGAGATCCTCGGCGAGGATGCCTATGCGCGCTTTCCCTGGGCGCATTACGACTGCGGCGGCTCGGCCCGTGTGTCCCTGCCCACGACCACCGATCCGGTCCAGGCTCTGGTGCGCCGCACCTGGGAGCCCACGTTGAGCGTGACCGGTGTGGAGGGCATGCCCAATCTGCAAAATGCCGGTAATGTGCTGCGCCCCTATACGGCCTTCAAGCTCAGCCTGCGCCTGCCGCCGCTGGTCGATGCTGCAGCCTGCGTGCAGGAGATGAAGGCCCTGCTGGAGGACAACGCGCCCTATGAGGCCAAGGTGACCTGGGAAGGCCTGTCCAGCTCCAGCGGCTGGAATGCGCCGGGCATGGACGGCTGGTTCGAGAATGCGCTCAATGCCGCCAGCCGGGCCCACTTCGGCGCCGGTTGCGGCTATATCGGCCAGGGCGGCACGATTCCGCTGATGAACATGCTGAGCAAGGGCTTCCCCAAGGCGCAGATGATGGTCTGCGGCGTGCTGGGCCCCAAGAGCAATGCCCATGGTCCCAACGAGTTCCTCCATGTGCCCTATGCCAAGAAGCTCACGGCTTCGGTGGCCGAGGTGATTGCCGCCATGGCCCGTCATCAGACCGAGGCTGCGCAGGCCTGATGCAAGTATCGAGAGCACTGCCGCTAGCGATGGTCACCAAAGCTTCCGGCGCTCTCTTCCTTGATAACACCATGACCGGTCGCCATGGCCGGACCGGGGACTGCCACGGTTGACGTGCGCTGGCGGCGGCTGCATCCTGCAAGCTCTTGCCAGCCTGAAGAGATCGTGCATGACGCCCACCGATTCCAGTACCCATCCGCCCCGGCTGCTGCATATGGCCGCATCGGACGCCACCCAGCTTGCGCTGCGCGACTGGCCGCTGGCGCCGGGCGTCAAGCCCCGTGCCCAGGTGCTGCTGGTGCATGGCCTGGGCGAGCACAGCGGCCGCTATGCCGCACTGGCGCAGTGGCTCAACGGGCTTGGCTTTGCGGTGCGGGCCTATGACCAGTACGGCCACGGCCTGTCGGGCGGGCCGCAGGGAGGCCTGACCAGCGATATGCGCTTGCTTGACGATCTGGCGGTGGTGCTGGACGCTACCCGTGCAGCCATGCCCAAGCATCAGCCCCTGGTGCTGCTGGGGCACAGTCTGGGTGGACTGGTGGCGGCGGATTTTGTCGCGTCAGGCCTGCGCCATGTGGATGGACTGGTGCTGTCCTCTCCGGCGCTGGCCCTGCATCTGTCGGGAGTGCAGAAGGTGCTGGTAGCGAGCCTGCCCAGGCTGCTGCCCAATTTGCGCGTGGCCAATGGAGTGCAATCCGCGCATCTCTCGCATGATCCCGAAGTGGCAAAGGCCTATGACGCCGATGCACTGCAGCACAGACGCATCAGCGCCCGGCTGGCACGCTATATGGCTGAGACCGGCCGCCATGTGTTGTCCAAGGCGCCGGCCTGGTGCGTGCCCACGCTGCTGCTATGGGCCGGACAGGACAAGCTGGTCAATCCGGCCGGCAGTGCGGCCTTTGCCGCCCAGGCACCACGCGATTTGGTGCAGGCCCAGTGCTTCGAGGCGGCCTATCACGAGATCTTCAACGAGAGCCCCGAGCTGGCAGCTCCCGTGTTTGCGCGGTTGGAGCAGTGGCTGGAGCAGCAGTTTCCAGCCTCCTGATTACCACTGCTGTGGCGGTTGCTTGCGGCCTTTTTCCACGGGGTTGGCACGCAGTTTTTCTGCCGGGTAGGGGCGCAGAAATTCCTTGGCCTTGTTGACCCTGGCATTGAGCCAGGCGTCGTATGCGCCTTCGTTGAGGATGGCCGGCATGGCCTTGTCGTTGCCGGGCTGGCCGTAGCGATTCATCAGCGCATGGGCATTGGCATTGATGGTGATGAGGGCATAGCTGACGATGACCTCTCCGTCCTCGCCTACCCAGCGTGCCCAGACACCGGCGGCGCCCATGGGCTGGTTGTCCACCCGGGTGATGCGTGTGGGCAGGGGCTTGCCGGGGCGCAGGTCGTCGACCTGAAAGGACTGCAGCGGCACGATGCAGCGCTGGCCTGCCAGCCAGGCATCGCGGAACGCCGTTCCCGTGGTCAGATTGTCTATTTTTGCATTCACCAGCTTGAGCGCGCGCAGGCGGCCGTCAGACGCCGACTTCACCCAGTGCGGCACCAGACCGAAGCTGGCGGGCACCAGCACCCGCTCCACAGGCAGTGCAGGCGCTCCTTCTTCGGGAGCTGTAAACGCTCGGCTCAGCAGAGTTGCAGAGGATTCTGCGGCTGCATTGACGATGATGAGACCCATGCGCCTGGGGGTCAGCACGGCCTCGGGCAGAGACTCGGGGGCCTCCACGCGAAAGTTCTGCGTATAGAACTCGGGCTTGGCCAGAGAGAGGTGACAGCTGCTCATTGATTTACTCCAGGGCCAGCAGGGATAGGGCGGCAACCGATGCCGTTTCAGCGCGCAGCACGCGGGAGCCGAGGCTGGCAGGTTTCCAGCCCTGCTCCAGGGCCCAGTCTTCTTCCTGGGCGGTCAGGCCCCCTTCGGGGCCATGCAGCACCCAGACTGCCTGGGCATCGCCGGCGGCGGCGCGCAGCGGCTGATTGCCTTCGCGCAGCGACAGCACCAGACGCGCCGCATCGGCCGCTGCTGCCTGCTTGCTGCGCAGCCAGTCGGCCAGCGACAGTGGGGCATGAATCACGGGTACCTGGTTGCGCCCGCATTGCTCGCAGGCCGAGACGGCAATCGACTGCCAGCGTTCGATCTTCTTGTCGGCGCGGTCGCCCTTGAGCTTGAGCACGCTGCGAGCCGCCATCACGGGCTGGATGCTGGCCACCCCCAGCTCGGTGGCTTTTTCCACCAGCCAGTCCATGCGCTCGTTGGCTGGCATGCCCACCACCAGATGCACGGCACGTGCGGCTTCGCGTTCGGCGGGGCTGTGGCTGTCCACGCGCACGCCAACATCGCTGCGCCCCATGTGGGTGATGGTGGCCTGAAACTCGCCACCGGTAAAACCGTTGCCGGTCTGGCCCTCAAACAGGGTGATGACATCGCCGGGCTGATGGCGCAGCACCTGCACATGGCGGGCAGCACCTGCAGGCAGGTCCAGCTCATTGCCGATGTGCAGTGGAATAGGGCAGTGATAGCGCGGCATAGGGAAAAATTCGGGGTTCGTGATTCATGGTGCCACGCAGAGTCCGTAGCTCGCAAAACTGGCGCTGAATCACCTCAGGGACGCCAAGCAAGGGCCTAGGTGGCCCCACCGCCCCGCAGCGAGGGCGTCGTCCCCCTCCCGCATTGCGAAGCAAGGCGAGAGAGGGGGGAAGCGGCAAAGCCGCTCAGGGGGGCTTTACATCCTTCCGTAGGCGTAACCGACCTGCGTCTGGATACCCTCGATTTCGTCGATCAATTTGAGGAACGGGCCCAACGCGCGGTAGCGGTTGCAAGTGGAGCGGATGTAGTGGATGAAGCGTGGCGCATCGGCCAGGTATTTGGGCTTGCCGTCGCGCAGCGTCAGGCGCGCAAAGATACCCGCAACCTTGAGGTGGCGCTGCAGACCCATCCATTCAACCCCACGGTAGAACTCGCCGAAGTCATCACCCCAGCCGCTGGCGCTGTTGGCACCCACCAGGCCGGCCTTGCGGGCCTTTTCCCAGTAACGAATGGTGATGTCGATGATGAAGTCTTCTTCCCAGCTGATGAAGGCATCGCGCAGCAGGCTGGCGATGTCATAGGTGATGGGGCCGTAGACGGCATCCTGAAAATCCAGCACGCCCAGGGGAGCGCCATTGACCACAGGCTGCATCAGGTTGCGCATCATGAAGTCACGGTGCACATAGACGCAGGGAGCCTGCAGATTGTGGGCGACGATCTGATCGAAGGTCTTGCTGAGCAGGGCCTGCTGCTTGTCGTCCAGCGTGAACTGACGGTGCTTGGCGATGTACCAGTCGGGAAACAGCTGTAGCTCGCGGCGCAGCAGGGCTTCGTCATAGAGCGGCAAGGCCCCGGCATTGCCGGCCTTGGAGGCCAGCTGCCAGTCCAGCAGGACCTCGACGGCGGAGCGGTACCAGGCTTCGGCATCCTGGGGTTTTTCGGGGTTCAGAGCTTCGATGACGGTCTGGCCGCCCAGATCGCTCAGCAGCATGAATCCATGGCCGGCGTCCCAGTCCAGAATCTGCGGCACGCACAGGCCGGCCTGGCTCATCAGGCCCTGAACCTTGGCAAAAGGCGCGCAATCTTCCTTGTCGGGCGGCGCGTCCATGACGATCAGGCTGCTGCCATCGCTGCGACCCAGGCGCAGATAGCGGCGAAAGCTGGCATCGGCCGACGCGGGGCGCAGGGTTGCGGGAAGCAGCTGGTGCTTTTCAGCCAGCGGTGCCAGCCAGGCGTCGAATGCGGCGTGGCGGGCAGAATCTGCCCAGGCAACGCCAACTGTGGGGGTGATAGGAGCGGTCATGGATAATCGGATTTTACAAACCGATGCCGCCGCATCTGTGGACAGTGGTGCTAGGCTCTCGGTTTTCTGTTGACGTGTGCCCGGGCACGCGCGCTTTTGACGTTCAAGATCATCGTGCAATCCCCATCCCATCCGCGAGATTTCCTACCTGTCCGCTCTGCCCGTCCGATGCGGGCGGGAACCGCCCGGCCGGTGATTCGTCCTCTGGCATGGGCTGTGGCACTGGCATGGGCGGGTGCTGGCATGCAGGTCCATGCCCAGTCTGCCGAAACGAGCGGATCGTCCTCCTCCAGCGTTGCGGGCGAGTTGCCCGCACTGGAGCTCAAGTCCAGCAGTCTGTTGCAAGAAAGCTACCCGCAGGAGGTGCGCGACCAGCAGCCCATCTATATCAAGGGTGACAGCCTCTCCGGACAGCCCGATATCAAGGCTTCGGTCCATGGCGAGGCTGAGCTGCGCCGTGGCGACACCATGATCCGTGCGGACAAGCTGGACTACGCGGTTCCGGACGACAGGATCAACGCCGTGGGCTCGGTGCATATCAACCAGGCCGGTAATGTCTACGAGGGCACAGCGCTGGATTTGCAGATGGATGCCTTCAAGGGCCAGTTCGACAATGCCAACTATCGCTTTCTGGCCACCGGCGGCCATGGCGAGTCGTCGCGCGTGGATTTCATCGACAAGAGCCGCTCGGTGGTCCATGACGCCACCTACACCACCTGCCAGCGCGATGATGAGGCCAGCTGGGAGCCGGCCTGGGTGCTGGAGGCTAAGACCATTCATCTGGACATGGCCGAAGAGGTGGGCGTGGCCGAGGGCGCATCCCTGAAGTTCAAGGGGGTGACCGTCCTGCCCGTGCCGCGCATGAGCTTTCCGCTCTCGGACAAGCGCAAATCGGGTCTGCTGCCACCCATGATAGGCATGGACAAGCTCGGCGGCATCGAGTATTCGCAGCCTTACTACTGGAATATCGCCCCCAACCGCGATATGACCATCACGCCCACGCTGATGACCAAGCGCGGAGTGAACCTGACGGGACAGTTCCGCTATCTGGAGCCCCTCTACTCGGGCGAGACCTATGCCAGCTACATGCCGGGCGACAATCTGCGCAGCCGGGATCGCTGGGGCTATTCCTGGCAGCATCGTGCGAACTTCGATACGCCTATTGGCGGTTTGGGGCTGAACCTCAACCTGAACCGCGTCAGCGACGGTGACTACTGGCGCGACTTCCGCTTGGCGCCCGTGGCGTTGCGCCAGCGCCTGCTGCCCAGCACGGCCAACCTGAGCTGGGCCAAGGGCGATGGGGTGCTGAGCCTCAATGTGCTGCGCTATCAGGTGCAGCAGGATGTGACTTCGCCGATTGCGCCGCCCTACAGCATGGTGCCGCAGCTGCAGTACCGCTACACGCCGGCGGATCTGCCGCATGGGCTGGACTTCTCGGTGGTGGCCGACACCACGCGTTTCGAGCTGATTCGCCCCATCACGGGGCAGGTGGGCAACAACGGCCAGCGCAGCTATGTGCAGGCGCAGCTGAGCCGGCCATTCCTGTCGCCCGGGGCCTTCATCACGCCCAAGCTGATGCTGCATACGGCCATGTACCAGACCGATCAGCTGATGAGCAACGGCAGTAAGAGCGCCAACCGTACTCTGCCCACCTTCAGTCTGGACAGCGGCCTGATCTTCGAGCGCGACACCTCGTGGTTCGGCAAGAACCTGCTGCAGACCTTCGAGCCCCGGGCCTTCTATACCTATACGCCTTATCGCGACCAGAGCATGCTGCCGCTCTATGACACGGGGCGCAGCGACTTCAACTTCGCGAGTATTTTTTCCGAGAACGACTATGTCGGTCAGGACCGTATTGCCGACAACCATCTGGTGACCCTGGGTGCCACTTCGCGCTTCATCGACCCCGAAAGCGGTGCCGAGAAGCTCAAGTTCGCCGTGGCCCAGCGTGTGCGCCTTTCCGACCAGCGCGTGCTGCTGCCCGGAGAGGTGGCCGCCACCAGCCGCTTTTCCGATATCTTGCTGGGGGCAGCCGTTCACTGGACCGACAAATGGTCCACTGAAGCCACCACTCAATACAATCAGGACTTGAACCGTACGGTGCGTACCACGGCAACGGCCCGCTACAGTCCCAGCAACTATCGCACTTTCAACATCGGTTATCGCACCCAATACGACACGGTGGCCCGTGCCGACGCCAGCAAGCTGGTCGATGTAGGCTGGCAATGGCCCATCAACGACCTCTGGGGTGACAAGGGCAAGGAGCTGGGCGCCGGCCGCGGTCAGGGCGGCGGCCGCTGGTATGCGGTGGGTCGTCTCAACTACTCCATCAAGGATCGCAAGCTGGTCGATACCGTGATCGGCTTCGAATACGACGGTTGCTGCTGGATTGGCCGCGTGGTGCTGGAGCGTCTGCAAAGCTCGGTCATCCAGTCCAATCTGCGTCTGCTGTTCCAGATGGAGTTCGTGGGCTTCTCGCGCCTGAGCTTTGGTGCCGACCCCACCTCCAGTCTCAAGCAGAATGTGCCGCGCTACCAATATTTGCGTGAGGCGGTGACTCCGCCCAGCCGCTTTACCAATTACGATTAATCAAGGCTTTTTTCATGCGTTTTTTCTCCAAGACATCCAATGCATGTGCTGTTGCCGTAGCACTGGCTGTAATGGCTGCCGGTGTGCAGGCCCAGGGTCTAAAGAGCCCCGGCAGCAAGGCCAAGGCCGGCAATGACTCCTCCATCTCGCGCGCATTGGAGGCCACGGCACAGCCCTCGGGACGCCAGGCTCCGGCAGCCGCGCAGGGAGTTCGCTCGGCCGACTACATCGTGGCCGTGGTCAATTCCGAGCCCATCACCAACAATGAGGTGCGTGCGCGCATGGCACGCGTGGCGCAGAACGTGACCGAGCAGGGCGGCCAGCTTCCGTCCCAGAGCGAGCTGGCCCGACAGGTGCTGGAGCGCCTGATTGTCGAGCGCGTGCAGTTGCAGGAAGCCAAGGACACGGGCATCAATGTCGACAACCTGGCCGTGGATCAGGCCGTGGCCAATGTGGCTCGCCAGAACAGTACCGACAAGGCCGGTCTGCTGTCGCGCCTGAAGGCAGAAGGTATTTCCGAAGCGCAGTTCCGTGCGGAAATCCGCAGTCAGATGCTGATGCAGCGCGTGCGCGAGCGTGACGTGGACGGCCGCGTCAAGGTCACGGAAGCCGATATCGACCGCTATCTCAAGGAGCAGAAGCGCCCCGGCGAGGCGGCTGCGGGTGCTGCGGCCAATCTCGGCCATATCCTGATCACCGTGCCTGAAAACGCCAGCCCTGCCGTAGTGGCGGAGCGCGAGGCCAAGGCCAAGCAGGCCGCAGAAGCGGCGCGCAAGAATCCCGACTTCATCGCTGCCGTGCGCGAGTTCTCGGATGTGCCCAATGGCCAGGGCGGCGGCGCCATGGGCATGCGCGCCATGAGCGACTACCCCGAGCTGTTCGTCCAGCAGGTGGGCAATGCCGCGGTCGGCGCCATCGTCGGTCCGTTCCGCTCGGGTGCCGGTTTCCACGTGCTCAAGGTGCTGGAGAAGTCCCAGTCCGGTGCGCCCGTGTATATCACACAGAATCACGCCCGCCATATCCTGCTGACCGTGGGTGAGGGCATGACCGAAGCGCAGGCGGCCAAGCGTCTGGAGGACTACAAGCGTCGCGTGGAAGCCGGTCAGGCCACTTTCCAGCAACTGGCTCAGGAGTTCTCCAAGGACGGTAGCGCCCGCAATGGCGGTGATCTGGGCTGGTCCTCGCCGGGCCAGTTCGTGCCCGAGTTCGAGCGCGTGCTCGACAGCCTCCAGCCCGGCCAGATCAGCAACCCCGTGGTGTCGCGTTTCGGCGTGCACCTGATTCAGCTGATCGAGCGTCGCCAGGAAAAGCTCACCGAACGCGAACAGCGTGAAATGGTGCGCAACGTGGTGCGCGAGCGCAAGGCCGAGCAGGACTACGAAACCTGGCTCAAGGAGCTGCGCGGAAAGGCCTTCGTGGAATACCGCGAGCCACCCCAATAAGCCCATTCAATCCGCTTGAGCGCCCGGTAGTGTCATCATTGCGCACCGGGCATCGGAGCTCCCCCATTCCAAGCGGTGCCCTGGCACCGCTTTCGCATTCATGAAACATATTCCCCGCAAGCGCTTCGGCCAGAACTTCCTGACCGACGGCGCCATCATCGACAACATCGTCCAGGCCATCGATCCCAAGGCGGGCGAACCCATGGTCGAGATCGGCCCCGGCCTGATGGCGCTGTCCCAGCCCCTGGTCGAGCGCCTGGGCAAGCTCACCGTGATCGAGCTGGACCGCGATCTGGCGGCCCGTCTGCGTCTGCGCGACGATCTCGATGTGGTCGAGTCCGATGTGCTCAAGGTGGACTTCCGCGCGCTGGCTGCGCGACTGGGCGTGGCCAAGCTGCGCGTGGTCGGCAATCTGCCCTACAACATCTCCAGCCCCATTCTTTTTCATCTGCTGGAGCAGGTGGATGTGGTGCAGGACCAGCATTTCATGCTGCAAAAGGAAGTCATCGACCGCATGGTGGCCGATGCCGGCACCTCGGCCTACGGCCGCCTGTCGGTGATGCTGCAGTGGCGCTACGCCATGGAAGATGTGCTGTTCGTGCCGCCGGGCAGCTTCAATCCGCCTCCCAAGGTGGACAGTGCCGTGGTGCGCATGATTCCGCGCGAGCAGCCTGCGGATCTTGATCCCAAGCTGCTGGAAGAGATGGTGCAGGTCGCTTTCAGCCAGCGCCGCAAGATCTTGCGCAACACGCTGGGCAAGTGGCTGGAAGCCAAGGGCTTTGCCGGCGAGTTCGATCTGCAGCGCCGTGCGGAGGAGGTGCCGGTCGCCGAATTCGAAGCCCTGGCAGCACAGTTTTCCTGAATTAGGATGAAAGTGCTTCAATCGTTTACTGGGTAAGCGATTGAAGCTATTGATTTAATAGTTCAATCGGTGGCCTGCAGCGCAGCGCCCAGTGCGTTGATCAGCCGCTCGATCTCAGCCTGCTCGCTGATAAAGGGCGGCGCCAGCTGAATCGTGTCGCCGCCGTAGCGCACATAAAAGCCGGCCTCCCAGCATTTCATGGCGATCTCGTAAGGGCGTCTGGCGGGCTCGCCGGGCAGGGGGGCGATCGTGAGGCCCGCTGCCAGGCCGATATTGCGGATGTCCAGCACATGTCTGGCGCCCTTGAGACTGTGCACGGCCTGCTCGAAGAAGGGGGCCAGCGCGCGCACGCGGCCCGGGCCGTCCTCCCGCTCCAGCAGATCCAGTGCCGCAATGCCTGCCGCGCAGGCTACGGGATGGGCCGAATAGGTATAGCCGTGGGCAAATTCCAGCATGTACTGAGGCCCTCCTGCCGCCATGAACTGCTCATAGATGGCGGGCGAGACCACGCAGGCTCCCAGCGGCTGGGCGCCATTGCTGACCTGCTTGGCGATATTCATGATGTCCGGCGTCACGCCAAAGGCCTCGGCCGCCGTCATCGCTCCGAGGCGGCCAAAGCCCGTGATGACCTCGTCGAAGATCAGCAGGATGTCGTGCTGGGTGCAGATTTCGCGCAAACGCTGCAGATAGCCGGCGGGAGGAATCACCACCCCGCCCGAGCCCGACATGGGCTCCACGATCACGGCGGCGATATTGCTGGCGTCATGCAGGGCGATCAGATCGAGCAGCCGGTCTGCCAGGGCGCGACCATCGGTCTGGGGTTGGCCCTTGAAGAACGAACCTGCTGGTGGCTGGGTGTGCGGCAGATGGTCGGCTTCGATCCCTTGGCCGAACATCTTGCGGTTGCCCCCCATGCCGCCTACCGAGATGCCGCCAAAGTTCACGCCGTGATAGCCCTTCTCACGCCCGATCAGCCGGGTCTTGGAACCCTGGCCCCTGGCACGCCAGTAGGCGCGCGCCATCTTCAGCGAGGTGTCGGCGGCTTCCGAGCCCGAACCGGTGAAGAACACATGCTCAAGCCCCTGGGGCATCAGTGCCACGATGCGGTTGGCAAGCGCGAACGAAGCCGGGTGGCCGAACTGGAAGGCGGGAGCGTAATCGAGCTGCAGCGCGGCCTGTCCAATGGCCTCGGCGATCTCGCGGCGGCCATGGCCCAGACCCGAGCACCACAGGCCCGAGAGACCGTCGAAAATGCGCCGGCCTTCGGCATCACTGTAGTAGGCGCCCTGTGCGCCGGTGATGATGCGGGGCCTGGCCTTGAAGTTGCGGTTGCCGGTGAACGGCATCCAGTGGGCGCTCAGCCATTGTTCGTCGTGGCGGGAGAGGTCTGCGGATGTCTGGCGGTCTGCAAGCTGCATGGGAACTCCTTGAATTCCCGACCATTGTTGGCCTTGGGCCTGGTTTGGCAAATAGCCGCAAACCCATGGGCGCGAGGTCGAACTGGCATGTTTCTCATAACTTATCCACAGACACCGCTGGTGTTGGAGAGCCGGTCCTGGATGGTTTTCAGGCGTTCATGATCAAAAAATCAGACAAGGCCTGGGGTATTTGATATCTATCAACGGTTTATCACAAGGCTTGTTCACAAGATTTCTACAGATCTTGGAGATGACCGTTGCAGTCGCCCAGCGTGGCCAGGGAGCGCAGCAGCCATTGCCCAAAAGTGGCAGGATGGTCGGTGTTCATAGGCGGCTCTCAGGCGCTCAGCGCTTGTCCATTAAGCACTTGTTGCTCACGCTTCTTCAGGCGGCGCTCCCAGACTTTTTCATGGAAGAAGAAGGCAAAGGCCTGGACCGTGGGCTCCAGCAGGCTCAGCGTCAGCGAGGCAATCAGATTGCCGGTCACGGCATAGGCGACGCAGGCGGCCACGGTGATGTGAATCACGTAATAGCTGGCGGTCTTGGTCAGCGTGAGCTGGTTCTGGCGCAATGTCTTGATCAAGCGTGTCATCTGTTTCTCCCTGTGCGATGAATGAATGGTAGGGAGGATGGCGCCGAGTTTCCAATTGAGAATCATTACCATTGCGATAGCGCCTACAGACTACTGCGGGATGAATGGCTTGCTAAGCTATGTGCCGGATTTTGATTGAAATCGGCAACCAGCCCTTTTCGGATAAGCGTTGGTAGCTATTGATTTGAGAGTTTTTGATGCCGGAGTTGATGCCAATCCAGCTGCGCGCGTTGGGAGCGGACGATGTGGATGCCCTGCTGCGTATTCAGGAGCATTGCTATGGTGCGGACTTTGCCGAGCCGCGCGAGGTGTTTGTGCGCCGCTTGCAGACGGCCGGGCATTGTTCCTGGGCGGCCGAGCAAGGGGGTGAGCTGGTGGCCTATCTGGCGGCCTACTGGTCGCGCCCCGGGGCCATCACGCCGCTCAACGGCGACTTTGCCGAATATGACGACGCCAGCGTGCTCTATCTGCACGATATGGCCGTGTCCGAGGCTGCAGCCGGCCAGGGCCTGGCGCGGCGCATGGTGCAGGCCCTGAAGGCGCAGGCCAGAGCACGCGGCGTGCAGCGCACGGCACTGGTTTCGGTGCAGGGCTCACGGCTTTACTGGGAGCGTCAAGGCTATGTGGTCGAATCCGTGACAAATGCTGCGCAACAACAACATTTGGACAGTTACGGCGAAGGAGCGCTCTATATGGTGGGATTTATCTGACACATCGTCGGGTTGGGACAAGGATAATGCCCGCCATGCCCAATCGCTGGAAACCCAATGTGACTGTCTCGGCCATCATCGAACGCGATGGCCGTTTTTTGCTGGTGGAAGAACAAACGGCGGATGGACTGCGTCTGAACACGCCGGCCGGTCATCTGGACCCTTCCGAAAGCCCTGTCGATGCCTGTGTGCGCGAAGTCATGGAAGAGACGGCCTACAGCTTCACGCCCACGGCCCTGGTCGGCATCTACATGAACCGTTTTGTGCGCACGCGCACGGGATCGGACATCACCTATCTGCGCTTTGCCTTCACGGGCGATCTGGGCATGCACCATGCCCAGCGCCATCTGGACGACGGCATCGTGCGCAGCGTCTGGCTCTCTCTCGACGAGCTGCGGGCCACCGAGCATCTGCACCGCAGCCCTATCGTGCTGGAGTCGGTGGGCGATTATCTGGCCGGCCAGCGCTATGACATTGGACTGATCCATGCCGATGCCAGCATCTACAAGGTGCCGCAGCTGACGCGCCCAGTGCCCGAAGAGGCCGGTGCCACGCTGGACGATGTGCTGGTGCAGATTCACTGATCCTGGCATTCGGCAGTTGTGACAGGCGTGAAGGCCGGGGCTGTGCACAATGCCCTGTATGTCTGTAGCCAGCCTGATCCGACTCATGACACTGGCCGCCCTCTGGGGCGGCAGTTTTTTATTCATGCGCGTGGCCGTGCCCCATCTCGGGGCCGTGCCCACTGCCGTGGGGCGCGGCCTGTTTTCGGCGCTGGGCCTTGGCGCGGCGCTGTTTGCCATGGGCTACCGGCCCAGGATCGGGTGCCATCTGTGGCCCTTGCTGGGGCTGGGCGTCATCAATTCCGGCATCCCCTTTCTCATGTACGCGCTGGCAGCCCAGGTGCTGCCATCGGGCTATAGCGCGATCTTCAATGCCACCACGCCGCTGGTGGCCACGGTGGTGGGAGCGCTGGTGTTTGCCGAGGCGATCACGCCCGCGCGCGTGGCTGCAGTGCTGCTGGGGATTGGCGGCGTGGCGGTGCTGGCCCAGGCCGGGCCACTGGATCTCGGCAGCGCCGTGCTGGGCGGCATGGCGGCCTGTTTTGTGGCCACCGTCTGCTATGCGTTTTCCAGCTATCTGACCCTCAGGATTGCGGGCGCCAATGCGTCCGTGGACACGCGCGCTGCCGTTTTCATCAGCCAGCTCGGCGCGCTGATGGTGCTGATACCGGCGCTGCTCATCGACATCGCGCTGGAGCCCGGCATGCTGGCCAGGCTGCAGGCCGCGCCGCTGCTGGCATGGGGCAATGTGGCGCTGCTGGGCCTGTTGAGCACGGCTCTGGCCTATGTGCTGTACTTCAGGCTGATTGCCGACGAGGGGCCGCAGAAGGCGCTGACCGTGACCTTCATCGTGCCCGTGTTTGCCGTGCTCTGGGGCTGGGCCCTGCTCGATGAGTCCCTGACCATCGCACATGCCATGGGGGGCGGGCTGATTGCGCTGTCGCTCTGGCTGGTACTGCGCCCCAAGGCGGATTGAGCCGGCGCGAGCGGTTGCCGTGTCACCAGGCTGCGGGCAGGCGCAGCTGCAAAAGCTCCAGAAAGGACTGCGCCGCATGCGGCAGCGTGCGGCCGGCCAGGGTCTGCACCTCAATATCGCGCAGATCCATGCCGCGGTCGCTGAGCGGCACGGCTACGAGCGCCCCTGTGGCCACCATGTCGCGGGCGGCGATTTCGCTGGCCACGGCAACCGCCGTGCCCTGGGCCGCAAAGTTCAGCAGCGTCTTGCCGTGATTGCTCTCCAGGGCCGGTGCCAGCATCAGCCCCTGGCGGCTGCAGGCTGCGTCCAGCAGCTGGCGCACGGCCGTGCTGGGCGGCGTCAGTGCCAGCGGATAGCGCACCAGCCTGGCCAGTGCCACGCTGCGCTCCTGCGCCAGTTCATGGCCGGATGCCACCAGCGCCAGCACGGGCGCGGCCACGCGGCAGGCGACGGCGATACCGGGCTCGGGGGCCCGGCTGAAACACAGGCCTATATCGGCCATGCCGGTGCGCACGGCACCGGGAACTTCGTGCGTGGGAAGCACCGTCACCTCGAAGACGATACCGCTGTGCTGGCGCTGGAAGGCCGCGCACAGGCGCGGCAGGAATTCGCTGGCGAAGGCGTCGGAGCTGGCGATACGCACCTTGCCGCTGCGCAGGCCCTGCAAGGCCTTGATCTCGTCCAGCGCGCGCTCCGCGTCCAGCCCCGCACGGCGCGCATGATCTGCCAGGATCTCGCCGGCAGCGTTGAGCACCATGCCGCGCGGGCGGCGCTCGAACAGCGGCGTGCCCAGGCGCGCCTCCAATGCTGCAATCTGGCGGCTGATGGCCGAGGCCGCCACATGCAGCCTTGCCGAAGCCTCGGTCAGCGAGCCGCATTGCGCGACTTCGTGGAAGTAGCGCAATGCGGTGTCTTGGAGCAGCAAATGGCGGGACTCGGGCATGGCAGTCGGTGAAAGCAAACCCCCATTGTGCTTGGTTTGCTGTTTTGGCAATGACGGCTTGCAAATTTGCCGATAGCGGCAAATGCCTCGGCTTTCTAAGATGTCCCGTTCGATGGTTGCCGGGCAGCGGCGCCCCCTTTCGAACAAGCTGCCATTTCACCGGGAGTTGCCATGCGGGCACGGTTTACTGTTTCAACGACGCGCCGCCAGTGGCTCCATGCCGCAGCGGCGGTGGCCGGCGGCCTGCTGGCCTTGCCGGCACTGGCCCAGGGCGAGGCCGCCTGGCCCAGCCGACCGGTGCGGGTGATCGTGCCGTTTCCGGCCAGCGGCGCGACCGATCTGGTGGCACGTGTGATCGCGCAGCGCGTATCGCAGGAGCTGGGCCAGCAACTGGTCATCGACAACCGGCCCGGCGCCGGCGGCACCATAGGCACGGCCGAGGCCGCCAAGGCGGCGGCCGACGGCTACACGCTGCTGTTCACCACCAGCAGCACACATGCGATCTCGCCGCATCTGATGCCCAGGCTGGCCTACAAGGCGGACAAGGACTTCAGTCCCATCGCGCACACGGCGGACGCGGCCAGCGTACTGCTGGTCACGCCCTCGCTGCCGGTCAAGAGCGTGCAGGAGCTGATTGCCTATGCCAAGGCCAATCCTGGCAAGCTCAACTATGCCACCAGCGGCAACGGCACCATCGTGCACCTGAACACCGCTGCCTTTGCTGCGCAGGCCGGCATACAGCTCGCCCATGTGCCCTACAAGGGCACCGCGCAATCGATCACCGATCTGGCGGCAGGCCAGGTGCATCTGCTGTTCGACTCCATTCCCACGGGCATGCCCCATGTGGCCAGCGGCCGCCTGCGTGCCCTGGCCGTGACCGGCGACAGGCGCAGCACGCTGGCTCCGAATCTGCCCACGGTGGCCGAATCGGGCCTGCCAGGCTATTCCTCGGTCACCTGGTTCGGTGTCTATGGCCCGGCCGGCATGAAGCCCGAGCTGGTCGGCCGGATCAACCAGGCCTTCAACCGCGCCATCCAGAATCCCGAGGTGATCGCCAGCCTGGCCAAGCAGGGCGTGGAGCCCGCCAAGCCGCAGACGCCAGGACAGTTCTCCGCCATGGTGCAGGCCGACAGCGCGCGCTGGGCCAAGGTCATCAGGGACAACCACATCACTTTGGAATAAAACACCCCCTGAGTCGCTTCGCCTGGGCGGTCCCGCGCCTTCCCCCTGACTGGGCGTCTTCTCTCGCTGCGCGGGAGGGGGAGCACGCCATCGCTGCAGGGCGACCCTTGCTCGGCGTGCGCCGTTGGAGGTGCCAGCCTTATGCGCGGCGCCCATGAATCACTGATCGGACTTAGATATGACCAACCTCGTCAAGGACTGGACGCTTCCCTATGCCTCGAACCGCTCGCCTGTGCTGGGGCGCAATGTGGTCAGCACTTCGCAGCCGCTGGCCGCGCAGGCCGGCCTGTCCATGCTGCTGGCCGGCGGCAACGCCGTGGACGCGGCGCTGGCCGCGGCGATGACGCTCACCGTGGTCGAACCCACGGGCTGCGGCATCGGCAGTGACGGCTTTGCCATCGTCTGGGACGGCAAGGAGCTGCACGGCCTCAACGCCTCGGGGCGCTCGCCTGCGGGTTGGACGCCCGACTACTTTGCCCAGCTCGGCGGCATACCCGAGAAGGGCTGGAATGCCGTGACCGTACCAGGTGCCGTGTCGGCCTGGGTGGCGCTGTCCAAGCGTTTCGGCAAGCTGCCCTTTGCGCAGGTGGCCCAGCCCGCCATAGCCTATGCGCGCAACGGTTTCGCGGTCTCGCCCACGATTGCCACGCTGTGGGAGCTGGGCGGCAAGAAACTGGGCGACCAGCCAGGCTTTGCCGAGTGCTTTCTGCCAGGCGGCCGCGCACCCCGGGCCGGTGAGGTATTCAGGAGCGAAGCCCATGCGCGCACGCTCGAGGAGATTGCCGAAACCATGGGCGAGTCCTTCTACCGTGGCGCGCTGGCCAGAAAGATGGTCGAGCATGCGCGCGCCTGTGGCGGCGTGATGAGCGAGCAAGACCTGGCCGCGCACCAGGCCGATTGGGTGGGCACGGTGTCGCAGAAGTTCGGCGATTCGGTGATCCATGAGATTCCGCCCAACGGCCAGGGCATTGCGGCGCTGATGGCGCTGGGCATGCTCGACGAGTTGGGTGCGGGTGGCGAGCCGATCGGATCGCAGCCGCTGGACGGCGTGGACAGCGTGCACCTGCAGATCGAGGCCATGAAGCTGGCCTTTGCCGACCTGCACCAGTACAACGCTGACCTTGACCATATGCGCGTCACCCCAGTGCAGTTGCTGGACCGCGACTACCTGCGCGAACGCGCGCAGCTGATCGATCGCGAAAAGGCGAGCGACCCTCGCTGCGGCGCGCCCCGGCCCGGCGGCACGGTCTACCTGGCGGCGGCCGATGCCAGCGGCATGATGGTCTCCTTCATCCAGTCCAACTACATGGGCTTCGGCTCGGGCGTGGTCGTGCCGGGCACGGGCATCAGCCTGCAGAACCGCGGCCACGGCTTTACCACCGAGGCCGGACATGCCAACCAGGTCGGCCCGCGCAAGCGCCCCTCGCACACTATCATTCCGGCCTTTGCCATGCATGCCGACGGCACGCCGCAAATGGCGTTCGGCGTCATGGGCGGCCCGATGCAGAGCCAGGGCCATCTGCAGATGGCGCTGCGCGTGCTGCGCTACGGCCAGAACCCGCAGGCTGCGGCCGATGCACCGCGCTGGCGCGTGACCGGCGGCAAGGGCGTGGCCGTGGAACCATCCTTCGATGCCGCCGTGGTTGAGCAACTGCGCGCACGCGGCCATGAGGTCAGCGTCGAGACCGGCCACGGCGTGTTCGCCTTTGGCGGCGCCCAGCTGGTGCTGCGCGACGGCGAGCACTACATCGCGGGCTCCGATCCGCGCAAGGATGGGTGCGCGGTGGGGTATTGAGGTCCCCCCTGAGCGGCTGCGCCGGGACGACACCTTCGGTGCGGGGCGGCCCTTCCTCGGTGTCTCTAGCTTGGGGCGCGCCGGTTTTAAGCTTGGCGCGTTGTCACAAAAGCTGCGACTTCTGCGTCTAAGGCTTGGTGCCTGACACACTGGGTGGCTGGCCCGGCCTATTTGCAGGAGACCTCACGTGAGCCCCACTTCCCACACTGCGCCGCCCGCCGATGCGGGACTGCAGGATTTCGAGCGCCATCGCCCGCGCCTGTTCGGGCTGGCCTATCGCATGCTGGGCCAGCGGGCCGAGGCTGAGGATCTGGTGCAGGATGTCTGGCTGCGCTGGCAGGACAGCGAGCGCACCTCCATTGCCCAGCCCGAGGCCTGGTTGGTGACCACGGCCACGCGGCTGGCCATAGACCGGCTGCGGCGCCTGCGTGTGGAGCGCGAGCACTATGCGGGTTTCTGGCTGCCCGAGCCGCTGGTCCAGCCCTGGACCGAGGCCGCTCCCTCGGCCGAGGAGCTGCTGGAGCAGGCCCATGATGTCTCCACGGCGCTGCTGTTCGTGCTGGAGCAACTGACGCCCGAGGAGCGCGCGGCCTTTTTGCTGCGTGAGGTCTTCGATGCCGACTACGCCGAAGTGGCCCAGGCGCTGGGTCGCAGCGAGGCCGCCTGCCGCCAGTTGGTTCACCGCGCGCGTGCCCATGTGAAGGCCGGGCGGCCGCGCTTTGAGGCGCCCGCACAAGCCCATGCCGAGCTGCTGCGCCGCTTTGCCCAGGCGGCGCGGGGCGGCGATCTGGCGCAGATCCAGGCGCTCTTCGCGCCCGACGCCGCGCTGATCAGCGACGGCGGCGGCAAGGTGGCATCCTTTGGCCGCGTGCTGGAAACCGGGCGCCGCCTGGCGCTGCTGTACTTCGCCATGGCCCGGCGCCTGCGCCGCGACGGGCAGGAGCAGACCCTGCATCTGGCGCGGGTCAACGGCCTGCCGGGTCTGGTGCGCTGCGTGGATGGCCAGGTGGAGTCGGTGCAGACGCTGCTGGTCGAGGACGGACTGATCCGGCGCATCTACACGCTGCGCAATCCGGACAAGCTGACCCGCGTGCTGGTGCCGGCTGCCTGATTGCCTGCGGCCTGATGGGCGATGCGTCGTAGAAGGCAAAAAAACAATAGCTGCTACCGCCATTCAATCAAAAGCTTCAGATGGTTTTATTGCTGAATTTGTTTTGCAGCAGGCGATAGCAGCTATGTTTATTGATGGTCCGGTGATGGATGACGAGGCCTGTCACAAACCGCGCCGCTGCCGCGTCTAAGAGGCATGGGCCGGCCGCAGGGGCGGGCCTGCAATGCCTCAAGGAGTATTCACATGGCCGACATCGCCAATCCCACCGCGAACCCTATTGCCATCCCCACGCCGCGCCTGGATTTCCGTGCGCTGGCTCCCGAGCTCTACAAGGCGCAGGCCGGCCTCAACGCCCAGATCGCGCACTCCAGTCTCGGTGTGCAGCTGCTGGAGCTGGTCTATCTGCGCGTCTCGCAGATCAACGGCTGCGCTTTCTGCGTGGACATGCATGTGCGCGAGCTGCTGTCGCGCGGTGAGGACCTGCAGCGCATCAACAGCGTGGTGGTCTGGCGTGAGGTGGACTTGTTCGAGATGCGCGAGCGCGCCGCACTGAACTGGGCCGAGCGCTGCACGCAGCTGAGCCAGGCCCACCCCGGGCAGCAGGACTTCGAGGCCCTGCGTCCCTACTTCAGCGAGCGCGAAATCGTGGAGCTCAGCTACGCCATCGGCTGCATCAATGTCTGGAACCGTCTGTGCGTGGGCTTTGCGGCTCCCGTGGAAAAAAAGCCCATCACAGTCTGAGCGGCTGCCCTGCGGCACGGCGCTGTCGGCGAGGCCCTTGCTCGCCGCCCTGACCTGGATTGCGTCCCAACTCATGCCTTATGCATCGGCGCGAGCTGGGTTGTGCGCTCAGTTCTGGGTGATCTTGCGTTCCTTGACCACCTTGCCCCATTGCTCGTATTCCTTCTTCATGAAGGCCGCGAACTCGGCGCGGGTCGTGGGCTGGGGTGTCAGGCCGTGGACCTTGAGCGCCTCGGCCACTGCCGGGTCCTTGAGCACCTTGACGATCTCCAGGTTCCAGCGGTCCAGCACGGGCGTGGGGGTCTTGCCGGGGGCGACGAAGGCATACCAGTTCAGCGCCTCGAAGCCCGGATAGCCGGCTTCGGCCACGGTGGGAATATTGGGCATATAGGCGGGGCGGGTCAGACCGGTGGTGGCCAGCGGAATCAGCTTGCCGGTCTCGACATGCGGCAGGGCCGTCGGGGGCGCGGCAAAGTAGGAGGTGACACGCTCGCCCAGCAGGTCCTGTAGGGCCGGTGCACCGCCCTTGTAGGGCACATGAACCATCTCCACGCCGGCGCGCTGGTTGAACAGCTCGCCCGCCAGATGCGAGGCCGAGCCCGCGCCGGTCGATGCATAGTCCACGCTGCCGGGGCTCTTCTTGGCCTTGGCCACGAACTCGGCCAGGTTCTTCACGCCGGCGCCCTTGTGCACCACCAGCACATTGGGGAAGTTCACGCCGCCCGAGATGGGCGCCAGGTCGGTGAAGGGGTTGTAGCCCACCTTCATGATGTGGGGCGCAATCGTCAGCGGGCCGATGGAGCCGAAGAGCAGCACCGAGCCGTCGGTCGGGGCCTTGGCCACGAACTGGTGGGCGATATTGCCGCCCGCGCCGCCCTTGTTGTCCACCACTACGGTCTGGCCGATGTTCTCGCCCAGCTTCTTGGCAATCATGCGCGCTGCCGCGTCGGCAGCTCCGCCAGCGGCAAAGCCCACGACCAGCGTCACGGGCTTGTTGGGCAGCCAGTCAGGTGCGGCCTGTGCTGCCGAGCCCAGGCTCAGCAGGGAGGCGGCCACGGCCGTGGCGCGCAGGAAATGGCGTTTGTTCATCATGGGATGTCTCCTTGGTCGGGGGAAGGAATGCCGGTGGTACGGCTCGCCGGTGATCCGGCTGGCCCGTAATCCGGCTGATTTTTTTGAAGTGACCGGCATGAGAGGCCATGCCGGCCCGTGGCTTTTCAGACCTTCAATCAGCGCCCAGGCCGATGGGGCTGGGCTCGCGCTTTTCGGTGTTGTGGCGCAGCAGCGCAGCCGTGCGGAACACGCCGTGGGCAAACTTGCCGTAGGGCAGGGTGGCAAACAGCGCAATCACGGCGCCCAGGTGCAGGCACAGCAGCAGTGCCAGCGCCGGCGTGGCGCGGCCCAGCCATAGCGCGAGGCCGCTTGCGGCCACCAGGAACAGCAGGGCGATGAAGCCGAGGTCCATGGGCTTTTGCTTGGCATCGCCATGCAGCGGGTGACGGGCGCGGTTCAGCATCCAGAGGCCGGCCGTGCCGATCATCAGGCTCACGCCACCCAGGGTGCCCAGAATCTTGGGCAGGCTGGGCAGCTCGTAGGGAGCGGGCAGATCGAAGACATAGTGATAGACCGTGGCCAGGCCCGTGGCTGCAAAGCACAGCATGAAGCCGTAGAAGGTCAGGTGGTGGAAGCGGCGACGCTTGAGCGTGTACTCGTCGTCCTCGTTGTGGCAGCCGTCACCGTGGCCGCCGTCCAGGTATTTCAGGCGCAGCACGTCGTGTGTGGCTTCGGCTGCGGCGGGGCCGCTGACATCCACATTGCTGGTGGCGGGCTTCACATCCTTCCAGAAGCGGCGCACGCCCATGAACAGCGCGAAGACCACGAACAGGAAGACCGGCGCAAAGATGCCGACCAGCAGATTGTGCGGGAACAGGTTGTAGAAGTTGTTGCCCAGATTGCCGTTCCACAGTTGGCCAATGCCACCTTGCGCCGCGACGGCCAGCGCCAGGAACAGGAAGAGGCCGGCGACCAGTGCCAAGGACAGGGTCAGACCGCTCTTCTGGTACAGCTTGCCCATGGCGGGCGGCCAGGCATAGTCGGCATAGGTCTGGCCGCGCACTTCGGCCATGGCCTTGGGAATGTTGATGCCGAATTCGTGCGGCGGCGCGTACTGGCAGGCGTGCAAGCAGGCGCCGCAGTTGTGGCAGAGATTGGCCAGGTAATGCACATCGGCCTTGCCGAACTCCAGACGGCGCGTCATGGCCGGGAATACGGCGCAGAAACCTTCGCAATAGCGGCAGGCATTGCAGATCTGCATCACGCGCGCCACTTCGCTTTCGGCAGCGGTTTCCGTTGGGGCGGGGAGGATGGGAATCACCTTGCCGGTGGCCAGGGTCTGGGCTTCCTTGCCCAGTTCTTGCAGGGATTGGATGCTCATGACTCAGACCTCATCTTTCACAGCGCCGTGCACGGCGTCTTTGCCTTGTGCTGCCAGGGCGGCGTTGCGCCCGGCGATACGGCCAAAGGCCGTGCCGATCGACATGCCCACGCCGGCCGTGTAGCCCTTGCCCAGCACATTGCCTGCCATCATTTCGCCGGCCACGAACAGGTTCTGGCTGGGTTGATCCTTGAAGCGCACGGCGGATGTGTCGTCCACCTTCAGGCCCAGATAGGTGAAGGTCACGCCGGGGCGCAGCGCGTAGCCGTAGTAGGGGCCGGTATCGAGCGGGCGAGCCCAGTGCGTCTTGGCGGGAGCCAGGCCTTCGGTGTGGCAGTCGTCCAGCGCGGTATGGTCGAAATGGCCGACCTTGCAGCTGCTGTTGTAGGCGTCGAGGGTGGCCATGAAGGTGTCCACATCCAGACCCAGCTTCTGTGCCAGCTCGGGCAGGGAGTCGGCCTTTACGCCAGGGAACACCGGTGGCATGAAGCGGCCTATGGCCTTGCTGTCGATGATGGAGTAGGCGATCTGGCCAGGCTGCTGGGCCACCAGACGGCCCCAGATCGCATAGCGCTTGGGCCAGAAGTCCTCGCCCTCGTCATAAAAGCGCTGGGCATCGCGGTTCACCACCACGCCCAGCGAGACGCAGTCGATACGCGTGCAGATGCCGCCGTCGTACAGCGGAGCGCGGGCATCAATGGCCACCATGTGTGCCTGGGTGGGATCGCCCAGGCCGTCGGCCTGCTGCTCTTGCAGCATGTGCTTGAGCAGCACGCCCTGGTTGAAGGCCGTGCCGCGGATGATGAAGTTGTCGGCCGGCCACTCGCCGCGCTCGTTCTGGCCCCAGGCCTCGCGCAGCCATTCGCGGTTGGACTCGAAGCCGCCCGCCGCCAGCACGCAGCTCTTGGCCGTGATGCGCTGGCTCCCATCCTTGGTCTTGACCCAGGCAGCCTGGAACCGGCCGTTCTCGATTTCGAGCTTGTCCACGGGCGACTCGTAGCGGATTTCCACGCCCAGCTTTTCGGCGCTGCGGAAATAGGCGTTCACCAGTGCCTTGCCGCCGCCCATGAAGAAGGCATTGGTGCGCGCCACATGCAGCGCGCCCGAGAGCGGCGGCTGAAAGTGCACGCCATGCTTGCGCATCCAGCTGCGGCAGGTCGAGGAGGCCCGGATCACCATGCGCGCCAGATGCTCGTTGGTGATGCCGCCCGTGACCTTGAGCAAGTCCTGCCAGTACTCTTCTTCGGGATAGGCCTCGACCAGCACGTCCTGGGGAGCGTCGTGCATGCAGCGCAGATTGCGGGTGTGGCCGGAGTTGCCGCCGCGCCAGGCGCGCGGAGCGGATTCAAGCAGCAGCACGCGGCTGCCGGCTTCGCGCGCCATCAGCGCGGCGCACAGGGCGGCATTGCCACCACCGATGACGAGTACATCGGTGTCAAAGGCTTCAGTTTTCATGATGGGCTGCCACGGGGCGATGCCTGCAGCGGTTCAACGTGGGTGGATGTCCTCTGTCATTTCCGCTGCCGGAGCGCGGTTGACAGGGTCAGATTGGAGTTGAACGCCACTGTAGTGAGCACCGCCTCACCCGTGCAGCGGGGCTAGGGGATGGGGGTATCACCAATCGTGATGGATTGGTTGTGCCGTGGGCGGAAGCCGGCGTGATGCGGCCATGCGCCACAGGCTGCTGCACGGTGGCAGGCACCGGGGCCGCTGCGCTGCAGCCCCGGTGTGGCCTGGATGGCCAGCCTCAATGCACGGTGACGAGCGCGTTGAAGAGCAGCACCATGATCAGGCCCACCACGGCCACGATGGACTGCACGACCGAGATGGTCTTGGTGGCTTCGCCCATGGTCATGCCGAAGGACTCCTTGACCATCCAGAAACCGGCGTGGTTGGCATAGTTGAAGAACAGCGAGCCGCAGCCGATGGACAGGGCCAGCAGAGGCAGGTTCAGGCTGGGGTCGGCCCCCGCCAGCGGCGCCAGCAGGCCGGCAGCGCCCACGATGCCCACGGTGGCCGAGCCGGTGGAGACGGACAGCAGCATGGCGATCAGCCAGCCCAGGATCAGCGGCGGGAAGGCGAACTGCTGGGTCAGATGGACGATGGCATCACCGACCTTGGCGCTGGTCAGCATCTGCTGGAAGGCGCCGCCGCCGGCAATGATCATGATGATGGAGGCAATCGGCTTGAGGCTCTTGCCCAGCGCGTCGCGCAGCTTTTCGGTATCGCCGCCACGGGCCATCACCAGGGCCACGATGGCGAACAGCACGCCCAGCAGCATGGCGATCAGGGGATTGCCCAGGAAGCTGGCCACATGCATGGCTGCCGCATCCTTGGGCAGCAGCATCTCGGCGACGGCGTGGATCAGCATCAGAATGGCGGGCAGCAGGGCCGCCAGCACGCCCAGGGCGATGCTGGGCTGCTGGCCGGCAATGGCTTTTTCGGTGATGGTGAACTGGTCCAGCAAGGCCTGGTCGGGCTTGGTGCTCATGCGCGGGGCGATGAAGGCGCCATACAGCGGGCCGCCGAGAACCATGGCTGGAATCGCCGCCAGAAAACCGTACAGCATGGTCGGGCCGACCGTGGTCTTGAGGGTGGCGATGGCGGTCAGGGGGCCGGGATGGGGCGGAACCATGCCGTGCATGGCCGCCAGTGCCGAGATCACGGGCACGCCGACGTAGACATAGGCCGAGCCCTTGAATCGGGCCTGGCCTTCCAGCTTGCGCGCCACGCTGAAGATCAGCGGCAGCATGACCACCAGGCCGACCTCGAAGAACATGGGGATGCCGACGATGAAGGCCACCAGGGTCATGGCCCAGGGGATCATGCGATCTGAGGAGTGCCTGAGAATGGCTTCGGCGATCTGCTCGGTGATGCCTGCATCGGCCAGGATCTTGCCCAGCATGGCGCCCAGCGCGATCACGACGCCTACGGCGCCCAGCGTTTTGCCTGCGCCGTTGGTCAGCTGCTTGACGATGGTTTCCGGATCCATGCCAGTGGCAAAGCCGACGCCTAGCGAGACGATGAGCAGGGCCAGCAGCGGGTGCAGCTTGATGCGTGAAACGATCAATGCGACCAACACCAGCACGCTGACCAGGGCGGTCAGCAGCAACTGAATATCGAGAGATGTCATAAATGAACCTTGGTTTTGGCTGGCTGTCCTGAAGCGCACTTCACATCCAGCACGAGGCAAGGCTCATATTAAAAAAGCGCACTCGCACGCGCTGTAGGCTGGCGCCGTCGGCGTGATGCAAGATGGATGTCGAGATGCGGCCCAGGGGGCGCAACAGCAATGTTGTAATGAAGATCTAGGTTTGCCACCAGGTATGAGCTTCACATGGCAACAAAGTTGCTGTGGAAATTACGTAAGCCCGTGCCCGGCTTTTTCCTGCTCTATCCTGAGTTCCTGATTCCACCGTCGGCAGGCCGGCCTATCGCTTCGTGGGCTCAGTCCGTCAGCGACGCGCCCCGCCAGACTCCCGAATGCACCAGCTGGCGCGCGCAGTCCGTCAACACGACGCGTGCCGCCAGGGCGGCGGGTGACAGCTCATCGTCAGACAGGCTGCACAGGGCGGCCTTGCGCCGCACCGAGTCATCGGCGATCTGCGACCACTGAAAGCGCTCGGCCGCATCACGGTACATGCCCACGGCCGACCAGGGCTGGACCGTGGCGCCCATGCCGGCATCGACTGCTTCCATCAGCAGGGTGAGCGAGTCGATCTCCATGGCCATCTGCGACTGAAAGCCGGCACTGGTGAACGAAGCCATGATGGAGCTGCGCAGGCCGTGGCTGCCCGAGGGCAGGATCAGCGGCACCTGCTGCAGCTGCTCCAGGCTGATAGGCACTTCATGCTGAATCTGCGGCGCTACCAGTTGCTGGCGCGACTGGATCAGAAACAGCTGCTCTTCCAGCAGAGGCATCACGCTCCATCGCCTGGCGCTCTGAGTATCGAAAAGGATGGCCAGATCCAGCTGCCTGGCGTTGAGAAGACTCGTCAGATGCCCCGAGAGGGCTGACACCATGTGCAGACGCACCTCGGGGTAGCGCTCGCGCATGGCGCGCATCAGTGGCAGGCCCAGCACATTCGCAATCGTGGGCGACAGGCCCATGCTGACGGCGCCCGACAGCCGCGCCTGCTGGGCCGCGTGAATGGCCTGCTGGGCATGGCGCAGGGTCAGCTGGGCTTGGTGGAAAAAGGCCTGGCCGGCTTCGGTAGGAATCACTCCGCGCGGCGTGCGCTGCAGCAGCCGGGTCGAGAGTTCTGACTCCAGGCGGCTGATCTGCTGGCTCAGCGCCGACTGCACCATGTCCAGATCCAGCGCTGCCCGGCTCATGGAGCCCAGTTCAACAATTCGTACAAAGTAGCGCAGCTGGCGCAGTTCCATGGCAAATCCTCACGCCCGCAGCAGTTGACGGGCGCTGGGATAATCGCATACCTATGAGCAACAAGCAGCGTGTCGTGGTGGGTTTGTCGGGTGGTGTGGATTCCGCCGTCACCGCCTATCTTCTCAAAAAGCAGGGCCATGAGGTCGTCGGCATCTTCATGAAGAACTGGGAAGATGACGACGACAGCGAGTACTGCTCGTCGAATATCGACTTTGTCGATGCGGCGGCGGTGGCCGACGTGATCGGCATCGAGATCGAGCACGTGAACTTTGCCGCCGACTACAAGGACCGCGTGTTTGCCGAGTTCCTGCGCGAGTACCAGGCTGGTCGCACGCCCAATCCAGACGTGCTGTGCAATGCGGAGATCAAGTTCAAGGCCTTTCTCGACCACGCCATGCGCCTGGGAGCAGAAAAGATAGCCACCGGCCACTATGCACGCGTGCGCCAGAACCCCTCCACCGAGCTGTTCGAGCTGCTCAAGGGCCTGGATAACAGCAAGGATCAGAGCTATTTCCTGCACCGCCTGAACCAGGCCCAGCTGTCCAAGGCCATGTTCCCCGTGGGCGAGCTGCACAAGACCGAGGTGCGCCGCATTGCCGAAGAGATCGGCCTGCCTAACGCCAGGAAGAAGGACTCGACAGGCATCTGCTTCATCGGCGAGCGCCCGTTCCGCGACTTTCTGAACCGCTACATCAGCAAGGAACCGGGGCCTATCCTGGACGACCGCAACCGCAAGCTGGGCAATCATGTGGGCCTGTCCTTCTACACACTGGGGCAGCGTTCGGGTCTGGGCATTGGCGGGGTCAAGGAAAAGGGTGCCGCCCGTGGTGCAGGCGATCATGCGCCCTGGTTTGTGGCGCGCAAGGAAATGGACAAGAACATTCTGCGTGTAGTGCAGGGCCATGACCATCCGCTGCTGCTGTCGCATGCGCTGCTGGCCGATCAGGTCAGCTGGGTGGCCGGCCATGCCCCGGCAGAGGGCAAGGCCTACGGCTCCAAGACCCGCTATCGCCAGCCGGATTCTCCGGCGCTGATTTCCCAGGCTTCCGAAGCGGGCTTCCGCCTGGACTTCCCCGAAGCGCAATGGGCTGTGACCCCCGGTCAGTCTGCCGTGCTCTATGACGGCGATGTCTGCTTGGGCGGTGGCATCATTGCGCAGGTCGACCCTGCAGCCGCTCGGTAATCGCTAGTAGTCGCGGTTCTCGTCAAACCACTGTTGGGCCTGTTCATGCGTCAGCTTCAGGGCCAGCGCCGCAGGCAGTTGTGCCAGCTGCTGCACGGCCAGTCCCAGGTCTTCACGTTCGCTGGTCTCAATGCCTTTGACCGTGTTGAAGCGGGAGGTAAAGGTCGTCAGTGCAGCTTGTACGTGTCCAAGGCTGCTGGCCGCGCCGATCTCCTGTTCGGCCAGGTCGTAAGCCGCATGTGCAATCCTGGCGCGGGCTGCGGCCCAGCCTGCAAATGGCCGCCCATATTCCTTGTCCCACCATTCGGGCTTGCGTAGCTGGCTGACAGATGTGTAGCCGGCCCAGGATCGTGCCTTGGTGCGCTCCTTGAGCTGCTGGCGCAGGCGGTTTCCGGCGGCTTCTTCCACGTTGTAGGCGATGAAGGAGTCCAGTTGCGGCCAGGCTTGCAGTGCTGGAAGCTCCGACAGATGGCGCATAAAACGCAGTGATAGCGCCCTGAGCTGCGTACATGAAGAAAGCTGGGCCAGATCACTGTGACTCCCCCACAGGGAAAGCGAATCCAGCTTCGAAAATTGCAGCAGATTCTGCAGCGAAACAGCTTGCTTGCCCGCACCGTTGCGCAGCTCCAGCGCGCCAACCTGTTTCAGGCTTCCCATGTCGGGCAGCTGGAAGGCTTTGTCGGCCGGGTTCTTGCTGGTAGCCGGGCTCAAGCTCAGGCTTTCAGGCAGGCCTGCGGTGACGGTGATTTGCTCCAGATTGCCATGCAGATGAAGGTGCATGCCCTGCTGCGGCAGCTTCAGGTAGATATGGCCTTGATGGCCGGCCTGCAGATGAATGCTCAGCTCGCGAATCTGTGACTGACTGGCGTCGATATGCACGTCTTGCTGTAGCTGCGGGTACCAGCTGAAGTTTTCGATAGGGCGCAACTGCGCCCATGTGAAAAAACCGTGGTCATTGCCCGTGTAGTAAAAGCTGCGTGGCCAGGGTGAGCCGGCGGGCGTGGCAAAGGGGTTGAAGCAGTGCCAGAGCACGCAGGCGTCGACAGGCAGCCGCAGGTCGGCGGTTTTCAGCAGCTTCTCGGGACCCAGGCTCAGACTGCCTTGACCGGGGCTGGTTTTGAGTCTGTGCGGTGCACCCGACGTCAGTTGAACGGTGAAGATGCCGTCTTCATGCGGTGTTCCGTCGATAAGCAGGGGCATGCAGAAAGCTTAGCGCAGTTACAGCACGCTCTGTGTCGACGGCATGGCACTCTGTACCTCTGTGTGGCGTTGCACCTTGCCGAGCAGCGGCAGGCTGGCGCGCAGCTCGGTGCGGCCGGGGCGGGACTGTATGACGAGAGTGCCCTGCAGGCGCTCTAAACGCGCCAGCATGCTGCGCATGCCTACGCCCATGCTGTTGATCTGGGTGCTGTCGAGGTCAAAGCCTGTGCCGTTGTCCTCGATCTGCAACTGCAACTCCCTGGAGTCAGGAATCGCCAGCCGAACTTCTACCTGGCTGGCGCGGCTGTGCTTGACGACATTGGTCAAAGCCTCTTCCAGCACGCGGGTCAGCGTCAGGCACTGGATGGGGCTGGGCGCGTGAGTCCAGTAGGTGGGCAGGCTCCATTTCACCTGAATGTCCAGCTCCTCGAACAGCCGTGCAAAGCGGTGGCGCAGCGGTGCAAGCCATTGCATGGGTGTCTCGGGAACCTGGATGGCGGCGCTGGTGCCGGTATCGATCATCTGGCGCAGGTCGTCACGCATCAGCTTGAGCATGGATAGCACCTGGGCATTGGGCAAAGGAGTGCTGCTTTGCTCGACCAGCGCAATGGAGCGCACCAGAGAGCCTCCCAGCCCATCGTGCAGATCCTGGGAGATGCGCAGCCGCTCCTGCAGGCGGGAGTGGCTCAGAGCCAGGTGGTGCTCTCTCTCCAGAGTCTGGCTCAGGTCATCGCAGGCCTGGGTGACCGTGAGGCTGAGCTCGTGATTGAAGCGCTCGATGTGGCGCATGTTCTTGACGATCTGTCGCCCCAGCAACCAGGCGATCACCAGCATGCTCATCAAGGTGGTGTAGGGAATCAGCGTCAGATTGTGATCCAGGGCCTTGGTCAACAGCAACAGGTCGTGGACGCCGATGGCCAGGTAGAGCACGAAGCAGAGACTGAAAATGATGTGGGCCGGCGTGCGCGTCTGCAGCGCACGCAGCGGAAACAGCAGGCAGACCAGAGCGCAAAGACAGAACATCAGCAGCCAGATGGCCTGGCTCAGCGCCATCTGTGCCTCTGGCAAGGTCAGGGCGAACACGGCGCACAGGCTGCACAGACCGGTCAGCGTGCGCTCCAGCTTTTTCAGGCTTAAATCGGCAAAACGCAGCGCAAAAATGCAGAGCGTGTAGGTAAAGGCTATGAAAATCAGCAAATTGCCTCTGGCGAAGGCCTGCGTGCTGGCAAAGGGCCAGGGATCCGTCATGACGATGAAGCACAGCATCAGTGCCCAGCACAGCAGATTGAATGCGTACCAGCCATAGAGTTTCTGGTGGCGATGGTGGAGCCAGGCGAAAGCGAACAGCAGGCACAGCACCAGGCTGACCGTGATGCAGACCACATAGATGGTGCGCAGGCTCCAGGTGGCCTGTGCCGTCCATTGCTCCAGCTCCGCGGGGTCTCCCAGGCGCAGCCGTCCCAGACCCGGCGTCTGGCTGCTGATTCCATGGATGCGCACCCAGATGCTATTGCCTTGCTCCTTGAGCAGTGCCTTGGGCAGCAACCAGTAGCGCGGCATGTTCCAGCTGCGGCTCAGGGGCTCCACCAGTGACTGGTCGCGCCAGATCAGCTCCGAATTCACGAACACCTCGCCCGCCATCACCATATTGATGACGGCCAGAGCTACGGGCTGGTCGTGCCCGCAGCGGCTCTCCCAGTCGATGCGGTACCAGGCAGCGCCGTCATAGCCGGGCCAGCGCTGGCTCCAGTCGTCCAACGGCGGCACATCCACCCACTGCAGCAGGGCTGCATCGGGCGGAGGGCCTTCGGGAAAGGCCTTGGCCGATTGGCGGGCCACGATGCGGGGCTCGCAGCGTAGGTCCTGAGGCTTGGCCTCCTGTGCCCAGGCCATGCTGCAGCTCCATCCCAGGATGAGCGCAAATATCAGGCGGAGCATGAGAGCCGTCCGCTCGGGCATTCAGATCAGCAAACCGCGCGCACGGGCCTCGCTGACCGCCTTGGTTCGGGACGGCACGGCCAGCTTGCGGTAGATGTTTTTCACATGGCATTCCACCGTGTAGCGCGAGAGAAAGAGAGACTCGGCGATCTCCCTGTTGGTCATGCCATCGGCCACCAGCTTGAGGATCTGGATTTCACGGGCGCTGAGTGCGGCCTCGGGCGGCATCGCCTTGTGCGCTTCCGTGGGCTGGGCCGGCTGCAGCTCGGCAATGATGCGCCGTGCAATGAAAGGGTCGATGGGGGCACCGCCGCGCAGCACGCTGCGGATGGACAGCGTGACTTCCAGGTCGTCGCGTTCCTTGAGCACATAGCCGTTGGCCCCGGCGCGCAGCGCCGAAAGAATGGCGTCCTCGGTGCTCCAGGCCGAGATGACCAGAATGCCCATGCCGGGGTCGGCCGCGCGCAGCTGGCTGATCAGGTCGATGCCGCTGCCGTCGGGAAGTCCAAGGTCCACCAGCGCCATGGCCACCGGATGCTCTGCCAGCTGCGCTCGTGCCTGTTTCAGGGTTCCGCAAAAAATGAGAGCATCATCCGCATACCCGAGGCCGCGCAAAATGCTTTCCAGCCTGTTGCGGATCAGCGGCTCATCCTCCACCACGAGCAAGGGGCTGGGGAGGATGGACTCGGTGGGTAGGGAGAATGTCTCTGCCATATTGTGTGGGGTACCGCTGATATTGTGGCGTACTGTCACCGAGATCCGGTGGTTTGCCTATCACTGAAAACTGGTAATTTGAAGCGCTTGCAGGGCCTTGTCAGGTCCGCAATTCCCATGACGCCAGAAGCAATACGCCGGCAACGGCCGCCAGAGCCAGTTGGCTAAACTTTCCCGCATGGATAGCTCCCGGCTGTGCAGCGCGGGGCGTTCGTCCGTTCAAGTAGCAACGGACAAAGAACTCAGGAAGCTCTGCCCATGGATGTCATGCTCGGTGCCGATTTCTGGATCGGCTTGTTCAAAATTGTCTGGATCAACATCATTCTCTCGGGCGACAACGCGGTGGTCATCGCCCTGGCCGCACGTGGACTGCCGCCCGAGCAGCAGAGAAAAGCGGTCATGCTCGGCTCTGGCGCTGCCGTTGTGCTGCGGATTGCCCTGACGGTGGTCGCGGCCAAGCTGATGCAGCTGCCGTTTGTGGAAGTCATCGGCGGCCTGCTGCTGCTGTGGATCGGTGTGGGCCTGCTCAAGGGCGAGGATGAAGCGGAGGATTCCGGCAGCGTGGCCAGGCAGGGCATGATGGCTGCTGTTCGCACCATCTTGCTCGCCGATCTGGTCATGAGCCTGGACAATGTGATCGCCGTGGCGGCGGCGGCGGGGGGCGACATGCTGCTGCTGGTCCTGGGCCTGGCCATCAGCATTCCGCTGGTCATCTTCGGCTCCACGCTGATGATCAAGCTGATGGAGCGCTTCCCGGTGATCGTCACTCTGGGCGCGGCGCTGATCGGCTGGGTGGCTGGCGAAACCATCACCAGCGACCATCTGCTCGAAGGCTTTGTGGAGGTCAATCCCTGGGCGCATTACGCAGCGGCGGCCTGTGGCGCCGTGCTGGTGATTGCGATGGGCAAGTGGATGCAGCAGAAGGCTGCAGCCCAGGGCAGCACGGCCTGAGCCGCTGGCGCTGAAAGCAAAAACGCCCGTAACCAAGACGGGCGCTTTGTGCAGGGCGTGAGCCGCCGGGGCTTACAGGAAGGAGTAGAAGCAGCGGAAGGAGATCTTGCGCTCCGCCCAGAAGTCTGCGGTGTCGCGGAACACATCCAGCAGCTGCTCGCGCACTTCCTTGTCGAATTTAGGAGTGGTCGGGATCTGGTCGAGCACCACCACAAAACCGGGCTGGGGGCCCGATTTGTTGATCGGCTCGGTCATGCAGTCATACAGAGCATCCCAGTTTTTGCCAAAGTGCGCCGGCAGGTAGAACTGGGTGGACAGCAGCTCGAACACATCGGCCTTGGTTTGGGCATGGGCCAGATTGGCATACAGGAAATGGGAGCCCAGCGCCTCTGCTGCGGCCTGAAGATCAGGTATGCGGAAGGCACGAATGGATTGCACGATGTTCGGGCGAACATTGCGCAACGGTGTTTCCGAGGGCTTACGAAGTGGCGTGTCCATCTCCGTGATTCTTTCTAAAAACATCAAAACTGGTGGCAGAGGCGGTACTGACAGCGCTGTAGGCTATCTGCGCAAACCGCCGCTGCGGAATTTAAGAGGTCAAGAGCCGCTGTATGGCGGGCCTGCAGAGCGTTTTTGAATGTCATTGAACGATCTGCTGAAAGCTGTTGTAGTGGTCGCCCGTGTAGAAGCAGGCATCGGGCACCTGGGGCTGCAAGCCGCCGCAGACGATGCGCCGCGCACCCCGGTTTCTCGCGCCCGGCGTGCGCACCGTGTATTCACGGTAGTAGCCTCTGGCCTGGCGCGGAAGTATGCGCTCACGGTTGCCGAATACCGAGCCGTCCTTGTCGTTCGAGAACGGCCCACCTTGCAGGATGCGACCATAGGTGGTGCGGCCTTCGCGGGGCAGGTCGGCCAAGCTTACGGTCTCAAAACCGGAAACGGCGACACTGGCCTCGGGCGCTTTGCGCGCCAAAGCCGCAGGGGATGCCAGCGCAAAAGTGGCACCCAGCATCAACGCTAAACCCGTCTGATATACCTTGGCTGCAGCGGCCTTGAGCATTCACTAAACCTTTCAGAATCTCAGGTAATCCCTGAAATTTCGACCCGTAAGTGTGACGGATAGGCCCTGAAAATGCAAGTTGCGCCTATTTTTTGTGCAGTTGCTGGGGGCGGCTGCCTGGGCTCTTTCGACTCCCTCGTCCCGGATGTCTTGGCAAGAAAAAAGCCCTGCCGGCATGGCCGGGCAGGGCCTTAGCGCAGCAGCCCAGGCTGCTTATTCGCCGTGGGCAGCGATTTCGGCTTCCACCTCGCGGTGCTTGGCTGCCATCGTGGCCGAAGGCGCTTTGTCCAGCAGGCTGACTACTACGATAGCGATAGCAGACAAGGCAAACCCGGGAACGATTTCATAGAGCTTGAACCACTGGTAATGCTGCCAGACCAGAACTGTGACCGCCCCTACGACCATACCGGCCAGGGCGCCGCTGCGCGTCATGCGGGCCCAGAGCAGCGAAATCAGCACCAGCGGGCCGAAGGCGGCGCCGAAGCCGGCCCAGGCATTGCTGACCATGCCCAGCACCTTGGCCTTGGGGTCCTGCGCAATGAGGATGGCAATCACGGCAATCGCGAACACCATGGCGCGACCAAACCAGACCAGCTGCTTCTGGCTGGCGTTCCTGTGTAGAAAGGTCTTGTAGATATCCTGGGTGAGGGCGCTGGAGCAGACCAGCAGCTGGCAGGACAGGGTGCTCATCACGGCGGCCAGCACGGCGGCCAGCAGCACGCCGCTGATCCAGGGGTTGAACAGCAGCTTGGCGACCTCCAGGAACACCAGTTCGTGGTTGCCATTGACGTTCACCGCGATATCAGGGCGGCTGGCAAAGAAGGCAATGCCGAAGAAGCCCACGGCCACGGCGCCGCCCAGGCACAGCACCATCCAGGTCATGCCGATGCGGCGTGCGTTGGGAATGGTCTTGATCGACTCGGCCGCCATGAAGCGCACCAGAATATGGGGCTGGCCGAAGTAGCCCAGACCCCAGGCCAGCAAGGAGATGATGGCAATCGCCCCCTGGCCCTTGAACATGTCGAAGGCGCCGCTGCGGGCGGTGTCGATGATGGCCGCGCTGGCACCCACGCCGCCGTCGGCATAGATCACCATCAGGGGCGCCAGAATCAGTGCGGTGATCATCAGCGAGGCCTGGATGGTGTCGGTCCAGCTCACGGCCAGAAAGCCGCCGATGAACACATAGGCCATGGTGGCTACTGCACCCACCCACAGGGCGGTCTGGTAGTCCATGCCGAACATGGATTCAAACAAGCGGGCACCAGCGACCACGCCGGAGGCGCAGTAGACGGTGAAGAACACCAGGATCACTAGTGCGGTGACGATGCGCAGCAGGCTGCTGCCATCCTCGAAACGGTTGGTGAAGTAATCGGGCAATGTCAGCGCATTGCCGACCTTCTCGGTATAGACGCGCAGGCGTGCCGCGACAAAGCGCCAGTTGAGCCAGGCACCGACGCACAGGCCGATGGCAATCCACGAGGCCGACAGGCCGGTGGCAAACACGGCCCCGGGCAGGCCCATGAGCAGCCAGCCGCTCATGTCCGATGCCCCGGCCGACAGGGCCGTGACCACCGAGCCCAGACTGCGCCCGCCCAGAATGTAGTCGGACAGGTTGGACGTGGCTTTGTATCCCGCCCAGCCTATGAGCAGCATGCCCAGCAGGTAGATGGCAAAGGTGACGAAGGTTGGCGTATTGGCGGTCATGTCGGCTCCGGGTCGGCGCAGCGCTTTCGGCATGTGGGTTTCATGCCCGGCGAAAACAAATCCGCCAGCGGCCTCCTGGTGGGAGACCTGCTGGCGGGTGTCGGTCTGCAATTGGACCAGTTATTCGACAGCCCAGTGGGGCATGTGGCTGAAAATCGCGCTATTTATTGGCTGTCCTGCGGCGCATTCAGTGGCGCCGCTGGCGGCAGCGGTGTGCCTATATCGCTCCAGCTTGAAGGCGCGGGGGGGCTGGCCGGTGCCGGCATCATCTCGCCGGGTGCCAGCCCGGGGCTGCTGTCCAGGTCAGGCGGCTGGGCGCTGCTGTCGGCAGGCGCAGGCTGGACGGCGGTCGATGGCGGCGCTGCGGGCGTGCTTTCGATGATGTCTACCTCGCTGCCATTGCTTCTGTTGGTTGCCGGATGTACGGGAGTCGTCGGCGCTGCATGGTCCTCGTCTGCCGGCCCACTCCATTCCTGCAGCCTGTCGCGCAGACGGCCCACCAGATCGCTCCACCAGTGACTGGTGTTGGGCTCGGTGAACCGGGCTTTGGCATTGAGCAACGGGCTGCGCAGGGCGCGCGACATGAAGTCGCCCACCATGGGCAGGGCGCTGCGCGAGCCCTGGCCCCACTGGTCGCTCTTGAGCGTGATGCGCGCATCGTTGAAGCCGGCCCAGGCACCGGCGACGATCTGCGGGTGCATGAGGATGAACCAGCCGTCGGCATTGCCCTGGGTGGTGCCGGTCTTGCCGGCCACATCGGCGCGAATGCCATATTGCTTGCGAATCGCGCGGCCCGTGCCCTTGTCGATCACGGCGCGCATCATCTCCAGCAGACCGTAGTTCTCTTCCTCGTCCCAGACCTGATCGGGCTTGGGCGGGGTGAATTCGGCCAGCAGCTCGCCGTCGGCATTCTCGATACGGGTGACCAGCTGGGGCGGAGTGTAGTGGCCGGAGTTGGCAATGCTGCCGTAGGCGTTGACCATCTCCAGCAGCGTGACGGGGCTGGAGCCCAGCGCCAGCGAAGGCACGGGCTCCAGCGGGCTCTGGCGCACGCCCAGGGCGCGTGCCAGCTTGATGACGCGGTCCATGCCCACTTCCTGACCCAGCTCGGCCGTGATGGTGTTCTTGGAATAGGCCAGCGCATCGCTGAGCTTCATGGGCACGCCGGTGGGCTCGACGGCATCGCTGGGACGCCATACCTCGCCGCCGGGCAGCTGGATTTCCACGGCTTCGTCCTTGCGCGTGTCGTCGGGCCTGGCCCCGCGCTGCAGGGCTGCGCCATAAACAAAGGGCTTGAAGGTGGAGCCGGGCTGGCGACGCGCCTGGGCCACATGGTCAAACGCATCCTGGGCATAGTCGCGGCTGCCCACCCATGCCAGCACGGCCGAGGTGCGCGGGTCTATGGCCAGAAAGCCGGCCTGCACGCGGGTCTTGTCCTCGCGCAGTTGCCTCATGAAGGTCTTGTCGGCCAGCAGCTTCTTGAGCGCTTCTTCTTCGCTGATATCGGAAGGCTTGCCGCTTCTGGCGAGCTTGCGGAATGCCTCCGTCTCGCGCACCAGTTGCAGTACCAGGGCGTTCTCGGCGCTCCAGCCGTCGCGGTGGCTCCAGTTGTTGTTGGCAATGCCCTGCAGCGTTTGCATCTGGCGGTTCACGGCCTGCTGCGCCCAGTTCTGCAGGCGCGAATCCAGGGTGGTGCGCACCACCAGACCGTCGGTATAGATGTTGTAGTCGTTCTTGTCGGCCCAGGCGATCAGCCATTTGCGCAGCTGCTGGGAAAAATGCGGCGCCATGCCCGTGGGTTCTTCCTGGCGCTCGAAGTCCAGACGCATGGGGCGCTTCTTGAGGCGCTCGAACTCATCGTCCTTGAGCTCGCCGCGCTTGACCATCTGGCTCAGCACGGTGTTGCGCCGGGCAATCGCGCGGTCGGGGTTGATCACCGGGTTGTAATAGGCATTGCCCTTGAGCATGCCCACCAGCGTGGCGCTTTCCAGCACCGTGAGCTTGGCCGCCGGCTTGTCGAAATAGGTGCGCGCCGCCATCTCTATGCCATAGGCGTTGTAGAGAAAGGGAACGGTGTTCAGATAGGTCTCGAGAATCTCGTCCTTGGTGTAGAGCGCTTCGATCTTGAAGGCCGTGATCGCCTCCTTGAGCTTGCGGTTCACATTGCGGGCGCGACCGATTTCCGTGGGATAGAGATTGCGCGCCAGCTGCTGGGTGATGGTGGAGCCGCCCTGGGGGTTGCCGCCCAGCGTATGGATGGCTGAACCCACGGTGCGCGTGAAGTCCATGCCATGGTGCTCGTAGAAGCGGTGGTCTTCGGTGGCCACGAGGGCCTTGACCACGGCGGGCGAAATCTGCTCCAGCGGCACCCACTGGCGGTTGCTGCGTTTGAACTCTCCGATCAGCTTGCCGTCGGCGCTCAGGATTTGCGCAGGCTGCTCTAGCTTGGCCTTGCGGATGTCGCTGATGCTGGGCGTGAACGGAATCAGCAGCAGCACATAGGCGACAAACAGTGCCGGCAAGGCCGCGGCCAACCACAGCCATTCACGCCGCGTCGGCCAGCGACGCCACCAGGGCAGGGCCGCAATGCGCTGGCCCGCAGTGCTGGCGCGAGCGCGCGACCACAGAGCCGTGGCCTGAGCTACCCATTTTTCTTTCAATTCGTTCAAGGACAAACGCACGTTGCAAGGCAGCCCGCCAAGGGCCGCAAGAAGGCAAGACTGCGAAGAATGCCCAAAAAACAGGCGCTCTGCTTGCGGGGATCGGTTTTTCTATGGTCGCAGCCCCGGTATTGTCTCCGTGGCGCGGTTATGCAGGGTTGTTTCTAGCTGTGAGACTGGTTGCCGACTGCCTTAAGCTTGCGGCTTCGCATTGGCGGGAGAGCAGCATGGCAAACAGTGTTTATGACTTTGAAGCCACCGACATCCAGGGGCGCAGCGTTCCTCTGTCGCAGTACCAGGGCAAGGTATTGCTGATCGTGAATACCGCCAGTGCCTGTGGCTTCACGCCTCAGTACAAGGGCTTGCAGGCACTGCACGAGCAGTATGCGGACCGGGGCCTGGTGGTGCTGGGCTTTCCCTGCAACCAGTTTGGCGCCCAGGAAAAAGGCTCGGATGACGAGATAGCGAGCTTTTGCGAGCTGAACTTCGGCGTCAGCTTCCCGCTCATGCACAAGATCGAGGTCAACGGCGACGGTGCACATCCGCTATACCGCTGGCTCACGTCCGAAGCACCGGGCGTGCTGGGCACAAAGTCGATCAAATGGAATTTCACCAAGTTCCTCGTGGGCCGCGACGGGCAGGTGATACGCCGCTACGCGCCCCAGGACAAGCCCGAGAAGCTGGCGGACGATATCCAGGCGGCTCTGGGCTGATGTGGCTGTTATCGTTTCGATAGCTGACAGCGATTGACCAGCAAGTGCAGGAGGCGGTTTTGATGCTCAGTCTTCCGACAAGGTCCTGAAGGATTGGGCCAGATGGTCAAGCAGCGCGCGCACAGCGGGCAGCTGACCGCGGCGCGAAGCGTAGACGGCGTGGATGATCTCAGGCCGCGGCTGCCAGCCCGGCAGCACCTGCACCAGCGTGCCGCTGCGCAGGTCCTCGCGCACGAACATATTGGGCAGCTGCACCACGCCGGCACCCAGCACGGCAGCGTCGCGCAGGGCCAGCATGGACTGCGTCACCAGCCTTGGCTGGTGCCTGACCTCGGCGCGCACGGCGTCGGGGCCGTAAAGTACCCAGCGGTGGGTTTCCTGCACGCCGCCCATGTCCAGACTGGGCCAGGCCGACAGATCCATGGGCCCGCCGGGCTGACCCAGGCGCTGCAGCAGCTCGGGGGCGGCCACCAGGCATTGGCGGCGCTCGGCCAGCGTGCGTAGCACCAGATCGCTGTCCTGCAGTGGCGGTGGGCGCACGCGCAGGGCCAGATCCAGTCCTTCGCCGACCACGTCCACGCGCCGGTTGGTCTCGTCCACCTGCAGTTCCACGCGTGGGTACTGACGCATGAATTCGCCCAGCATGCGGCCCACGCGTGAGGCCAGCAGCGCCACGGGGCAGCTCATGCGCACCTTGCCGCAGGGCTCGGAATGCACCAGCGCCACCGATTCTTCGGCGGCCTCGGCTTCGGTCAGCATGGCGCGGCAGTGCTGGTAATAGCGCTTGCCCACCTCGGTCACGGCAAAGCTGCGTGTGGAGCGCAGCAGCAACTGCGCGCCCAGGCGCTCCTCAAGCAGTGCCACGCGGCGGCTGAGCTTGGACTTGGGCAGCCCCAGGGCGCGGCCGGCGGGTGCAAATCCGCCGTGCTCCACCACTTGGGCGAAGTAGTAGAGCTCATTGAGATCGGGCAGCTTCATCGTTTTAAAAATAGAACTCTGAGGCTGAATATTGTGGACTACTCAATTCATCGTTCCAAATTCATACTTTCTCCATGTTCAACGCCTGCGGCATCCACTGGGACTGCAGGCCAGCCGCAAGGAGAAGCGTCATGCTCAAGAAAATCCTGGGTGTCTACGAAGCCCCCCGTCCACACTGGGTGGGCAATGGCTTTCCCGTGCGTTCGCTGTTCAGCTATGGCGACCACGGCAAGGCCCTGAGCCCCTTTCTGTTGCTGGACCATGCCGGCCCGCAGAACTTCACGCCCACCACGGCACGGCGCGGCGTGGGCACGCACCCGCACCGCGGTTTCGAGACCGTGACCATCGTCTATGAGGGCGAAGTGGCACACCGTGACTCCACAGGGGCCGGCGGCACCATCGGCCCTGGCGACGTGCAGTGGATGACGGCGGCCTCGGGCATCCTGCACGAGGAGTACCACTCCGAAGCCTTTGCCAAGAGCGGCGGCCCGCTGGAGATGGTGCAGCTGTGGGTCAATCTGCCGGCCAGGGACAAGATGTCCGCCCCCGGCTACCAGACCCTGCTGAACGCCGACATCCCGCAGGTTGCGCTGCCGGACGGTGCGGGTCATCTGCGTGTCATTGCCGGCGACTACCTTGGCAGCAAGGGCTCCGCCTATCGCGGCCCGGCGAAGACCTTCACGCCCATCGATGTCTGGGATGTGAGGCTGAACGCCGGAGCCACCACCGAGCTGCAAGCCAGGGCCGGCTACACGCTGGCGCTGGTGGTGCTGCACGGCACGCTGCTGGTCAACGGGCAGGAGATTGCCCGCGCTGGCCAGCTGGTGCATATGGATCGCGCTGCGGACAGCGTGCATCTGGAAGCCAACAGCGACGTCACGCTGCTGTGGCTGTCAGGCGAGCCGATTGACGAGCCCGTGGTCGGCTACGGCCCCTTCGTCATGAACAGCGACGAGGAAATCCAGCAGGCGCTGGAGGATTTCCGCAGCGGCCAGTTCGGCCGCATTCCGGCAGCCGGGCGCCCTGGCGCAACCGCCTGAGCAGGGCGCACGGTATCGATTTTTCCCGTCGGCGGGCAAGTCCGCCGACTTTTTGTTCCCTCCACTACCTCTGAAGGAGTTCGTCATGAGCAACAAGCCCTATATCCGCCTCGACAAGGACAATGCCGCCGTGCTGCTGGTGGATCACCAGACCGGCCTGCTGTCCCTGGTGCGTGACATCGACCCCGACAAGTTCAAGAACAATGTGCTGGCCCTGGCCGACATGGCCGAATACTTCAAGCTGCCCACGATTTTGACCACCAGCTTCGAGACCGGCCCCAACGGCCCGCTGGTGCCCGAGCTCAAGGCGAAATTTCCCACGGCTCCCTATATCGCCCGCCCCGGCCAGATCAATGCCTGGGACAACGAGGACTTCGTCAAGGCCGTCAAGGCCACGGGCAAGAAGCAGCTCATCCTGGCCGGCGTGGTGACCGAGGTCTGCGTGGCCTTTCCGGTGTTGTCGGCCCTGGCTGAAGGCTTCGAGGTGTTCGTGATTGCCGATGCCTCGGGCACCTTCAACAGCATGACCCAGCAGGCTGCCTGGAGCCGCATGGAGCAGGCCGGCGCCCAGCTCATGACCTGGTTCGGCGCGGCCTGCGAGCTGCACCGCGACTGGCGCAACGATATCGAGGGGCTGGGAACGCTGTTCTCCAACCATATCCCCGACTATCGCAACCTGATCAACAGCTACACCACGCTGACCGCCGGCAAATAAGCCCTGCGGCTTCAGACCCAAGCCCGCAGGCTTTTGCAGCCTGCGGGATTTTTGCTGTCAACTTATTGAAACTGATAGCTTTAGACGCTTGATGGGTAAGCGCTCAAGCCTGTTTTTGCTTCAAGTTTGGCAGGCAGCTTGCGCTGTTCTGATCCGCGTCGTGTATGGGCTCGGCCTGAGCAAAGTTCTTGCTGTAGGCGATGCCCCAGTTGCGCATGGCGATCAGCACCGGCTGCAGGCTGCGGCCCAGTTCGGTCAGCGCATAGTCCACGCGCGGCGGCACTTCGGCATACACCGTGCGCTCGACGATGCCGGCCTCTTCCAGCTCGCGCAGCTGCAGCGTCAGCATGCGCTGGGTGATGCCGGGGATGATGCGGCCCAGCTCGCCAAAGCGCTTTTTGCCGGGCAGCAGATGGAACAGGACGACGGGCTTCCAGGTGCCGCCCATGACGGACAGCGTCACCTCCACGGCGCAGCCGCTCTTGCTGTTCAATCGTTTCATGGGCACCTCGCTGCAGTTCTGGACGCCATCATCGTAGCGCCGGCCTGCATTCATGCATTGCTTACATTTTTAATACTACCCAACAAATATGTTGGTACTGGTGGAGGCTGCGCATTGACGGCACCATGCGCAGCATCTGTTTCACCTCTTGAGGAGCACTCCATGAAAGTCATGCAACTGGCCGCGCCCGGCGGTTTCGAAAACCTGAAGCTTGTCGAGCTGCCCGCACCTGCGGCGCCTGCTGCGGGCGAGATCCAGGTGCGCATTCACGCCAGCTCGCTCAACTACCACGACCTGGGCGTGGTGCGCCGTCCCGGTGCGGCGGCCGACGGCCGCATTCCCATGGCTGACGGCGCAGGCCTGGTCACGGCTGTGGGCGCAGGCGTGAAGGAATTTGCCGTGGGCGATGCCGTGGTCTCCACCTTCTTCCCGCAATGGCTGTCGGGCCGCCATGTGCCCTCCGACTTCCAGCTCGTGCCCGGTGACGGCGTGGACGGTTTTGCACGCGAATTCGTGAACCTGCCCGCCACCAGCTTTACCCATGCCCCCAAGGGCTGGAGCCATGCCGAGGCCGCCACGCTGACCACGGCCGGCCTCACGGCCTGGCGTGCGCTGGTGGTGGACGGGCATCTCAAGGCCGGCGACACCGTGCTGGTACTGGGCACGGGCGGCGTCTCCATCTTTGCGCTGCAGATGGCCAAGAGCATGGGCGCCACCGTCATCGCCACCACCTCCAGCGCGGCCAAGGCCGAGCAGCTCAAGGCATTGGGGGCCGATCTGGTGATCAACTACAAGGAGCAGCCCGAATGGGGCGATGCCGTGCTGGCTGCCACCGGCGGTCGCGGTGCCGACATCGTGGTCGAGGTCGGCGGGCCGGGCACCTTGCCCCAGTCGATTCGCGCCTGCGCCGTCGGCGGTCATATCGCGCTGATCGGTGTGCTGACCGGTTTTGCGGGCGCCGTGCCCACAGTGGAGATGATGCGCAAGCAGCAAACTCTCAAGGGCCTGATCGTCGGCAGCCGCGAGCAGCAACAGGACATGGTGCGCGCGTTGGAGAACTTTGGCTGGAAGCCCGTGATCGACAGCCGCTATCCGCTGGAGCAGATGGTGGCGGCCTTCGAACACCAGGCCGCTGGCAAGCATTTCGGCAAGATTTGCCTCGAATATTGATGGCCGATGGCGCTTTGTGCGCCTGAGTTTGAGGCTGATGGGGCATGCGGTTCTTGTTGGGTCACATGCCCTTTCTGTTTTGATAGCCGTCAGCGCTTGATTTTCCTTGCGCTAAGGTCGATTTGGCTTGATTTTTTTGTTTCGGGGACATGCCTTGTCGGCGGACAGAAGGCGGGACTCGGCCCGCCAGCCGACCTACTTTCTTCCGCAAGAAAGTAGGCAAAGAGCCGGCCCCTGCTGCCCACGTCCCCTTCGCTGCGCTTCGGGGCAACCCGCGCCGTCAACCTCTTGTGGCTGTGCGGCAAAACTCGCTGCTTGCTTGCAGCACTCCGCTCAAACAGGTTGCCGCAAGTCAGAGCACGATGCGGCTGCACTCTGCGGTGCAGCCGCGCGCCACAAGAGGCCGCCGTTGCAGGCGTGGGCACAAGGGGCGATACCGGATACGGGATAGCTTCTTTATCAAACTGATAGCTATTACTGCAATCTGTGATTGGGCTGGAAGCCAATTTCGCCACAAATCTCGCAGGCTACCCGTATCCGCCCCGTGTGTCTGAGCCTGCGGCACGTGGTTCGGGCTGCGGGCATTGGCACCGTAGAGTGCCAATGCATCGTGAACAAATTTGCGGCAACCTGTCTGAGCGGCGCGCGTAGCGCAAAGCGAGTTTTTGCCGCACCGCAGCCTGAAATGCGTGACGCAGGTTTGCCCGTAGCGAAGCGCAAGGACGCAGACAGTCGGGTCGCATTCTTTGGGTTACGTTTCTTGTGCGAGCAAGAAAGGTAACTCGCCTGCCGGGGCGAGACCCGGCCTCTGTTGCCAGCAACAAAACCAGAATCAGTTTTGATAGCTGCAACCGCTTGCCATACAAGCGCTACAGCCCACAAACCTCAACCCTCAGACCCCAACACTACCCTCGCCGTCAAAGCAGTCCTCCCCGGCGACGACCCAACCGCCAGCGAGCCACCACTCACGCGCCGTGCACCGCGATGCTGCGGCTGCGAGTGCCCCGGCATGGGCAGGCCGCCAGTGCTTTCTTTTGATACAGCACAAACCTGGCTGCAAATCGGCGGTGACTAGTCACATTGATGGGGGGCGATGGTCGGTCGGCGAATGGCCGCCAGGGCCGCCGATGCCTAGTCTGACGCCATGTCTTCGTGAGTAAAGCGAGAGTGGCCATGACTACAACAAGCCCCCCGTCCGGCAAACCGATGCGGGTCCTGATTTCCAGCACGTTTGCCTTCACCATCTGTTTCGCGGTGTGGATGATCTTCGCGGTGCTGGGTATCCCCATCAAGACGCAGCTGGGATTGTCTGAAACGCAGTTCGGCCTGCTGGCCGCCATGCCGGTGCTGACCGGATCCCTGGTGCGCGTGCCGCTGGGTATCTGGACCGACCGCTATGGCGGTCGGCCCGTGTTCTTCCTGCTGATGCTGGTGGCGGTGGTGCCGATCTGGCTGCTGTCCTATGCCACCGAGTACTGGCAATTTCTGGTGCTGGCGCTGTTTGTCGGTTTGACCGGCGGTTCGTTCTCGGTCGGCACGCCCTATGTGGCGCGCTGGTTCCCGCGACATAAGCAGGGGCTGGCCATGGGCGTGTTTGGCGCAGGCAATTCCGGCTCGGCCATCACCAAGTTCGTGGCCCCGGCCCTGATCGCCGCAGCCGGCGGTGCCTGGGTCATCGTGCCCCAGGTGTACGCCGTGGCGCTGCTGGTGACCGCCATCCTGTTCTGGCTGTTCTCGGCCTCCGATCCGGCGCACCGTGTGACCCAGGGCGCCACCTGGTCGGCGCAGATGGCCATGCTCAAGGACCCCAGGGTGTGGCGCTACTGCCAGTACTACTCGGTGGTGTTCGGTGGCTATGTGGCGCTGGCCTTGTGGATGACCAAGTACTACATCGGCGAGTACGGCTTCGACATGAAGCTGGCGGCCTTGCTGGCCGCATGCTTCTCCCTGCCAGGCGGCGTGCTGCGCGCGTTGGGGGGCTGGATTTCCGACCGCTACGGCGCCTACAAGACCACATGGTGGGTGATGTGGGTGTGCTGGGTGGCGTTCTTCCTGCTCAGCTATCCGCAGACCGAGTTCACCATCGCGACCGCCAACGGACCGCGCAGTTTCGGCATTGCGCTGGGGCCCTTCGCTTTCACGGCCTTGTTGTTCGTGGTCGGCATCGCGATGGCCATAGGCAAGGCTTCCGTCTTCAAGTTCATCTCCGATGAGTTCGGCGAAAACATCGGCGCCGTGTCCGGCATCGTCGGGCTGGCCGGCGGGCTGGGCGGCTTCGTGCTGCCCATCATGTTCGGCCTGCTGCTGGACCTGACCGGCGTGCGCTCCAGCGCTTTCATGCTGCTCTACGGCACGGTCTGCGTCTCCCTGATCTTCATGCACTTCAGCTTCCGCGGCACAAGCGCGGCCCTGGCCGGCAAGCAAGCGGCCTGACTCCCTCAACCAACCAAGAGGCCCATCATGAGCACTCAAGTACTGTCGCGCTGGGAGCCGGACAATCCCGGCTTCTGGAAGCAGACCGGCGCGCGCGTCGCCAATCGCAACCTGTGGATTTCCATTCCCGCACTGATGCTGGCATTCAGCATCTGGATGCTGTGGAGCGTGGTGGTCGTCAACCTGGATCGTGCCGGCTTCATGCTGTCCAAGAACCAGATGTTCTGGCTGACCGCCTTGCCCGCGCTGTCGGGCGCCACCTTGCGCATCTTCTATTCCTTTCTGGTGCCCGTCTTCGGTGGTCGCAAATGGACGGCCATTTCCACCGCCTCGCTGCTGATCCCGGCGCTGGGCATGGGCTTCGCGCTGCGCGATCCGAGCACTTCATTTCCCACCTTGCTGATCCTGGCGCTGCTGTGCGGGCTGGGCGGCGGCAATTTCAGCTCCAGCATGGCCAATATCAGCTTCTTCTTTCCCAAGGAGAAGAAGGGGCTGGCTACGGGCCTGAATGCCGGCATCGGCAACCTGGGCGTGTCGGTGGTGCAGTTCGTCGTGCCGCTGGTGATCTCCATGGGCGTGTTCGGCATCGCTGGCGGCGCGCCGCAGACGGTCACGGTCAATGGCGAGCAGCAGAGCCTGTGGCTGCAGAACGCCGGCTTCATCTGGGTGATCCCCATCGCCATCGCCTCGATCGCCGCCTGGTTCGGCATGAACGATATTGCCGACGCACGTGCTTCCTTTGCTGACCAGGCCGTGATCTTCAAGCGCAAGCACAACTGGCTGATGTGCTGGCTGTATGTGGGCACCTTTGGTTCCTTCATCGGCTTTTCGGCCGGCTTCGCCATGCTGACCAAGACCTTGTTCCCGCAGGTCGATCCCATGACCTATGCCTTCCTGGGGCCGCTGGTCGGCTCGCTGACGCGGCCCTTGGGCGGCTGGGTGTCCGACAAGCTGGGCGGCGCACGCGTCACGCTGCTGACGTTTGTCGCAATGATCGCGGCGGTGCTGGGCGTGGTGACCTTCCTGCCCGTGGGCGGCATCGGTGGCAATTTCCAGGGCTTTCTGGCCATGTTCATCGTGCTGTTTGCGCTGACCGGGCTGGGCAATGGATCGACGTTCCGCATGATCCCCGTGATCTTTCTGCGCGAACGCACCCAGGCCGTCGCCGGGCAGGGCGCAGATGCGCAAAAGCGCGCCAGCGCCGAGGCGGCCAAGGAATCGGCTGCGGTGCTGGGCTTTTCCGGCGCCATCGGCGCCTATGGCGGCTTCTTCATTCCACGCAGCTTCGGCACCTCGCTGGAGATGACCGGCGGCGTGCAGGCTGCGCTCTATTGCTTCATCGGCTTCTACGCCACATGCGTGCTGATTACCTGGTGGTACTACGCGCGGCGCAATGCTCCCGTCCCCTGCTGACGTGGGGCGGCGTCGGGAGTGACTAGTCATTCTGCCGTGCCCGGCTGTGCCATTGGGCAATAGCCCGGGCGCGCAGCGACACCTACAGTGGTTTCAACGGCATTGATTGCGGTACGCGCCGGCCAGCCGGCGCTTTTGGAGAAAACAATGAGTCATTTTCTGGACCGGCTGAAGTTCATGGCGCGGGTGCAATCCACCTTCGCGGATGGCCACGGCGAGACGGTCAACGAAGATCGTTCCTGGGAAAACGCCTATCGTGGCCGGTGGCAGCACGACAAGGTCGTGCGCTCGACCCACGGGGTGAACTGCACGGGATCGTGCTCCTGGAAGGTCTATGTCAAGAACGGGCTGATCACCTGGGAGACGCAGCAGACCGACTATCCGCGCACGCGCCCCGATCTGCCCAACCATGAGCCTCGCGGCTGCCCGCGCGGCGCATCCTACAGCTGGTACGTGTACTCCGCGCAGCGCGTGAAGTACCCCATGATCCGTGGCCGCCTGATGGAGATGTGGCGTGAAGCGCGCAAGACCATGGACCCGATCGCTGCCTGGGAATGGATCAGCCAGGACCCGGTGCGCGCCAAGCGCTACAAGTCGGTTCGCGGCCTGGGCGGTTTTGTCCGCGCAGACTGGGATACGGCCACCGAAATCATCGCCGCCGCGAATGCGCTGACCATCAAGAAGTTCGGCCCGGACCGCCTGATCGGCTTTTCGCCGATTCCGGCCATGTCCATGGTCAGCTACGCCGCCGGCGCGCGCTACCTGAGCCTGCTGGGCGGCGCCTGCCTGAGCTTCTACGACTGGTATTGCGACCTGCCGCCCGCAAGCCCCCAGATCTGGGGCGAACAGACCGACGTGCCGGAATCGGCCGACTGGTACAACTCGACCTATCTGATGGTCTGGGGCTCGAACGTCCCGCAGACCCGCACGCCCGACGCCCACTTCTACACCGAGGTCCGCTACAAAGGCACCAAGACCGTGGCCGTGTCCAGCGACTTCGGCGAAATGGTCAAGTTCGGCGATATCTGGCTGGCGCCCAAGCAGGGCACCGATGCGGCGCTGGCGATGGCCATGGGCCATGTGATCCTGAAGGAATTCCACCTGTCGGCCAGCCCGTCGTCGTACTTCCAGGACTATGTGCGGCGCTATACCGACATGCCGATGCTGGTATTGCTCAAGGAGCGCGACGGCTTTCATGCGCCCGATCACTTTCTGCGAGCCTCGCAACTCGACGGCTCGCTGGGCGAACAGAACAACCCCGACTGGAAGACGCTGGTGCTGGACGCCAAGAGCGGCGACCTGGTCGCACCCAACGGCAGCATCGGCTTTCGCTGGGGCGAAGACGCGGTCAACGGCGGCGAGAAGGTTGGCCGCTGGAACCTGGAGTCCAGGGACGGCGGCAATGGCCGCGAGATCGAGCCGACCCTGAGCCTGCTGGGCGAGGGCAGCGAAGTCGTCGGCGTGGGCTTCCCGTACTTCGGCAGCGAGCATGACGAAGTGCTGGTGCGCAATGTGCCGGCCCGCCGCATCCGGCTGGCCGACGGCACGGACGCGCTGATCGCCACCGTGTACGACCTGCAGATGGCCAACTACGGCCTGGATCGTGGCCTGGGCGGCGGCAACGTCGCCACATCCTATGACGACGACGTACCCTATACGCCGGCCTGGCAGGAAAAGCACACCACCGTGCCGCGCGCGCAAGTGATCCAGGTGGCTCGCGAGTTCGCGCAGAACGCCCACGACACCGAAGGCAAGTCCATGGTGATCGTCGGCGCCGGCCTGAATCACTGGTACCACATGGACATGATCTACCGCGGCATCATCAACATGCTGATGATGTGCGGCTGCGTGGGCAAGAGCGGCGGCGGCTGGGCGCATTACGTGGGTCAGGAAAAGCTGCGTCCGCAGTTCGGCTGGGCGCCGCTGGCCTTTGCTTCGGACTGGATCCGTCCGCCGCGCCAGATGAACGGCACATCCTTTTTCTACGCGCACACCAGTCAGTGGCGTCATGAAAAGCTGGGCGTCCAGGAAGTGCTCGGCCCCACGGCCGACCGCGCCAAGTATGGCGATCTGAGCATGATCGACCTCAACGCCCGCGCCGAACGCATGGGCTGGTTGCCCTCGGCGCCGCAGCTGCGCACCAATCCGCTGGACCTGACGGACCAGGCCGAGGCTCAGGGCAAGGATCCGGTCGCCCACGCGGTCGAGCAGCTCAAGTCCGGCGCCTTGCGCATGTCCTGCGAAGATCCGGACGATCCGGCCAACTTCCCGCGCAATATGTTCGTCTGGCGCTCCAACATTCTGGGCTCCAGCGGCAAGGGCCACGAGTACTTCCTGAAGTACCTGCTGGGCACGCAGAACGCCGTGTTCGGTGACGAGGACGAGGCCATCAAGCCCACCGAAGTCACGTTCGAGGAGGACGCGGCAGAAGGCAAGCTGGACCTGCTGACCGTGCTGGACTTCCGCATGAGCACCACCTGTCTGTACGGCGACATCGTGCTGCCCACGGCCACCTGGTACGAAAAGGACGATCTGAACACGTCCGACATGCACCCCTTCATCCATCCGCTCAGCGAGGCCGTGCAGCCACTGTGGGAGAGCAAGACCGACTGGGAGATCTACAAGCTGCTGGCCAGGAAGTTCAGCGAGATCGGCGGCCCCTATCTGGGCAAGCGCCGCGACATCGTGCTGACGCCGCTGATGCACGACACCCCGGGAGAGCTCGGCCAGGCCTTCGAGCCACGCGACTGGAAGCTGGGAGAGTGCGATCTGATCCCGGGCAAGACCGCACCGTCGATGACGGTGGTGGAGCGCGACTACAACGACATCTACCGCAAGTTCACCTCGGTCGGTCCGCTGCTGGACAAACTGGGCAACGGCGGCAAGGGTATCAGCTGGAACACAGAGCATGAAGTGCACGAGCTGGCCGGCATCAACGACAGCGTGGGCGAGGCCGGCGTCAGCCAGGGCCGTCCACGCCTGGACACTGCCATCGATGCGGCCGAGATGATCCTGACCTTTGCACCCGAGACCAACGGCCATGTGTCCGTCAAGGCCTGGCAGGCGCTGGGCAAGATCACCGGGCGCGATCACACCCATCTGGCCGTGGGCCGCGAGCACGACAAGATCCGCTTTCGCGACATCCAGGCACAGCCGCGCAAGATCATCTCGGCACCCACCTGGTCGGGCCTGGAAAGCGAGGAGGTCAGCTACAACGCCGGCTATACCAATGTGCATGAGCTGATCCCATGGCGCACGCTGACCGGCCGCCAGCAGTTCTACCAGGACCACCGCTGGATGCTGGATTTCGGTGAAGGCTCCTGCGTGTACAAGCCGGCCATCGACACGAGGACGGTAGCGCCCATGCTGGGCCGCTACCCGAACGGCGAAAAGGAGCTGGTGCTGAACTGGCTGACGCCGCACCAGAAGTGGGGCATCCACAGCACGTACTCGGACAACCTGCGCATGCTCACGCTGAGCCGTGGCGGCCCCCATGTGTGGGTGTCGGAAGCCGAGGCCAAGCAGGCCGGCCTGGTCGATAACGACTGGGTCGAGGTCTTCAACGTCAACGGCACCTTGACCGCGCGAGTGGTGGTGAGCCAGCGCGTGCCGGTCGGCATGTGCCTGATGTACCACGCCCAGGAAAAGATCGTGAACGTGCCGGGGGCGGAAACCAGCGGCAAGCGCGGCGGCATCCACAACTCGGTGACGCGCACGGTGCTCAAGCCCACCCACATGATCGGCGGCTATGCCCAGCAGGCCTATGGCTTCAACTACTACGGCACCGTCGGCGCCAACCGCGACGAATTCGTGGTGCTGCGCAAGATGAGCAAGGTCGACTGGCTGGAAGGCCCGCTCGGTGAAGAACTGCAACAGGAAGAGAAGCAATCATGAGGATACGCGCCCAAATTGGCATGGTGCTGAACCTGGACAAGTGCATCGGCTGTCACACTTGCTCGGTGACCTGCAAGAACGTCTGGACCAGCCGCGACGGCGTCGAGTACGCCTGGTTCAACAACGTGGAAACCAAGCCCGGCATCGGCTATCCCAAGGAATGGGAGAACCAGGGCAAGTGGAAGGGCGGATGGAAGCGCACCGCCGCCGGCAAGCTGGAGCCCCGCCAGGGCGGCAAGCTGCGCATCCTGGCCAATCTGTTCGCCAACCCGAATCTGCCGGCCATCGACGACTACTACGAACCTTTCACCTTCGATTACGAGCATCTGCAGAAAGCGCCGCTGTCGCAGACCCCGCCTACCGCGCGCCCGGTGTCGGTGCTGACCGGCCAGAAGATGGAGAAGATCGAATGGGGTCCGAACTGGGAAGACGATCTGGGCGGCGAATTCAGCTCGCGCAGCCGTGACGCCCTGTTCGAAGGCGTCCAGAAGGAGATGTACTCGACCTTCGAGAACACCTTCATGATGTACCTGCCACGCCTGTGCGAGCACTGCCTGAACCCGGCCTGTGTCGCCAGTTGCCCCTCCGGCTCGATCTACAAGCGCGAGGACGACGGTATTGTGCTGGTGGACCAGGACAAGTGCCGTGGCTGGCGCATGTGCATCTCGGGCTGCCCGTACAAGAAGATCTACTACAACTGGAGCAGCGGCAAGGCCGAGAAATGCACCTTCTGCTATCCGCGCATCGAAGCCGGGCAGCCCACGGTCTGCTCGGAAACATGCGTGGGACGGATCCGCTATCTGGGCGTGATGCTGTATGACGCCGACCAGATCGAAAACGCCGCCGCTACGGCCAGCGAGCAGGATCTGTACGAGGCGCAACTGGCCATGCTCCTGGATCCGCATGCGCCCGAGGTGATAGCCGCCGCACGTGAGCAAGGCATACCCGAGTCGTGGCTGGAAGCCGCTCGCCGCTCGCCCGTCTACAAGATGGCGGTGGACTGGCGCGTCGCCTTCCCGCTGCATCCGGAATACCGCACCTTGCCCATGGTCTGGTACATCCCCCCGCTGTCGCCCATCCAGACGGCCGCCGAGGCCGGCAAGATGCCGCAGCGTACCCTGGGCAAGAGCAGCATGATCCCGGATGTATCCGCGCTGCGCATTCCGGTGCGTTACCTGGCCAATCTGCTGACAGCGGGCAAGGAGGCGCCCGTGCTGCAGGCGCTGGAGCGCATGCTGGCCATGCGCGCCTTCAAGCGCTCGGAGACGGTACATGGCGAAAAGGACAGCGCGCTGCTGGAGCAGGTCGGTCTGAGCGAAGCGACCGTGCAGGACATGTACAAGACCATGGCCATTGCCGACTACGAAGACCGCTTCGTGGTGCCCAGCAGCCACAAGGAAGTGGTCGAGGACAGCTTCAACGAAAAAGGCAGTTGCGGTTTCACCTTCGGCAACGGCTGCTCCGGCGGCATGTCCGAGGGCACGCTGTTCGGTCGCAAGCCGCAGGGCAGCGAAATCTTCATCGAAATGCCCAAGTCCCGCAAAAAGGCCGCAGCGGCCAGTTAGCCAAGGAGAACACCATGAATCTGTACCGACTGCTGTCTGCTTTGCTCAGCTACCCCGAGCCCGAGCTGCTCGATGCCCTGGGCGATGTCGAGACCGCTCTGCGCCCTTATCCGAAAGCCAACGAAACCTTGAGGCCGCTGATCGGTTATCTGACCGCCAACGACCTGATCAGCGTGCAGGAAAACTACGTCGCTACCTTCGACCGCAACCGTTCGCATTCGCTGCATCTGTTCGAGCATGTGCACGGCGAAAGCCGCGACCGCGGCCAGGCCATGGTCGATTTGCTGCAGACCTATCGCCAGCATGGCTTCGAGCCGGTGGCCGCCGAGCTGCCGGACCATGTACCGCTGTTCCTGGAGTTTCTGGGCGTCATCGACGAGGCCCAGGCGCTGGATCTGCTGGACGAGGCCATCCATGTGGTCGCCGCCATCGGTGCTCGTCTGGCCAAGGCCGACAGTCCCTATGCCTGCGTTTTCATCGTGCTGCGCTCGCTGGCGCGCGTGATCCCGCGCGTACAGACCGAAGCGCCGGTGCGCGACATGGACGAGGCCATGGAAACCTTCGGCGTCAGCCCGGACGGCCTGGAGCCGTTGCTGCGCCCGTTCTCGGGCGACGGTGCGCAGCCGGTGCGTTTCTATTCGCGGCCGCCCGCCACCATTGGTTAATGCGGAGGACTACGCATCATGAACACTCTGAATCAGTTCTTCTTCGGGATCTATCCCTATATTGCGTTGACGGTCTTCCTGCTGGGAAGTCTGGCGCGCTTCGAACGTGAGCAATACACCTGGAAGACCGACAGCTCGCAACTGCTCCACCGCGGTCAGCTGCGCCTGGGCAACATCCTGTTCCACATCGGCATCCTGGGGCTGTTCTTCGGCCATCTGGTGGGCTTGCTGACGCCGGTGGCGGTGTGGGACATGCTGGGCGTGTCCCATACGCTCAAGCAGACGGTCGCCATGGTGGCGGGCGGCGTGATGGGCGGCCTGTGCCTGATCGGTCTCGTGATCTTGCTGCACCGCCGCCTGAGCGACCCGCGCATTGCGCGCGTCACGCGTGCTGGTGACAAGTTGCTGCTGGCATGGATCCTGGTCACGCTGCTGCTGGGGCTGTCCACCATCGCGCTGTCGGCTGGCCACATGGATGGCGAAATGATGGTGCTTCTGATGACCTGGGCGCAGCATATCGTCACCTTCCAGGGCGATGCCGCCAGCTACATTGCGGACGTTCCCATGCTGTTCAAGGCACATCTGTTCATGGGCCTGAGCCTGTTCGTGATCTTCCCTTTTACGCGACTGGTCCACGTCTGGAGCGGCTTCGGCTCGCTGGGCTATCTGGGCCGCGCCTGGCAGCTGGTGCGACCACGCTGACGCGGCAAGCTCGAATCCAAGGAATCAAGGAGGCGAACATGCCAGTCATCGTCAATGGCGTCGAACTGAGCGACGCGGACCTGAAGCGTGAACTTCCGCTGCATGCAGCTGCCGGAAACCCCATGCGGCAGGCGATCACCGCCCTGGTGCTGCGCAGGGTGCTGCTGGACGAGGCCGAGCGTCAGGGCCTGGTTGCGGGCGAAGAGGAGGCCGCCATCAGTGCCTTGCTGGCTTCGCAGGCATCGGCCCCCGAGGCCGACGAGGCGGCCTGCCGCCGCTTCTACGAGATGCATCCGCAGCGTTTCATGGTGGGAGAGCTGGTCGAAGCCGACCATATCCTGTTCCAGGTCACGCCCGATGTGAATCTGGACCTGCTGCGTGCCCATGCGGAGCTGATCCTGAAGGAACTCCTGGCCGATCCGTCGCGCTTTGCCGAGGTGGCGCGTGAGCAGTCCAATTGTCCCTCGGCGGCCGTGGGCGGCAGCCTGGGCCAGCTGGGCCGCGGCGATACCTTGCCGGAGTTCGAGCGTCCGGTGTTCGCACTGCCGGCCGGCTGCCTGGCGCCGCAGCTGGTGCAGACGCGACAAGGGTTGCACATCGTGCGTGTGCTGCGGCACATCGAGGGACGGTTGCTGCCTTATGAGAAGGTGGCGCGGCAGATCGCTGCGGCGCTCTCCTCCATGAGCCGCGACACTGCCTGGCGCCAGTACGTCAGGTTGCTGGTCGGTCGCGCGCGGATCGAAGGCATCGACCTGTCGGACGGAGAGCCCGAGCGAGTCTTCAGCGGAGGTGTCTCATGAGCAAGGAGCCTGCCACCGGATCGCTGATAGACGGCTTTTCCCGTCGCATCGACTACCTGCGCGTTTCCGTCACCGATCGCTGCGACCTGCGTTGCAGCTACTGCCTGCCCAAGGACTTCAAGGGCTTTGAAACTCCCGCGAACTGGCTGCGGCATGAGGAAATGCTGCGCCTGGTTGGACTGTTCGTGCGCCTTGGCGTGAGCAAGGTCAGGCTGACCGGCGGCGAGCCGCTGCTGCGACGCGGCGTGATCGGGCTGGCGGCGCAGATTGCCGCCATGCCGGGCCTGAGGGACCTGTCCGTGTCCACCAACGGCACCCAGCTTGCGCGGCATGCGCGCGAATTGCGCGCTGCCGGCGTGACGCGGCTGAACATCAGCCTGGACACGCTGGATGCGGCCGCCTTCAGCCGGATCACCGGGCGCGATTGCCTGGAGTCGGTGCTGGCGGGCCTGGCCGCCGCGCGTGAGGCTGGCTTCGCGCCGATCAAGCTCAACAGCGTGGTTCATGCCGCTACGCCCGAGGGCGAGGTGCGGCGACTGCTGGACTACGCCATGGTCCAGGGCTTTGTGCTGCGCCTGATCGAGCCCATGCCCATGGGCGAATGCGGGCGCGGTTTCGCCCATACGGACCTGAATGTTCTGGGCGCGCGGCTGGCGTCCCAGGCCGGCCTGATACCCGCGCTTGCTGCCTCGGGCTCAGGGCCCGCGCGCTATTGGTCCGGAGGGCATGGTGCGCCGGTGCTGGGCGTGATCACGCCCATGTCGCAGCATTTCTGCGCCACCTGCAACCGTGTACGCCTGGGCGTGGACGGCACGCTGTATCTGTGCCTGGGCCAGGAAGACCGTGTGCCGCTGGGGCAATGGCTGCGCGATGGCGCCAGCGACGCCGAGCTGACACAGGCCATTCTTGCCGGCATCGCTGCCAAGCCCGAGCGCCACGAGTTCGTTACCCGGCCCGAGCGCATCATCCGCTTCATGGCGCAGACGGGAGGCTAGGATGGACGACATCGAACGCTTCGTCGACGGCTTTCAGCGGTTCCAGCAGCAATACTACGAGGACGCGCCTGCGCTCTACCGCGATCTGCGCGACGGTCAGCATCCCAGCACCCTGCTGGTGGGCTGCTGCGATTCGCGCGTCGATCCGGCCATGCTGCTGGGCTGCGACCCGGGCGATATCTTCGCCGTGCGCAATGTCGCCAATCTGGTGCCGCCCACCAGTACCGACCGGGGGCTGCAGGGTGTGCTGGCGGCCATACAGTTTGCCGTCGAACAACTGCGTGTCAGCCGCATCATCGTGCTTGGCCATGCCCAGTGCGGCGGCATCCGCGCGCTGATGGAGCGGCGCACACGCAGCGACGGCGAAACCAATTATCTCGACCGCTGGATGGATATTGCCGAGCCGGCGCGTCAGCGGGTGCTGCGGCAGATGCCCGGGGCCTCTGACGCCGAATGCCGACGTGCCTGCGAACAGGCGTCCATCCTGATATCGCTGCGCAACCTGGAAGAGCTGCCGTTCGTGCGGCGTGCCTGCGACAGCGGCAGCCTGAGCCTGCACGGCTGGTATTTCGATCTGGTGGCGGGGGCCTTGCTGGCATACTCGCCCAGGGCAGACGCGTTTTTGCCCATGGTCTGTCCCTTGCTCACGGAGCACGCATGACCCCAGTTCTAGCAAACCTTGGCCGCTGTGGCGGCAAGACCAGGGCGATCAAGGTTCCGCCCCGTCGCGATGCGATCGTGCAGGGGCTGCGCGGCGCGCCCAGATCGGGGCTGACGCTTGAATTCCCATCCGGCGCACTCGGACTGGACAGTGCGACCACAGCGGTATGTGGTCTGTTGCGCGCAAACTTGGCCTGCACCATCAACCGCTTTCGGCCTTGCAGGCCATGTTTGCCATGACGCCTTCCCCTCCCTCTGATGCCGGAGCCGATGCCCTGCCATCGCCGCGGCATCGCTTGTCCACGCGCATCGTCGTCAGCTCGCTGGTAGCGCTGGTGGTGGTGCTGTCCATGGTCTGCTGGACTCTGTGGCTGTCGTGGCAGCTGGAAGGGGCGGGTGCCGCCATCAACGACACCGGCAGCCTGCGCATGCGGGCCAACCGTGTGGCGGTCGAGCTGATGCGGCCACAGCCAGGGGAGGAGGCCCGTACCCGTGAGCAGATCGCCCTGATGGACGACACCATTTCGCGCCTCGCACGAGGCAATCCGGCGCGGCCTCTGTTCATTCCCGACGACGAGGCGATATTGGCCCAGTGGCATGACGTGTCCAGCTACTGGCAGGACATCATGAAGCCCACCGCGCTGCAGGCCTTGCAGTCACGGGACGCCAGCACCTATCTGGAGACCCTGCCCGAATTCGTGGCGCGGGCGGATACGCTGGTGCGGATGATCGAACAGGACAATGCCGGCAAGACCACCGCGCTGCGTCTGTCGCAGGGCGTGCTGGGAGCGATTGCCAGCGCGGGCACGGTGGCCATGATCTACATGCTGTATCTCTGGATCATCGCGCCCGTGCTGCGCCTGCGCGACGGGCTGCAGCGCATGGCCGAGCGCGAGTTCAGCACGCGTCTGCCAGTCGAGAGCCAGGACGAATTCGGCGTTCTGGCGCGCGGTTTCAACCGCATGGCCGACGAACTCCAGGACCTGTACACAAGCCTGGAGCAGCGGGTCGAGCAGAAGACCGCGCAGTTGGCCGCACAGAATCGCGACATCGGTGCGCTATACGATATGGCGGCCTTTCTGAATCAGCCCAATGAGATCGAGGCGTTGTGCGAAGGTTTTCTGCAACGCGTCATGACCCAGTTCGACGCCGACGGCGGCAGCATCCGGGCGCTGGACCCCGACCACGAGAAGCTCAATCTGCTAGTGTCCGTGGGGCTGTCCGAAGAGCTGGTGGAGTCAGAGCATTGCATGAAGGTCGGCGACTGCTATTGCGGCACCGCCACCCGCGAGACCGGCGTGATCGTGATCCAGGACCTCAGAGCCAGCGCGGCGCGGCCCGACCTGACGCGGCGCGACCTGGACCTGAACTGCGTGCGCGATGGCTTCGCCAGCGTGGCCGTATTCCGCATCGTCACGCGTGACGAGGTGCTGGGCTCGTATTCGCTGCATTTTCGCGAGCATCGCAGCCTGGCGCCGTCGGACTCCCAGTTGCTGGAAACTCTGGGCCGGCATCTGGGCGTGGCGCTGGACAACCGGCGCCTGAGCGCCCAGGCGCGGCAACTGGCGGTGGTGCAGGAGCGCGGATTGGTGGCACAGGGCCTGCACGACAGCCTGGCCCAGGGCTTGAACTTCTTGAACTTGCAGCTTCAGATGCTGGACGCGGCCGTCAAGCGCGGCGATGAGGATGAGGTCGCGGAAATCCTGCCGCTGCTGCGCACGGGCGTGGACGAAAGCTACAAGGACGTGCGCGAGCTGCTGACCAATTTCCGCAGCAAGCTGGGACATGGCGATCTGCAGCAAGCCATGGAGACCACGATCGAGCGCTTCCGGCGCCAGACCGGCATCACCACCGAGCTGCACATCCTCCCCGGCGAGGGGGCGCCCTTGCCGCCCGAGCAGCAGCTGCAGGTGCTGTTCATACTGCAGGAAGCGCTGTCCAATGTGCGCAAGCATTCGGAAGCCAGCCTGGTCCAGGTCAGCGTCGGCAACGACCGCGACTTCACCCTGCTGATATCCGATAACGGCCAGGGCTACGATGCGGCCGATGTGGCTGCGCGCGGAGAGGCCCATGTAGGGCTGCACATCATGCGCGAGCGTGCCGCGCGCATGCACGCCGTGATAAAACTGGAATCCCAGCCCGGCGCCGGCACCCGCGTCGCGCTGACCTTGCCCGGCAGCGAACGCCAGGCTGCCTGACCCATCTTGACTATGCCCATCCGGATACTTCTCGTCGACGACCACACCCTGTTTCGCTCCGGCGTGCGGCTGTTGCTGCAGCGCCAACCCGACTTCGAGGTGGTGGCCGAGGCGGGCGACGGCGTCGAAGGCATCAAGCGCGCCAAGGAACTCAAGCCCGATGTGGTGCTTCTGGATCTGAACCTGCCAGGCCTGTCCGGACTGGAGACACTGCAATTGCTGACCCAGGACCTGCCGTCCTGCGCGGTCATCATCCTGACGGTCTCTGAAGAGGCTGACGAGCTGGGCCAGGCGCTGCGCGATGGCGCGCGAGGCTATCTGGTCAAGAACATCGACGCCGAGGTGCTGACCTCGGCCATCCGGCGTGCAGCGGCGGGCGAGTCGGTGATCGCTGAAAGCATGACCGCCAAGCTGGTCGATCAGTTTCGCGACCAGGCCTCGCAGGCCGTGCAGGCAGGCCAGGGGACGGGGGAGCGCCATCGCCTGACGGCACGCGAGATCCAGATCGTCCAGTACCTGGCGCGTGGCGCCAGCAACAAGGTCATTGCGCGTGAACTCGACGTCAGCGAAAGCACCGTCAAGATCCATGTGCAGAACGTGCTGAAAAAGCTCAATCTGACCAGCCGGGTGCAGGTTGCCGTGTACGCCGTCGAGCACGGACTGCATGTGGACGAATAGCGTCGCGCAGGCGCTTGCGCGGGCCAGCAGTCAGCGTAGAAATTGATAGCTGCCTGCGCTTGCTGCACAGGCGCTAAAGCCTTAGGTTGCTCTTAGATTTCGGCTGCAAGAACCACTTTTGCCGCCAGCGCCGTCCGCCCAGGTTGCGACTCGATTCCCAGCAGTCCGCCGACTCGTGCAATGCGCACCGCCATGGAGCGCATGCCGACGCCTAGGCCCGATGCCTCCACGGCCTGCACATCAAAGCCCACGCCGTCATCCTCGATCTCCAGCAGCAATTCCTGCGCTTGAGGCTGGACCAGAGACAGGCGTACATGACGTGCCTGGCTGTGCTTGATGACGTTGGTCAGCGCCTCTTCGATCAGCCGGGTCAGCGCCAGGTATTGCAGCGCGTTGGGCGGTTGCCTCCAGTTCTGCGGAAATTGCCAGTCGCAGCGTATTCCCAAGGCCTCGAACAGATCGTTGAAGCGGCGGCGCAAGGGGGCCAGCCATTCCTGAGGCGTGGCGGGCACGCGCACCTGGGCCGAGGCATTGCTGTCTATGCTCTGGCGCAGGTCGTTGCGGATGAGCTTGAGCATGGAAAGCACCTGGGGCCGGGTCAGGGCTTCGCTGCCCTGCTCGACAGAAGCAATCATGTGGACCAGCTCGCCGCCCAGGCCGTCGTGCAGATCATGGGTCAGGCGCAGGCGCTCCTGCAGTCTGGCGTTGGAGAGCTTCTGGGCCTCCAGCTCGGCGCGCAGGTGCTCGGATTTCTTCTGCTCGGTGATGTCGAAGGTGAAACCGATCAGCGCCGTGGGCTGGCCCTGTTCGTCGCACATCACATGCACCACTTCCTTGACCCAGACAAAGCGGTTGTCGCTGGTCAGAGCCCGGTATTCGGCCTCGTGGTCCACACCGGCCAGGCAGAGCTCCACGCAGCGCGAGACGGTTTGCTCGCGTTCGTCGGGGTGGATGCGTTCGGCCCAGTCGTTCACGGTCTCCCAGCTCTCGGGGCTCCAGCCCAGCAGGTCCGCGATCTGCGGGCCGATATAGCGGTACTTCTGGCTGGCCCAGTCAATCTTGAAGGGGATCGCCAGGGTGGACTCCAGCAGCGTCTGGTAGAGGCCATTGTCCGTATCGGGTTCAAGTGTGCGCAGGCGGGGGCGGGCTTCAATCATGAGGCACTCCTGTCATGTCCAGAAGGGGGTGGGTGGTGGGCAGCTCGTTCCAGAACCAGTAGAAGTAGCCGCCTTCGGTCTGCAGCAGGGTCTGGGTTCTGACGCTGGATCGCTCTATCCCGCGCCAGCAGGCCAGGGCCGAATTGCGGTTGCCGTGCAGATCCAGGCAGGTCTGGCCGGGCAGGCTGGGCCGGGGCGGCACATACAAGGCCTTGCCCCGTGGCAGCCAGAGGTCGGCCAGACAGATTTTCCGCTGCTGCGGCCAGTACTTGCCAACCGAGATCACCAGAGGCAGGTGCGGGTCCACCGAGGTGAAGACATGCGGGAAATCGTGATGTTCAAGGTCGGTACAGACCTTGCCCAGCAAGCGGTAGCCGGTGCCCTCATAGGGCGAGCGATGCCCGGCAAACATGCCGTACTCGTAGTCGACCAGCGAAAGCCGTGGTTGCGGGCTGGTGATGCGAATGCCCTGTCCGGGCTCGATCAGCGTCATCCCGAACGCCGCCGCCGTTTCAGGGGTGGCGGCTAGGGCTTGGTACTCGATCCGGTCGGCCTGGAACACGAGCTGGGTCTGGCTGCCGTATTCGGGCTGCGGATGCGTGGTGGTTGACGAAAGGACGCGGTATGCGTTGCCGATGGCGACCTCGGGATTGCTGATGGCAGGCTCCAGCACCTTCAAGCCCGTGGGCGGTTCTGCGCAGTAGTGAGGATAGCCGTGGATATTGCAGAAAAACGGTGTCTGCGACAGATCGACGGAAGTCGGCGCATCCTCCTTGATGAACAGCACGGGATCAAAAAACTCTTGCGCCATGGCCTGTCACTTCGCGGTGATTGATCGCTGCCCTGTGCGCTGGTACTGCACTGGCAGTCATGGGTTGATTGATATGTCAGTCAGTGTGGCAGTCTAAATCAAGGCGGTTACATAGGCCTGGGTGCACAGGCTCTGCGGCCCGCAGGCCCGGGAGTCGCAGTGGCCGTCATGGCAAGGTGCATATTATTTTGATAGCTGTCATCGCTTTATAGGTAAGCGATGCAGCCATGAAAACTGCTATTTCACGAGCACCGATTCGCCAATCGCGAAGAACTGCCCGCCCGCTACATAGTGCAGGGTGCGCAGCTCGGCAGGCGCAGAGTCGAATTCCCAGTGCCCGTTGCGGAATACCCGTTCGTCGGCCCAGGCGGCCGCGACTTCGGCGATGAACAGGTCATAGCTCTGCTGGTTGTGCGGCTCGGGAATCAGCCTGCAGACCAGCCAGGCGGCGCAGCCCGCCACCAGCGGTACAGCCAAGCCCGGTGCGTCGAACAGTTGAACGCCATGTTTGGCGAGCTTGTGGGGCTCGGTCACGGCGCTGTCCGTACCTATGCCCACCGTCAGCGCTGCCTGGGGCACGGTGGGCAGCTGCAGGGCGAAGAGGCCGCTGCCCTCGACCAGGGTGCGCGTGTGTGTGGCCTTGTCGAGCACCACGCTGATCTTGGGCGGAGAGAAATCGAGCGCGCAGGCCCAGGCCGCGCTCATGGCGTTGCGCTCGCCTGCGTGCTGGGCCGAGACGATGACCGTGGGGCCGTGATTGAGCAGGCGGTAGGACTTGTCCAGGGGAACCGGGGTGAAATGGTCTGGCAGCATGGTGGGCTGAATATGGGTGACAGAAGAGGATGGCAAGCTCCCGTTACGATGGCTTGCTGATTTCCCATCTTCGCCCGAAACAGGGCCTTTCCAGGAGACAACCATGTTTAGCCACATCATGCTGGGTGTAAATGATCTGGAGTCCAGCAAGCGCTTTTACGACGCGCTGCTGGGTCAACTGGGTATTGCGCCCGGCGTTGCCAACAAGAACCGCTTCTTCTACCGCAGCCCCACGGGCGTGTTTGCCATCTCCACGCCCATCAACGGCGAATCGGCAAGCTCGGGCAATGGCGCGACCACGGGCTTTCTGGCTCAGTCCACCGATCAGGTGAACGCGGCCCACGCGGCGGGCCTGGCAGCGGGTGGCGTCTCGATCGAGGACGCGCCGGGCTGGCGCGGCGATTCCATTTATCTGGCCTATCTGCGCGACCCCGACGGCAACAAGATCTGTCTGGCCTATCGCCCCGCGAAGGCCTGATCGAGGCTGACTGAACCAGGGCCGCGCAAGCGGCCTTTTTTGGTTTCGGCGGCGGCGATCATAAACAGGAGCTGTCTGCGCTTGCCGGACAAGGCCTTGAGCTCCAAGCGGCAACATGGAACGCGGTCATGCCCGACCTGCAAGCGGTGATGCTGTGCCCACCGCCGGTGCAAAACCGGGGCAGGCGGCACAATGGCTGCTTTGCAGCGCGGGCAGATGTCCGTGGCCTGCACCACATTCAGTAGTTTTTTCATGACCAACACCACCACTCCTGCCGAAGACCATCTGTGCGACGCCTGCGCCGGCATTCAGCGCAACTGGCGCAAAGCCCCCGGCCATGCCGAACTGATGCAGCGCGGCAATCGCAAGGAGGAGCGTGGCTCGACCACGGCGACGGTGACCCGCTATGTCTGCGAGCGCTGCGGCACGGTGTGGGACTACGAGAACAACAAGCAGGACCAGCGCAAGGGCTGGTCCGTGGTCGGCAGAATTTAACCCCCCTGAGGCGCTGCGCGCCTTGCCTCGGCGGGGCCTCCCAGGCCCTTGCTGGCTGTCTCTTTCCTGAGTCAGCGTCGGTTTTTGAAGTTTCGGCGTCTTCGGGCGCCGTTTGTTTTTTTGAAGGAGGCTGCGTGCAATCAGCAAGCAACGAGTGGTTTGACGAGGCGTATTACCAGCGCTTTTATTTTGACAAAAAGACCAGCGTGATCGATCCCGAGCACGCGCGGCGGCTGGGTGCGTTTGTCTGCTCGTATCTTGCGTATCTGCGCGTGCCCGTGCAGCGGGTGCTTGATGTGGGCTGCGGCATAGGCCTGTGGCGCGAGGCGGTGCAAAAGCACTTTCCGGGTGTGCAGTATCAGGGCGTGGAGTTCAGTCCCTATCTCTGCGAGCGCTATGGCTGGGAGCAGGGCTCGGTGGTGGATTGGCAGCCCAAAGATGGCCAGCCTTTCGATCTGGTGATCTGCCAGGGCGTGCTGCCCTATCTGAGTCCGGCAGACCTGAAAAAGGCGCTGACCAACCTGGGCCGGCTGTCGCGCGGCGGTCTCTACATCGAGGCCGTGGCACGCGAGGACTACGAGCGCGACATCATCGACGAGGAGCTGACCGACCCTCGCCTGTACCGCCATCGTGCCGAGCTGTACCGCCGCGGCCTGCAGCCTCACTTCAAGGAACTGGGCGGCGGTGTCTGGCTTAGCCGAAGCGCAGATATGCCGCTGTTCGAGCTGGAGTGCCTGGGAGGCTGAAACCAGCGGTTCTTGGTGATTTCGAGGCCAGCACCTATATTGCGGGGCTTGTGAACTCGCAAGGATATGGAGATGTCTCATCGCTGGATCAAACGCTGCGCAGCCTGGACCACTGCCATGGCTGGCGCAGCCCTGCTTCTGGCCTGCTCGGATTCCAAGACCGAAGCCACTGCGCCCCCGGCACAGGCGCCGGCCGCTGTGCCGGCCCCCGCGCCTGCACAGCCAACTGCCGAAGCCAGACGTGTGATTGACCAGCTGTTCAGCACCGAGACCATAGGCATGAATCTGGCCTATGTGGAAAAGATTGCCGGCCCGGCTATGCGCTCGGAATTTCACCGTCATCAGCTCCGCACCGACGGCTGCGATATCACCCTGGTCAGCGACGAGGCCGATAAGGTGATCGAGTCTGTCGAGGTCGATATCGCACCCAGCTGCAATCTCTCGCTCAAGAGCGTGCTCAATGTGTCCGAGGGCCAGCCCGATATCAAGCTCGGTGACCTGACCTTTGGCAGCTTCGAGCCTCTGCTGGACAGCCGCTACTACGCTGACTGCCTGACGCTGTGCGGCAATGCCGCCGACCCCGTGATCTATCTGGAGGCCAAGGGCTCGCGCCTGACCAACTTCATCAATTACTCGGTGCAGGCCCCCATGGTGGACGGCAAGGTGCTGGATGCGACGGCAGCCTGGCGCGATGCCATGGTCAAGGCCGAGTCCGACGACTATGTGCTGGACACACGCTTCAACTGCGAGCCGAACCGCTTCAGGAACGTGATCTCTGCCGGACTCAGGAATGCCAAGCCCACGGTGTTCAGCTTCGGCCGCGGGCCGACCTTCGAGCAGGGCGACTGCGACTAAGCGGCGCTCCGGGAGCGCCAGCACTGGAATTGGCAAACGCGGGACAATCCGGGCATCTGTCCGAATCCGCTGGTGTCCGTTTTGCCCGCTTCCACGCCTTTGTCTCCTGCCGCTCTGACTGCGCAGAAAGCCCTTGCCTCCACGCTGCCCCCGCATGCCGTCTCGCGCTTGCGCCATGCGCGGCTGGCGCGCAGCACGCGGCCTTTTCTGGCGCGTGGCGGCCCCAAGGGCGAGCGCTGCGAGGGCTGCCGCTTGCGCCCCTCCCACTGCATGTGCGCGCTGCGGCCCGAGCTGGCCACGCGCGCGGCCTTCTGCCTGCTGATGCATGATGCCGAGCCGCTCAAGCCCAGCAACACGGGCTGGCTGATTGCCGATGTGGTGCAGGACACCCATGCCTTCGGCTGGTCGCGCACCGAGCTGGGCCCGCAGCTGCAGGCCTTGCTGGCCGATCCGCAATGGCAGCCCTATGTGGTCTTCCCTGGCGAATATGCGGAGCCTGCAGAGCGTGTGGTGGAGACGCTTGACGGCGGCGACAGCAGCGCACTGCAGCCCGGCAGGCGTCCGCTGTTCATACTGCTGGACGCGACCTGGTCCGAGGCGCGCAAGATGTTCCGCAAAAGTCCGTATCTCGATGGCTTTCCCGTGCTCAGCCTGAACCCGGACCTGATCTCCCGCTATCAGCTGCGCAGGTCTAAGCGCGACGACCATTTCTGCACCAGCGAGGTGGCGGCGCTGTGTCTGGAGCTGGTGGGCGATGCCGGTGATATGCAGGCCGGCCGCGTGCTGGAGAGCTATCTGGGCGTGTTCACCGAGCGCTATCTGCGGGCCAAGCACCAGCAGCCGGTCGATGAGGCCAGCAGCATCCACCAGCGCCTGCGTGAACTGATGGGGGCCGTCACCGCCAAACGCGAGGCATGAGGCTACGTGCAGGCATAAGCATTCCACTCAAAGCGATAAGCGAGCAACGACAATCGGCTCAGGGCCTCATGTGTACATGAGGTATGTGCCGTATCGGGTGGTTGATGAGCGCCGATGACCAGGGGTCTCGGCGCTTTTGTTTTTCGGGAGTGGATGATGGGCAAGTCGTTGAAATGGGCTGGGCTGGCAGCAGCGCTGGTATGTGCGGTTTCGGCCATGGCTGCGGGCAAGACCGAAGCGGCGAGCTCCAATGTCGGCTCAGGTATCGATACGGCGGTGGACCTGTCCGCATCGCCCACGCTGCAGCGCTGGCAGGCCGGCGGCACCGTGGTGCTGGGGGTGCGGGAGGCGGCGGTTCCCATGTCCTACGCGATCGGTGCGAACGAGAAGTTTGTCGGCTATCACATGGACCTCTGCGAGCGCGTGGTGCATGCGATTGCGCCCAAGGCCCAGCTCAAATACATGGTGCTGACGCCGCAGAACACCATGCCGCTGATCAACAACGGCACGGCCGATTTCAACTGCGCCAGCATGACCAACAACCTCACGCGCCAGAAGCAGGTAGCGTTTGGTTTGACCACCTATGTCAGCGAGGTGCGCATGGCCGTGCGTGCCGACTCGGGCATCACCTCCTTCAAGCAGTTGCAGGGGCGCAATGTGGGCGCCATCACGGGCACGACGGCGGTGCAGATTCTGCGCAAGTACGCCAGTGACAACGAGCTGAACTTCAAGACGCTGATGAGCAAGGACCAGTTCGAGAGCTTTCTGATGCTGGAGTCGGGTCGCGTCGATGCCTTTGTGCTGGACGACAACATGCTGGCCGGCGTGATCGGCCAGAGCAAGAACCCGCAGGGCTACAAGATTGTGGGCGAGGTGATCGGTGCCGAGCCGATTGCCATCCAGTTCAGCAAGAACGACCCGCAGATCAAGAAGGCCGTGGACGGCGCCATTTTGCAGATGATCCGCTCGGGCGAGCTGCACAAGCTCTACAACAAATGGTTTATGCAGCCCATTGCGCCCAAGAACGTGAACCTGAACCTGCCCATGGGCGAGGTGCTCAAGAAGCAGTTGGCCGCGCCCAACGACACGCCGCTGGAACAGTTCGTATTGCCCCAATAAAGCGGCAGGCCCACATCAGCCGATAGACTGCAAGGCAAACCGCAAGGGGAGTGTCTGCCGTGCTGGAGTACCTGGTCTATCCGCTGATTGCGCTGCTGTTTGTGGCGGTCTTCACGCGCGAGGTGATTGCGCCCGCCTCGCGCAATCTCTGCGACCGGCGCTGGCTGATCTACAGCAGCGCCCTGGGCGCGCTGACGCTGGTCTGCACGCTGGCGCTGGGCTGGTTGCTGGAAGACCGGATTCGCCAGCATGCGCTGCTGGATGTGGGCGCGCGCTGGAACCCGCTGTTGGTGGGGCTGCTGAGCTTTTTCATCACCAGCTTTGTCTTTTACTGGTGGCACCGCGCCACCCATGCCTCGGATCTGCTGTGGCGCGTGTTCCACCAGCTGCATCACAGCGCGCGGCGCATCGAGGTGCTGACCTCGTTCTATGCCCATCCGCTGGACTCCTGCGCCGCCATGCTGCTGAGCGTGATCTCCAGCTACTGGGTGCTGGGCGCCAGCCCTGCGGCGGCAGCCGTGGCCCTGGGGCTGACGGCGGCCTTCGATCTGTTCACTCACGCCGATCTGCGCACGCCGCGCTGGCTCGGCTATGTGCTGCAGCGCCCGGAAATGCATACCGTGCACCATCAGCATGGCCACCATGCGCAGAACTACGGCCTGCCGCTGTGGGACATCTTGTTCGGCACCTGGACCAACCCCGCCGAGCGTGCGCAGCAGCTGGGCTTTGATGACGACAAGTCCGAGCGCGTGGCCGAGATGCTGCTGTGGCGCGATGTGCACCAGAGTGCGCCCGCCTGCGGCCGCCGCAAGTCATCCTGAAGCTTCGAAATTGATAGCTGATGGTGCCGATGGGTGGAGCGCGGCCTGCTGTTTTTGTTCTTAATTGTTAACACGGCCTGCCAAGACCCTGCCAGAGTTCGGCAAGCTCCGTCCCCTGCTTGGGCCGGAGGCAAAAATCTGTTCAAATTGCCCCGGTCTGTTCACCTGTCAACAGACGCCAAGCCGTCTGGCTGCGGGCATTCATAACATTCTGTGGCCTCCCCCCCCGGTGAGATGCAACAGACAAATCGCCTGCCAGGTTCCGGCACCCCTGAGCGTGTTTTCATGCGCTCTGTGACCCCCGGGTCGCTGCAAAGAGCTGTTACTGCCTCTTTGCTCAAATTCTGAATACTGCTTCAGCCATGCCTCATGCGTGGCTGTGATCGTTTGTCTGCAAGCCCGGCCCGTGCCTGGGCGAAAGGAAAGGTGTCCGGTTTTGGTGGAGTCGGCGTTCAAGCTGCGCTACAACCCAGCGCTCGATGGATTGAGAGGCATAGCCATTGTGCTGGTGCTGCTCTCGCACGCACATGCCCCGATGTTCGACGGCGCCTTCTTCGGCGTCGATCTGTTCTTCGTGCTCAGCGGCTTTTTGATCACCTCGCTGCTGCTGATGGAATATCGGCAGCATGGCAAGCTCGATTACTGGCGCTTTTACCGCCGCCGCTTCTTCCGGCTCATGCCTGCACTGGCGCTGTTTCTGCTCGCGTACTGCGTGTTCGCGCCGTTCATCTGGCCAGACCTTACGGATATTTATTCGGACGCCCTGGTCTCCATCCTCTACCTGGCTGACTACGGCATTGCCTTCTTCGACAGCCCTGACACGCTGCTGCATATGTGGTCGCTGTCGGTGGAGGAACATTTCTATCTGATCTGGCCGCCGCTGCTGGTCCTGCTGCTGCGCAAGGCCACACCGGGCCGGGTCTGGGCGCCGCTTGCGGCGCTGTGGCTGCTGAGCACGCTGTGGCGCATCTTCTGGGTGGTGCAAGGCCAGCAGTTCTACGAAATCTTCTTCCGATTCGATACGCGGGCCTCGGGTTTGCTGGCCGGTGCCTTGCTGGCGGCACTGATGATGGAGCGCCCCCAATGGATAGAGCGTCTGCAGTCGTTGCGCGCCTACACCATGTGGTTTGTGCTGGCCGTGCCCTTGATCATGGAGCTGGAATGGGACAACCAGCACGCCATGGTCTGGGGTGTCACGGTGGTGGAGTGCGCTGCCCTGGTCGTGCTGCTGGCCGTGCAAAAGCCCACGGGTCTGGTCTATGAAATGCTGACGGCGCCGCTGCTCATCAAGCTGGGCCAGCTGTCCTACGGCATCTACCTCTGGCATTACCCGGTGGTGCGCTATCTGCGTGCCGATTACTCCTGGCCCGTGACTGTGGTCGCGGGTTTGCTGATCTCGACTGCCCTGTCGGCACTATCGTTCTACACGGTAGAGCGCTGGGCCATGCGCCACCGCGACCTGGGGGCGGGCAAAAAGCCCGTGCGCCAGCCCCCGGCGCGCCAGGAGCCCGCGCTGCGCGAGGCTACGCGCGGATTGTGACCGCCCTAGAAGCCTGAGCCGGGCTGGGCCAGGTACTCGGCCTCTTCGGCGGTGCTGGCGCGGCCCAGAATGTGGTTGCGGTGCGGGAAGCGGCAAAAACGCTCTATCACCACCTGATGGCGATGGGCGTAGTCCAGCGTTCCGGCCAGATATTCGCGCAGTTCGGCGTCCGTGGCGTTCTCCAGCAAGTCCTTGAAGGAGGCCACACTGCGTTGCTGCATGGCCGGGTCTTCGGAATGTTCCAGTGGCAGGTACATGAAGACGCGGGCCACCTCGGGCAGTAGTCGGTCGCTGCCGGAGTCCATCGCCTGCAGTGCCAGTGCCAGGGCCTGTGCGTCACCGGCAAAGCTCCTGGGGGTGTTGCGGTGGATATTGCGCGTGAACTGGTCGAGCAGGATCACCAATGCCAGCTGCTGCCATGGACCCTGGGTTGTCCAGTGCTGCAGCGCACCGCCCAGAGCGGCCTCCACCGCAGTGCCAAAGCGCTGGCGCAGCTCCTCGTCGAAAGCTGCCGATTTGGTGAACCACTGCGCCTTGTGCTTGAGGGCATCGGAATTGCTGGGCCTGGCGCTGCCGAACCACAGGGTCAGGATCTGGTCGGGCAGGCTGGCGTCCTGAGCGGCGGCTGTCAGTGCCTCATGGCTGAGGGAAGAAGGATATGCAGTCATGCAAATCATTGTGCATGCACTGCTGCCATGTGCCGACGGTCAACCCCTGCTGGCGTCGGACGTTAGATAACAGTCTTTTACCTGCAGATTGCATCAGATAGGGAACTGCCAACATCCATCGAGACTCTGTGGAATAGCAGGCTCGGAGACAATGGAGTACTCAAAAACCATAGCTGATAGCGTTGGTTTATCAAGCGTTTGCACGGGTTTTGAATCAGGTTTTACGGAGTTCGGTGGTCGTGATGAATCGGCGCTCATGGTTGGCGGTGACAGTATTGGGATTGGGAATGGCTGCCACGGGCTGCTCGGGCAAGTCCGTGCCCAGCAGCGTGAGCGTGAGCCAGCAGAAGCTGCAGGAGATGCTGGCCAGGCGTTTCCCCAGGCAGTTCCCGGTGGCGGGTTTGCTGCAACTGGATCTGAAGGCACCGCAGCTGAGCATGGTGCCCGAGCGCAATATGCTCAACGCCGTGATTCCGGCCGAGCTCAGCGGCAAGGTGCTCAAGGAGCAGTACAGCGGCCTGCTCAATGTCGATTTCGCGCTGCGCTATGAACCCACCGACCGCACCTTGCGCGCCTACCAGATCAAGGTCAACCAGCTCAGTATGGACGGGCTGTCGCCCGCGCTCAGCGATATGCTGGGCACTTATGCCACGGCTTTGGCCGAGCAGGCCATGGGCCAGGTCGTGCTCTATCAGCTGCAGGACCAGGATCTGGCCCTGGTCGATGCGCTGGCGATGGAGCCTGGCGCCATTACCGTCACCGCCCAGGGGCTGACCGTGGCCCTGGTGCAGAAAGCAGGCCCGGGCAGCAAGCGCTGAGCTGCCAGGCGACAAAAAAGCCCGCAGGCTCTGCCTGGCGGGCTTTTTTTGCGGGTCCGTGCGATGCTCAGCGCGGCTTGGCGACGGGCTCCAGGCCGGTTTCACGAATCGTCTTGGCGGCGGCGGGCGAGGTGTAGTACTTGAGCAACTGCTCCAGCCCCTGGGGGTTGGTGGAAGTGCTGGCCGTGCCGGCCGAGAAGATGGTGTAGTGCTGCACCGAATCGGGCAGGGTGCCGACATAGCTGATGCCGTCGATGGGCAGCAGCTCGCTGACCTGCTGCAGGCCGATTTCGGCCTCGCCCCGCGCCACGATGGTGCCCACACGCTCGGTCACGATCTTCCTGCTCTTGGGCATGACCTGGTCGTGAATGCCCAGCTTCTTGAGCATCTGGGTTTCGTAGTAGGTACCGCTGGCGCTGGCCGAGTAGGCAATGCTCTTGGCATTGAGCAGCACCTGGCGCAGCTTGTCCTCGCTGCTGATGTCGGGGATGGGGGCACCCTTCTTCACGGCCACGCCCACGGCAGAGCGAACCAGGTCGATCTGGGTGCCGTTGCGCACCAGGCCCTTGGCGGCCAGATCGTCGAGGGCGCCACGCGCCAGAATCACCACGTCGGCCTTTTCGCCCTTGCTCAGGCGATTGGGAATCGAGGTGGGCGAGGCTCCCATGGACGAGCCATAGGCCGACTCCACTGTCAGGCCGGTCTGGGCCGTGAACTGCGGTGCCAGCAGCTTGTGTGCTTCAGTGAAGCCGCCCGAGGTCATGAGGCGCACAGGCTCCTTGGGCGTGCTGCCCGGTTGCTGGGCGCAGCCTGCAGCCAGGGCCACGGCGCTGATCAGGAGGGCTCGGCGGACGGTGAAAAAAGGAAACGGCTTCATCAATGTCTCTCTGTATTGGGCTGGTCTGGATAGGCCTTGAACCCTTATTGAATCGACGCAGACAGCTACGGTTGTCGTAGCTTTTGCGGCTGAGCGGATTGTGAAAAGCCGCGGCCTTTGCGTCCAATACCGTTTGCGTCTGGACTTGATACGAAAATCGTCCTATGGATTTGCGCCGTCTGACCTGTTTTCTGGCTGTGGCCGAGGAGCTGAATTTCAGCCGTGCGGCCCAGCGTTTGCATATGAGCCAGCCCCCGCTGAGCCAGCAGATCCGTCTGCTGGAGCAGGAGATGGGGGCGCAGTTGTTCGAACGCTCACGCCGCGCCGTGGCGCTGACGCCAGCGGGCCTGCTGCTGCAGGACAAGGCGAGGCAGATCGTGGAGCTGCACCAGCAGGCGGGCGAGCTGGTGCGCATGGCGGCCCATGGCCTGGCGGGGCGGTTGCGCATCGCCTTCACGGCATCGGTGCCGCTGTTTGACGAGTTCTCCACCATGCTGCGCGACTTTCGCAGTCGCCACCCGCAGGTGGAGCTGGATCTGCAGCATATGACCACGGGCGAGCAGATAGCGGCATTGACGGCCGGGCAGATCGACATCGGCTTCATGCGGCCTTCGCCGACGTTTCGCATCCCCGTGCCGATCCGGGAGCAGACACTGTGGCGCGACGAGCTGAAGCTGGCCCTGCCTGCGGCACATGCCAGGGCTGCGGCGAGCGAAGCATTGGAACTGAGCAGTCTGGCCGATCAGCCTTTTGTGCTGCATCCGGCCGTGCTGGGTGGCGGTCTGCACGAACATATTCTTGCGCTGTGCAGCGAGGCCGGTTTTGTGCCGCGCATCGCCCAGCCGGCGCGTGAGACTTCGACCATGCTGGCACTGGTGGCCGCCGGCCTGGGGCTGTCCATCGTGCCGAGCGTCTATGAGCGCATCTGCCCGCCCGGCGTGGTGCTGCAGCCGCTGGCCGACGCCGCGCGCCATTCACGCATCGCGCTGGTCAGCATGCAGCAGGCGCCGTCACCCTGTGTGCAGATGTTCTGGCAGTTGCTGCGCTGAGCGGCCTTCGCCGATATCAGTCCGCGCGAATATCGGCGGCTCGGATGACGTCGCCGAGTTCCCGGGTTTCGGCCTGGATGAAGCTGCCGAACTGAGCCGGTGTGCCACCCAGGGGCGTGGCCCCCATATCGGCCAGCGTCTGGGTGACAGCAGGCGTGGTCAGTGCCTTGTTGAGTGCGGCGTTCAGCGTCTGGATCACGGTCTCGGGCGTTCCCTTGGGGGCTACCAGGCCCCACCATACGGTGGCCTGTACATCCACACCCAGGGAGCGTGCGGTAGGCACCTGGGGCAGCAGGCGCGAGCCATTCTTGTTGAGCACAGCCAGTGCCCGCAGGTTGCCGCTATTCACGTGGCCCGCGACTTCCAGTGGATTGATCGCCATGAAGTCCAGACGCCCGCCCAGCAGGTCCGTCACTGCGGTGGAGCCTCCCTTGTAGGGAATATGGACGCCCTTGAACTGTCCTGCCTTTTCCAGCAAGGCGCTTGCCATATGGCCCGAACTGCCAACGCCTGCCGTGCCATAGGACAGGGCGCCGGGCTTGGCCTTGCCCGCTGCGATCAGTTCGGCCAGGCTTTTGTACGGTGACTTGGCGTTGACCACGACCACCAGTGGCGCTTCGCCGATGCGCCCTACCGGAATCAGGTCGGTCGCGGGGTCGAAGCTGAGCTTGGAGTACAGCGCCTTGTTGGTGGTCAGCGTATTCGAGGCCGTCAGCAGCGTATAGCCATTGGGCGCGGAGCGTGCCACTGCCGCCATGCCGATATTCGTGCCGCCTCCGGGCTTGTTTTCCACCACGATGGACTGACCCAGAAACTCCGCCATGGGCGTGGTGACCAGCCTGGTCACGATGTCCACGCCTCCGGCCGGCGCATACGGCACGACGACCGTGACGGCGCGCTCTGGGAAACCTGCGGCGGAGGCCGCACCGCCAGCCAGCAGCACTGCACCTAGCGCGGCGGCCAGGCCCAGGGCGCGCCGCCGGCTTGGCAAAGCGCAGGCAGGCGTCGTTGTGTCGGCGAAGAAGTAATCGGGCTTGCAAGCTAGCTGATGCATGTGATGTCTCCGTGGTTCACTTTTGTCAAACACCCAATATCACCGGCTCAGGCACTGGCTTCGATGAGGGAATCTGCGTACCCGCATCTGGCCATCCCAGCCATCGGCAGCGCTGCCTGCAAGGCCGTATGACAACCGTTAGGATGCTCGGGCGCTCTGTGTCGTGGCTTGCCAGGCCACGTCGACAGCCCCTTGCGGGGCCGCAGAGATTGCCAACATGCTCCGAAGGAAACCCATGACGCAACCCCAAGTCCTCGCCGATTTTTCCGTGACCCGCAAATGGCCCGCGCAGCACCCCGAGCGCATCCAGCTGTACTCGCTGCCCACCCCCAACGGCGTGAAGGTATCGATTGCGCTGGAGGAAATGCAGCTGCCCTACGAGGCGCACCTGGTCAGCTTCCAGACCAATGACCAGCTCACACCAGAGTTTGTCGGCACCTTCCCCAACAACAAGATTCCCGCCGTCATCGATCCGCAAGGCCCGGGCGGAAAGCCGCTGGCGCTGTTTGAGTCGGCGGCCATCCTGATCTATCTGGCCGAGAAGAGTGGCAGCCCGCTGCTGCCCGCAGACCCTGCAGCGCGCTACGAGACGCTTCAGTGGCTGATGTTCCAGATGGGCGGCGTTGGGCCCATGTTCGGTCAGGTCGGCTTCTTCCACAAGTTCGCGGGCAAGGACTTCGAGGACAAGCGCCCGCGTGACCGCTATGTCAATGAATCGAAGCGCCTGCTGGGCGTGCTGGAGCAGCGCATGCAGGGCCGCGAGTGGATCATGGGCGAGCAGATCACCATTGCCGATATCGCCATCTGGCCCTGGGTGCGCAATATGGTCGACGAGAACGGCTACAACGCGGCTGAGCTGGTGGGCTGGAGCGAGTTTCCCGAGCTGCAGCGTGTGCTCAAGGCTTTCGTGGCCCGCCCGGCGACGCAAAAAGGCCTGAACGTTCCGCCGCGCGGCTGAGCGCCGGCCCGGGCGGCACAGGCTTGCCGTTGTTGCAAAAGCGGCAAGTACTGTCCCAGCGGTGATGTCTTTCAAACCCGTGGGCTGGCCTTATCTTCGAGACTTCAGGCCCTGCAGCTGGCAGCGGCCCTCAAGAGGAGAACTCCATGACCACGAATCGCCCCCCCATTCTGGAAAGCGCCCCCTTGGGGCCGCGCTGGCCCTGCCTGGATCCATTTCTGTTCTGCGCTCACCACGATGACAGCTATCCGGCCAGCAACGGCAAGATGGGCGTGCAGGCCGTGGAGTTCGAGGGCCGCGAGATGGGCAGCGACTTCAGCGCGCAGAATGGCTTTTCGATGTACCACGGCGAGCCGATTCCGGGCTTCCCGGGCCATCCGCATCGCGGCTTCGAGACCGTGACCCTGGTGCGCAAGGGCCGCATCGACCATGCAGACTCGCTGGGCGCGGCAGCGCGCTTCGGCGGCGGCGATGTGCAGTGGCTCACGGCCGGCAAGGGCATCCAGCACTCGGAGATGTTTCCACTGCTGAACAGCGACCAGCCCAATCCGCTGGAGCTGTTCCAGATCTGGCTGAACCTGCCTGCGAGGAACAAGATGGTGGAGCCCCACTTCACCATGTTCTGGAACGAGCAGATTCCGCGCCTGAGCTTCAGCGACGCGGCAGGACGCAAAACCACCGTCACCGTGGTGGCTGGAGCGCTGGACGGCGCGGACCAGGCCCTGCCGCCACCGCCTGAATCCTGGGCTTCCCAGGCCGACAGCGATGTGGCCATCTGGACGCTGGAGCTGGAGCCCGGCGCCCGCTGGACCATGCCCAGGGCTGCAGGCCCAGATACCCATCGCATGCTCTACTTCTTTGTGGGCAAGAGCATGACCTTGGGGGGCGAAGCCGTGAACGGGCATCTGGCCATGCATATCGATGCGCAGAGCGATCTGGAGTTGGTCAATACCGGCGATGTCAGCGCAGAGCTGCTGCTGCTACAGGGCAAGCCGATTGGCGAGAAGGTGGCGCAGTACGGCCCCTTTGTGATGAACACGCAGGAGGAGATCATGCAGGCCATGCAGGACTACCGCCGCACCCAGTTCGGCGGCTGGCCCTGGAAGGACAACGACCCGGTGCATGGCGCCGAGAACCGCCGCTTTGCACGCTACCCGGGCTCGGACATCGACGAGCAGCCGCCCCTGGCCCGATAAGACCAGACTCAGGGGGCGAAGCTCGCGGCCTCAGGCATGCGCCCCAGCTCCCCGAGCACCTTGAGCGTGACCGCCATGCCGGTGTTGCCCGCAGGCACGCCGGCATAGACGGCGGTCTGCAACAGCACCTCGCGGATAGTGTCCAGGTCCAATGGCGCGGCCTCGCTGTCGGCAGGGTCGGCCTGCAGTCCCGTGCGTATGTGTAGCTCGAACTCCTCCCAGCGCCCCATGGCCGCCGTGATGGCCAGCACCATGATGCGGCGCGTTCGGCGTTCCAGGCCCGGGCGGCTCCAGATGCCGTCCCAGGCATAGGCGGTGATCATGCGCTGGAACTCCACATTGAGCACATTCGCGTTTTTCACGGAGCGCTCCACCCAGGCATCGCCCAGCACGCGGCGGCGATTGATCAGGCCGCGCTGCAGGCTGTCGGCGGCTTCAGAGGCAGGGTTGGGCTTGTTCTGCATGGGCAGGGCTTTCTTCCATTGGGGTTGGCGAACGGCTGGCCAGAAGGGCCAGGCATTCGCGTTGCGAAGCCTGTACGGCCTGCTGAGGGTCGCAGGCCAGGGACAACGCACGGCGCAGCGCTGGTAACTGTTCGGGGGGGAGTTCGGGTGCGGTGCGGCTGGCAGCCCATTGCATGAGCAGCTCCTGCAACTCGCGGTGCTGCTCCAGCGCCAGGGGGGCGAGCTGCTCCACGGCGGCCAGGGCCTCTTGCTTGCCGGTGAAGGGCGCCAGCGCATGCACGCAGGCTTCCGAAAACACCAGGCCCCGCAGACTGGCCACATGCGCGAGCATGCGCTGCGGGTGGACCTGCAGCGTCTGCGCGGCCTGGCGCAGTGCAGCGGCCGCGCCATGGGCGTGGCGCCACAGCTCGGGCCAGTGGGCGACTTCCGCCTGCCATTCACCCAGTGCGCGCTCATGGGCCTGAGCCATGCAGCCCAGCAGCAGGGCTGCCAGCGGCGGCACAGCCTGGGTCTGGGCCACGGCCTGCATGCAGTGCACGGGATTGCGCTTGTGCGGCATGGCGCTGGAAGTGCTGCCGCGCGCGGCCTCGCTGATCTCTGCGACCTCGTACTGCGACATCAGCGACCAGTCGCGCGCGAGCTTGGACAGGCTGCCGCTGCACACGGCCACTTCCATGGCCAGGCGCATCCAGCTGTCGCGCTGCGTATGCCAGCTGTGGCCACGGGCCTTGAGGCCCAGGTGCTGCGCCAGCGCCTGCTCCACAGCCAGCCTGTGCGTGCCCAGGGTCGCGCCATTGCCCACGGCGCCGCCCAGCTGCACGCACAAGGCCTGGGGTGCCAGCTGCGCGAGCTGGTCGATGCTGCGTTGCAGGGCAGCGGCCGACTGTGCGCATTTGAGGCCGAAGCTCGTGATCTGCGCGGGCTGCAGCAGGCTGCGCGCCAGCATGGGCGTGGCCGCATGCCGCGCGGCCAGCTCAAGCAATGCGTCGACCAGGGCCTGCAACTCACCCAGCAGGGCCTGCAGCGCCTGCTGGGTGAGCAGGGCGCTGGCCGTGTCCACGGCATCCTGCGTGGTCGCACCCCAGTGCAGCCAGGGCAGGCCCTCGGGGGCATTCGCTTGCAGCCACTGCTGCAGCGGCTTGACCAGGGCCAGACCCAGCGCACCGCTGGCGCGAGCTTGCTCGGCAATGCGGTCGCGGTCCAGGGGCGCCTGCGCGCAGGCGCTGACAATGGCCTGGGCCGCGGGCTCCGGAATCAGTCCGCAATCGGCTTGTGCCCGGGCCAGGCCGGACTCGAAGCGCAGCAATGCCTGCAGCCACTGTGCATCGGAGAACCAGGCGCCGCCGCCGGCTGGTCCCAGATAGTCGTTCACCAGAGTCATGATGTTCGCGCCGGCCTCAGGCCGTGGCTCCCGATGCCTTGATCACTGCCGCCCACTTGCTGCTTTCCTGGCGGATGCGGGCTGCGTACTGCCTGCTGTCGCCCAACAGCGGCACGGCGCCTTCCACCTCCAGGCGGGACTGGAAGCTGCTGGAGGCCGCCACCTTGAGGATGTCGCGTCCCAGCGTGCCGACGGTCTCCTGCGTCGTGCCCTTGGGGGCCAGCACGCCATAGGTCAGCGAGCTCTCGAAATCCGCCAGGGCCGGCACGCCGGACTCGGCCACCGTGGGTACGTCGGGTAACTGGGGCTGGCGCCTGGCGCCGGTCACGGCCAGGGCGCGCAGCTTGCCGGCCTTGACCAGGGCCATGGCCGCCGGGATCACGCCGAAGCTGAAGTCCACATTGCCGCCCACCAGATCGGTCAGCGATGGCGCGGTGCCCTTGTACGGCACGTGGATGGCTTTGGCCCCCAGGGCATGGGCGAACATCTCGCCCGTGAGGTGGCCGCCCGTGCCCGAGCCGCTGGAAGCGTAGTTGAGCTCGCCGCTGCGGCGGCGCAGCAGCTCGGCCAGCTGGGCCACGTTCCGGGCAGGGGACGAGGCCGGCACCACCAGCAGCAAGGCCGAGGAGGCGAACATGGCCACCGGCTGCAGATCGGTGGAGGCATTGAACTTGAGGCCCGGGTAGAGCGAGGGATTGATGGACACCGTGCCCGTATGGCCGAGCAGGAAGATGCTGCCGTCGGCGGGAGCGCGCACCACCATCTCCGTGCCCAGATTGCCGCCCGCGCCGGCTTTGTTCTCCACGATCATGCCGTAGCCCAGGGAGTCGTTGAGTCCGTACGCCATCTGCCGCGCCAGCACATCGTTGCCGCCGCCGGGCGCAAAAGGCACGACGATGCGCGTGCTGCGACGCTGGGCGAAGGCGGGCAGGGTAGCAGCGCCCAGGCCGGCCGCTGCGATGGACAGCCACTGGCGGCGGCTGAGGAAATCGGACTCGCGCATTTTTTGTCTCCTTGTCAGTTCGTTGTCCGCAGTGTGGTCCAGGCGCGCTCTCGAAAACAGGGCTTGCGGCTGGCATTTGTTTGAAGAAAATGTGTGAAATGGACGTTAAGTACATACACAATTTCTTGCGCGTCGTGCAGACCGGCTCTATGTCCGAAGCCGCGCGCCAGCTCGACCTCAGTCCTTCAGCCGTCGCCCAGCAGATGCGCGTGCTGGAAGCCGCGTTGGGCGCCCCTTTGCTGGTGCGCCATGGCCGCAGCGTGCGCGCCACTGCGGCCGGCGAGCGCCTGTTCGAGCGCGGGCAGCGGCTGCTGCAGGACTTTGACGGCCTGCGCGAATGGGTGCTGGGCGACGCCGACGGCGGCGAGCTGCGCCTGGGCACGGTGAACACGGCCCTGCACGGTTTTCTGCCCGCTGTCCTGCAGGCCTTTGTGGCCCGCCATGAGCAGGTGCGCATCAGCGTGCGTGCCGGGCTCACGCCCGAGCTGTACACCGCCCTGGTGCAGTCCGAGCTCGACGTGCTGATCTGCCTCAAGCCTTCCTTCGACCTGCCCAAGACCGTCTGCTGGGCCGAGCTTCGTGAGGAGCCCCTGGTCGTGCTGTGCCGCCGAGAGGACGCGCATCAGGACCCGCTGGAGTTGCTGCGCAGCCGTCCCCTGGTGCGCTATGACCGTGCGCTGGCCGGCGGGCGCCTGGCTGACCGCTACCTCAAGGCCCAGGGCATAGTCCCCGTGGAGCGCATGGAACTCAACTCCGTGCTGGCCGTGGCTATGATGGTCGACCAGGGTCTGGGCGTAGGCCTGGTGCCCGACATCGGCAGCGTGCTGGCCCAGGGGCGCGAGGTGTGTGCGCTGGCGCTGCTGGGAGCGGGCAACGGGTCTGGCGGCACCGGCGACCGTGCCCCGGACGCACGCAAGGTCGGCCTGCTGTGGCTCAATACCTCGGCCCGCGCGCGCTGGGCGCGCAGCCTGCTCGACTGCGCGCGGCAATGTCTGGGGTGATGTCCGCTCAGCCGAACTCTGCCGCGAGGAAATCCACCACGGCGCGCACGCGCGGCGCCAGGGATCTGCCGCGCGGATACAGCAGGTAGAAGCGGTCGTCCTCGCTGCGCTCCTGGAACTGCGGCAGCAGCGGCACCAGGGTTCCGCGCTCCAGGTCGGCGGCGATATGGAAGTGCGCCAGCCGCACCACGCCGTGGCCCAGCAACGCCAGGCTGCGCAACAGCTCGCCCTGGTTGGCGCCGATGTGGCTGGGAATGTCTATGGTCTTGAGCCCGCCTTCCTCATGGAAGGTCCAGCGGTTCCACTGCGTGCGTATGGTGAAGTTCAGGCAGCGGTGCTGCAGCAGATCCTCGGGCTGCTCGGGATGGCCGAAACGCTGGAGGTACTGCGGTGATGCGGCTATCACCCAGGGCCTGAGCATCAGAGGGCGGCCGATCAGCGTCTGCTCCGTAGGTCTGCCGCTGTGGATGGCGACGTCTATGCCCTGACGCACGAAGTCGCCGCGCTCCGTGCCGAGGACGAAGTCCAGGTGCAGGCGTGGGTGTCGGTCCAGCAGCAGGTGCAGGCGCGGCGCCACCAGGTATTTGGCCGTGGTCAGCGCAGTATGGATGCGCACCGTGCCCGAGATTTCGGCATCGGCCACGCGCACACAGGCCTCTGCCTGCTCCATGGCCTGCACCACGCGCTGGCTGGCGATGCGAAAGCGCTCGCCTTCCTGGGTCAGGCGTATGGCTGCGGCAACCCGCTCGAACAGCCGCACGCCAAGGCGTGCCTCCATGCGAGCGATGAGCTTGCTCACCGCCGAAGGCGATAGCTCGAGCCTTCTGCCGGCACCGGAAAAACTACCTTCCTCGATCACGCGCAGGAATACCGTCATCTCGCCGAACTGGTCCATCTAAGGTCTTCGCCCCCTGTGAAATTGATTCACATGCGCTGTGCGCGCGCATGCGTTGTCTCTTGAAAATCGACTGTACAGAATGGCCTCAGCCCCGGGTCTGGGGGAACAACGGAGACAAGCGCAATGAATGACAGCAAGATCCTGCGCATAGGCGCGGGAGCCGCCTGGTGGGGCGACCGCATCGAGCCCGCCGCCCTCAATGCCGAGCGTGGCCGGCTCGACTACCTGTGCTTCGAGACCATGGCCGAGGCCACGGTCTCCGCCGCGCAGGTCAGGGCAAGACGGGACCCGTCCTTCCCAGGCTACGACACCTATCTCGACGACCGCATGCGTGCCGTGCTGCCTGCCTGCATGCGCCAGGGCACGCGCATCATCTCCAACCAGGGCTGGATCAACCCGCAGGGCGCAGCCCGGCGCATCGTAGAGCTGCTGCGCGAGCTGGACATCACCGGCGTCAAGGTGGCGGCCGTGGGCGGCAGCCTGATCACCGACCGCGTGCTGTCTCTGGCCCCCACCATTCTGGAGACTGGTGCGCCCACGCAGAGCATTGCCCACTCGCTGATCTCGGCCGAAGCCTATCTCGGGGCCGCTCCCATCGTTGACGCTCTCGCGGAAGGGGCGCAGATCGTGGTCACGGGCCGCGTCGCCGACCCTTCGCTGTTCCTGGCTCCCATGGTGCATGAGTTCGGCTGGGACCTGCTGGACCACGAGCGCGTAGGTGCCGGCAGTGCGATAGGCCATCTGATGGAGTGCGGGGCCCAGGTCACCGGGGGATATTTTGCAGACCCGGGCCTCAAGGATGTGGCCGAGCCCTGGAACCTGGCCTTTCCCATCGCCGAGGTCGATGCCGAAGGCTGCGTGACCCTGTCCAAGGTGGACGGTACGGGCGGCATGATCAGCCTGCAGACGGTCAAGGAGCAGATGCTCTACGAGGTGCACGATCCGGCGAACTACATCACGCCCGATGTGGTGGTCGATTTCACACAGGCCCGCATCGAGCAGCTGGCGCCCGATCGCGTGCGCGTGACGGGTCTTACAGGCAAGCCGCGTACACCCACGCTCAAGGTCTCCATGGGATGCACCGAGGGCTTCATCGGCGAGGACATGTTCTTCTATGCCGGCCCCGGCGCGCTGCGCCGCGCCCAATTGGCCAGGCGCATCCTGGAGGAGCGATTGCGCATCGTGAAGCTCGATGCCGAGGAGGTACGCATCGACTTCCTGGGCCTGAATGCCGTGCATGGCGCTGCCACGCCGGCGAATGCGCCCGAGCCCTATGAGGTGGCCGTGCGCGTGGCGGCACGCACCCGTTCGCGCGAGGAGGCGGTCAAGGTGGGGCGCGAAGTGGACGGCATGGCGGTCTCGGGGATTGCCCACACCGGCAAGCGCGTGCCGCACCAGGAACGCACGCGCGAGGTGATAGGCGTGTGGTCCTCGCTGGTGCCGCGCGAGCAGGTGACGGCGCATATCGACTACTTCACGAGCTGAGCAGGGAGGGCAAAGCATGCAGGACATGAACCAGGACATCCGGGTGCCGCTGGAGCAGGTGGCGCATACGCGCTCGGGCGACAAGGGCAATACCTCCAACATCGCCGTGTTTGCCTATGAGCCCGAGCTCTATGCGCTGCTCAAGCAGCAGCTGAGCGCCGAACGCTTCAAGGCCTTTCATGGCCGCGCCATCACCGGTGAGGTGCTGCGCTACGAAGCCGATAACCTGCACGCGCTGAACTTCGTGGCGCACGGTGCACTGGGCGGCGGCGTCTCGCGCAGCCTGTCGGTGGACAACTACGGCAAGGCGCTGTCGGCGGCCATCCTGGGCTTCGAGCTGCTCGTGCCCGCTGCGCTGGTGCCGCTGCTGCACCGCCGTGCGCCGGGCTGAACTGGTACTGACAGCCAGCGCGGGCATCCACCGCATATTCGAAAAAAACACCACCAGGAGACACCACAATGACCTCGCATCTGTTTCGCGCCCTGGCTACAGCCGCCGCGCTGGCCATGGCGGCCTGCACGGCCGCGGCCTTCGCGCAGGGCCCGGCTTATCCCACCAAGCCCGTGCGCATCATCGTGCCCTATCCGGCAGGAGGCACTACGGACATCATCGCGCGGCTGGCGGCGGCACAGCTGTCCGAGCGGCTGCGCCAGCCCTTCGTCGTCGAGAATCGGGCCGGCGCCAGCGGTGCCATAGGCTCGGTGGCCGTGGCCCAGGCCGCTGCTGACGGCTATACCCTGGTCATGGGAACGGCCAGCTCGCACGGCATCAACTCGGCGCTGCAGAAAAATCTGCCCTATGACGCCGTCAAGGACTTCGCGCCCGTCACCGTGGTGGCCAGCACGCCCAACATCATCGTGGTCCATCCCAGCGTCCCCGCGCGTACCCTGGGCGAGTTGCTGGCGCTGGCCAAGGCCAGGCCCGGGCAGATCAACTTCGGCTCGACCAGCCCCGGCGGCTCTCCGCACATGAGCGCCGAGCTGCTCAAGATGATGGCCGGCGTGGACATGACCCATGTGCCTTACAAGGGTGCATCGCCCATGCTCACCGATCTCATGGGCGGGCAGATACAGGCCGGCTTCGACAACCTGCCGTCCACCATCGCCTTCGTGCGCAGCGGCAAGCTGCGGGCGCTGGCCGTGACCACACCGCAGCGCTGGCCCGGGGCAGCAGACATTCCCACCGTCGCCGAAAGCGTGCCCGGCTACGAGGTCTCGGGCTGGTTCGGCCTGCTGGCGCCGGCGGGAACGCCCAGGGCGGTGCTCGACACGCTGCAGACCGCAGTTGCCCAGGCCGTGCGCGACCCCGAGGTGACCCGGCAGCTGCGCAGCCTGGGCGCCGAGCCCGTGGCCAGCAGGCCCGAGGCCTTCGCGCAGCAGATCCGCGCCGACGTGGACAAATGGCGCGGCGTGGTTAAGGCCACGGGCGTGACACTGGAATAGCCCGAGTCACCGACAATGACAGCTTTGCACGGTGCCTGACTCAGGATCAGACACCGCTCCACTCGAAATCCATTGTCATGAACATCACCAAAGACACTGCCGTCACCATCAACTACAAGATTCACGAGCTGCTCGCGGGCGGCGTGGCCGTCAAACTGCTGGACAAGGGCGATGTGGCCTATCTGCACGGCGGCTATGACAACATCTTCGCCAAGGTCGAAGCCGCTCTGGACGGCAAGCAAAAAGGCGATACCGTGACGGTGGACCTGGCCGTGGCCGACGCCTTCGGCGAGCGCGACGAAAGCCTCCAGCGCACCATTCCCAAGGGTGAATTCCCTGCGGGCGTGAAGGTGGGCGGCCAGCTGCGCGGCACCAATGACCAGGGCCTGCCCCAGATCTACAACGTGGTGAAGATCAAGGGCCCCGTGGTGCTGCTGGACGGCAACCACCCTCTGGCCGGCCTCGCGCTGCGCTTCAGCGCGGTGGTCAACGAGGTTCGTGAGGCCTCCGAAGAAGAAATTGCCCACAAGCACGTGCATGGCGGCCACGGTCACCACCACTAAAAACATAGCTGCAAGCGTATGTAAATAAAGGATTTCAGCATTATTTCTAGCTGAAATCCTTTGTGTGAAAGCGCAAGCAGCTATCAAAACAAAAAGGCCCCCGGATTCGGTTCCGGGGGCCTTTTTGTTTGCTTGGGGCTGATCGCTCAGGCGGTCAGGCGATCCAGCGCTTCGCGATACTTGGCCGCCGTCCTGTCGATCACTTCCTTGGGCAGGCGGGGCGCGGGAGCCTTCTTGTCCCAGGCCTTGCCGTTGACCTGTGCCTGCTCCAGCCAGTCACGCACGAACTGCTTGTCGTAGCTGGGGGGGTTCTCGCCCTTGGCCAGCGCGTCCTCGTAGCCTTCCACGGGCCAGTAGCGCGAGCTGTCGGGGGTCAGCACCTCGTCCATCAGCACCAGGGTCCCGTCTTCGGTCAGGCCGAACTCGAACTTGGTGTCGGCAATGATCATGCCCTTGGTCAGCGCGATCTCGGCCGCTTCCTTGTAGATGCGGATGGCGGTGTCGCGAATCTGGGCTGCCAGCTGCTCGCCCACCATTTCCACGGTGCGCTCGTAGGTGATGTTTTCGTCGTGGTCACCCATTTCGGCCTTGGCTGCGGGGGTGTAGATGGGCTCGGGCAGCTTGGCCGCGTTGGTCAGGTCGGCGGGCAGCTTCACGCCGCAGACCGATTGCGATTCCTGGTATTCCTTCCAGCCGCTGCCGGCCAGATAGCCGCGCACCACGGCTTCGATCAGCACGGGCTTGAGGCGCTTGACCAGCATGGAGCGGCCTTCGACCTGCTTGACTTCCTCGGGCTTGACCACGGATTCGGGCGCTTCGCCGGTCAGGTGGTTGGGGCAGATATGGCCCAGCTTGTCGAACCAGAACAGCGCCATCTGCGTCAGCAGCACGCCCTTGCCGGGGATGGGCTCGCCCATGATCACGTCAAAGGCGGACAGGCGGTCCGAGGCCACCATCAGGATGCGGTCATCGCCCACGGCGTAGTTGTCGCGGACCTTGCCACGTGCGAGCAGGGGCAGCGAGGCAATGTTGGAGGTATGCAGGGCGGAGGGCTGGGTGGTCATGGTCGAGATAGGGGCTGTCAGGCAATTCAGGCGTGCAGTCGGTCAGCAGGCGCCTGAAAGCCCAAGGGGCTGCCAGCGTCGCAGGCCCGAGAGGCGGCTGCGTAAAAACGCGATTTTAATGGCGCAGGCAGGGGTTTGGACGGTCACGGTCTTTGCCAGTGCGCGCCTGCTGCGATCGAGGCCCTGGGGCATGCATGCGTATTCCTTGCATGCGGGCCAAAGCCACTCATTGTGGCGTCAAAACCGGCTGTCATCAAACCGACAAACAAGGCCCCTGGCGAGCCTGCGCTATCCCGGTCATTTCGTTGCCTTTGGCGTGGGGCGGGCGCATAGTGGATTCACAGCAAAGACGAATGCGCATTCCGAACTGCCAGGCTGCGGCACAGCCATCAGGTGCTGTGAAACCGCAGTGATTTCACCGAGAGCTAAGGAGTGTTTTGTTATGAATTTGACGATTAGCGGGCATCACCTGGAGGTCACTCCCTCGCTGCGCAGCTATGTCATGGCCAAGCTGGAACGCATTCTCAGGCACTTCGATCAGGTCGTGGACGTGAAGGTGCTGCTCACAGTCCACAAGCAAAAGGAAAAAGACAAACGACAGCGCGCCGGTTGCACAGTGCGCGTGAAAGGGCAAGACTTGTTCGTGGAGACGCAGCATTTCGACCTCTATGCCGCCGTGGACGCCCTGGCCGACAAACTCGACCGTGTGGTGATGCGCTACAAGACTCGTCAACAAGGCCCGCGTGCCACAGCCAAGCGACTGGATTCCGGCGGCTTGCAGCTGGCGCAGGTGTCAGGTTGATGAAAGCGAGGCGCAAGCCCAGCGTTTGCGCCGGTTTGTTGCAGGGCTGTCGCCTTGTTACAACGCTAAAAGTGCCGCCCTACGGGGCGGTTTTTGATGGTGATCAGGGTTTCCCCACGGTTTTCAGCGCTGCGGTGCATAATTGTTGATCACACCATGAATCGCCTAGCTTCTATCCTTCCCGCCGCTCAAGTGCTTGTGAGCGTTGATGTCACCAGCAAGAAACGCGCTTTCGAGGAAGCGGGTTTGCTCTTTGAGAGCTTGCATGGTCTGTCTCGTGCCCTGATCACCGATAGCCTGTTCGCACGCGAACGCCTGGGCTCTACCGGTCTGGGGCATGGAGTTGCCATTCCCCATGGCCGCATCAAGGGCCTTACGGCTCCCATGGCGGCAGTGTTCCAGCTGGCCAGCCCGATCGGCTTCGACGCACCCGACGAGCAGCCGGTCGGCCTGCTGATCTTCCTGCTGGTGCCCGAAGCGGCGACGCAAAAGCATCTGGAAATCCTGTCCGAGATCGCCGAGCTGCTCAGCGACAGCCAGTTGCGCGAGCGCCTGAAGTCGTCCACCGATGCGCAGCAGCTGCACGGCATGATCGACAGCTGGCAGTCGTCCATCACCTCCCAGGCCTGAGTTCTGGCTTCTTTTTGACTGACAGGGCCTTGCCATGAGACCCAGCGCCATCAGTGCCGACGTATTGTTCGAGGCATTTCGAAACTCCAGCCTGCGCTGGCAGTGGATAGCGGGGCTGGGTGCTTCCGAGCGCCGCTTCGACGAGATGGCCGTGCGCTCGGCCCGCTCAGGCGCCGATCTGGTGGGCTACCTCAACTACATCCACCCCTACCGTCTGCAGGTGCTGGGCGAGCGTGAAATCGCCTACCTGACCAATGCCACTTCGCAGGACTGCCTGCGCCGCATTGCCCGCATCGTCACGCTGGAGCCGCCGGTGCTGGTGCTGGCCGATGGTCAGGATGCGCCCGACGAACTGATCTCCATGTGCGAACGCGCGCACATCCCTCTGTTCTCCACCAAGGAGCAGTCGGCTTTCGTCATCGACGTGCTGCGTGCCTATCTGTCCAAGCATTTCGCCGATCGCATCACCATGCACGGCGTGTTCATGGATATCTTGGGCATGGGCGTGCTGATCACGGGCGAATCGGGCCTGGGCAAGAGCGAGCTGGGCCTGGAGCTGGTCACGCGCGGAAATGGCCTGGTGGCCGACGATGCGGTGGATCTGTACCGCATCAACCAGACCACGGTCGAAGGCAAATGCCCCGAGCTGCTGCAGAACCTGCTCGAGGTGCGCGGCATCGGCCTGCTCGATATTCGCGCCATCTTTGGCGAGACGGCGGTGCGCCGCAAGATGCGGCTCAAGCTCATCGTGCATCTGGTGCGCAAGGAAACCATGGAGCGCGAATACGAGCGCCTGCCCGCCGAGCCGCTGACCCAGGATGTGCTGGGCGTGCCCGTGCGCAAGGTGGTGATTCAGGTGGTGGCGGGCCGAAACATCGCCGTGTTGGTTGAAGCTGCGGTGCGCAATGCCATCCTGCAGCTGCGCGGCATCGACACCTACCAGGAGTTCGTGATGCGCCACCGCCGCGCCATGGAGAGCGGCGAGTCGTTCTAGACCAGCTGCAGCCTGCCGGGCTGCGAGGCCGGAAAGATCTGCTGCAGCTGCGCTGCGTTCAGACCGTACATGCGCGCGAACAGGCCGCCCAGCAGGGCGCGGTATTCGTTGAGCACGGGGTAGTCGCGGTTCTGGAACAGCGCTTTTTCGGTGACTTCGATCTGCTCGCCAAGCACCTTGCCGCCGGCCTGGGCCGACAGGCCGCCGCCGAGAAACCAGTAAGCCGTGCCATGGCCGTGATCCGTGCCCTTGTTGCCGTTTTCGCGGAAGGTGCGGCCGAACTCGCTGATCACCGCCACCACGGTATGGCGCCAGGCCTCGGCTCCCATGGAGTCGGCGAACGTCGCCAGGCCCTGGCTCAGATCGCTGAGCCGGTTGGCCAGATTGCCGCTGGTGGCGCCCTGGTTGACATGGGTGTCCCAGCCTCCGATATCGACAAAGCCCAGGTCGAACTGCTCGCGCATCAGGTGGGCCATGCGCTGGGCTACCAGGCTGAAACCCTTGGCGCTGATGGCATTGCGCCCGGCCTGGTCCATTTCCTCCTGCATGCTGCGCTGCACGGCACGCTGTACCGCAAAGCCTTCGCGCACCGGGCCTTCCAGGCTCGAGCCCTGGTACATGGAGGCAATGATCTGGCTGCGCTGCTCGTCCACGGCCGTCTTGCGCACGGAAGCCAGCGCCATATTCGCCACCTGGGCGCTGCCGCGCAGACATAGCGGCAACTGGGCAGTAAACGCCATGGGGCTGAGGCTTGTCCGGCTCTGGCTGTCGGCTTGCAACACCCGGGTCAGTCGGTTCAGAAAGCCGCTCTGAAAGCTCTTGCCGCCTTCTTGCGGCTGGCCCAGCTCGATTGAGTCCTGGGTTTCGAAATGGCTGCGGGAGAGGTCGTTGCTGCCCGCAAATGGCACAAAGCAGGCCTGGCCCTGCTGATACAAAGGCAGCAGACTGCTTTGCAATGCAGGGTGTAGCCCCCATTGAGGGTTCAGGGCCAGGGCGCCGTCGGCCGATCCTGGGCGCGCTATGGCGATGCTGGGCCTGGCCTGATAGTAGAAGTCGCTATGAGTAGGCACCAGCAGGCTGTTGCAGTCGTAGGCGCCGCGCAGGAAGACCAGCAGAAAGCGGGGCGAGCTGCTTTGCAAGGGTGTGGTCAGGCCCTGGCTCAGATGACAGACCAGCGGCAGGGTCGCGCCGAGGCTGAGAAATTGACGTCTTTGCATGGCTGCCCTCCTTAGCGATACATCATTTCTGGGGCGGAGAGGAAAAAACTGTTCCAGTCTGCCGGGTTCCTGGCCTGGGCCAGCGCGGTGCGTGTGGTTGTGCCAAGCGCGGGTACGCGAGCCTGGACGCTGCTGCGTTTGTCGAGTTCCGGGTAAGGCGGTTTTTCCAGGGGCTGCTGGGGGCCGCTGCGAAACAGCAGGGCACCCCGGCTGCCGATCTGTCTGGCCACATCGAAGCGGGCATTCATCTGGCCGGAGCTGGACCAATCCGACTGGGTCAGGGGGTAGCCGTCCGGCGTTTCGTGGCCGTACAGCGGCTGTCCCAACTGGTTCAGCCAGTTCTGTACCGGGGACACATCGCTGGCCACGCGCTGGTCATAGGCCAGGCGTGTGGCACCCAGCACATAGTGGACCGGGTCCTTGAAGCGTTGGCCGAATTGCTGAGCCTGCGGGTCGCTCAGCAGGGTCGCCAGGGTGGCGGCAATATCGCCATGGCTGCGCTCGAAGGCCTGTGCCGCGCGGTCGACCACGGCAGGGGCCGGGTTGTCTCCCAGAAAATAGACGGACAGCTTGCGCGCTATGAACTTTGCGGTGACTGGCGAAGCCACTATGCGGTCTATCGCCTCGTTGACCTGGGCCAGGCCGCTTTTTTCCAGCGGTCTGCCGAGCAAGACCTGGGGTGTGTAGTCGTGGCGGTTGGGGTTGAATTCGAAGAAGCCATGGCGCATATAGTCACCCTGGCGTTCGGGGCGCAGCTTGGGCGGCGGAGCGTCGGCCTCGCGGGTGCTGAAACCCACACCGGTCAGCACACGGGCCATGGCCTGCACATCGGCCTGGGTGTAGCCGCTGCCCACGCCCATGGTGTGCAGCTCCAGCAGTTCGCGCGCGTAGTTTTCGTTGATGCGGCCGGCGGCATTGCTGGCATTGTCCAGATACAGCAGCATGGCCGGATGACGCATGCTGGCGGCCAGCAGCTCGCGGAACTTGCCCAGCGCATGGGGGCGAATGGCCTGTTCCTCATAGTCGCCCACCCACATGCGTACATCGCCCTTGCGGGTACTGACATTGAAGTGATTCATCCAGAACCAGGTCATTTGCTCCTGCAACTGGTGGGGCGAGTAAAGCGCGCGCCAGATCTGGCGTTTCTGGGCTTCTGCACCCAGCTGATTGAGCTGGCGCTGCAGCTCGCTGCGCAGTTTGGCGGCCTCTTCGGGATCCTGGCTGTTGCGAATGGCCAGGCGCTGGTCGGCAATCTCGCGCTGGATCTGCGCCATGGGCTTCTGACTGATGCTCAAGGCATCAATGTGCTGCTGCACCTCGGCCGGCATGGGCGCGGTGGAGGGGCTGAGCTGAGCGGCCAGCCAGCGCTTCAGACCTTGCTGCTGCAACTGGGCGGCATCATGGTCGGTTGCACCCCAGGTGACCCGGTCCAGCCATTGCTGGCTTTGCAGCGCGCTGGTCCTGTCGGGCAAGGAGCTGCTGCTCAGCACCTGCAGTACCTCAGGACTGGCGCTGCCTGATGACGGGGACAGCGGTGCGCAGGCGGTCAGGACGACGGCAGCCAGACAGAGCAGGGTCTTGGTGGGTGAAAAGTGCGGCAGCCGCATGGACAGGCCTCCTCAAATGCGCGAATGACTGCAGCATAAGCAGTCCGGCTCGATATTGGTTTGAGGCCTGGTGGAGCTATGTAAAGAAGTCCTCTCCAAATGTAAAAAGGGCAAGACATCTGCATGTCTTGCCCCGGGATGCATGGTCGCGTCCTTACTTGGCGGCACGCGTGGCGCACTCGGCGCACTGGCCATAGAGGGCCATGGAGTGATCCTGAATCACCCAGCCCTTTTCCTTGGCGATCAGGTTCTGGCGCTTCTCGATCTCGGCGTCATAGAACTCCTCGACCTTGCCGCAGCTGGTGCAGACGAAGTGGTCGTGGTGCTGGCCTTCGTTGAGCTCATAGACGGCCTTGCCGCTTTCGAAATTGCTGCGGATCAGGATGCCGGCCTGCTCGAACTGGGTCAGCACGCGGTAAACGGTGGCCAGGCCAATATCCGAGCGCTCGTCCAGCAGCACCCGGAACACGTCTTCGGCCGTCATGTGGCGCTGCGCACCCTTCTGGAAGATTTCCAGGATCTTCAGACGTGGCAAAGTGGCTTTGAGGCCCGTGCTTTTGAGTTCATCAATATTTTTCATGTCGGTATCTCTTGGTGGACTACGGGCACATGGAAGGCTGGAATCACTTGTTGGAAGAAGCTTTACACGCGGATAAAGGGAATCTCCAAGTGCCTCCGGGGCCTGCCGCTACAATGAACCCGATCATATCCCTATGCCTTTACCCATGCATGTTCAAGCCCGTAGCCGCGCAGGTCTGGCCCTGACGTTGGCAATCGCAGCGGCACTGGCCGGCTGCAACAGTATCGACGGCGCCGCGCACCGTGTCGCCAATGCCGTCACTCCCTACAAGGTCGATGTCGTGCAGGGCAACTTCGTGTCCAAGGAGCAGGTCGAGGCCTTGCAGCCCGGCATGAGCCGTCAGCAGATTCGCGACATTCTGGGCACACCCCTCGTGACCAGCGTGTTCCACGGCGATCGCTGGGAATACGTGTTCACCATCAATCGCCCCGGCGTGGAGTCGCAGATCCGCAAGCTCACCGTCTTCTTCAATGGCGATGCCTTTGCGCGCGCCGAAGGTGACGAGATGCCTTCCGAGGCCGACTTCGTGGCCAGCCTCAAAGGCATGAAAGGCACGCCCAAGGTTCCGCAGCTGGAAGCCAGCGAAGCCCAGCTGGCCAAATATCCTGCCCGCAACAACAGCGAAGCCGAGCAGGCTGCGGCCAATCTGCCGCCTGCTGCCACCAGCTATCCACCGCTGGAATCGCGTTAAGCACCAAAACAGGCTGTTCCCCGCTTGCACAAAGCGGTGGATGCTCTCTTTTTATGACGGCCCGGACGCAATCCTGCCGTCTGTTCATTTGACAGAGTGATAGCGCCATGACCGCATCCACCACCCATTCCTCCACTCCCCAGCGCGTTGCCGTGGCGGGAGCCTCCGGCCGCATGGGCCATATGCTGATCGAAGCGATTCTGAACAGCAGCGACTGTGTGCTGGCTGCGGCGCTGGACCGTGCGGACAGCCCTGCCATCGGCACCGATCCCTCGGCCTTTCTGGGCAAGCCCAGCGGCCTGAAGATCGAAAGCGATGTGCGCGAGGCCCTGTCCAAGGCCGATTGCCTGATCGACTTCACGCGCCCCGAAGGCACGCTGGAGCATCTGGCCGTTGCGGCCGATCTGGGCGTGGGCGTGGTCATCGGCACCACCGGCTTCAGCGATGAACAGAAGGCGCAGATCGCCGAGTTTGCGAAGCAGACCTCCGTCGTGCTGTCGGCCAATATGAGCGCTGGTGTGAACGTCACCTTCAAGCTGCTGGAAATGGCCGCCAAGGCGCTGAAGGAAGGTGGCTACGACATCGAAATCGTCGAAGCTCACCATAAGCACAAGGTCGATGCCCCTTCTGGAACGGCCCTGAAGATGGGCGAGGTGATTGCCGAAGCCCAGGGCACCAGGCTGGCAGACCGTGCCGTGTATGAGCGCTTCGGCCACACCGGTGAACGCAAGGCCGACAGCATCGGCTTTGCCACCGTGCGCGGCGGCGATATCGTGGGCGATCACACCGTGCTGTTTGCCGGTACGGGCGAGCGTATCGAGATCTCGCACAAATCCAGCAGCCGTGCCGGCTATGCCACTGGCAGCCTGCGTGCCGTGGCCTATCTGGCCGACAAGAAGACCGGCCAGTACGATATGTACGATGTGCTGAAGCTGCGCTGATCGCGCAATTTGCAAAGGGGCCGTGACGGCCCCTTGCCGTTTCTGGGAGCGAGGTGCGAGATGTCTGCAGGAATGTGGCAATGGCTGGCAGAGGGCGATGCGGTCACATGGGCCACGGCGGCCCTGATGCTGCTGATGTCCGTGCTCAGCTGGGTGGTCATTCTCTACAAGCTCTGGTTCATGGCGGCGGCCCGCCGCAGCGTGCCGCAGGCTGTGGCCGCGTTCTGGCAGATGCCTGATCTGGCCCAGGCACTGGCACAGGTCAGGGCGCGCGACAGGCAAGGTCTGGTGCAGCCCATGGCGGTGGCCGTGGAGCAGGGCAGCGGTGCCGATCAAGGCTCTCTGGAGCAGCGCGCTGCTCCGGGCCAGCGCCTGATGCGCAGGCTGCGCGAGGCCCTGGGTCAGGCATCGACCCAGTTGCAATGGGGACAGACCTTGCTGGCCACCATCGGCGCGACAGCGCCGTTCGTGGGCCTGCTGGGTACGGTATGGGGCATTCATCATGCGCTGGGCACGCTGGCGGGCAGCGGACAGGTCGATATTGCCCAGCTCGCCGGGCCCGTGGGTGAAGCCCTGGTCATGACGGCTGCCGGCCTGGCCGTCGCCTTGCCGGCCGTGCTGGCCTATAACCTGCTGGGCCGCTCGGCCAGTCAGCTGGAGGCTGTCCTGGAAGGGTTTGCCCATGACCTGCATGCCCAGTTCGGGGCGCAGGCTTCCTGAGGGACCGCGCCATGGCATTCGGTCGCATGAGCCACCGTGAGGGGGCACAAACCCCGATCAACACCATCAACGTCACGCCACTGGTCGATGTGATGCTGGTGCTGGTCGTGATCTTCATTCTGGCCGCCCCCATGCTGGCCGCCAGCTTGCGCGTGCAACTGCCCAAGGCACAGGCAGCAGTGAAGCCGCCTGCGCTGAGCAAGAGCGATGCCTTGATGGTCGAGGTCAGCCTTGCCGGCGAAATCTGGATTCGGGGAGCCGTGGCGGATGATGCTACAGTGCAGCAGCAACTCGAGGAGTTGGGACGCCGCAATCCCCAGGCCGAGGTGCAGCTGCGCGCAGACACTAGCGTGCCCTATGGTCGCGTGGTGCAGGTCATGGGCTGGGCCCATGCGGCAGGCCTGACGCGCATCGGCTTTGTGGCAGAGCCTGAATCGAAGGCTGGCAGTAACTGACGACCCAAGGCGTAAAAACGCCTACTTTTTGCAAGTCACGGGTCAGGATTTTTTTGCTCTGGCGCAAGGGCAAAGCTCGCCGAACCTACCCTTGTTGCTATCTCTTTCAAATCGCTGCGGAGCTGCCTCCACAATGGTCAAAGCCCCTGTCCATGGCTGGCGTAAAAAGCCCGGATGGGCAGAACAAGGTTCTGGCGTTACGATGTTTTCGCCTGCCTTTAGGGCACCCCTACAGATTTCGCCGCAGCGGTTGCGGCATTTGGTGACTAGGAGGATTTGCATGCAAGTACAGGTTCATGCCGACGATTCCATCCAGGGTGGAGAGTCTCTGGCTCAATGGGCGCAGGAGGAGATCAATGCCAAGCTGGCCCGCCTGAAGGAGTATGTGGTGCGTGTGGAGGTCTTTCTCACGGGCGTTGATGCCCTGAAGACCACGGGCGGCCCAGGCAAACGCTGTGTGCTCGAGACCCGGGCCACAGGTCGCCCCCCCATCGCCGTGAACGCGGAAGCCGAAAAGGTCAAGGAAGCTTTCAGCGCCGCGATTGAAAAGCTCAAACGCGCGGTGGAAACCGATCTGGGCAAGCTCAAGGACAAGAATCTGCGGGAAAGCGTGCGCGGCGTGGATGACCCCAGTGACGAGAATGCCGCCGTGGCTTGAATGAGGTGTTTTGGGCTTGGCGCGCCTTGAGTGCAGGCGCCCCAAGCACGTGAAACCCTGCCAATCAAAAAGGGCATGTTCATGGCGAACATGCCCTTTTTTGCTGTTCGGTCGCCTGGTTATGCGGCAGTCAAGGCGCCAGCCCGGGTCAGCTTGTCGGCGACCAGCAATTTGTTCATGTCGAGCTGGCTCATGATGCCCAGCTCCTCCGCCACTACGGCAATCTGTTTGCCGTTGGCAATGGCGGTCTTGGCAATCCTGGCGGCCTTTTCATAGCCGATCAGCGGGTTCAGCGCCGTCACCAGCGTCACCGACTCGGCAATGCGGGCATCCAGCAGCGCCTCGTTGGCCACAATGCCTTCCACACAGTTGGTCTGCAGCGTCTTGCAGGCGCTGCTCAGGTGGTTCAGGCTCTTGTGCAGGGCCCAGGCCATCAGCGGCTCGAAAGCGTTGAGCTGCAACTGACCGGCCTCCACGGCCATGGTGATGGCGGCATCGTTGCCGATCACCTCAAAGCAGACCTGGTTCATCACCTCGGGGATTACGGGGTTCACCTTGCCGGGCATGATGGACGAGCCGGCCTGACGTGCCGGCAGCTTGATGTCTGCCACACCTGCCTGAGGGCCCGAAGAGAGAAGGCGCAGGTCGTTGCTGATCTTGGACAGCTTGACGGCAATACGCTTCAAGATGCCGGAAATGTCGGCAAAGGCGCCGGTGTCGCCGGTGGCAGCGATCAGATCTGCCGCCTTGACCACGGGCACGCCCGAGATTTCCGCCAGTGCCTTGATCACGGCGTCGGTGTAGCCCAGGGGGGCGTTGATGCCGGTGCCGATGGCCGTGCCGCCCATGTTGACTTCGGTCATCAGATAGGCGGATTCGCGCAGACGCTTCTCATCGTCGGCGATCATGGCTGCAAAAGCGGAGAACTCCTGGCCCAGAGTCATGGGTACGGCATCTTGTAATTGTGTGCGGCCGATTTTCAGAATGTGGGCGAATTCGTCGGCTTTGGCTTTGAAGGCGGAGCGCAACTCGGCCAGGGCGATCAGCAGCTTCCGGATGCCAGCATAGGTGGCGAGCTTGACGGCCGTGGGATAGGAGTCGTTGGTGGACTGCGATGCATTGACATGATCGTTGGGGTGGATCAGGTCGTAGCTGCCTTTGGGCAATCCCAGGTGCTCGAGTGCACGGTTGGCGATCACCTCGTTGGCGTTCATATTCGTGGAGGTGCCGGCGCCGCCCTGGATCACATCGACCACAAACTGCTCGTGCAGCTGGCCGGAAATCAGATCATCACAGGCTTGGGAGATGGCGGTGGCTTGTTTGAGATTGATGGCGCCAAATTGCAGATTGGCCTGGGCCGCTGCCTTTTTGACAAACGCAAACGCGCGGATCAGCTCGGGCATGTGCGCGACCGAGTGGCCGGTGATGGGGAAGTTCTCCACTGCGCGTGCGGAATGAACACCCCAGTAGGCGTCGGGAGGGATGGTTTTGATGCCAATGAAGTCATGTTCTTGACGCATCGATCTGCTTTCTTTGCAAAGTTGAATTGGCCACCGGTCCAAAGGCAGGACGTGGCAACGCCCCGGACGAAAGAGCGGCGGTCGCAATCTCGTGGCCAGGGCGTTGGCTGGATTATGAAAGCTAGGTGTGCATGAGTCCAAACGTTTCATGCATAACGTCGGGGCTGTGATCTCTTGGAAAAGATGTGTTGCGCCTAAATGCTTTCAAAAGTCATCAAAACTCGCAAAGATGGTTCTATTTGTTTGTGTGGAAAATTCAATTCGCACCAAATTGGTGCGAATTGAATCGGAGGCCAGAGGCCTATCTGGAGGCGCGCAGACTGACGCCTGCCAGCGACGGAGAGTGCAGGGACTTCAGTGCCGAGGCCACGGGCTTGCCGAAACGGCGTGGCTGGCCGTTGACGAGTTCTGCATCCGTGGTGGCCTCGGCCTCCCACTGCTTTTGGGCTTGTTGCATTTCTTCGGTGGTGCGGGCCACAAAGTTCCACCACAGCAAGATGGCCTCATCCATGGGTTCGCCGCCGATGATGATGAGGCGGCTGCCGGGCGAGCACTCCAGCTGCACCTCCCGGGTGCCGACGGGCAGATAGATCAGCTCTTGGGAGGGCAGCACCTGGCCTTCCACCTTGACTTCGCCTGACAGGCTCATCACCGCATGTTCAAAGTCGGCGCGCAGAGGCATGGTCGCGAGGGACTGGCTGGCCGTGCCGCAGGCCAGCAGGTCCACGCCCATCAGCGGGGAATGGACTTCTGCGGGGGCCGTCAGGCCAAGGGCTTCCCCGGCCAGCACGGTCACGGCAAAGTCGCCGATCTCGGTCCTGGGCAGGTCGGGGTAATGCTGGAAACGGGGCGCTATATCGCGATGGCTGTCGGGCAGGGCAATCCACAACTGGGCCGCATGCACGCCCAGTGTCTGAGCTTCTTCGGAATGGGCAATGCCGTGGCCGGCCGTCATCAGATTGACCTGGCCGGGGCGGATGATCTGCTCGCTGCCCAGGCTGTCGCGGTGCAATACCTCGCCCTCGATCATCCAGGTGAAAGTTTGCAAGCCGATATGGGGATGGGGGGCGACCTGCATTCCGGGAGGAGGTGGAAGGGCCGGGCCGGCGTGATCGAGGAAGCACCAGGCCCCTACCTTGCGTAATGCCGCCTGCGGAATGGCACGGTGGATGGGGATGCCGCCGACATCGGCTATGCGCGTGGGAAGACGTTGTAAGTTCTTTGATTCACTCATGACAAATCCTGACGGCGAGGGGATTCGAGTGTCAGGGATATGCAGTATTCGCGCAATCCGACGGCAGAATGCAGCAGCGCCTTGCACGCAGTTACATCACTGTGAGGATTCAGCCAATCGGCTGACAAGGACTCCGCCCGGAGTCAGCTAACTTAAAGGCGTAGGCCGCTAGCAGTGGCTTTCACGCGGCGCTTTCGTGCGCAGCGACCTAACAACTGCAGGAGGAATCAACATGAACGAACACAGCACTCAAGGCAACCAGATCTCGGCAGTCGAGATCCAGCTGTATCCCGAACACTTTGCCGCCCGTGTCACAGGCAAGGTGGAGCACCGTGTCGGAGATGGCCCGTCCGAGCAGATTCCCATGGGCATAGAGATGAAGGTCGATACCGCCATCGCCAGCTACGTGCTGTCCTGGGTCGACCCTGAGGACCAGCAGCCCGAAACCGCATCGCTGGCCAAACGCGAGTTCGAGCACTATGTGGAAGTGGGCGCGCTGGAAGTATCGGTGTAATCAAGTTACACGCGCCAGCGACCGAGGCCCTGCAGGTGACTGCAGGGCTTTTTTCATGCCTTCGCGGCTTCGGTCAAGGCGGTGGGAATGGAAACCTGGCCTTCCAGCAGCTTGTGCACGGGGCAGGCATTGGCAATCTGCAGCAGGCGCTGACGCTGCTCGTCGTCCAGTTCGCCATGCAGGGTGATGCTGCGCGTGATCTGGTTGGCATCCGCAGGCTTGCCATCGGGATTGAGTTGCAGATCCACATCGACATGGCTTAGCGGCCACTGCTTGCGACCCGCGTACATATGCAAGGTGATGGCCGTGCAGGCTCCCAGGGCCGAGAGCATCAGCTGCATGGGGTTGGGGGCGGAGTCGGTGCCGCCATCATTCACGGGTTCATCGGCATGCCAGACATGGCCTTGGGCATCGGTCAGGGTGATGCGGTACGGGGTGAGACTGCTTTGTGCGTGTGCGCTGTGAATCATTCGCTGCTTCTCCATAAAACCTGGACCACTTTAAGCGCTGCCTGCAATCCTTGCAGTCCTATCCGTTATCGGTTGAATCCACGGTTCAAGGCGGTTTGGCAGGCTGGCTTGGCTGCAAAAGCATTTACGGGGTTTCTGGCAAGAGAAAAAACAATATGCCGGTGGTTTATCGGTATTTGAATTCAGGGCGAATTTCTACCGCAGAATTCCGCAATGATTCGATTTCAAAGAAAAATCGGGCAATACCAGAGCGGATTCGGTCATTGCAAGCGGGCTTGCAAATGATTCATCAAACCGAGAGTGGGAGAACAGGCATTGAATTCGATACGTGGTGTTCACCAAAAAGGTGATTCTTCCGAGTGGAAAATCCCTCCGTTCTGGCAAAAGCTCAATAGCTTCTTCCTGTTTCCCCTGCAGACCGAACCTTTGCTCTATGCATTGCTGCTGTCGGCATGCAGTTATGGGCTGATGTTCGGGTGGGTGGGGGTTCTGTTCGTGGGCCTGGGTTTGATGCTGGCCGTAAGTCGCTATGCATTCAAGGTTTCGGCGCTCGCCTCGCGTGGAATTACCCATAGTTCCGATTTTCGGTCCAGTCAGGTCGATGAAGACTGGAAATGGCTACCCTGGAAGTTTTTCGGGGTCCTCGTCGTTTTTGGAATCTTTGTGGGCTTTATGGCCACCCGCAGCCTGACCTTGGGAGTGATTGCCAATCTGCTGGTGGCCTTCCTGATTCCTGCGACCTGGATGGTGCTGATCAACACCAACAGCCTGAGCTCGGCTGTTAATCCGTTCGAGCTGCTGGCGACGATTTTCGGTATCGGCAAGTCCTATCTGCTGCTGTGCTTTTTCCTGTTTCTGCTGCAGCAGGGCTCGCCCATGGTCCTGGCGATGCTGCTCAAGGTCGCGGCGCCCGGATTGGTGCTGCCCCTGGTGAGCTTTGTGATGATTTATTTCAGCTGGGTGATGGCGGCCATGATCGGCTACGTCATGTACCAGCACCATGCGGCTCTGGATATCGATCCCGTGCAAGCGCCCGAGGGGCCTGCGACCGTGCAGATCGACCCTGCGGCCCTGGAGGCCAAGCGTCGCGATGCACTGGTGGCCAGACTGGTGCAGGACAACAAGATGGACGAGGCTGTTAACCAGGCCCGCGAATGGCAGCGGGAGGACTATGAGAGCCTGCCCGATTGCCGCCGTTACTTCCGGGTACTCAAACTGACCGAGCGCGCGGATGCCCTGGCGGAGCTGGGCCAGCGTTTCATTCCCATGCTGCTCGCCCAGCAGCGCGCCAGCGAGGCCCTGGAAGCCTGGGTGAGCTGCGTCAAGCGCAAGCCGGACTTCAAGCCTGACTCGGCGCAGCTTAGTTACGAGCTGGCACAGCAGGCCTGGAAGGCCGGCAAGCCCAGGTATGTGTTGATACTGGCCAAGGATTTTGAAAAGCGCTTTGTCGGCAGTACTTTGATTCCGCCCATGCTGGAGCTGGTGGTGCGCGCTTACAAGCAGGGCTTGGAGCAGCCCATGCAGGGCGTGTCGGTGTACATGCGCATGAAGCAGCACTTTCCTGAGCACGCGAGCACCCAGGAAGCGCAGTGGGTGTTGCGTGATGAGCTGCAGGAGCTGGAGGCCAAGACCTGAGCGCGACAAGGCACTGGCTAGCGTTGTTGTGCCAGCCAGCGCGTGAGAGCTTCCTCGGGGGCCGATTGCTGCAGCACAGGCAGCCAGACTTTGGCATCCTGAATGCGTCCGGCCTGGGCCATGCCGTTGACCAGCAGCAGCAAGCTTGCCGGCCATTGGGGATGGTCTGCCAGCTTGTGCAGGGAGCGGCATAGTTTTTCGGCCTCGGGCAGGGCCCCCAGGCGCACGAAACTGCGCACCAGGCCATGCATGGTGTCCGCGCTCATGCGCATGCCTGGCTGGGCGCGCTGCTGATAGCTGCGATAGCTGGCCAGCTGCAGCTGGCGCTCTGCGTCCGTGGTGGCCGGCAGCTTGAAGATGCGTCGTGCCGCAGCATGAAAGTCCTCGCTGGCGGGCTGATGGCGCGAGCTTTCAAACCAGGCCCGCAGGATGGCCGGGTCCGAGGGGGCCAGACGTGCCGCTTCGCGCCAGGCCGGAGCGGCTCGGTCAAATTCCAGCGCATCGGTATGGCGCTGGGCACGGGCCATGGCCTCGGCCAGCGGCCGGGCGGCGGCCAGAGCCTGCTCTTCTTCGTTGACCGGCGCCGCGACGGTCTGCAGACGCATATAGCCCCACATCAGCAGAGCGCCCGTCAGCAGACCGCCAAAATGGGCCATATAGGCCACCTGCTTGCCGCCCAGCAGATGCTGCAGCAGCTCCACGCCCATCCAGACCGGCAGCATGATCAGGGCCGGCCAGCTTGCGTAGTTGAAGTAGAACAGCAGCATGTAGAAGAAGCGTATGCGCCGCATGCGGTACATCACCGCATACATGGCCATCAGGGCCGAAATTGCCCCCGATGCCCCCAGGCCGTAACCGCCCATGCCGGCATAGAACATCAGCGCGAACAGCGAGGCGCCGATGCCGCCGATGACGTAGAAGGCCAGATAGGTGAAGGCCCCCAAAGCCAGCTCCAGGGTGAAGCCGAACAGGAACAGAAACACCATATTGCCCAGCAGATGACTGGTGCTGCCATGCAGGAAGATGGAGGTGAAGGCCTGCAGGGGCTGCCAGCCGGCGCCATTCTCATAGCTCATGGACCAGCGCTCGGTAAAGCTGCCGCGCGGCTCGTGGGGCGCGAAGGCGGCACGTGCAGCCTGCCACTGCGCATGGCGCGGGTGGCTGGCGGTAATCACCTGGCCGTCCAGCAGGCGCTGGCGGAATTTCTTCTCCTGCCACAGCAGCGCATAGAGCTGGGCATAGGCCTTGTGCTGATAGAGCTTTCGCACGGTCTGCAGCGTGTGCTGGTCGAAGCGCTTGCTGCCCTGGGCGGCTTGTTCCTCCAGATAGGTCAGGAACGGTGGCAGCTCCAGCGTCGGCAAAGCGGTCTGGGCATATTGCTGGGCCGCTTTTTCGACGGCATGCTCCTCGGGTGCCTGCCAGCCCCAGAAGATCACGCAGTTGATGATGATGAGCAGCACCGTCATCCAGGGCGGCGAGCGCCAGGAAGGCTTGTTCTCAAGAGGAATCGCAATAAACATGGCGGCCTTGTCCGAGGAAGGGGCAGTGCTTCACGCTCCTGAGCGCCGGTTGCAGCTGCGTGTTACAAATGTATCCGAGACATGCTTGGGCCGGCTCCAGTCTTGCGGGACGAAAAAAAGCCAGCATGGCGTCCCATGCTGGCTTTTTGATAGCTTTCATCGCTTATCTGGTAAGCGATTGAGCCTTTTTTGGCAGGTAATCCTTGAGGATTACTTGGCCACCACGCGCACCATTTCCAGGCACTTGTTGGAATAGCCCCACTCGTTGTCGTACCAGGACACGACCTTCACAAAGGTCTTGTCCAGGGCGATACCGGCTTCGGCATCGAACACGGAGGTGCAGGTCTCGCCGCGGAAGTCGGTGGCGACGACCTTGTCTTCGGTGTAACCCAGCACGCCCTTCAGAGCGCCTTGGGACTGGGCCTTCATTTCGGCGCAGATTTCTTCGTAGGTGGCTTCGCTGTTCAGCTCCACGGTCAGGTCAACCACGGACACGTCGGAAGTGGGCACGCGGAAGGACATGCCGGTCAGCTTCTTGTTCAGCTCGGGGATCACCACGCCCACGGCCTTGGCAGCGCCAGTGCTGGAGGGAATGATGTTTTCCAGAATGCCGCGGCCGCCGCGCCAGTCCTTGTTGGAAGGGCCGTCCACGGTCTTTTGCGTGGCAGTCGCTGCGTGCACGGTGGTCATCAGGCCGCGCTTGATGCCCCACTTGTCGTTCAGTACCTTGGCTACGGGAGCCAGGCAGTTGGTGGTGCAAGAAGCATTGGAGATGATGGCCTCGCCCTTATAGGTGCCGTGGTTCACGCCGAACACGAACATGGGGGTGTCGTCTTTGGAAGGAGCGGACAGGATGACCTTCTTGGCACCGGCGTCGATGTGCTTCTGGGCGGTTTCCTTGGTCAGGAACAGGCCGGTGGACTCGATCACGATGTCGGCGCCGACTTCGTTCCACTTCAGGTTGGCGGGATCGCGCTCTTGCGTCAGGCGGATCTTCTTGCCGTTGACGACCAGGGTGTTGCCTTCGACAGAAACTTCACCGTCGAAACGACCGTGCACGCTGTCGTACTTCAGCATGTAAGCCAGGTAGTCGGGCTCCAGCAGGTCGTTGATGCCGACGATTTCGATGTCGGAGAAGTTTTGCACTGCGGAACGCAGCACGTTGCGGCCAATGCGGCCGAAGCCGTTGATACCAACCTTGATCGTCATAGTTGCCTCGTAGATAGTGAGTAATGAAAAACCGGAGCGGATTGTGCCCGGACTCGGCACCCAGGGCCTGGTCCGGATGGCTGAGGACTGCGGGTGAGCAAACTTCAGCCGGAAAAAAGGGGCACGAGGCCCCTTTTGCGCTTACTTGCCAGCGTTCTGCAGGGCGACCTGCACGGTGTCGGCCACATTCTCGGCGGTGAAGCCGAAGTGCTTGAACAGCACGCCTGCGGGGGCGGACTCACCGTAGGTGTCGATACCGACCACGGCGGCGCAGCCGTACTTCCACCAGAAGTCGGTCACGCCCATTTCCACGGCGATGCGGGGCAGGCCGGCGGGCAGCACGGCCTTCTTGTACTTCACATCCTGCTTGTCGAAGGTCGTGGTGCTGGGCATGGAGACCACGCGCACGGCGATCTTGCGTTCGGCCAGTTGCTTCTGGGCAGCCAGAGCCAGCTGCACTTCGGAGCCGGTGGCGATGATCACGGCCTGAGCCTTCTTGCCCTTTAGGCCCACATCCTTGGGCTCGGAGAGCACATAGGCGCCGCAGGCGATGTCGTCCAGCGCGTCTTCGCTCTTGGGCGAGTAAGCCAGGTTCTGGCGGCTCAGCAGCATGGCTGTGGGCTTGTTCTTCTGGCTCAGGGCCACGGTCCAGGCCACGGCGGTCTCGGTGGTGTCAGCGGGGCGCCACACGTCCAGACCGGGGATCAGGCGCAGGGAGGCTGCGTGCTCGATGGACTGGTGGGTAGGGCCGTCTTCGCCCAGACCGATGGAGTCGTGCGTGAAGACGTGGATCACGCGCTGCTTCATCAAAGCCGCCATGCGGATGGCGTTGCGGCTGTAGTCGGAGAAGGTCAGGAAGGTGCCGCCGTAGGGGATGAAGCCGCCGTGCAGCGCCACACCGTTCATGATGGCGGCCATGCCGAACTCGCGCACACCGTAGTTGATGTGGCGGCCGATCTGGCCTTCTTCGGTCTTGACCACGGCACCCTTGTCGTCCACGCGGAAAGAGGGGGTGGACTTGGTGTTGGTCAGGTTGGAGCCGGTCAGGTCGGCAGAGCCGCCCAGCAGCTCGGGCAGAGCGGCTGTCAGGCCTTCCAGGGCCAGCTGGCTGGCCTTGCGGCTGGCCACGGTGGCGCCGGCGTCATGGGCGTCGGATGCGATCTTGGCGGCGATTTCACCGAAGTTGGCGGGCAGATCGCCAGCCATGCGGCGCGTGAACTCGGCGGCTTGCTCGGGGAAGGCGGCCGTGTAGGCAGCGAACTTCTCGTTCCAGGCGGCTTCGGCCTTGGTGCCCAGATCCTTGGCGTTCCAGTCGGTGTAGACGTCGGCAGGGATCTCGAAGGGGCCGTAAGTCCAGCCCAGAGCTGCGCGGGTCAGGGCGATCTCTTCGGCGCCCAGAGGTTCGCCGTGGGCCTTGGCCGTGTCCTGACGGTTGGGCGAGCCCTTGCCGATATGGGTCTTGCAGCAGATCAGCGTGGGCTTGTCGGCACTCTTCTTGGCGGCGGCGATGGCCTTGTCCAGGGCGTCCACATTGTGGCCGTCCACGGCGCGGATCACGTTCCAGCCGTAGGCTTCGAAGCGCTCGGGCGTGTTGTCGATGAACCAGGGGGTCACCTTGCCGTCGATGGAGATGCCGTTGTCGTCGTACAGGGCGATCAGCTTGTTCAGCTTCCAGGCACCGGCCAGGGCGGCGGCTTCATGCGAGATGCCTTCCATCAGGCAGCCATCGCCCAGGAACACGTAGGTGTGGTGGTCGACGATCTCGTGCTTGTCCTTGTTGAACTCGGCAGCCAGCAGCTTTTCAGCCAGTGCAAAGCCCACGGCATTGGTGATGCCCTGGCCCAGAGGGCCGGTGGTGGTTTCCACGCCGGGGGTGATGCCCACTTCGGGGTGGCCGGCAGTCTTGCTGTGCAGCTGACGGAAGTTCTTCAGCTCTTCGATGGGCAGGTCGTAGCCGCTCAGGTGCAGCAGCGCATAGATCAGCATGGAGCCGTGACCGTTCGACAGAATGAAGCGGTCGCGATTGGCCCAGTGAGGGTTCACGGGGTTGTGCTGGAGGTGGCGGCTCCACAGCGCTACGGCCATGTCGGCCATGCCCATGGGGGCACCGGGGTGGCCGGAATTGGCTTGTTGAACGGCATCCATTGCGAGTGCACGGATTGCATTCGCCATATTTTGAGTGTTGGCCATCAGGGCGCTCCGAAAAGGAGGGGTAATTCTGCTAAGCCCGTCATTTTAATGGAGGCCCAATTTTCGCAGGCGGGATGCGGGTCAATGCTCTACAGTGCAACCCCAGAAACAGGTGTCCTGCACACCTCAAACCATGTTGAAAAGCTGATTGCAATGACTGTAGAAAACGCTGCTTCCCTCCTGGTGCAACCCCCTGCAATGCTGCTGGCCGCAGGCCGGGGCGAGCGCATGAGGCCGCTGACCGATGTCATGCCCAAGCCGCTGCTCAAGGTGCAGGGCGTGCCGCTGCTGCAGTTGCACATGCAGGCGCTGCTGGATGCCGGCGTGCCGCGTGCCGTCATCAATACCGGCTGGCTGGGGGCACAGATTCCCGCGTATTTCGGCGATGAATTCGTGCTGCAGCCCGATGAAGGCGCAAGCGCGAAGCTATCGCTTGCCTATTCGGCGGAGCCCGAGAAAGCCTTTGAAACCGCAGGCGGCATCAGCCGTGCCTTGCCGCAGCTGGGCCGGGTTTTCTGGCTGGCCGCAGGCGATGTCTATGCGCCGGATTTCAGCTTTGCGGTGCAGGATGCCCAGGCGTTTGCCCAAAGCGATGATCTGGCTCACCTGTGGCTGGTGCCCAATCCTGAACACAATCTGCGTGGCGACTTTGGTTTGGGCGAGGACGGCAAGGCACTGGATTTGCCTGCCGACGACGAGCGGCCACGCTACACCTACAGCACGATTGCGCTGTTGAAAGCCGAGTTGTTTGCATCACCGTGGTTCGATGTGCAGCCCGGAAACCCCGATGGCCTGCGTGCCCCGCTGGCCCCGCTGCTGCGCCGCGCCATGCAGCAAGGCCGGGTGGGGGCATCGCTCTACACCGGCCGCTGGGTCGATGTCGGAACGCCCGAGCGACTGGCCCAGCTCAATCAGCGCTAAGCTGGAGCGCCGTCGCACGGACTCGGCACTGATGCCTGCGTCAACTACGCCGCTGGGCAAGATTATTTGCCATCGCAAGTTCATCGCCAGCGTCTGCTAAGCTCCTTTGCTCTTCAGACAGGCACTCCCGGATGCATCTTTGCGCATTCTCCTGGGGCCGTCATCGGGTGAGTGCATGCAAATCGTTTTCTTCATGGCTCTGGTGGGATTGGCCGCGTTCTGCCAGAACCTCACGGGCTTCGCGTTCGGGCTGATCTTTGTCGGCGTGGCAGGTGCTACGGGCCTGATGAATATTGCCGATGCGGCCAATGTGGCCTGTCTGCTGTCCATCATCAACGGCGTCAGCTATATGCGTGCCTACCGCTTCGAGCCTGACTGGGCCATGCTCAAGCCCATGCTCATCAGCAGCGTGCTGGGCGTGGTCGGCGGGGTGCTGCTGCTGCACTGGCTCAGCGGCAATACGCTCAATGGCCTGCGCATGCTGCTGGGACTGGTGATTGTGCTTTGCGCCATGCTGCTGCTGATGCAGAAGAAGGCGCTGGAGCGGCCTTCAGGCCCTGTCTCCCTATGGGTGGCTGGCGTGTCCTCGGGGCTGCTCGGTGGCTTGTTTGCAACACCCGGCCCGCCCATGGTCTATCACCTCTACCGCCAGCCGCTGGACCGCATGCTGGTGCGTCACTGCCTGTTTGCCATGTTTATCTCCTGCTCCCTGCTGCGCGCCGCCATGGTGGCGGTGGAGGGCCAGCTGAACTGGGCCGTCATGGGCTGGACGGCGCTGGCTTTTCCTGTCGTCACGGGCGTGACCTGGTGGAGTGCCAGACATCCGCCCGCCTGGCCCAGAAGACTGGTGGAATGGCTGGTCTGCGGTCTGTTGATCCTGTCGGGCGCAAGCCTGCTCTGGTCGGGCTGGCGCGCGAGCCAGCCCGAGGCCCTGGTGCCCGATGATGCGACGGCGCTGCTGACGGCCCCGCTTTTGGGCGACGCGGAGCCAGGGCTGTGTCGAAATAGCTGACATCTGCAGATGTAAGCTGATGTACAGATGTCCGGCCAGCATTACGATATGCCCATGACTTCTGTATATGCCCAACGCCGCGCACGCTTGGCCGCCCAGTTGGGCGACGGCGGTGTCGCCATCATTCCCACGGCTCCCGAGCTGCATCGCAACCGCGATACCGAGTATCTGTATCGCCACGACAGCTACTTCTACTACCTCACCGGCTTTTCCGAGCCCAATGCCTGCCTGGTGCTGACCAGCGATGGCAAGAGCGTGCTGTTCTGCCAGCCCAAGGATCTGGAGCGCGAGGTCTGGACCGGCTATCGCCTGGGCCCCGAGGCGGCCAAGGCCAAGCTGGGCGTGGCTCAGGCCTTCTCCAGCGACGAGATCGACTCCCGTCTGCCGCGCCTGCTGGAAAACCGCGAGCGTGTCTGGTTCCCCTTCGCCACGCACAAGGGCCTGGCCGAACAGGTCGAAGGCTGGCTGGGTCAGGTGCGCGCCCGCTCGCGCTTTGGCGTGATCTGCCCCACGCAGCAGGGCGATGCCTGTGCGCTGCTGGACGAGATGCGTCTGGTCAAGGACGCGCACGAGCAGGACATCATGCGCCGTGCCGCGCAGATCAGTGCCCAGGCCCATGTGCGCGCCATGCAGCGCTCGGCCCGCATGCTGCGCAATGGCGAGGAGGTGCGCGAATACCATCTGGACGCCGAGCTGCTGCACGAGTTCCGCCAGCATGGCTCGCAGTATGTGGCGTATGGTTCCATCGTGGCTGCCGGCGCCAATGCCTGCGTGCTGCACTATCAGGCCGATAAGGCACCGGTACGCGCGGGCGAGCTGGTGCTCATCGATGCAGGCTGCGAGCTGGACGGCTATGCCAGCGACATCACGCGCACCTTCCCGGCCGACGGCAAGTTCAGCGGGGCGCAGCGCGCGCTGTACGAGCTGGTGCTCGCCAGCCAGGAGGCTGCGGTCGCCGTCACCAGAGCCGGCAAGCGTTTCAACGACCCGCATGACGCCACCGTGGCCGTGCTGGCCCAGGGCATGCTGGACCTCGGGCTGCTGGACCGTACGAAGTACGGCACGGCTGAGGATGTGATCGAGTCGCGCGCCTACTTCCAGTTCTACATGCACCGCACCGGCCACTGGCTGGGCATGGATGTGCATGACTGCGGCAGCTATGTGGAGCCCAGCGAGCTGGGCGTGGTCAGCGAACGCAAGGACCCGATCTCGGGCGAAACCATTGCCAATCGCCCCAGCCGTATCCTGCGCCCCGGCATGGTCACGACGATAGAGCCGGGCATCTATGTGCGACCGGCACCCGGCGTGCCCGAGAAGTTCCACAACATCGGTATCCGCATCGAGGACGATGCCATCGTCACCGAGACCGGCTGCGAGCTCATCACCCGCGGCGTGCCCGTCAAGCCTGACGAGATCGAAGCCCTAATGCGTGACTGAGCGACGGGCGCCAGAGTTCAGCATGCCGCAGACCTTCAACCACCTGTCCCATGGCGCTGCAGCCAGGCCTCTGCCTGCCGCGCGCATGGGCTTGCTGCTGTGGCTGCTGGGTCTGCCCGGGGTGGTGGCGCTGGCCTGGACGGTGCCGCCGGCCTGGTTGGGCTTTCTGACCGGAGACGGTCTGGAGATCGCGGGCAGCTGGGCGGTGACGGCGGGGCTGAGTGCCTTGCTGGCGCTGAGCGTGGGCCTCGGGGTCCGGCTGGGCCCGAAGCTGGGCCTGAGTGCTCCCTTGATTCATGCCCTGGCCGAGGGGCGTGTGCCCTGGCGCGGCATTCGTGTGCTGAGCCTGCCCGGCGTGGCAGGCGGTGTGATCGGCGCGGCCTGGCTGGTGACGCTGGCCGTGGTCTGGCCCGAAAGCATGCCTTTTGTGGACCCGGTCTACGGCCTGCCGCTATGGCCCAAGCTGCTCTATGGTGCGATCACCGAAGAGCTGCTGCTGAGATTGGGCATGCTGACGGGCGTGATGTGGCTGCTGTGGACGCTCTTCGGCAGCTCCAGGCAGCGCCCGGATTGGCGGCTGGGCTGGTCGGCGATCGCGCTGGCTGCCCTGTTGTCGGGCTGCATTCCGGTGTTTCTGAACTGGGGTGTGGCCGGTGAGCTGTCGGCGCCTCTCGTGCTGCAACTGCTGATGTGCGAAAGCGTCTATGGGCTGCTGGCCGGCGTCATGTTCTGGCGCTACGGGCTTGAGGCCGCCATGCTCACGCATGTGGTGACCTATCTGCTCTCGCACGGCCTGATCTGAGGCCAGCACGCCAGCACATTTGAACCTGCCGGGCAAAACTGTTTCGACGCGCTCATTGATGCGCTGCACAAGGCCTGCCGGTTCCAGCGCAAGTTTCCCTCTTATGCTTCCGAATCAGTAGCTGCAAGCGCTTGAAATATAGACATTTCATGCATTATTTACGCTGATTTCTAGAGTGGATAGGCGCAAGCAGCTACTGTTTTTTCTTTTCTGAGGCTTGCTCGCCTGGTGCTGCAGCGCTGTGCAAGATGCAGTCATGTAACCGCATTCGTGCCAGAATTGAAACCCGATTACATTCCATCGCGAGAGAGACATTTCATGCAAGTGAGTCGTGCTACCAAGATCGTCGCCACACTGGGCCCCGCTTCCAGCGATCCGCAACTGCTTGAACAAATGGTGCGCGAAGGCGTGAACGTCGTGCGCCTGAACTTCAGCCATGGCAAGGCGCAGGACCATATCGACCGTGCCACCATGGTGCGCGAGGCCGCCCAGCGCGCGGGCCGCGAAGTGGCCATCATGGCCGACCTGCAGGGTCCCAAGATCCGCGTCGGCAAGTTTGCCGAGGGCAAGGTCATGCTCGAGCCCGGCGAGCGTTTCGTGCTGGATGCATCGCGCACCGAACTGGGCGACATCAACGGCGTGGGCCTCGATTACAAGGAGCTGCCCCGGGATGTGAAGGCCGGCGACGTGCTGCTGCTCAACGACGGCCTGATCGTGCTGACCGTGGACGCCGTGCGCGGCGAAGAGGTGCACACCATCGTCAAGCTGGGTGGCGAGCTGTCCAACAACAAGGGCATCAACAAGCAAGGCGGCGGCCTGACGGCTCCCGCACTGACTGCCAAGGACATGGAAGACATCAAGACCGCGATGTCCTTCCAGGCCGACTACGTGGCCGTGAGCTTCCCCAAGAACGCCACCGACATGGAAATGGCACGCCAGCTGTGCAATGTGGCCGCTGCGCAGTACGGCCACAAGCCCGGCCTGATCGCCAAGATCGAGCGTGCCGAAGCCATTCCGCGCCTGGAAGAGATTCTCAAGGTCTCCGACGGCATCATGGTTGCCCGTGGCGACCTGGCCGTGGAAGTGGGCAATGCCGCTGTGCCCGCACTGCAAAAGAAGATGATCCGCATGGCGCGCGACATGGACAAGGTGGTGATCACAGCGACCCAGATGATGGAGTCCATGATCACCAACCCCGTGCCTACCCGTGCCGAAGTGAGCGACGTAGCCAATGCCGTGCTGGATGGCACCGATGCCGTGATGCTGAGCGCCGAAACCGCTGCCGGCAAGTACCCGCTGGAGACCGTGCGTGAAATGGCTGCCATCTGCGCCGCTGCGGAAGCGGCCGAAGATCGCGTCAAGGACGCCGACTTCAGCAACAGCCAGTTCAAACGTACCGACCAGGCCATCGCCATCGGCGCGCTGTTCACCGCGCATCACCTGGGTGCCAAGGCCATCGTGGCGCTGACGGACTCCGGCTCGACCGCACTGTGGATGAGCCGTCATCGCATCCATATCCCCATCTACGCGCTGACGCCCAAGCTGGCCACTCAGCGCAAGATGGCGCTGTACCGCAACGTGCGTCCTCTGCTGATGGACACCAGCGCCGAGCGCGACATGGCACTGGACCAGGCCAAGGGTCATTTGCTGGCCCGCGGCATCGTGCAGTCCGGCGATGTCTACGCCATTACCTGCGGCGAGCCCATGGGCCAGCCCGGCGGTACCAATATGCTCAAGATCTGCCGGGTGGAGTGAGCCCCCTGAGCGGCCATGCCGCTTCCCCCCGAGGGGGACGGCATCTTCGCTGCGAGGCGGTTCTTGCTCGATGCCTCTGACTTGAAGCATGCCTCATCAAAAAGCTGCCAGCGCTTACGGTTAAAGCGCTGGCAGCTTTTGTTTTGATAGCGTGAATCAGCCGAGCTGGGGTTGCAGACGGCGCTTGAGCTGTTTGCGGCGCCGGGCTTGCTGGATCTGCAGGGCGCTGCGCCAGACCAGTACGGCGCTGGCGGTACCGACCAGCATGCCGGCCAGAACGTCCGAGGGGAAATGTACGCCCAGCACCACGCGGCTCAGTGCCACGCTGGTGGCGAGAAGCCATGCGACAACGACCAGCCAGCGCTGGTGCCTGCCCACGCCCAGATTGATGCCCTGCGCCAGGGCAAAGGCACCGGCAGCATGCATGCTGGGAAAGCTGGCGCTGGCCCCATGCGCTATCCACTGCATGCCCATGCTCAGCTGGGCTGGCCTGGGCATGGGCAGGCCCCAGCGAATCAGACGGCAGGCGACCCAGGCACAGGCCATGGACAGCAGGGCCAGTTGCAGGCTGCGTCGCCAGCCTTTGCCAAGCGCCAGCATGGCGGCGATCACGGGCAGGGCGCAGAGGCCGGGCAGCCAGGTGGAGGCAAAGCGCGAGGCCTGAATCCACCACAGCGGGCTCTGGGTGTTGGCATTCAGAAATTGAAAAACAGGGGCATCGAAGAACAGCATGAATGACCTTTGCGTGTGTGCAGCGCCTAGTCCGAGGCAAGCAGCTCGTCAGGAGACAGGGCCGCATCCGCAGGCCGCTGGTGTGCCAGGCGGTGGGTGGTGAACAGATCGCACAACCAGCTGGCCGTCCAGCACAGCCAGGCGGTCCACAGGGTGTGGCTCATGAAGTGGGCGCCGCGCATCTGCTGCGCCAGGCCAAGGGCAAATCCGGCCACCAGGGCCGCGGCCAGCCACAGCCGCGCGGCACGCGGCAGATCGTGGCGCAGCGCAAAGTAGCCGCTGATGAAGGCAAAGCCTGCCGAGGCGTGGCCGGCCGGAAAACAGTGGCCGCTGCCGCCATCCGTGACGCCCCAGGCCCAGTGAGAGACATAGTGGCCAACGCCGCCAAAATCGCTGAGATCCCAAGGGCAGCTGGTGACACTGATGCGTTTTATCAGGGTCATGACGACGAGTGCGATCAATGAACCTACCACCAGCTGTATCCGGCGTGGATAAGGTACTTTCCGCAGCCAGCCGACGGGCCACCAGATCGCCAGGCTCAGCCCCGTCACGATGATCCAGGCCAGCTTGCGCGCGCCTTCATGGGCAATATTGACCATGAACCAGTCGTTTTGCAGTGCAAAGCCCTGGCTGTTACCAAACCAGTGCGCCATGGCCATGTCCAGGCCGCTCATATCCCAGGCCAGTACGCAGGCCATGGCGATGACGGTCCAGCTCAGCAGGGCTGGAGCGGAGGCTTGGCGAAGAGTAGGGAAGGGGAGCGAGGTGGCGGACGACTTCATGGCCGCCACGATAGAAAGCGCTTCTTAACAAGCGCTTAAGGTCTTGCTCAGCCCTGGGCCGTCCATGCGCTGCGCAGGCGTTTGAGATGCGGCACGACGCGCAGATGGCGGCGGCGGCGCAGCCGCGAGGCGATATTCCAGACAATGAGGGCGCAGCTGATGCCTACCAGCGCCCCGGCCAGCAGGTCGGAGGCAAAGTGCACGCCCAGATGGACGCGGCTCCAGGCAATTCCGATGGCGGCCAGCCAGGCCAGCCAGACCAGAGGCTTGCGATGGCGGGTCGTGCCCAGGCTGATGGCCATGGCCAGGGCAAAGGCACCGCTGGCATGCAGGCTGGGAAAGCCCGCACGTCCGCCATGCTGAATCCATAGCGTGCCCAGGTTGAGCTGGAACGGGCGCGGCGCTGGAAAGCCCCAGCGTATGAGTCTGGCGATCAGCCAGGCCGTGCCCATGGACAGCAGCAGCATCAGCATGGTGCGGCGTGTTGCCGGTGAGGCGAACACCAGGGCCAGCAGGACCAGAACTCCGCTCAGATTGGGCAGCCAGGCCGAGAGCGAACGTGCCAGCTGGATGCTGAACCAGTGCGTCTGGGCATCGGCATTGAACAGCGCAAACAGAAACGGATCGAAGAAGAACATGAAGGCGCTGCGGCGGATTGCGGCAATGAAAGGTGGCCGATGTTAAGGCGAAATCCGGGCCTGCGGATGTCAAGTCCATGCGGGAGCAGGGGAAGCGGGCCCCGGCGTTGACCGGCAAGTTGAGCGGATTCGGCATTGACCCGCACAATGCGGTCATGCGAATTCTGGTGGTCGAAGACAACGAAGGCATTGCAGCAGGGCTGCGAGCCAATCTCATGCAGCGCGGCTATGCGGTGGATGTGTGCGCCAGCGTGGCCGAGGCCTGGCATGCCCTGAGCACCGAGCGCTTCGATGCGGTGCTGCTGGATCTGGGGCTGTCCGATGGCGATGGCAGCGAGGTGGTGCGCCGCCTGCGCTTGCAGAGCAGCCGGCCCGGTGTACCGCAGCTGCCCGATCCGGCCACACCGGTGCTGATTCTCACGGCACGCGATCAGGTGCAGGATAGAGTGGCGGGGCTCAATCTGGGCGCCGATGATTACCTCGTCAAGCCCTTTGACATGGACGAGCTGGAGGCCCGTTTGCGCGCCATGATGCGCCGCGCCGCCGGTCAAGCCTCGCCGGTGATCCGTCATGCGGATCTGGAGGTGGACCCGGCAGCGCGCACCATCAGGCAGGCAGGGCAGAAGGTGGAGGTTTCACCGCGCGAGTTCGCCGTGCTCTGGGCCTTGCTGCTGGCACGCGGGCGCGTGCTGTCGCGCACGCAGATCGAGGAGCACCTCTACAGCTGGGGCGATACGGTGGAGAGCAATGCCGTGGAGGTCTATGTCCACCATCTGCGCAAGAAGCTGGGCCAGAAGATCATCGTGACCATGCGCGGTGTGGGCTATTTCATGCCGCAGGAGCAGGAATGAAGACCATTGCACAGACCGGCAAGCGCCGCAGCTCGCTGCAGCTGAATCTGCTGGCCTGGATGCTGGGGGGGCTGGTGCTGGTCTGGTGCAGCTTCGTCATCTGGGGCTATCAGACCGGGGTCCATGAGGCCGACGAGCTGACCGACGGGCATCTGGCCGGAGTGGCAGCGCTGACCTTGAACTGGCATGTGCAGGACGACGTGCCGGCCGGGGAGACCACGGCAGTCCAGCCGCCTGCAGGCCTGCACGCCCATGACTATCAGGAGTCGCTGAGCGTGGTGCTCTGGAATGCGCAAGGTCTGCTGATCTCGCGCACCGGTCAGGCGCCCTTGCCGGACTTCGACATCGAGCAGGGCTTTGCCACGATTGGGGTGCATGAACGCCAGGCCTGGCGCAGCTACACGCAGTGGAGCCACGACAGGACAGCCAAGGTCACGGTGATGATTGACCTGGCCGAACGCGACAGCCTGGCCGACGACATCGCCATGCAGATGATAGAGCCGGGCTTCTGGCTGCTGCCCGTGATCGTGATTGCGCTGGGCGTGGCCATGCGCCGCGGCATGCGCCCGCTCAACCAGCTCACGCAGCGCGTGGAGGCGCTGGATCTGAGCCGTGACCAGCGGCTCTCCGACGCCCATGTGCCGCGCGAGCTCGCGCCCATGGTCAGCTCCATCAACACCTTGCTCGACCGCCAGCAGGAGGCGCTTGAGCGCGAGCGCAATCTGGCCAACGAAGTGGCCCATGAGCTACGCACGCCGCTGGCCTCCATCGCGCTTCAGGCCCAGGCGCTGAAGTCGGCAACGCAGGCCGACAGCGCAACCTTGCAGGCCGCGCTGCAGCGCATAGGCCGGGACGCACTGCATGCCGGCCATGTGCTCGATCAGCTGCTGACCCTGGCCCGCGCCGGGCGCGGCATGCTGGATGCACCGTTGCAGACCGTGAACTGGGCCGATGTGGCGCGCAATGTGGCGGCGGCGCAGGCTCAGCATGCCTGGCAGCGCGAGGACATGATTTCCGTGGAGGCCCCGCAGGAGCTGCCTGTGCGTGGCAATGCGCTGCTGCTCGATTCGGCGCTGCGCAATCTGGTCGAGAACGCCGTGCGCCATACGCCGTGCGGCACGCAGATCGAGGTGCAGGCCGGCCTCGATTCGGCCCGAGCACTGGCCTGGGTACAGGTCTGCGACGATGGTCGGCGTGATGCGGCGCCGGCCCATGTGCCGCCCGTGGACAGCCTGCATCTGGGCCATGAAATCGTCAGCCGCGTCATGCAGGCCCATGGCGGCCGTTTCATGGTGGCCGAGGCACCACAAGGCTTCACCACCTGCTATCGCATGGAAATACCGCTAGCCGGTTAAAATACCCGGTTACTAAGCGGTTACCGAAGCGTGGCCGCTGGTCTTTCCCCGGGCCACAGCTGTCGTGCGGCGCACTGCAGTGATTCATCGCCGGGGGCGTTGCCTCTCAAAACTTTGAACGGAACCCACCATGCCTTTGATCTCGATGCGCGAAATGCTGGACCATGCTGCTGAAAACGGCTATGGCATCCCCGCCTTCAACGTGAACAACCTGGAACAGGTCCAGGCCGTGATGTCGGCGGCTGACGAAGTCGGCGCGCCCGTGATCCTGCAGGCCAGCGCTGGCGCCCGCAAGTACGCCGGTGAGCCCTTCATCAAGCACCTGATCCAGGCGGCCGCCGAGATGTATCCCCACATCCCCCTGGTGATGCACCAGGACCATGGCACCACGCCTGAAGTCTGCCAGGGTGCGCTGAACCTGGGCTTCGGCTCGGTGATGATGGACGGCTCGCTGATGGCCGACGGCAAGACGCCTTCGTCCTTCGACTACAACGTGGACGTGACCCAGAAGGTGGTGGCCATGGCCCACCAGATCGGCGCGACCGTGGAAGGCGAACTGGGCTGCCTGGGCAACCTGGAAACCGGCGAAGCCGGCGAAGAAGACGGCATCGGCGCCGAAGGCAAGCTGGACCACAGCCAGATGCTGACCGACCCCGAAGAAGCTGCCGTGTTCGTTAAGGCCACCCAGCTGGACGCACTGGCGATCGCCATCGGCACCAGCCACGGCGCCTACAAGTTCAGCCGCAAGCCCACAGGCGACATCCTGGCCATCTCCCGCGTCAAGGAAATCCACGCCCGCATCCCCAACACCCACCTGGTGATGCATGGCTCCTCCTCCGTGCCTCAGGAGCTGCTGGCCATCATCAACCAGTACGGCGGCAAAATGAAGGAAACCTACGGCGTGCCCGTGGAAGAAATCCAGGAAGCCATCAAGTACGGCGTGCGTAAGATCAACATCGACACCGACATCCGTCTGGCGATGACCGGCGCAGTGCGCAAGTTCCTGGCCGAGAACCCCGACAAGTTCGACGCCCGCGAATGGCTCAAGCCTGCCCGCGAAGCGGCCAAGCAAGTCTGCAAGGCCCGCTACATCGAGTTCGGCTGCGAAGGCCAGGGCGGCAAGATCAAGGGCTACAGCCTGGAGCAAATGGCCAAGAAGTACGCTGCCGGCGATCTGGCCCAGCTGGTCAAGTAAACTCAAGTTTGATAGCTTTCAGCGCTTTACCAGTAAGCGCTGGAGGCTGAAAACACTCAAAGCCCGCAGTCTGTTGCCTGCGGGCTTTTTTCATGGGTTTGGACCTCTGTTACCAAGGTGACCCTGCTTGTTTCCTAGGGTTACTACAGTATCGAACGACCGTGCTTTTTATCACAATGGCCGGATCAGACGATAAGAAACGGAGACAGAAGAATGAGTGACCGTCCTTGGCTGAATGCATATCCAGAGGGAGTTCCTGCGGACATTGACGCGTCCCAGTATCCATCGCTGGTGGCCTTGATGGAGGAGGCGTTTGCCAAGCATGCCGACAAGGTGGCCTATTCCTTCATGGGCAAGGAGCTGACCTTCGCCCAGGTCGATGCCCAGAGCAAGGTCTTTGCCGCCTATCTGCAAAGCCTGGGGCTGCAGCGCGGCGACCGCGTGGCGCTGATGATGCCCAATATTCCTCAGTACCCGGTGGCGGTGGCCGGGGTGCTGCGTGCCGGCTATGTGCTGGTCAACGTCAACCCGCTCTACACGGCACGCGAGCTCGAGCATCAGCTCAAGGACTCGGGTGCCAAGGCCATCGTCATCATCGAGAACTTCGCCAAGACGCTGCAGGACGGCATGCATGGCAGCGCCGTGCAGCACATCGTGCTCTGCGCCATGGGCGACGAGCTGGGCCTTTTGAAGGGCATGCTGGTCAATTACGTGGTGCGCTCTGTCAAGAAGCTGGTGCCGGCTTTCAGCCTGCCTGGTGCCGTGCGCTTCAAGGACGCGCTGGCCAAGGGGCGTGGCGCCAGCCTGAAGGCGCCGGTGCTCAAGGCCGACGACATGGCACTGCTGCAATACACGGGCGGCACCACAGGCGTGAGCAAGGGTGCCGTGCTGCTGCACAGGAACATCATTGCCAACGTGCTGCAGTCCGAAGCCTGGAACGAGCCCGCCATGAAGAAGGTGCCAGCAGGCGAGCAGCCCACCAGCATCTGCGCGCTGCCGCTGTATCACATCTTCGCGTTCACGGTGAACATGATGCTGGCCATGCGTACCGGCGGCAAGACCGTGCTGATCCCCAATCCGCGCGATCTCAAGGCCACGCTCAAGGAGCTGTCCAGGCACCGTTTCCACAGCTTTCCGGCCGTGAACACCTTGTTCAACGGCCTGGCCAACCACCCCGACTTCGACACCGTGGACTGGAGCCATCTCAAGGTGTCGGTGGGCGGCGGAATGGCCGTGCAGAGCGCCGTGGCCGAGCTGTGGCTCAAGAAGACCGGCTGCCCGATCTGCGAGGGCTATGGCCTCTCGGAAACCAGCCCCTCGGTGACCTGCAACCCGGTCACGGCCACGGCTTACTCTGGCACCATAGGCGTGCCCCTGCCCAGCACCTATGTGAAGCTGGTCGACAGCGATGGCCGGGATGTGAACGAACTCGGCCAGCCCGGCGAAGTCGCCGTGCTGGGCCCGCAGGTCATGGCCGGTTACTGGCAGCGTCCCGACGAAACTGCCAAGGTCATGACGGCCGACGGCTACTTCCTGACCGGTGACATCGGCACCATGGACGAGCGCGGCTTTGTGAAGATCGTGGATCGCAAGAAAGACATGGTCATCGTCAGCGGCTTCAATGTCTATCCCAACGAGGTGGAGGACGTGGTCTCCAACTGCCCTGGCGTGCTGGAGTGCGCTGTGGTCGGCGTGCCCGACGAGAAATCCGGCGAGGCCATCAAGCTCATCGTCGTCAAAAAGGACCCGGCACTGACCGAGCAGGCCATCCGCGACTACTGCCATGCCAATCTGACCGGCTACAAGCGCCCGCGCCACATCGTCTTCCGTGCCGATCTGCCCAAGACACCCGTGGGCAAGATCTTGCGCAGGGAGCTGCGCGACGCCTGAGAGTTTTCATCTTGTCCTTCAAGGCGAGTTCACAGGAGCGCTTGGCGCTCCTTTTTTTGCGTCTGAAATCTGGCGTTTGCCTCGATGAAAAGGCGACAAGAGCTCGCTGGCAAAGAAATGTGCTTGTTGCGATCGGGCAAGTCTTCTTATAATTGTTTCGCCAAATGAACCTGGTTTTATTAGTAAAACAAAAAGCAGATTGCTTTTTGTGTTCATCAACGGTTTCAGGAGAGACATATGAGCGATATCGCACAGGACAACAATGCCCGCACTTGGGACCGCCCCGAGGGCTCCAGCTTTGAAGACTGGATGAGCACACGCATTGCGCGTTTTGCCACGCGCAAGTACGACTTCGATGCCCTGAAGTTCCAGGCCGATTTCGACCCCAAGTACCGTCGCGGCCAGATGCGCTACATCGGCACGGGCGGCACGGGTGTGGCCTCCGACAGCAACACCATTCCGTCGGAAAACTTCACCTTCTCCACCATGGTGATTCCTGCCGGCCATGAAGGCCCTTCGCATCTGCACACCGATGTCGAAGAGGTGTTCTTCGTGATGCGCGGCAAGCTCAAGCTGGTGCTGGAAAAGGACGGCGAGCGTTTCGAGACCATCCTGACCGATCGCGATGTGGTTTCGGTGCCGCCCGGCGTGTACCGCGAAGAGATCAATGTCGGTGACGAAGATGCGCTGATGTGCGTGATGCTGGGCGCCAAGAAGCCCGTCACGCCGACTTATCCGCCAGAGCATCCGCTGGCCAAGATCAAGCGCTGAGCTTCGTCATGCACGAGGATTTGCTGTCGCCGAAGCTGCAGCTGCTGCAGACCGGATTTCCCGAGCGACTGGTAGAGCTCCCGCAGAACGCCCAGGTTGCCTGGCGCGAGGCTGGCGATGCCAGCTCCGATTTTGCGGTGGTGCTGCTGCATGGCATCAGCTCCGGGGCTGCGTCCTGGCTGGATGTGGCGCTGCAGCTGGGTGACAAGGCGCGCGTTCTGGCCTGGGATGCACCCGGCTATGGCATGTCGACGCCGCTGGCGCCAGCCGCGCCTGCCGATGCCGACTATGCGCATGCGCTGGCCCAGTCGCTGCATGTGCTGGGTGTGCGGCGCTGCCTGCTGGTGGGTCATTCCCTGGGCGCCCTGATGGCTGCCAGGCTGGCAGTCACGGCGGCTCCCGGACTGGTCGAGCAACTGGTGCTCATCAGCCCGGCCGGTGGTTACGGCGCAGCGGCCAAGGCCGAGCAGCAAGCCAGGGTACGCGAAGGACGTCTGGCTTCGCTGGCCGAGAAAGGTGTCGCCGGCCTGGCGGCCGTCATCGACCAGCGTCTGGTGTCTTCCGAGGCCCCTGAAGCCGTGCGTGCATGGGTGCGCTGGAATACGGCGCGCATGCAGCCGCAGGGCTATGCGCAGGCGGTCGAGCTGCTCTGCGGCGGCGATCTGGCGCAGGCACAGGGCAGACTGGGCATGCCGATTCAGGTCTGGGTCGGCGAGCACGATGTGGTGACTCCGCCTGCAGCTTGCAAAGCCTGGTCCGAGTTGCTGGGCGCGCACTACGGTACGCTTGCGGCTGCCGGTCATGCTTCACCCGTGGAACAACCTGTAGAGGTTGCGCATAGGCTGGCATCTTTGTTGAACCAAAGCCATTTGCCCAACACCAGCTGATTGCCATGAGCGAAACCCCAGAGATTTCAACCAACGACCAAGACCGTTACACCGTGCCCGCCCTCGAGCGAGGACTGCGCCTGCTGGCCTGCTTTGGCCCGGAACAACCTGTCTGGAGTGCGCCCGAGCTGGCGCGCAACCTCGAGCTGCCGCGTTCCACGGTGTTTCGGATGTTGACCACGCTTGAAAACTCGGGGTATCTGCAGCGCCGCGGTACCGAATACCGACTCGGTCTGGCAGTGCTGCGTCTGGGCTACGACTACCTGTCCACCCAGCCGCTGGCGCAACTGGCCGAGCCTGCCCTTCAGGCCTTGTGCGATGAGCTGGGCATGACCAGCAATCTTGCATTGCGTGACGGCACCTCCGTGGTCTATGTGGCGCGCGTCACTCCGGCCGGAGCGTTCCAGGGCGCTGTGCGCGTTGGCTCGCGCTTGCCTGCACATGCCACGGTGCTGGGGCGAGCCCTGCTGCATGACATGGATGCCGCGCAACTGCGCTCGGTGTTTGGCGGCGAGGAATTGCCCCAGTTTTCCGAGAGCACGCCGCGCAACATCGACGAGCTGCTGGGCCTGCTGGTCCAGGACCGTGAGCGTGGCTACGCCATGGGCGAGGGCTTTTACGAGCCAGGTGTTTCCAGTATTGCAGCGCCGGTGCGCGCCGCAGACGGGCGGGTGGTTGCGGGACTGGCCATGGCCATTCCGTTTACCGAGCTGGTGCCCGAGAAAACCCAGCTCTGGGTGCAGAAGGTGCAAGAGGCGGCAGAAGCCCTGTCCGCTCATTTGCGCCAGCAGCATCCGGACCATTTGCGCTGACCCCGATCACGCCGGGCCAGCGCATTTTTCAGGAGTCTAGAGATGAAAAATATTGCTTTGATTGGCTGCGGCGCGATTGGCTCCAGTGTGCTGGAGCTTTTGAGCGGAGATACCCGGCTGCAGGTGGGCTGGGTACTGGTTCCCGAGATCACGCCAGCCGTGCGCGAGACGGCTGCCCGCGTGGCACCACAGGCGCAGCTGCTGCAGGCCTTGCCCAGCAATGCGGTGCCGGATCTACTGGTGGAATGCGCAGGCCATGCCGCCATCGAGGAGCATGTGCTGTCGGCGCTGGCGCGTGGCATTCCTGCGGTCATCGCATCCATAGGTGCCTTGAGTGCCCCGGGCATGGCCGAGCGCGTACATGCCGCGGCCGAGGCCGGCAAGACGCAGGCCCAGCTGTTGTCGGGCGCCATAGGCGGCATCGATGCCCTGGCGGCAGCGCGTGTCGGCGGACTGGAGACGGTGGTCTACACGGGCCGCAAGCCGCCCAAGGCCTGGAGCGGCACGCCGGCCGAGCAGGTCTGCGATCTGGACGGCCTGACCGAGGCCTTCTGCATTTTCGAGGGCTCGGCGCGCGAGGCCGCACAGCTCTATCCCAAGAATGCCAATGTGGCGGCCACTTTGTCGCTGGCCGGGCTGGGGCTGGACAAGACCATGGTGCGTCTGTTTGCCGATCCTGGCGTCCACGAGAACGTGCACCAGGTCGAGGCGCGGGGTGCTTTCGGCGCCATGGAGCTGACCATGCGCGGCAAGCCGCTGGCGGCCAACCCCAAGACATCGGCGCTGACGGTGTACAGCGTTGTGCGCTCGGTGCTCAACAACGTGGCGCCGCTGGCCATCTGATCCGGAGCCCGGCTTGCGGCGTCATGCGCGCCATGGGCTTGGCACCTCTCTTGCTTGTTGCTGAAACCTGCAAGCAGATCCCCCACTTCAGCATGGTGTCACGCCTGTGCGAATATTTCCTTGCGCGTCGTCAAACAGGGCGCGCATCGAACCTCGGCCGGCTTGACATCTCCACCCTCTGGAACCCTCATGCAACGCTCCGAATTTCTCAAATCCTGCCTGGCACTGGCCAGCGTCCTGGCCCTGCCCGTCGCTCATGCGGCGACCGCCACCGAGCAGCTTTCGGCTGCGCAGTTCACCGTCATCGCACCTTTCCCCGCCGGCGGTCCTGTCGACATCCTGGCGCGCATTCTGGCGACCGGCCTGACCAAGCACTACAAGCAGGCCGCCATCGTCGATAACCGTCCCGGAGCCAGCGGCAATATCGGCATCGACATGGTCAAGCGCGCCAAGCCCGACGGCCATACGCTGCTGGTCGTGCCTCAGGGCAATCTGACCATCAACCCGACGCTGATGCCCAAGCTGCCCTACAGCGTGTTCGGCGACTTCGTGCCCGTGGCTTCCATGGGGCGCACGGCCAATGTCATTGCCGTCAATCCGCAGGTGCCGGCCAAGTCGGTTCAGGAACTGGTGGCGCTGTCCAAGGCCAAGCCCAACTCCATCAGCTACGCTTCGCCCGGCGTGGGCTCCAGCCTGCATCTGGCGGGCGAGCTGTTCAAGGACAAGTCGGGCGCGGACATCATGCATGTGGCCTACAAGGGCTCGACCCAGGGCGTGACTGATGTGCTGGGCGGCACCATTCCCATGATCGTGGCCAATCTGCCCACCGTGCTGCCCCATGTGCAGTCGGGCAAGCTGCGTGCCTTGGCCGTGACCGACGCCGCGCGCTCGGGCTTCTTGCCCAATGTGCAGACCCTGGCCGAAGCCGGCGTGCCGGGTATTGCCATTTCCTCCTGGTATGGCGTGCTGGCTCCGAAGAACACACCGCCAGAGGTGGTCAAGCAGCTGGGCGAGGATATCGACAAGATTCTGAAGACCCCGGCAGCACTGAACCAGCTCAAGGCACAGGGCATGACGCCCTGGGTGGTCAAGGGCGAGGCATTCGGCGAGCTGATCCGCAAGGAAACCGGGCTCTGGGCGCCCATCATCAAAAGTCATGACATCGAGGCGCAATAAGCCCTCGTGCTCTAATCGCGCCTCTTGCGCATCCCCCCAAAGCGGCCTGGTGCCGCTTTTGTGCTTTCTTTTGTGCTTTCACCAGGGCCACTCGGCCCATGCTCCGGAGTACCCCCATCCATGACGCTCGCCATTCTCAGCGCTCTTGCCGAAGAACAACACGGCCTGGTCGACGCCATGCAGGACATGCAATGCCTGCGCCATGCCGGGCGCGACTTCTGGCTGGGCCGGCTGCACGGGCATGAGGTGGTGTGTGCGCTGTCGGGCATAGGCAAGGTGGCCGCCGCCACCACCACTGCCGCGCTGATCGAGCGCTTTGGCGTGCGCGGCATTCTGTTCACCGGCGTGGCGGGAGGCATTGGCGCGGATGTGAATGTGGGCGATGTGGTGATCGCGCGGACTTTCCTGCAGCATGACATGGATGCCTCGCCGATCTTTCCGCGCTGGCAGTTGCCCGGCTACGGCCGCAGCACCCTGGCCTGCGACGAGGCGGCGACGGATCGACTGGTGCAGGCCGCCGATTCGGCACTGCGCTCGGGCATCGTGGCTTCGTATGCTTCGGCCCGTGTGCATCAGGGCCTGATTGCCAGCGGCGATCAGTTTGTCAGCTCGCGCCAGGCCAGCGCGCAGCTGAGAGCCGATCTGGAGGCTGCCGGCCACGCCGTGCTGGCTGTGGAGATGGAGGGCGCTGCCGTGGCCCAGACCTGCCTGGATTACGGCACGCCTTTTGCTGCGATGCGCACCATCTCGGACCGGGCGGACGACAGCGCGCATGTGGACTTCTCGGATTTCGTGCGCACTGTGGCAAGCCGCTACGCGCAACGCGTGGTGCTGGATTTTCTGCGTCTGACGCCTGCGAAGGATCAGAGGAATTGCTAGCTATTTGGTAGCTTGTATCGATTGATGCGCGGTATTTTCATGCCGCTATTAGCCTGTATTCATTTATTGACAGGCGCTAAAAGCTATCAGTATTGATGAACTTCGATCCGGCTTGCACACAGTTGCAGGCCGGATGCCTTTTGTTGCCCCGTTTTCCTTTCAACCGCGCTTGTCGCGGTTTTTTTACGCCCGTGTGTCGCTGTGGGGTGGGAACTACGGGTTTCTCCGGGTATTGACTCAAAAGAAGGCTCACTAAACTGCAGACTTGTTTCAAGAAAAAAGTGTCATTTCATATTTGAAACAAACAAGGTTTAAGATGACCCTCAACACCATGCCTTCCACCGGTCAGCTCGCTGGGCGCCGGATCCTTGTGACCGGCGCTGCGCGCGGCCTGGGTTTTGCTTTTGCGCAGACGCTGTGCCAGCAGGGGGCGCAGCTTGTGATGGCCGACCTGCGCGCCGAATTGCTGAACGAAGCCGTTGCCAAGCTGCGCGCCATGGGCTTCGAGGCTCACGGCGTCGCTTTTGATGCCAGCAACCCTGCTTCCATAGACCAGTGCGCACAGCAGGCCGTGCAGACCCTCGGCGGTCTGGATGGCCTGGTCAACAACGCGGCCGTGACGGACTCCGGCGGCAAGGGCATGGACGACATTGCCCTGGACAAATGGGACCAGGTGATGAACGTCAATGTGCGCGGCGTCTGGCTGATGACCCGTGCCTGCCGCGCAGCTCTCAAGGACAGCGGTCGCGGTGCCATCGTCAATCTGGCGTCCGACACTGCCATGTGGGGCGCTCCCAACCTGATGGCCTATGTGGCGAGCAAGGGCGCCGTGATGGCCATGACGCGTTCCATGGCGCGCGAGCTGGGCGCGGATGCGATCACCATCAATGCCGTGGCTCCGGGTCTGGTGCTGGTCGAGGCCACCGAGTACGTGCCCGAGCACCGCCATCGCCTCTATGTCGACCAGCGCGCGCTGCAGCGCGAGCAGGGACCCGAGGATGTCTCGGGTGCCGTGTCCTATCTGCTGTCCGACGGTGCGCGCTTTGTGACGGGCCAGGTGCTGCCCGTCAACGGCGGCTTCGTCATGAATTGATATGAATAGCCCCCTGAGTCGCTGCGCGCCTTCCCCCTAGGGGGACGACAGCCTCGCTGCGGGGCGGCCCTTGCTTGCTGTCTCTGGCGACGGAAACGGTGCATGCAGCGGGGGCGCTTCAAGCTCGGGTGCAACAAGCTGGAATGAACCGAAAGTTGGATATGTCTGCTTCCACTATTCCTGAAGATGTTGGTGGCGCGCCGGACGGCGGCTCCGACAAGTACATGGTGCCCGCGCTGGAGCGCGGTCTGCGCCTGCTGCAGGAGTTCGGCCGAGACAACGCCGCGCTGGGCGCGCCTGAGCTGGCGCGTCGCCTGCAGCTGCCGCGCGCCACGGTGTTCCGCATGCTCAACACGCTGGAGAGCATGGGCTTTCTGCAGCGTGCCGAGGGCGGCAACGACTACCGGCTGGGCCTGTCAGTGCTGCGTCTGGGCTTCGAGTTCCTGTCCTCCATGGACCTGACCGAGCTGGGCCAGCCGGTGATCGCGCGGCTGTGCGAGGAAATCCGCTTCCCCTGCAACATCGTGGTGCGCGACGGCCGCTCCATCGTCTATGTGGCCAAGGTCACGCCGCCGACGCCGCTGACCAGCTCGGTGCGCGTGGGTACGCGGCTGCCTGCCCATGCCACGCTGCTGGGTCGCATCCTGCTGGCCGACCTCTCGCTGCCCGAGCTGCGTGCCCTCTATCCCGAAGAGCATCTGGAAGGCCATTCGCCCAATACGCCCGGGACCGTGATCGAGCTCTTCGATCTGGTTCAGTCCGATCGCGAGCGCGGCCATGTAGCCGGTGCCGGTTTCTACGAAAGCTCGATCTCCACCATCGCCGCGCCCGTGCGCGACCACAGCGGCCGCGTCATCGCGGCCCTGGGCGTGACCCTGGCCTCGGCCCAGATCGATCCCGAGCGCCAGACGGAGCTGGTGCCGCGTGTCTGCGCGGCGGCAGCCGAACTGTCGGAGCTGCTCAACTACCGGCCGCAGTCCAGCGCGCAGGTTCTGTCCATCACTTCAAGGCGCGCAGGAGGCGGCCATGCATGATTTCAAACTCGACGCCACGGCCGTCGTCACCGGCGGCTCTTCGGGCATAGGCCTGGCCACCGTGGAGCTGCTGCTGGCCCAGGGAGCCCGCGTAGCCCTGTGCGGCCGCAACCCCGAGCGTCTGGAGCAGGCCGTCAAGCAACTGCTGGAGCGTCACCCCGAGGCTCGCGAGCGCCTGTTCGCCCAGGCCTGCGACGTGCTCGATGCCGAGCAGGTGCAGCAGTTCGCGCGCGCCAGCGAAGCGGCGCTGGGCCCGGCTTCCATCCTCATCAACAATGCCGGTCAGGGCCGTGTCTCGACCTTCGAGAACACCAGCGACGAAGCCTGGACCGAGGAGCTGCACCTGAAGTTCTTCTCGGTGCTGCATCCCACGCGCGCCTTTCTGCCCCAGCTCGAGCGCGGCACGGAGTCGGCGATTGTCTGCGTGAACTCGCTGCTGGCCTCCCAGCCCGAGCCCCACATGGTCGCGACCTCGGCGGCGCGCGCCGGCCTCAAGAACCTGGTGCGCTCCATGGCCACCGAGTTCGCGCCCAAGGGCGTGCGCGTCAACGGCATCCTGGTCGGCCTGATCGAGTCCGGCCAATGGCGCCGCCGTTTCGAGGCCCGCGAGGACCGCGGCCAGACCTGGGAGCAGTGGAGTGCCGAGCTGGCTCGCAAGAAGTCCATTCCGCTGGGCCGCCTGGGCTCACCCGCCGAGGCTGCCCGCGCCATCTTCTACCTTGCCACGCCCTTGTCTTCCTACACGACCGGCAGCCATATCGATGTTTCCGGAGGCCTTTCGCGATATGCGTAGCACCCCCTGTGCGGCCTGCGCTGCTTCCCCTTCTCACGCTTTGTGAGAGGGGCCGCCTAGGCCCTTGCTTGGCGTTCCAAGCATGAGGCGCGCCGGCTTCGACCACTAACGAAATTCAGACCAGAACATGACATCCACCGCAAACCAAATCACCGTCGGCGCCGTCGTTGCCGAATTCCTCGAACATTGCAACGTGAAGGCCGCCTTCGGGGTGATCTCCATCCACAACATGCCCATCCTCGACGCGATGTTTGCCCGCGGCAAGGTGCGCTTCGTGATGGCACGCGGCGAGGCCGGGGCAGGCAATATGGCCGACGCCTGCGCGCGTTCCACCTCCAGCCTGGGCGTTTGCATCACCAGCACCGGACCGGCCTCCGGCAACATCGCCGGCAGCCTGGTGGAAGCCTATACGGCCGGCACGCCGCTGCTGCACATCACGGGTCAGATCGAGACCCAGTATCTGGACAAGAAGCTGTCCTATATCCATGAGGCGCCGGACCAGCTGACCATGCTGAAGTCCGTCTCCAAGGCGGCCTTCCGCGTGCTGAGCGCAGAGACCTGCCTGTCCACGCTCAAGGCCGCGGTGCAGACTGCAATGACCGCCCCCACGGGCCCGGTCAGTGTGGAGATCCCGATCGACATCCAGCAGGCGCTGATAGACATGCCGGCCGATCTGTCGCCCCTGCCGGTGGGCGTGCTGGCTCCCGGTGAGGCCGCGCTCGACGCGCTGGCCGACCAACTGGCCAAGGCCAGGCGCCCGCTGCTGTGGCTGGGCGGCGGCGCCCGCCATGCCGGCGCTGCCGTGCAGCGTCTGAAGGCCCTGGGCTTCGGCATTGTGAGCACCGGCCAGGGCCGTGGCATCGTGCCCGAGGACGACCCCGCTTCGCTGGGCGCCTACAACATCCAGAAGCCCGTCGAGGCCTTCTACCAGCGCTGCGACGCCATGTTGGCCGTGGGCACGCGCCTGCGCAGCAACGAAACCCTGAAGTACGAACTCAAGCTGCCGCGCCCGTTGCTGCGCATCGATGTGGACGCCGCCCAGCAAGGCCGCTGCTATATGGATGACGGCTTTGTCTGCGGCGACTCGGCCCTGGCCCTGAACGGTCTGGCCGACCGCCTGGAAGCGCGGGGCTACAAGGCTGACCCCGAACTGCTGGCCGACCTGCGCCAGGTGCACGACGAAGTCGTGGCCACCATGCGCGACGGCCTGGGCCCCTACAGCGCCCTGGTGCAGCAGCTGCAGCAGGCCGTGGGCCGCAACTTCAACTGGGTGCGTGACGTGACAGTCTCCAACAGCACCTGGGGCAACCGCGAGCTGCGCTTCTTCGATTCCAACGCGGGCGTGCACGCCACGGGCGGCGGCATCGGCATGGGCATGCCCATGGCCATCGGTGCGGCCATCGGCGCGGCCGAAAGCGGCTCGGGCCGCAAGACCCTGGGCCTGGCCGGCGATGGCGGCTTCATCCTGAACCTGGGCGAGCTCGCCACCCTGGTGCAGGAAGAGTGCGACACCATGATCGTTCTGATGAACGACCAGCGCTATGGCGTGATCCAGAACATCCAGGATGCATCCTACGGCGGCCGCCGCTGCTACGTGGAGCTGCACACCCCCGACTACGCCCAGCTGTGCGCGTCCATCAAGCTGCCCCATGCCCGCATCAGCGATCTCGAGGATCTGCCTGCGGTGCTGGAAGGCGCCTGGGGCAAGAAAGGCCCCTTCCTGCTCGAGATCGACATGCGTGCCATCGGCAGCTTCAAGACCACGTTCTCGGGCCCCCCGGTGAACAAGCTGGACCAGATCCCGGCCACCACCAAGGGCCAGTGAGCCAGCACGACCAGCAAGAACGAAAGAGCTTCACGATGTCGAACCTAGAACTGCTCCCCATCAATATCGGCGGCGAATGGCGTCTTGGCGGCGGCGACGAGTCCGCCACGCTCTACCCCGCGACCGGCGAGGTGGTGGGCCGCCTGCGAGCCCCCAGCCTGGCCGATGTGCAAGAGGCCATAGAGAAGGCCGACCATGCCTTCCGCACCAGCGGCTGGGCCCAGAAAAAGCCCCATGAGCGCGCAGCCGTGCTGCACCGCGTAGCCCAGCTGATCCGCGAGCGCGCCGAGCCTCTGGCCCAGCTGCAGCGCCTGGACAACGGCAAGCCCATCAGCGAGACGCGCGCCCTGGTGGCCAGCGCCGCCGGCACCTTCCAGTTCTTCGCCGCGGCCTGCGAGACCATGGAGGAGACCATCACCCCCTCGCGTGGCGACTTCATGACCATGAGCGTCTATGAGCCCATGGGCGTGGTCGCGGCCATCACGCCGTGGAACTCGCCCATCGCCAGCGAGGCGCAAAAGCTCGCTCCCGCGCTGGCCGCCGGCAATGCCGTGGTCGTCAAGCCCGCCGAAGCCACGCCGTTGCTGGCGCTGGAACTGGCCCGCATCTGCGAAGAGGCCGGCGTGCCCAAGGGCATCGTCAGCGTGCTGCCCGGCCGCGGCTCGGTGATCGGCGACGCCATTACCAAGCACCCGCTGGTCAAGCGCGTGTCCTTCACGGGCGGCACTTCCACCGGCAAGCACATCGCCCGCATTGCGGCCGACAAGATGATGCCCGTCTCGCTGGAGCTGGGCGGCAAGTCGGCCACCATGGTGCTGGAGGACGCCGATCTCGATCACGCCGTCAACGGCGTGCTCTACGGCATCTTCAGCTCCTCGGGCGAATCCTGCATCGCCGGTTCGCGCCTGTTCGTGGCACGCAAACTCTACGGCGACTTCATGGAACGCCTCACGGCCAAGGCCGCCGCCTTGCGCGTGGGCGATCCGGCCGACGAGCGCACCCAGATGGGCCCGCTGATCACCGCCAAGCACCGCGAATCCATCGAGAGCTTTGTGCAACTGGGCCTGTCCGAAGGCGGCCGGTTGCGCACCGGCGGTCACCGCCCCGAGGGTGCGCTGTACGAGCGCGGCTACTACTACCGCCCGACCATCCTCGAAGGCGTGACCAACAACGACCAGATCTGTCAGCAGGAGATCTTCGGCCCCGTGCTCGTGGCCATGCCTTTCGATGACGAAGAGGCATTGCTCGAGCAGGCCAACGACAGCGTCTATGCACTGGCCGCCGGCATCTGGACGCGCGACTACAAAGCCGCCTGGCGCATCGGCCGTGCCGTGCAGGCCGGCACTGTGTGGATCAACACCTACAAGCAGTTCTCCATCTCCACGCCCTTCGGCGGCTGGCGCGACAGCGGCCTGGGCCGTGAAAAAGGCCGTCTGGGCATACAGCAGTACATGGAACAGAAAAGCATGTACTGGGGTTTGAACGAGAGTCCCATCGCTTGGGCGAATTGAAGGAGCACGACATGAGCGTACTGGGCATTGACGAAATCAGCTACGGCGCCGACGACCTGGCGGCCTGCCGCCAGTTCTTCCTCGACTGGGGCCTGAGCCTGGCCGAGGAGCAGGCCGACCGGCTGGTGTTCGAGACACTCAACGGCTGCCGCGTGATCGTGGCTGCCACCAACCACCCCGATCTGCCGCCCGCCATCGAAGCCGGCCCCACGCTGCGCGAAGTGGTCTGGGGAGTGGAAAGCGAAGCCGACCTGGCTTTGTATGCAGATCGCATCCGCGCGCTTCCAGGCTTCGTCCAGGGCAATGGCCGCATCGGCTGCACCGACCCCAACGGCCTGGCCGTGCGCCTGCAGCTCACGCAAAAGCGCGATGTGCAGATGCAAAGCGCCGAGTACAACACCTGGGACCGCAAGGGCCGCATCAACCAGGCCAGCCCGGCCTATGAGCGTGCCCAGCCCATCGAGGTCGGCCATGTGGTGTTCTTCGTCAAGGACGTACAGGCCTGCGAGCGTTTCTATGTGGAGAACTTCGGCTTCGCGGCCTCGGACCGCTATCCCGAGCGCGGCGCCTTCCTGCGCACCGCGCCCGATGGCGGGCACCACGACATCTTCTTGCTGCAGCGCCCCGACAAGCATGCGGGCCTGAACCATGTGGCCTTCACCGTGCGCGACATCCACGAAGTCTTCGGCGGCGGCATGCATATCTCGCGCTGCGGCTGGGACACCCAGCTCGGCCCGGGTCGCCACCCCGTGTCCTCGGCCTATTTCTGGTACTTCAAGAATCCGGCCGGTGCGCTGGTCGAGTACTACGCCGACGAGGACCAGCTGACTGCCGACTGGCAGCCGCGCGAGTTCGAGCCCGGCCCGACGGTGTTCGCCGAGTGGGCCATCGACGGCGGCCTGGACGGCAACACCCGGCGTCAGAAGGGCGTGGGGGCTGCCGACGGCAAGTTCCTGACAGACAAGAAGCATTAAGAGGCATTGGCAGCGTCGGCTGGCCGGTATCCCTCCCACCACGATTCCACAACCCCACGGGCTATTTCATGAAAAATATTCGTCGCCAGGTAGTTATCGCTGCTGCATTGCTGGCTGCAGCCCAGATGTCCGGTTCCGCGCTGGCGCAAGCCTATCCGAGCAAGCCCATCACCATCGTCGTGGCCTATCCGGCAGGCGGCGATACCGATGCCATGGCTCGGTTGTATGCCGAGAAGCTGGGCCAGCGACTGGGTCAGCCCGTGGTGGTGGACAACCGGCCCGGTGCCAGCGGCACCATAGGCACCGTGCATGTGGCCAAGGCCGCGCCCGACGGCTACACCCTGCTGCTGGCGCCCAATACCTTCGCCATCGCCCAGTTCGTGCTCAAGACCAACGCGGGCTCGAGCTACGACGTGCTCGGCGGCTTCACGCCCATCGTGCAGACCAGCGTGCAGCCCATGTTCGTGGCCGCCAGCCAGAGCTCGGGCATCAAGGACATCAAGACCCTGGCGAGCCAGGGCAAGCGCGACGGCCTGACCTATGCCAGCCCCGGCAGCGGCTCGCCCATGCACATCCTGGGCGAGATGTTCAACAAGGCGGCGGGCACCAAGCTGTCCCACATTCCCTACAAGGGCGTGGCGCCCGCAGTCAACGATCTGATCGGCGGCCATGTGCCCACGACCTTCATGACCTGGGGCCCCATCGCGCCCTACGCGGGCGGCAAGGTCAATGTGCTGGCCGTGGCCGATGCCCAGCGCAGCCCGTTGGCACCGAATGTGCCCACGCTGGCCGAGCAGGGCGTCAAGGATGTGGAAGTGTCGGCCTGGCAAGGCCTGTTCGGTCCCAGGGGCATGAAGCCCGAGACCGTCAAGCTGCTGAACACCCATCTCAATGAAATTCTGAGGATGCCGGATGTGGTCGCCAAGATGGCGGCCTTCGGCGCCCTGCCTGCGGGCGGCGAGCCGGCACGTCTGGAAAAGACCAACGCTGCCGACTACAACCGCTTCGGCAAGCTCATCAAGGACCTGGATATCCGGGCTGATTGAATGACCTACCCCCTGAGTCGCTTCGCGCCTTCCCCCATGGGGGACGACACCCTCGGTGCGGGGCGGCCCTTTCTCGGTGTCCCTGAGGTCGGGCCGCGCCAGTTTCACGCGATACGGGTGGCACGCAGCGCTCCGGGCAATGAAACCGAACCACGATTCAAGACAGTTTTCGAAGGAGAGAACCATGGCCGCTGATCGATATCTCGAGCCGCATCAGGCGCGCGAGCGCGCCTCCACCCTGTTTGAGGACCTGCTGGGCGACTCCATTGAGCGCGCCTTCGGCGAGGGCGTGCAGACGCTGCCCGAGCTGGTGGCCTACATCAACCGCAGCGGCCCTGCCGGCGAGAACGGCGAGCCCTGGACCGAAGACAGCTTTCAGGTGCTGATGGCCCGTCTGGGCTATTGAGACAGAACAGGACAGGACAGGAGTACCCCATGAACGTACAAACCATCACCATCGATCCGGTGGACCGCCTGCTCAATACGGGTCTGAAGAACCTCTGGTATGCGGTCTGCCCTTCGGATTTCGTCAAGACCGAGCCCGTCTCGCTGCGCCGCTTCGGCCGCAAGATCGCGCTGTGGCGCGATGCTGCCGGCCAGGTCCATGCGCTCGAAGACCATTGCCCGCATCGCGGCGCGCCGCTGTCCCAGGGCGTGATCCTGGGCGACCGCCTGGCCTGCCCATACCACGGCGTGGAAGTGCGCTGTGACGGCACGGTGACCAAGGTGCCCGGCAGCCCCGGCTGCAAGCTCGAAGGCTCGCGCGCAGCGCTGGCCTTCCATGTGCGCGAGATGCACGGTGCGATCTTCCTCTACAACAGCGACAAGCATGTGGACGAGGCTCCCGATTTCAGCCTGCCCGAGGAACTGAGCTCGCCCGAGTACTCGAACTTCCTGTGCTATGCCGAGTGGCGCAGCGACTACCGCTACGCGCTGGACAACGTCATGGACCCCATGCACGGCACCTTCCTGCACAAGCAGTCGCACTCCATGGCCGAGGGTGACAGCAAGGCCAGCTTCCAGGTGCGTGACACCGAGCACGGTTTTGTGTTCGAGAAGGTCGGCCAGCGCGGCGTGAACTTCGACTGGACCGAATACGGCGAAACCGGCGCGCAGTGGATGCGCCTGGAGATTCCCTATCCCAAGACCGGCGGCCCCGGCGGCAACTTCGCCATCGTCGCCTGCGTCACGCCCATCAGCGCCGATCTGTGCGCCGTGTTCTTCTGGCGCGCGCGCAAGGTGCAGGGCTGGATGCGCGACACCTGGCGCTTCCTCTACCGCAACCGCCTCGAAGCGCGCCACTGGGCCGTGCTGGAGCAGGACCGCATCATGATGGAGCAGATGGAAGCCGACGCCAACGAGCGCGAGAACCTCTACCAGCACGACATCGGCCTGGTGCGCCTGCGTCGCCATCTGCGTCGTCAGGCCCAGGAACAGATCGACGAAGGCATCGCATCATGAGCAACAGCTTGCAGGCCTTTGTGCACACGCTGCGCTTCGAGGCCCAGGACACCATCAGCGTGGAGCTGCGCCCGGTCGATGGCGTCGAGTTCCCGGCCTTCACGGCCGGCTCGCATATCGACCTGCACCTGCCCAACGGGCTGGTGCGCAGCTATTCCCTGTCCAACGACAGCAGCGAGCGCCATCGCTACGTGGTTGGCGTGCTGCGCGACCGCGCCAGCCGCGGCGGCTCGCGCTGCGTGCACGAGTCGCTGCGCGTGGGCATGCCCATCACCATCTCCGAGCCGCGCAACCACTTCGCGCTCGACGAGGCGGCGACGCATTCGGTGCTGGTGGCCGGCGGCATCGGCATCACGCCCATGCTGTGCATGGCACGCCGGCTCAAGGCCCTGGGGCATTCATTCGAGATGCTGTACTTTGCGCGCGAGCGCAAGAGCGCGGCCTTTCTGGCCGAGCTGCAGGCCCTGGGCATGCCGCTGCATCTGCATTTCGATGCGGAAGCGGGCGGCCCGCCCGATCTGCGGGCATTGCTGGCGCAGCGCGCACCCGATGCGGGTCTGCACCATTATTCCTGCGGCCCGACGCCCATGCTCGACGCTTTCGAGAAGTTCTGCGCCGAGCTCGGCCATGCCAACGCCCATATCGAGCGCTTCACGCCGGTGGAAGTCAAGGCATCGTCCGATGCGCGCAGCAACTACACGGTGGAGCTCAAGCGCAGCGGCCGCTTCATCGAGATCACGCCCGACAAGTCCTTGCTGGACACGCTGCTGGACGCCGGTGTCGATGTGGACCACAGCTGCTGCGAAGGGGTCTGTGGCTCCTGCGAGACCCGCGTGCTGGAAGGTGTGCCCGACCACCGCGACTCGGTGCTCAGCCCCAAGGAGCGCGCCGGCAACAAGGTCATGATGGTCTGCGTCTCCGGCTGCAAGAGCGAGCGCCTGGTCCTCGATATATGACATCTCCTGAGTCGCTTCGCGCTTTCCCCCGCTCTGCATCCGCTTTGCGGGAGAGAGGGGCGACACCCTCGGCGCGGCCGGCCCGGGCCCTTCCTTGGGGTCCCTTGGCTGGACCGTGCTGAATTGACGCGTGAGGCCCTGGGCCAGCAACTGAAGACAACCCACCACCCCTAGAGGAGACAAAACCATGAAATCCATCCATACGCCGGCTCTCGGCGTGGCGCTAGCCTGCCTGGCGTCTGTGCCCGGCGCGGCTTTTGCGCAGTCCAAGGTCGAGCTTTTCGGCGTCGTTGACGTCGGCGTGGCCCGTCTGGGCGGCTCTGGAGCCTCCAAGACCGGCCTTTCCACAGGTGGCGCCAACATCAGCCGCCTGGGCTTTCGCGGCACCGAGGACCTGGGCGGCGGCCTGAAGGCGGGCTTCTGGCTCGAGGCCGGCCTGGACGTGGACAGCGGCGCGGGCAAGGCCACGGGCGGTGGTCTGAACTTCAACCGCCGCTCCACCGTGAGTCTGATGGGCGACTGGGGCGAGGTGCGCCTGGGGCGCGATGATTCGGCGACCTTTCTGAACACGCTGATCTTCGACCCTTTCCTGACCAACGGCGTGGGCGGCACGGGTGCCTTCACCATGCTGGGCATTCCGGGCGTTCCCTCGACCGGCGGCGCTCCCATACAGATCAGCAATGCGGTGAGCTATTTCCTGCCTCAGAACCTGGGCGGCTTCTACGGTCAGGCCCAGCTGGCATTCGGCGAGCAGCCCAGCGGCGCACCCAACAAGCGTGAGGGCGACTATCGCGGCCTGCGCCTGGGTTACCGCCAGGGGGCGTTCAACGGCGCGCTGGCCACGGGCCGGCTCTACGGCAACACCAGCGACACGAATCTGACGGCGAACAATGTGGGCCTGTCCTACGACTTCGGCGTGGCCAAGCCCATGCTGCTGTGGGCATCGGAAAAGCGCGGTGGCACCAAGATCACGGCCGGGCAGCTGGGCGTGACCGCTCCCGTGGGCAATGGCGAGGCCCGTGCCTCCTTCGGCCACTACAACCTGTCCGGCAGCAATGCGGACTGGAACAAGATCAGCGTGGGCTATGGCTACAACCTCTCCAAGCGCACCCAGGTCTACGGCACTTATGCCTTCCTGAAGAACAAGGGCTCGGCGGTGAAGTCCATCGGCGTGCAGGGGCTGAGCGCTCCCGGCACCACGCCGGGCGGAAACTCCAACGGCCTGGAACTGGGCATCCGCCACTTCTTCTGATCCTGCCCCGTCGGGACGGCCTTGGCCGGCCCCGGGGTTTCGGCGGCAGCACGGCTGCCGTACCGCGCGCCCGCCAGGACGTGCGCCCTGGCGGGGCCGGCGGGTGCCGGTCCCGGCTTTTCTCTCTCTCTCAACGCTAGCCGGACTCCTATCATGAAAGACTCACGCTCGTTGCGCTGGTGGGGCGTGGTCACGCTGTTCGTGATCGTCGCCATTTCCTACGTGGACCGGATCAATATCTCGGTCCTCATCACCGATCACGACTTTCTGTCGCACATCGGCCTCACCCCTGACGATCGAACGCGCCAGGGCCTGCTGGCCACGGCCTTCATGGTCGGCTACGGTGTTTCGTCCTTTGTGCTCACTCCATTCTGCGCGGCGCTGTTCGGCGTGCGCCGCAGCCTGTTTGCCGGCTTGCTGCTGTGGGGTGTTGTGACCTTTCTGTCGCCGGCCATGAATAGCTACGGGCTGCTGCTGGCATCGCGCATTCTGCTGGGCGTGTCCGAGGGGCCGCTGTTCTCGCTGGCTGGCAGCTACATCAAGGCGCATTTCGAGAGCCGCGAGAACGGCAAGCCCAACTCCCTGGTCAATATGGGCACCGGACTGGGCCTGGCGGTGGGCTATCCCTTCGTCGGCTACCTGGTCGTGGGCCACAACTGGGAGACCTCGTTCCATGTGCTGGGCCTCATCAACGTGCTGCTGGGCGTTCCGCTGGTCTGGGCCTTTGTGCGCATGCCCAAGGTGGAGACCGGCATGCCCAAGCCCCAGTCGCTGGGCCAGGCCGTGGGCCAGGTCGGCCAGATCGTGCGCGGTGCCATGCACACGCGCTATCTGTGGCTGATCACCATTCTCACGGCGGCCTTTCTGTCCTATCTCTGGGGCAGCAGCAACTGGCTGCCCGCCTATCTCAAGGAGTCGCGCGGCTTTTCCATGCGCGAGATGGGTTGGCTGGCTTCGCTGCCGCAGTATGCGAGCGTGGCTGCGGTCTTCGTGGGCGGCATGATCATCGACCGCATCGCGCGCCGCCAGGTACCGCTGATCTTTGTCTTCGGCAGCCTCGGCGTGGCGATCGCCGTGTGGCTGGCCATCCATATGGAAGACCGCTATGCGGCGGCCTATTGCCTGATTGCCGCCAACTTCTGCTGGGGACTGATGAGCCCGGCCATTCCGAGCACCGTGCAGCATTGCGCACGGCCCGAGCATGTAGCCAGCGCCTATGGCGTGGTCAATGGTGCGGGCAGTCTGGTTGCCGGCTTTATGCCGGCCATCATGGGAGCGGTGATAGGTGCGCTGTCGGCCCGGGGCGGCGTGGCTGCGGGATTCTTCGCGGGCTTTTCAGCGCTGATTGGCACGCAGGTGATCGTGATGCTCTGCGGCATCGTGCTCTGGGTGCGCGAGCGCGGTGCGGAAGCGCAGTCATCGTGATGCGCATGCAAAAAAAGGAGCGCTTGGCGCTCCTTTTTTATGGGTTTCAACATCTTTTGAGTCTGAGATGACCGTCGTTCATTCGTAAACAGCTCCTCTTTTGATAAATAGCGCATTGAGCCGGATGCCACGTATCCGAGCAGGCATCAAGCAAGGCAGGCAAAGGTGTTGTCCCCTCAGGAGGGAAGGCGCGGCGCCGCAGGGGGTTATTTCAGCCAGCCGCGCTTGCGGAAATACAGCATGGGGCCGACAGCGCTCAGAATCATCAGCAGCACCACATAGCCATAGCCGAATTCCCAGTCCAGCTCGGGCATGAACTTGAAGTTCATGCCGTAGACGCTCGCGATCAGCGTGGGCGGCAGCAGGGCCACGCTGGCCACCGAGAAGATCTTGATGATCTTGTTCTGGTTGATGTTGATGAAGCCGACCGTGGCATCCATCAGGAAGTTGATCTTGTCGAACAGAAAAGCCGTGTGGCTGTCCAGCGACTCGATGTCGCGCAGAATCTGGCGCGCTTCCTCGAACTGCTCGGCATTGAGCATCTTGGAGCGCATCAGAAAGCTCACGGCGCGGCGCGTATCCATGACGTTGCGGCGGATGCGGCCGTTCAAGTCTTCCTGGCGGGCGATCGCGCCCAGCACTTCCTTGGCCATCTCGTCGGTCACATCGCCGGACAGCACCATCTTGCTGGCTTTTTCCAGGTCGTCGTAGATGCGCTCCAGCGTATCGGCCGAGTATTCGGCGTCCGCGTCAAACAGCTTGAGCAGCACGTCCTCGGCAGCGTCGATCAGACCCGGTGCGCGACGCGCGCGCATGCGCAGCAGGCGGAAAACAGGCACATCCTCGTCGTGAATCGAAAACAGCACGCCGTGGCTGCGCAGCGCGGCATTGTGCTGGTTGAGGATGAAGGCCACGCGCACCGAGCGGGGGTCTTCGTCATCGTCGATCAGAAAGTCGCTGCGGATATGCAGCTCGCCGTTGTCCTCTTCGTAGAAGCGCGCCGACTCCTCGATGTCCTCGTCCATCGCGTCTTCGGGGATGGACAGCTCGTAGTGCTGCTTGATCCAGCGCTTTTCTTCGAGGGTGGGCGACTCCAGGTCGACCCAGATGGGGCGAAAGCGTTCGAGGTCTGCCAGGGACTCGATTTCTTCCTGAACGAGTCGACCATTGGCCAGCGTAAAGATGTTGAGCATCAGCTCACTCCCGGTTGTTCTTGAGGTTCTGCAGGGATCAGGGCGCTTTCAACCCCCACAGTCTTCACCGGGAGCTGAAAGCTACCAACTAGGGTAGGTTTCCACGGATGTCTTTCAATAATTCGAAGCCAGTGATTATGCTACGTTGCACTGCAGCATGTCGCGTGCGTCATAGTTGGGAGAGTGGGTAAGCGGGGCTTGTCGCCCGCCTGTCACAGCCCCTTGGTAAACGCGTCGGCCTGCACCAGGTCGGCCCAGGCTCCGGCCTTGGCCTGCGGCGCACGCAGCAGATAGTTGGGGTCGTAGGTCACCACCGTGGGCACGCCCGCAATGTGGTGCGGTTCGGCCCGCAGCCGGCCCAGCGCATCATGGCGACCCAGCACGGCGCGTGCACTGGCCAGGCCCAGGACCAGCACGCAGTCGGGACGCAGCTCGCGCAGCAGCGTCTCCAGCGCTGGCTGCAGTGCCTGGGCATGGCTGAGATCGGCATCGGGCGGCGCGCGGTGCAGCGCGGCGCTGAAGACGCGCGGCTTTTCCTGCAGTCCGAGGGCGCGCAGCATATTGTCCAGCAGCCTGGCAGCATCGCCCTGCAGCGCCGTCTGGGCGCAGTCGGCCGCAGGCCTTTGCGCCGGGCTCAGCAGGGGCGGGTTGGCGGCAGGCTCCAGCAGGATCAGCCAGCCACCTTGCTCGGCGCTTTGCACATGCTGCGGCGCATGGGGGTAGACCAGCTGGGCGGGACTGATGGTCCAGCCGAGGCCGGGTTCGCCGGCCGGGCCTGCGGCGGGTTGCTGCACAAATTGGCGCGGCTCGTGCGCCCGGTGGCCGGACAGGTTCTGGGGCGGTGGGCTGACAGGTCTGGTCGGCTGGGTCGGTGCTGGTGCCGGCGCTGCCTCGGCTGTGGGCGCGGCGGCCTGCGCCACGGGCGGGCTTACGGGGGCCGGCGGCGCCACACGCATTGCCGGTGCCGCGACGGGCAGGGGCTCGGCGACCGGTAACGGTGCGGCGGCAACGGCAGTGACGGCAGACACTGCCACGGGTTCCATGGGCTCGGGCAACCAGACGGTGATGCCCATGGCTTCCAGCATGGCCCGCTGGCGGGCGTCCAGGTTCAGGGCCATAGTTTCAGACTCATGAGCACCGCATGTTCGCGCGGGCCGTTGGGGTTGGGGTAGTAGTTCTTGCGCAGGCCGACTTCGGCAAAGCCGTGCCTGAGGTAGACCTCGCGGGCGCGGGCATTGCTTTCGCGCACTTCCAGCCAGATCCATTGGGCATTCTGCTGCCGCGACCACAGAGCCAGCGCATCGAGCAGCACGCGCGCCCAGCCCTGGCGCTGGCAGGCCGGATTGACGGTGATATTGAGCAAATGCACCTCGCCCAGCGCCTGCATGGCGACAAAGTAGCCCAGCAACTGGTGATCGGCATCGACCAGCAGCTGTATCTGGTAGCCGGCCACCATGGCATCCTGGAAGTTGCCGCGCGTCCATGGGTGGACATAGGCCTGCTCCTCGATCGGGAGCAGGGTGTCCAGCCAGAGTGCGGATAGCGGCTCGAAATGCACCAGGGATGCCGCATCCTGGGTGCTGGCGTCGGTGGCGAGTGTGGAGCTGCTGGGCAAGGTCATGAGGTACTTATCGGGAGGCGGCGTCGGAGGCAGCGGCGGCGGCCTTCTCGGCTTCGCGTTCGGCCGTGGTTTTTGCCACTTTATCGCGGATATAGCGCGGCAGCGCCTCTTCGGCCGGCACCGCGCAGCCTTTTGCCAACAGTGCCGGAGCCAGGCGCAGCATGGCCGTGGCCGTGGGCATGGCGTGCACATGGCGGGCGGCGGGTGCCAGCAACTCGGGGTAGACGGGCTGGGCATTGCCCGCCACGGCATGGCCGGCTGCGGCCTGCAAAGCCTCGGGGGCGCAGAGACCGAAGTCCTCGGGCTCGATCCACTGGCCATCCACGTAGCGGAACGCTGCGTGATAGACCTCGTGCATGCGCGCGTCGAGCACGGCCTCGACCTCGGTGCAGCCATGCAGATGACGGGCCTCTTCGGCCACGGTGAGCAGCGAGTCCACGGGCAGCACGGGAACCTTGGCGGCAAACGCCAGACCCTGGGTGATGGCGCAGGCCGTGCGCAGGCCCGTGAAGGAGCCGGGACCGCGCCCGAAGGCAATGGCATCCAGCTGCGCAAAGCTCAGCCCGGCCTCCTTCATGAGCTGGCGGATGGCCGGCAGCAACTGGGCCGACGACTGCTGCGCGCCCGGCCCGCTGTGCTGCCAGATGGCATCGCCACGCTGGACGGCAACAAACAAGGTATCGGTACTGGTGTCGATGGCGAGAAGGTTCATGTTCGGCGGGGCGTCAGCCGCAGGCGGGCTGGAGCGCAATACGGACTGCACTGGGCTGCAGGAGAGGGCAGCGTAGCCCTGCATTATCGGACGCCCGCCGCCAGCTTGCCGCAGGTGCTGCCAATGCCCGGCATGGACGAAGCCCGGCGTAGACTCTGGCCCCATGCTGCAGACCCCCTTCTTTCTTCGCAAGACCCTGAGCGCGCTGGGCGCATCGTTGCTGGCGCTGCTGGCCCAGCCCGCGCTGTCGCAATCCCTGCCTGCCGACACCCGCATTCCCGCCGCCGTGGACGCGGCGCTGCAACGCGCCAAGATTCCGCGCGATGCCGTATCGCTGCTGGTGATGAATGTGGATGGCAGATCGCCACCGAACCTGGCCTGGCGCACACACCAGGCCATGAATCCGGCCTCGGTCATGAAGCTGGTCACCACCTATGCGGCGCTCGACCAGCTGGGCCCTGCCTATGTCTGGCGCACACCCGTCTACCTGGGCGGCCCGGTGGTCGATGGCGCTCTGCGCGGCAACCTCTACATTCAGGGCCAGGGCGATCCCAAACTGGTGCTGGAGCGTCTGTGGCTGATGCTGCGCCGCCTGCAAGGCATGGGCGTCAAGGTCATCGTGGGCGATATCGTGCTGGACCGCAGCGCCTTTCAGCTGCCCGCGCATGATGCGGCGGTCTTCGACAACGAGCCCTGGCGGCCCTACAACGCCTCGCCCGATGCGCTGCTGATCAACTACAAGGCCGTGGCACTGAATATTGCTCCCGATACAGGAGCTGGTGTAGCTCGTATTCAATACGATCCGCCAATGTTTGGCATGGAAAACCAGCAGACAGTTGCGCTGGCTGCTCCTACTTCTGATTGTGGCGACTGGCGCAGCAAGATGCAGCTGGACATGAACAATCCACAGCGCATCGCCTTCAACGGCAGCTATCCGGCAAGCTGCGGCGACAAGAGCTGGTCCATCGCACCGGCGCAGCCCGAGCGCTTTGCCGCCAAGGCGATAGAAGGCATGTGGCGCGAGCTGGGCGGCAAGCTCACCGGCGCCGTGCGCGACGGCGGCGTGCCCCAGGGCCTGCAGCCGGCGTTCCAGTTGGAGTCTCCGGCACTGTCAGAAGTGGTCCGCGACATCAACAAATACAGCAACAACATCATGGCCCAGCATGTGCTGCTCACCCTGGGCATGCAGCGCACTGGCGTGGCCAGCTTCGACTCCGCCAGGCAGTCGCTGGCCCAGTGGTGGGCCGCGCGCTGGGGCAATGCCGAGCAGCCCGTGGTGGACAACGGCGCAGGCCTGAGCCGCAATGCCAGCATCACGGCCAGCGGATTGGGGCAGATGCTGCAGAACGCCTGGGTCTCGCCCGTGATGCCCGAGTTCGTCTCCTCCATGCCCATCGTCGGCGTGGACGGTACGCTGCGCCGCAGCAAGAGCCGGTTTGCAGGCGCTGCCCACCTCAAGACCGGCAGCCTGCGCGACTCGGCGGCGCTGGCCGGCTATGTCGACGGCGCCAGCGGCCAGCGCTATGTGCTGGTGGCCATGGCCAACCATGCCAATGCGGCCGCGGCGCGCACGGCCTGGGATGCCCTGGTGGACTGGACGGCGGCCCAGTAGCCGCTCTGGTGGCCGCCCGCTCTTGGCTGCCCTTTGCGCCTCGACAAACCGGACTCAGGTCCGGTTTTTTGTTGCGTGACAGCCTGATGACCAGGTTCTTGAGCGTTGGATTTTTGTCCGACCATCGGTAATTGCCCGATAACAACGCGGGGATGAGTGTCGCTAGGATGACGCTGAGGAAAAAAGCACGACCGTGCGATTCACAACACCTCAGGAGAACATCATCTTGGCAAGCAAACTCAAACTCTTGGCGGCTGCAATGGCAACGGTGGGCCTGCTGGCGGCCTGCGGCGGCGGAGGCGGTGCCGATACCACCCCCAAGGCCAAGGTCACCTCGGTCAAGGTCATGGGCGACAGCCTCTCGGACAGCGGCACCTTCGGCTACAAGTTCACCGTGCAGGGCAACGACCCGACGACCGGCAAGCCCTATCTGGTCTGGCCCGAGCGCATTGCCGATCTCTACAGCACCTCGCTGTGCCCGCATTACAAGCCCACCAGCCAGACCACGTTTGTGACCGCCAATGCCGGCTGCACCAACTACGCCATCGGCGGCGCGCAGATCAACTATGTCGATGCCTCCGGCCAGGTGGTGAACTCGCCCATCTCCGTGCTGCAGCAGATCAAGGAGGCCGGCGCAGCCGGTGTGTCCTCCAACGACCTGATCCTCATCGATGGCGGCGCCAATGACGCAGCCGCGCTGATCACGGCCGTGCTGACCTATCAGTCGGCGGCTGGAACCTATGCCGTAACGGGTTCGCCTGCCGATGGCGCCAAGGCGCAGGCGGCGCAGAAGTACCTGCAGGCCTTCCTGGCTTCCAAGATCGATACCGCAACGCTGACGGCCCTGCTATCCCAGGGCTCGGACGGCATCGTCAAGGCCGGCGGCCTGTACATGCAGACGCTGGCCCAGAACCTGGCGACCAGCATGCAGACGGATCTGCTGGCCAAGGGCGCCACGCGCATCGCCGTGCTGAACATTCCGGCCATCCAGATGACCCCCAAGTTCACCACCGTGCTGGCCCAGATCGCCCAGGCCCAGGGCACGGCCGCCTCCAAGCAGGCCGAAGCCCTGCTGGACGGCTGGGTGAGCGCGTTCAACGCCACCCTGAAGACCGCCGCAGGCAATGACAGCCGCATCGCCGTGGTGGATTTCTACACCGAGTTCAAGAGCCAGATCTCCAACCCTGCTGCCTACAACTTCACCAACGCCACGGTGGCGGCCTGCTCCAAGATCGGTACCGATGAGCTGTCCACCTGCAGCGCCGACAAGCTGGCCGCCAACATTCCTCAGGGAGAAACCAGCCCCGACTGGTGGAAGAGCTATGTCTTCGCCAACAGCTTCCACCCCACCCCTTACGGCTACCAGCAGATGGGTCAGCTGGTGTCGCGTTCGCTGGCACAGGCCGGCTGGCTCTAAGCCCATCCGCAGCAAGAATCAGGAGAGATAACAATGAAGAAACATATGCGGATTTCTGCCGCCTTTCTGGCCCTGACGGCCTGCGGCCTGGCCAGCGCCCAATCTGCGGGCACCTGGTCGGCACGTGTGGGCATCACCCATCTGTCGCCCGATGTGAGCAGTGGCAACCTGTCGGCACCATCCTTTCCCAACACCAAGGTCGACGCGGGCAGCAATACCCAGCTGGGTGGCGGCATCACCTATATGGTGACCGACAATCTGGCGCTGGACGTGCCTCTGGCCACGCCCTTCAAGCATGACCTGTCGGGAGCCGGCGCGATTGCCGGCGTGGGCAAGCTGGGCAGCACCAAGGCGATACCGGCGACGCTGATGCTGCAGTACCGCTTCAACGAGGCCAAGGCGGCGTTCCGACCCTACGTGGGTGCCGGTGTCACCTATGCCCACTTCTATGGCGAGAAGACCACGGCCACGCTCAACGGTCTGAGCGGCGGCACGCTGGCCAATCCGACCACGGCCGAACTCGACGACAAATTCGGTGCGCTGGCCCAGCTGGGCTTTGTCTACCAGTTCAACGAGCGCTGGTTTGTGGATGCGTCCTACTCCAAGAGCTTTCTGAAGACCAAGATCCACCTGTCTTCGGGCCAGAGCATCAGCGTCAGGCTCAATCCCGATGTGTTCTCTGTGGGGATAGGCTACCGCTTCTGAGGCGGAGCGGCCGACACGAAAAATCCGGGCGGGTCCCGGATTTTTCTTTTTGGCTGCGGCTTCAGTTGTAGTGCTGTGCCGAAGGCTCCTCGCCATGCACGGCCCAGCGGCCCAGGGCCTGGAGCTTGTAGTCCAGCGGATCGTGCAGGGTATGGGTGCGAACATTGCGCCAGAAACGGTCGAAGCCGAGGTCGGCATGGGTGCCGCGTGAGCCCACCACATCGAACATTTCCTGGGTGGCGAACAGGGTGCAGCGATGCGCCATGACCTTGGCTTCGAAGACGGCGATGGCGACCTCGGCGCGTTCCGCCGCGCTCAGCCCAGGGCCGCGCTCCCAGGCTTTCTGCAGCAGCTCTGCGCCGTGGTCGGCCATCAGGGCGGCTCCCGAAATCTGGGCCTGCATCTCGCCCATGCGGCGCAGCAGATAGGGATCATCGGTGGCGCGCTCCACCGCCGAGCCCAGCCAGGGTCGGCCATGTTCGCGCGCGTAGTCGCGTGCCTGTCGGCGCGCGCCCTGGGCCACGCCGACAAACAGATTGACCAGCACCAGCTGCGCCAGGCAGTTGCGCAGCGTATGAAAGGCCGTGACTTCGGCGTTCTCGTCGCGCATGACGGCGCTGGCGGGAAGCTGAACGCGATTGAACTGCACCGAGCCGCTGTCGGTCTGACGCTGGCCCATGGGGTTCCAGTCGTCCTTGACGGAAATGCCGGGCGAAGCGGTCTCAAGCAGGCCCAGAACGGGCTGCGCATGGCCTGCCACGCTGGCCGATACCGTCAGGTAGTGAGAGCCGCGTGTGCCCGAGCAAAAACCTTTCAGCCCGTTGAGCACATAGCCGCCGGCCAGCTCCGAGCTGCGGGGCAGGGCCTGCAGACGCGTGTCGCGCGGGTTCAGTGCATTGCCCCACCAGCCGTTCTCGTCAATGGTGCGGCGCAGCCAGAGGCGCTGCTGCTGGCGCGAGCCATAGATCAGCACGGTGGCGACCTGGAGCTGGTGAAACGCCAGCACATGGGCCAGGGCGCTGTCGACTGCGGCCAGGGCCCGGACATGGCGGTAGATGTCAGGCCAGCTCAGCGCATCGCCGCCATGCTCGCGGGGTATCGCCAGGCGCAGCAGGCCGGCATCGCGCAGCAAGACCTTTTCCGCTGCCGCATGGCCGCCCTGGCGGTCGCGTGCGACGGCGGTTTTTTCCAGGGTGCCGAGTACATCGTTGAAGTGACTGGAGAGCATGGTGAAGAAGGTGGAGAGCGGAAAAGAGGCGGACGGTCAGTGGCAGATGGCTCCGTCTTCCAGCAAGGAGGCTTCCAGCGCAATCGTGCTGACGCGGTTGTCTTGCGCGCGTTGCTGCAGACCGCTGCGCTGCCATTGCTGGAGGGCGTACTGCAGCCAGCGGGTGGACTGCGCATCGGCCTTGGCCAGACGAATATGGGCCTGATCCGTGGTGCGAAAGCGGTTGCCGAGACGGGTGTAGAAGCGCCAGTTGTCCTGTTGCAGCAGGCGCGTGATGACCTCGGGCGACTCGGCCAGAACATGGCATTTGCCGGCCAGAAAATCGCTGACTGCATGAATGCTGGAGGGCGCGAAAAGAGGCTGCAGGCCCTGGGCCTGCAAGGTGCTGGCAGAGGCCTGACCCGTGGCGACGCAGGCCGTGGGTCTGGGGGCGGCCTTCTGCGCCACATGCGGCAGCCAGGAGCTCCAGTGACCGGGGGCATGGCGGCTCCAGAGGGAGGCCTGCTGCTTGAGCACCAGCAATTGCAGGCTCTGCGGCATATAGCTGCCGCCGGTCTGGCGATCGGCAGCGACCGGGCCGTCCTGCGGCGCCACGCCTTCTAGCACCAAGTCGGCATCGCTTGCAGGGGTGATTTTGACGCTGGTGCCCAGTTGCCGGCCTAGCCAGCCCGCCAGGGCTTGGTCATAGACATCGGGCTCTGGCGGCAAGGGCTCGCCAGGCAGTGCAGGGCGCGCATAGCTGCGCAGGGCCACATGGAGCACGCCCTGGCGCTGCACCTGCTGCAGCACCGGGCCTGCAGCCTCCGTGCCGCCGAGATCCGGCAGTGCCGGCCAGAGCACGCCAGCCCCTGCGGCAGCGGCTGCCAGGGCGGTGCCGGCAATCGCCAGGCGTCGCCAGGATTGCGTGGCGCTACTCATGAAATTCCAGTCCGCTGCGCCAGCGCGTCAGGCGCTTCTCCAGCAGGGCCAGTCCATAGTTGAGGGCCAGGCCCAGAACGGCCAGCAGCACGATGCCGGCATACATGCTGGGGATCTGGAAGATCTCCTGGGAGTTCAGCGTGAGAAAGCCCAGGCCTGCATGCGAGCCGATCATCTCGGCGGCGACCAGCGCGGTGATCGAGTAGGCGCCCGCCAGTCGGATGCCGGTGAAGATGGATGGTGCCGCCGCCGGCAGGATGACCTTGAAGAAGATGAAGCCGCGCGAGGCCCCCATGGACAGCGCCGAATGGATCAGCAGCTTTTCCACCTGCTTGACGCCGCTGATGGTGTTGAGCAGCACCGGCCAGAAAGCGGCCCAGAAGATGATGGCGATCTTGGAGGCTTCACCGATGCCGAAGAACAGCAGAAAGACCGGAAACAGCGCCAGGGCCGAGACCTGACGGAACAGCTGCAGCAAAGGGGCGACGAAGGCCTCGAAGCGGCGCACCACGCCCATCAGCAGGCCCAGCGCCACGCCTGCCACGACGGCCAGAATCAGCCCTGCCAGCGAGCGCTGCAGGCTGGCCGCCACATGCTTGCCCAACTGGCCGGTCTGCGCCAGCTGGACGATGGCCGCCAGAACTGCGGATGGTGGGCTGAGAAAGGCTGAATTGACCAGTCCCGCGCGAGGCAGGAATTCCCAGATGGCAAAGAACAGCAGCACGCAGGCCGAGCGCTCCAGCCATTGAAGCCCGAGTTGCCGGGAGGAAAGCAGCGACACCGGCTTGGCGGGACGCCGGGATGGGGATGCGGCCAGTTGGCTCATATGGCAAATCCTCGCAAGGCCAGGCTGAAATCAGGGGCGGTGGGCAGCAGCGGTGCCAGCGGTTGCTGGCGGTGGCCGCTGGCGAAGGCGACTTCGTCGCGCAGCACATCCCAGGCCTGTTCGCGCAGCTGCACAAAGGCCGGGGCGTGGCGTATTTCGGCGGGGCGCGGACGCGGCAGCGCTATGTCCAGGACGGATTTGATGCGACCGGGTCGGTGCGTCATGACGGCGATGCGGTCCGACAGATAGATGGCTTCATCGAGGCTGTGGGTGATGAAGACGATGGTGGTCTTGTGCTGCTCCCAGATGCGCAGCAGCTCGGACTGCAGGATTTCGCGTGTCTGGGCATCCAGGGCGGCAAACGGTTCGTCCATCAGCAGCAGGCTGGGCGAATAGGCCAGGGAGCGGGCGATGGCCACGCGCTGACGCATCCCGCCCGAGAGTTCGTGCGGGTAGCGCTGGCCGAAGCCGCTGAGCCCCACCAGGTGCAGAAACTGCTCGGCAGTCTCCCGGCGCTCGCGTTTGGGAATCTTGCGGATCTCCAGCCCGACCTCGATGTTCTCCAGCACGGTGCGCCACGGAAACAGCGCATAGCCCTGGAACACCACGCCCTGCTCGCGGTTGATGCCGCTGGCCGGCTGGCCGTCGATGCTGATGCTGCCGCCGGTCTTGCGCGCCAGCCCGGCCAGCACATTGAGAAACGTGGACTTGCCGCAGCCTGAAGGACCGAGGAGGGTGAAGAACTCGCCTTCACGGATATCGAGATTGAAGTCCTGCAGTGCGGCGATCTGCTGCTTGCGGCCGCGCTCGTCGGCGATGGCGAAATCCATGCGCACATCGCGCGCCCGGATCTTGATGGCGGGTCCAGAGTCGTCGAGGGCCGTGCTCATGTCGCCGCTCCCTTGGCAAAGGGGTTGAACTCGTTGGTGTACACATCCTTGACCGCCACCTTGCCCGGCTGCAGCTTGCCTTCACGCTCCAGCACGTCGATGTAGTACTGGATGGGCGGCTCGGTGATGATCTGGTCGTCCACATAGGCATAGCGCTCCACATGCTTGAGCTCCATGCCCAGACGCTCGGCCGTGTAGCGGCGTGCTTCGTCGGTGTTGGCGTTGACCCAGTTGCCGGCCTTGGCGATGGCGGTGACCACATCGCGCACGGCCTGCGGGTTCTCGCGCGCAAACTTGCCGTTGACGCTATAGGGCGCCATGCCGCCCAGGCCGCGGTCCAGGTCGTAGTCGGTCCACAGGCGCTGCAGCTCGGGGTTGGCTTCGGCACCGCCGGAATGGGGTGGGTGGATGATGGCCAGATCCACATTGCGGCCGATCACGGCCTGCTCGCCCTGGTTGTCGGGAACGACCAGGAAGTTGATCTTGTTGACATCGGCGCCGTGCTCGCGGAAATAGGTCTTGGAGACAAACTCGGCGCAGGCGCCGAAGCTGTTGAAGCCTATGGTCTTGCCTTCCAGATCCCTGGGCGTGCGGATGCCCGAATCCTTGCGCACGAAGTACTTCATATGCGGTGCCTCCTGCAGCGTCTTGCTGCCGGCGGCAATCACCTTCATGTCGGCCCCGGCCGCAATGGCCGAAATCACCAGCGGCACCATGCGCGAGCCGAAATGGATGTCGCCCGTGCCGACCAGCGGAATGATCTGGGGGGCGGCAATCTTGCCCACATAGTTGGGGCGGGTGGAGGTCCCGTCGAAGTAGCCCAGTCTGTCGGCCAGATAGATCAGGTCGAAAGAGGGGTTGTCGGGATAGTTGAAGGGAACGACCTTGCCATTTTGTGCCGTGCGGGTGGTTTCGCTGCTGGCCTGGTTGTCGGAGCGCGAGCAAGCCGCCAAGCCCAGGGATGCTGCACTGATGGACAGAAGCTTGCCAAGCGCGTCGCGACGGGTTCCCATGGTTCTAACCTTTGAAGTTGCTGTTGAAGCAAGCAAGGTTAGAGAAGGCGTCTAATAAAGAAAACGAATAAAAATTTGTATCTTTACTTGAAAATCAGCTAAGAGGCCGCTCAGCCCGCAGCCGCGGCACGCTGCAGGCGGTCGCGCACGCCTTCCCAGTCGGCAGTGTCGGGCGGGGTTTCGATCCAGATCAGCTTGGCACCCCAGTCGTCGAAATTGCGCAGCATGCCGAACAGCTCGCGGGCCACGTCGCGCGGCTCGTCGGACATGCGGCGCAGCAGCAGCTGGGTCGTTGTGACATTGAGGGGGCTGCGGTGATAGATGGCAATATTCCTGCCATCCTTGCCCAGGATGTCCAGCGCCGATTGCAGCTGTCCGGCATCCATGAGCCGCACCTTGGCGTTGGGCGCGTAGTGCGCCAAAAGCGTTCCCGATGCACGTGGGGTATCCGCAGTCAATTCTTCTTTCGAGAGCGGTCGCAGGCCGCAGGCACGCTCGATATCGTCACGCGTGATGGCGCCGGGGCGCAGCAGCACGGGCACGCCCCGCGTGCAGTCGACGATGGTCGATTCAATGCCCACTTCGCAGGCGCCGCCATCGAGCACCAGCAGTTCTTCGCCAAACTCGGTGGCCACATGCTCGGCCGTGGTGGGGCTGACGCGGCCGAATTTGTTGGCGCTGGGGGCCGAGACGCCCCAGACCGGCGGATCAAGCTGCTGGCAAGCCTGCAGCACCGCATGGGCCACGGGGTGGGACGGGCAGCGCAGGCCCACGCTGTCCTGGCCCCCGGTCGATGCCTTGGCAGCATGCGGCAGGCGCGGCAGGATCAGGGTCAGCGGGCCGGGCCAAAACGCGTCGATCAGTTGCTGGGCAAAGACCGGGACTTCCTTGGCATAGCGGGTGATGGCGGCCGCATCGGCCACATGCACGATCAGCGGATGGTTGGCCGGGCGCCCCTTGGCGGCAAAGATCTGCGCCACGGCGGCGTCGTTGTCGCTGTCTGCGGCCAGACCGTAGACCGTCTCGGTGGGCAGGCCCAGCAGCCGGCCTTGCTGCAGGGCGAGCGCAGCGGCTTGTACCGAGGCTTCCAGCGTTCCATCCAAGATCATTTCAATTCCTCTTTCATGCACTGCGCCGCCGTATGTGCGGTGCTTTTGCGCTTGCAGAGCATCAGCGAAGGACGCCGAGCAAGGGCCGCCCCGCAGCGAGGGCGTCGTCCCCCTCCCGCGTAGCGAGAGAGGGGGAAGCGGCAAAGCCGCTCAGGGGGTGTTATCAGAACGCTTCAATGCCCAGGATCTCGGCCGCCTTCAAAGCGGTTTCACGCGCTTTTTCGGGGCTGGCCGCGGTGATGTTCAAGTGGCCCATCTTGCGGGCCGGCTTGGCATCGACCTTGCCATACAGATGCAGGTGGGCGCCTGGCAGGGCCAGGATCTGATCCCAGGCAGGAGCCTTGGCGGTTTCGCCGTCCTTGAACCACAGATCGCCCAGCAGGTTGAGCATGACGGTGGCGCTGTGCTGGCGCGGCTGCACCAGGGGCAGATTGGCCATGCAGCGCACTTGCAGCTCGAACTGCGACACATCCATCGCGTTCTGGCTGTAGTGGCCGCTGTTGTGCGGGCGCGGGGCGATCTCGTTGACCACCAACTGGCCGTTGTCCAGCACAAAGAATTCAACGCAGAGCACGCCCACGTAGTCGAGGCCGATAGCTACGGATTTCGCAGCGGCTACCGCTTGCTCTGCCTGTGCTGCTGGCACGTTGCCTTCGTAGACCTCTGTCACGGCCAGAATGCCGTCGCGGTGCAGATTGCGCTGGACGGGCAGGTTGACGATGTCGCCATTGCGGCCGCGGGCCACGATGACCGAGCATTCGTGCGCCAACGGCAGCATTTTTTCGAGCACGCAGGCTACCTGCTTGAGCTCGTCCCAGGCCTTGATCAGCTCGTCGCGGGTCTTGACGCGGATCTGACCCTTGCCGTCATAGCCCATACGCGCGGTCTTGAGGATGCCGGGCAGCAGTGCGTCGTTGACGGCCGCCAACTGCTCGGTCGTCTCGATCACGGCATAGGGGGCGCAGGGGACGCCGCATTTCACGAAGTGGGCTTTTTCGGCGGCGCGGTCCTGGGCGATCGCCACGGCCGAACCGGCGGGCGATACGGGCAGGCTCTCGGCCAGCTTGTTCAGCGAGCCGGCGGGCACGTTTTCGAATTCGGTGGTCACTGCCGCGCAGAGTCCGGCCAGCTCGGCCAGGCCCTTGGGGTCTTCGTAGCCGGTGCGCACATGCTGGTGGCTTACCAGACCGGCGGGGCTGGTCTCGTCCTTGTCCAGCACGGCGGTGAAATAGCCCATGGCCTGAGCGGCATGGGCAAACATGCGGCCCAGCTGACCGCCGCCCAGCACGCCGAGGGTCGCACCCGGCAGTATCACTTGCGTGTCGCGGGTGCTCATGCGTTCACCGGCAGGGTCATGTTGCGGGCCGCTTCGGTCTGCTCGGCGCGGAAGGCTTCGAGCTTTTTGCGCAGCTCTGCGTCTTCGCTGGCCAGCAGGGCCACGGCAAACAGGGCCGCATTGGCCGCACCGGCATTGCCGATGGCAAAGGTGGCCACGGGCACGCCCTTGGGCATCTGCACGATGGAGTGCAGCGAGTCCACGCCTTGCAGGTGGCGGCTGGCCACGGGCACGCCGAGCACCGGCACGGTGGTCTTGGCGGCAATCATGCCGGGCAGGTGGGCAGCACCGCCGGCGCCGGCGATGATGGCCTTGAGACCACGGTCGGCTGCAGCTTCGGCAAAGCGGAACATGTCGTCCGGCATGCGGTGGGCCGATACGACCTGGGCTTCAAAAGCGATACCGAATTGCTGGAGGATGGCAACTGCGTGTTGCATGGTGTCCCAGTCGCTGCTGGAACCCATGACCACGCCAACTTGGATGGGGTTCATGTTCTTCAGGGCGCTGCCGCCCGGCCTAGTGGAACCCCTGATTTTACGTTTTCGCTGCATTGCCGGGCAGCTGTGGGGCAAAGCCACCCGGTCAAAGCATCTATGACCCCCGGATGCGGGCGGCCGCGTTGTCGCGTGCAAAGCCCAGCACGCGGTCCCTGAATACATGGACGACCCAGGCCAGCGCGACGAGGGTCTGCAGGCTCAGAGAGGCCGATGGCAGATAGCTCAGCCAGGAGCCGGCCTGCGCTGCTGCATCCGAAGGAGCCATCCACATGGCCACGACCGGCTGGACCAGCATGGCGCCCCTATGGCCGCCAGCGCCATAGGCCAGCAGCGGCGCGGCGATGTTGAGGATCAGCCAGGCGACGACAAACGAGGCCAGCGGGGACTTGAGCTTGCCCGTCAGCAGGGCGAAGCCGGTCAGTAGCAGGCAGTCGCGCAGCAGATGCAGGCACAGATAGAGAGTGAAGCTGTTGAGTTCGCCGTTGATGGCGGCCTCCAGGCTTTGGGGGGCGAACAGCAGCAGCAAGGCCATGGCAAAGCCCAGCAGCAGGCTGACCGGCCACAGCGGCAGCGCCTCCAGTGCCTCACGCCAGCGCTGGCGGCTGACCGACCATTGAACCTGGCGCCAGGCGCGCAGATGCTGGTCCATGTGCTGCAGGGCGACATAGGCTGTGCCGATCAGCGCGATCCAGGCGGTGCTGCTGAAAAATGCGGCAATGCCCAGGTTGAGCGTGCCGGCCGCGAAAAATCCCGTCAGCGCCAGGCCCAGCGGCCAGGCCCAGGGCAGGGTGTGTACATCGAGCCGGGTGCAGAGCTGGCGCCACAGGGCCAGCAGGCCCAGGCCCAGTATCAGCGCACCGGCCAGATAGGCCAGGCCCAGGCCGCCCACGTCCAGGCCCCACCAGAACACCGGGGCGGCATCGCTGTCCACCATGCCTTTGTAGACATGGTCGATGAAGGGGCCGGGGGCGAAGAACAGCAGCAGAAGGGGCAGCAGGGCCGCGCGCCGGCGATTGATGGGCCTGTCCCTCAGTCCCCAGCTCATGAGCACGGAGTTCATGGCCCAGGTCTGCAGGCCCAGGCCCCAGAGCACGGCCAGGCCAATCGTGTGCTGCAGCTTCAGGGGCTCCAGTGCCCAGAAGTGGGTCACGCCCACCACGGCCAGCGCAAACCACAGCACATACAGCCAGGCCGGCAAGGTGGCGCCCAGCAGCTTGCCCCAGGCCATCTGCCAGGGCGTGAGCACGGACAGACGTTGCCAGTCCCAGGTGTTCTGGCTGGCTTCCTCGGCCAGACTGCGTCCGGCCAGCACGCTGCCGTAGATGATGGCGGCCAGGTACAGGCCGGCGATGGCGGTCATGCTCAGCGTGCCGGGCAGACCCTTGGCAGAGGACAGGGCGAAGGGCAGGGCCAGGATGAGCAGGCTCAGGCCCAGGCTCCAGGCCAGCAGCGAGGGGCGCCAGTTCAGCCAGAGCTGGCGCTGGAATTCGGGATTGCGTTGGCTCATGCTTGCTCCTGACTTTCGGTATCGCGGGACTGGGCCGTGCGCGCATAGCGGTCCTGCAGCCGCTCGCGCACCGGGTACAGCGCGGCGACCGGAATGCCGGCCTGCACCAGCTGGGCCAGCCATTGGGCGCGTGCGCCGGCGGCCGCAGGCAGCCACAGCTGGATCGGGCGGCGGCCCGTGGTGTCGAAGTCCTGCACCGAGGTGCTCAGCAAGGCCTGACGCAGGCGCATCTCCAGCCCTTCGCCTGGCTCCATGGTCACTTCCAGCGCATAGAGCTGGGGCTGCAGGCCCTCGCCATGGGCGTTCTGCAGCGCCTCGTGGCTTTCGATGCGGCCGTCGCGAATGCTCAGGATGTGGGTGCAGTACTCGTCCAGCTCGCTAAGGATGTGGCTGGAGACGATCAGCGTCATGCCCTGGGCCTGCAACTGGCGAAACAGCGTCGAGAGGCTGCTGCGCGCATCGGGGTCGAGGCCGCTGGCCGGCTCGTCGAGCAGCAGCACGCTGGGCTGATGGACGATGGCCTGGCCGATCGCCACGCGCTGGCGCTGGCCGCGCGAGAGTTCGGTCGGGTGGCGGTGCAGCAGCTGCGTCAGGCCCAGTTGCTGGGCCACCTGCTGCACGCGGGCCTCCACGCTGTCGGGCGCCACGCCCATGGACAGGGCCGAGTACTGCAGGCAGCGCATCACGCTGAGCCGGTCGTAAAGGCCGTAGAAATCCGAGAGATAGCCCAGGTGGCGGTGCACCTCGCGCGGCTGCTCCTCGACCGACAGGCCCTTGACGCGAACCTGGCCTGACAGCGGCTGATCCAGTCCGGCAATGCAGCGCATCAGCGTGGACTTGCCGGCGCCGTTGGGGCCGACGAGTGCCGTCACGCTCCCCGCAGCGATGGACAGGCTCACGCCGTCGAGGGCGCGGTGGCCTGGATATTCAAACACCAGTTGTGAAACTTCAATCAAGTCTGCGCTCCTTGGTTCGCAAGCAATATAGCCCAGGGGCGAGCGCGGCTGCGGGGCGCTTACTCTTGAAACCGTAGCTGCTTGCTTATGCAGTCCATTGGTTTTCGGCATAAAACACCTCGAATCGACCTTGAAACATGCGCAAGCTGCTCCCATCTGAGTAGCAAAGACCCGGTTCGACCTGGTCTATGGCTTGCTCTCGCGCATTTGCGTGGAGAATCGCAGCATCGCGCGGTGGGCACTCTGCTGGAGTGGCCGGCTCGCAGACTTTTCAGCGCCGCTGCCCGCGTGGCAGCGCACAAGCAGCATTGGGAATCACATGATTGACGTCACCCTCGAGAATTTTGAAGCCGAAGTCGTAGCCGCCTCCATGGCCGTGCCCGTGCTGGTGGACTTCTGGGCACCCTGGTGCGGCCCCTGCAAGACGCTGGGGCCGGTGCTGGAAAAGCTGGAAGTCGCCTATGAGGGCCGCTTCAAGCTGGTCAAGATTGACTCCGATCAGGAGCAGCAGCTGGCCAGCATGTTTGGCATTCGCTCCATCCCGACCTGCGTGCTGATGATCGGCGGCAAGCCCGTGGACGGCTTCATGGGCGCCCAGCCCGAAGGCAAGCTGCGCGAGTTTCTGGACAAGCATCTGCCCTCCGAGGGCGAGCTGGCGGCAGAAGCCGATGCCGACGAAGCCCAGGCCCTGCTGGAGTCCGGCGACACCCAGGCGGCGCTGCAGAAGCTGGCCGACGCGCTGGCGGCCGACCCGGCCAATGACGATGCGCGCTTTGACTATGTGCGCCTGCTGATCGCTACCGGCAGCTTCGAGGAAGCCGCAGCCCTGCTGGCCGAGCCCGTCAAGCGCATTCCCCAGCCGCTGCGCTTCGAAGCGCTGAACCAGTGGCTCAAGGCGCTGGAATTCGCCGTGCAGGGCGACAATGCCGACGTGGCCAAGTACGACGCCGCCATCGCGGCCAACAAGCGCGACTTCGACGCCCGCTTTGGCCGCGCCCGTGCCCTGCTGGCCCACAGCCAGTGGACCGATGCCATGGACGAAATGCTGGAAATCATCATGCGCGACAAGACATGGAACGATCAGGCGGCGCGCAAGCTCATCGTCGGCGTGCTGGAGCTGCTGACTCCGCCCAAGCCCAAGAAACAGGACGCCGTGCCCGGCAAAACCAGCGGCGGCATCGAGCTGCTGGGCAAGAACAGTGCTGAGCAGGACGAGGCCACGGCGCTGGTCAACAGCTATCGCCGCAGGCTGAGTATGGCGTTGAATTGAAGGCTCCCCCTGAGGCGCTTGCGCCTTCCCCCTGGCCGGGCGCCCCTCTCTCTACGCGCTTCGCGCTATGGGAGGGGGACGACAGCTTCGCTGCGCGGTGGCGGGGGCCGCCCAGGCATTGCTCGCTGTCCCTTGCCTTGGGGCACGCCAGTTTTTGCTGCTTGCGTTGAATGAGACTCGCGATGGATCAGATCTTTTCAGTGGCCTTTCAGGGCCTCTTTGTTTATCTGGGACTGGGGCTGGCGTTCGCGGTGCTGGCGGCCGTGCTGCGCTCGCCACGCTTCAAGGGCTGGCGTGGCGAGCGGGCCGTGAAGGGGGCGATTCGCCGACAGCTCAATCCACTGATCTATGTGGACATGCACAACGTCACCCTGCCCACGGCGGATGGCGGCAGCACGCAGATCGACCATCTGATCTTTTCGCCCTACGGCCTGTTCGTGCTGGAAACCAAGAACTACCAGGGCTGGATTTTCGGCACCGAAAAGCAGCGCGAATGGACGCAGCAGATTTTCAGAAAGCGCAGCCGCTTCCAGAACCCGCTGCGCCAGAACTACAAGCACGTCAAGACCTTGCAGTCGCTGCTGGACATTGCGCCCGAGCATCTGCACTCGGTGATCGCCTTTGTGGGCGACTGCGAGTTCAAGACCGAGATGCCGGCCCATGTCACGCGCGGCCTCGGCTTTGTAGGCCATATCCAGAGCTTTACCCAGCCCGTGTGGAGCCCCGAGCAAATGCAGGCGCTGCAGGACAAGCTCGAAACACTGCGGCTGCAGCCCGGTCGTGCCACCGACAGGCGGCATGTGGCGCATGTGCGCCAGCTGCAGGCGGCCAGCAAGGCACGCAAACCCAGACTGGAGCCGGTGGTGGAAGCCGCGGCTCAGCTGGTCAAGCCGCCCGCGCCCGAGACCGTGGATATTCTGCTGGAGCCTGTCATGCCGGCGCCGTCTTCGTTCACGGTAGATGGGGCTCTGTCGACGCCGGCATCATTTGCCCAGTCAGCGGTTGCGGCTTCGGCTGCGGTGCCTGACACTGCGGCAGAGGCTGTAGAGCCGCTGCTGCCCGGACGGAGCGATGATGTGCCGCTCTGCCCGCAATGCGAATGGCCGCTGCGCAGGTTGCTGATGCAGCGCGGGCCGCTGGCGGGGCAGGCCATCTGGCGCTGTACCAATGCGGCGGCCTGCAGCTTTGTGCGCGGGCAGGTCTGATACTCCTGAAATATGAGCTGCCAGCGCTTTGTCTGTGTGTGTCTATGGCCAGAGAGGTGTTTGTGATGACTGCTTTCTCGAACCTGCGCGCCTTGCTTGGCACTGCACTGGGGGTGCTCTTGCTCTTGGGCGTCCTGGCTGGCGCCGCTGCAGATGCAGGGAGCGCGGCGTCCGAGGGCGAAGCCATGGCCGCCTTGCCGGCACCGCTGCTCAATACCTACTGGAAGCTGGTGCAGCTGGGTGACGGCCCGCATGTCAGCGCCTATGACAACCAGCCCGAGCCGCATCTGGTGCTGGAGACCGGCAGCGGCCGCTTTCATGGCGCGGGCGGCTGCAATCGCCTGCGCGGCAACTACAGCCTGGACGGGCGCTGGCTGCGTTTTTCAGCCGTGGGCGGCACCCGCATGGCCTGTGTGCAGGGCATGCGCCGGGAGCAGCAGCTGCTGGCCACGCTGGCTCAGGTCAGCAGCTATGCCGTGCAGGGGCAGAAACTGGTGCTCAGCGATGCCGAGGGGCGTGCGCTGCTGAGGTTCGAGGCCGTGTATCTGCGCTGAGCCTCAGTGTGTCAGTTGCGGGCTGGCAGACTGGGGTGACGAGGCATTGCCCAGCGAGCGAATCGGTATGCCCATGTCCTGCGGAATCTCCCCCGACAGCTGCAACGCCAGGTAGCGGGTGCAGCAGACGCGCAGAAAAGAGCTGAAGTTGTCCACCGCTTTGCGCTCGGCCAGCAGCTCGTCGTAGAGCTTGGTGCAAAGCTGGGGCACGGTATAGCCGTCCCGCGCGGCAATTTCTTCGAGTACCTGCCAGAACAGGTTTTCCAGCCGGATGCTGGTGGCGACTCCATGCAGCCGGATGGAGCGGGCCCGGTGGGCCCAGAGCTGGGGATCGGCGCTGATAAAGACCTGGCACATGGAGCGACTCTCCAAAACAAAACCGGGCCATGGTGTGGCCCGGTGACTGCGGCGTCAAGAGGAGAACTCTTGAATTGATAGCTTGCTGCGCTTGATGGGAAAGCGCTGGAGGCCGATTTCAGTGTGAAATCTTCGTGCCCAGCAGCGCGAGAAACTGGGCGATCCAGGCAGGATGGGCGGGCCAAGCCGGTGCGCTGACCAGATTGCCTTCGGTATGGGCATGGTCGACGGGAATGTCGGCATAGCTGCCGCCGGCCAGCTCCACCTCGGCGCGGCAGGCGGGATAGGCCGAGCAGGTGCGGCCCTTGAGCACGCCGGCCCCGGCCAGCAACTGCGCGCCGTGGCAGACGGCGGCAACGGGCTTGTTGGTGTCGAAGAAGTGACGTACGGCGGCGCGCACGCTTTCATAGCCGCGCAGATACTCGGGGCCGCGGCCGCCGGGGATGACCAGGGCGTCGTACTGCTCGGGCTTCACATCGGCAAATGTGGCGTTGAGCGTGAAGTTGTGGCCGGGCTTTTCGCTATAGGTCTGTGCGCCTTCAAAGTCGTGGATGGCGGTCTTGATCTGGTCGCCGGCCTTTTTGTCGGGGCAGACCGCGTGCACGGTATGGCCCACGGCCAGCAGGGCCTGGAACGGGACCATGGTTTCATAGTCCTCGCAGTAGTCGCCGCAAATCATCAGAATCTTCTTGCCTGCCATGGTCTGTCTCCTTGTGGTTGGGTCAGGCCATTGTGGGCAGACAGGGCACGCGGCAGGTATTAACGGGCTACTACATCGGGACGGGCGGGCGGATAGTGGGTGCCGTAGTCCGACGAGCGCTGGTACAGTGTCAGCCCGAACTGCGGCAGCACGCCGATCAGATGGTCGAAGATTTCGCCCTGTATGCCTTCGTACTCCACCCAGACGGTGGTGTTGGTGTAGCAGAACAGCTGCAGTGGCAGCCCCGTGGGCGATGTCTCCATGGTGCGCACCATGAGGAACATGCCCGGGCCTTTGCCGATGCGCGGGTGGCCCATCAGATAGGCGTAGGCATAGGCCTTGAAGGCGGCCAGATTCGTGACCTGGTGGGCGGCGATGGCCTGGGTTGGCATGGCGGCCTCGGCCGCGCCCGGCATGGCCTGCAGGCCGTCGCGCTCGCTCCAGTAGGGTTGCAGCAGCGCGATATGGCCCATGCCTGCGCGTTCCTCGGGTGAGAGCAGATGCACGGTGTTGGCGTCCAGGTTCAGCGAGCGCATGATGCGGCGTCCACCCGAGTCGAACATGCCGCGCCAGTTCTTGAAGCTGTCCGTCATCAGCCGCCAGGTGGGAATGGTGGTGATGGTCTTGTCCCAGTTCTGCACCTTGACGGTATTGAGCGCGATATCGGTCACAAAGCCGTCGGCGCCGACCTGGGGCATCTCTATCCAGTCGCCCACGCGCAGCATGTCGTTGCTGCCGAGCTGAACGCCGGCGACAAAGGAGAGGATGGTGTCCTTGAAGACCAGCATCAGCACGGCCGACATGGCGCCCAGGCCGGAGAGTAGCAGCAGTGGTGAGCGGTCCATCAGCGTGGCCACGATGAGCACCACGGCAAAGCTGCAGACCAGCAGCTTGCCCAACTGCACATAGCTCTTGATGGAATGGGTCTGGATGGCGGCCTTGCGTGCCTCGTCGCGTTCATGGGCCTCGTTCGTGGCATTGAGCAGATCGCACAGCACGCGTGCCAGGTGGTAGAGCGTGAAGGCCACCGCCACATTGGTGATCAGCGTGGTCCAGCGCGGCTCCAGATGCGGCACGCCCTGGACGCCGAACTGCACGATCAGCGAGGGAACGACCTTGGCCAGGCGGCGCAGCACCTTGTCGTGCATGAGGATCTGGGCCCAGCCGGTCCTGAGGGTGTCGCGCATACGGCGAAAGACCTTGAGCCCCAGCCACTGGGTCAGCCAGCCGGCCACAAGAGCGGTCAGGGCCAGGACGCAGAGCGAGGCCAGCATTTGCATGGCGGGATTCCAGTCAGAAACAAAAGACCAGCGGGAAAGCAAGAGCAGCTCCTCAGAAGAATGGACCGGGGCAGGAGCGCAAGTCTGGCAACTTCGGGCAGAAGGCAGGCGATGGCGTCGGGCACGGAAACAGGCCGGTCAGACCGGCAGCCGTGCAAAAAGTTCAGCAATGTGTGACCAACCACTAGCTTACGCAAAGCCGTATTTCCCAGCGTGGTGTGCAGGAAGGCCGCAGGGATGGCGCAGCGGGTTCTGCGGTCATGCAGGGCTAAAACGGCGCAAGCGGTCGGGGAGCCTAAAATCCCTGCTGATTTCAGATTTCTACCTTGCCGGGTCCCAAGTGGGGCTGGCGGCCACTGCACTGCACCATGCAAGAAAAATTCAACCACATCGAGGTCGAGCGCGCCGCGCAAGACCACTGGCAAGCCAAGGACGCCTACCGCGTCACCGAAGACGGCAGCAAGCCCAAGTATTACGCCTGCTCCATGCTGCCCTACCCCAGCGGCAAGCTGCACATGGGCCATGTGCGCAACTACACCATCAACGACATGCTCACGCGCCAGCTGCGCATGAAGGGCTACAACGTCCTCATGCCCATGGGCTGGGACGCCTTCGGCCTGCCTGCCGAGAACGCGGCGCTGAAGAACAAGGTGCCGCCTGCCAAGTGGACGTACGAGAACATCGCGTACATGAAGAAGCAGATGCAGGCCATGGGCCTGGCCATCGACTGGAGCCGCGAGGTCGCCACCTGCGACCCCGAGTACTACAAGTGGAACCAGTGGCTGTTCCTCAAGATGCTGGAAAAAGGCATTGCCTACCGCAAGACCCAGGTGGTGAACTGGGACCCGGTGGATCAGACCGTGCTGGCCAACGAGCAGGTCATCGACGGCCGCGGCTGGCGTACCGGCGCGCTGGTGGAAAAGCGCGAGATTCCCGGCTACTACCTGGGCATCACCAACTACGCTCAGGAACTGCTGGACCATGTGCAGGTCGGCAACGAGAAGGCCACTTTGAACGGCTGGCCCGACAAGGTGCGCCTGATGCAGGAGAACTGGATCGGCAAGTCCGCCGGCGTGCGCTTTGCGTTCACCCATGACATCAAGGGGACTGACGGCCAGCTGATCCAGGACGGCAAGATGTATGTCTTCACCACGCGTGCCGACACCATCATGGGCGTGACCTTCTGCGCCGTGGCGCCTGAGCACCCTCTGGCACTGCATGCCGCTGCCGACAAGCCCGAACTGGCTGCCTTCATCGAAGAATGCAAAAAGGGCGGCACGACCGAAGCCGAGCTGGCCGTCAAGGAAAAGGAAGGCAAGCCCACGGGCCTGTTCGTCACTCACCCCATCACCGGTGCGCAGGTCGAGGTCTGGATCGGCAACTATGTGCTGATGAGCTATGGCGACGGCGCCGTGATGGGTGTTCCCGCCCACGACGAGCGCGACTTCGCCTTTGCCAACAAGTACAACCTGCCCATCAAGCAGGTGGTGGCCGTGGAAGGCCAGGCTGCCTATGACGACAAGCAGTGGAACGACTGGTATGGCGACAAGGAGCGCGGCGTACTGATCAACTCCGGCGACCTCGACGGACTGAACCACAAGGATGCGGTGCAGGCCGTGGCCAAGATCGTGGGCGACAAGGGCTTGGGCGAGCTCAAGACCACCTGGCGTCTGCGCGACTGGGGCATCAGCCGTCAGCGCTACTGGGGCACTCCCATCCCTATCATTCATTGCGCCGATTGCGGTCCTCAGCCTGTGCCCGAGAAGGACCTGCCCGTGGTCCTGCCCCAGGATCTGGTGCCCGATGGCTCCGGCAATCCGCTGGTCAAGTCCGAGGCCTTCCATGCCGGCGTGGTCTGCCCCTGCTGCGGCAAGCCTGCCCGCCGTGAAACCGACACCATGGACACCTTTGTGGATTCGTCCTGGTACTTCATGCGCTATTGCGACGCCAAGAATGGCGAGCAGATGGTGGCCGACGGCGCCGACTACTGGATGCCCATGGACCAGTACATCGGCGGTGTGGAACACGCCATCCTGCACCTGCTGTACGCGCGCTTCTGGACCAAGGTCATGCGCGACCTGGGCCTGGTCAAGATCGACGAGCCCTTCACCAAGCTGCTGACCCAGGGCATGGTGCTCAACCATATCTACAGCCGTCGCACGGCCAAGGGCGCAAAGGAATACTTCTGGCCCAAGGATGTGGAGCATGTGTTCGACGAGTCCGGCAAGATCATCGGCGCCAAGCTGAAGGTCGAAGTGGATAGCGCCGACGGTCTGCTGCCCGTCGGCACCGCCATCGACTACGAGGGCGTGGGCACCATGTCCAAGTCCAAGAACAACGGCGTGGACCCTCAGGATCTGATCGAAAAGTACGGCGCCGACACCGCACGCCTGTACACCATGTTCACCTCGCCCCCCGAGCTGACGCTGGAGTGGAACGACGCCGCCGTGGAAGGCAGCTATCGCTTCCTGCGCCGTGTCTACAACTTCGGCAGCAAGCTGACGGCCATGGACATGGATTCCGCCGTGCAGGGAGTGGTCGGTGCCAAGTCGCTGGATGATGTGGAATTCGGCAAGGCGGCCAAGGCCCTGCGTCTGGAAATCCACAACGTGCTCAAGCAGGTCGAGTACGACTACTCGCGCATGCAATACAACACCGTGGTGTCCGGCGCGATGAAGATGATCAATGCGCTGGAAGACTTCAAGGCCCTGGATGACACCGGTGCCAAGGTGGCGCTGATCGAAGGCTTCGGCATTCTGCTGCGCGTGCTCTACCCCGCTACGCCCCACTTGGCGCATGTGCTGTGGAGCGAGCTGGGCTATGCCAACCACCTGGGCGATCTGCTCGATGCTCCCTGGCCGCAGGTCGATCCCAAGGCCCTGGTGCAGGACGAGATCTCGCTGGTGCTGCAGGTCAACGGCAAGCTGCGCGGTGCCATCCTGGTGTCCGCCACGGCCGACAAGGCTGCCATCGAGGCGGCTGCACTGGCCAATGAGGAGTACCAGAAGTTTGCCGAAGGCCGTGCACCCAAGAAGATCATCGTGGTGCCGGGCCGTCTGGTGAATATCGTTGTGTAACCGGAGTCTCCCCCTGAGGCGCTGTGCGCCTTCCCCCTCTCTCGCTTCGCGGGAGGGGGACAATACCTTCGCTGCGGGGCGGCCCTTGCTCGGTATTTCTGGAGCAGGGGTCGATGCTCGCAGCAGGGCTTGAGAATTAGAGGACAGTTGATGCAAAAACGTACGCTGCTGGCCGCCATGGCCTTGACGCCTTTGCTGGGGGGTTGTGGCTTTCGCCTGCGTGGCGCGCCGGATTTTGTGTTTCGCTCCATTTACGTGCAGGCGGGGCGCGGTGCTCCCGTGGGCGTTCTGCTGCGTCGCAGTCTGGAGTCGGCCAGCGACAAGCTGACCGTGATCAAGGACCCGGCTTCGCCCGATACCGCCGAAGTGATCTGCCAGATCATCAGCGAGCAGGCCCAGCGCGTGATCATCGGCTCCAACGTGGCCGGTCAGGTGCGTGAAATCGAGCTGCGCCTGATCGTGCGCTTCTCGTTGCGAACACCCGGTGGCGACGAGCTGATCGAACCTGTCGAAATTCGCCAGATCCGCAACGTGACCTATAACGAAACCAATGCCTTGTCCAAGGCCTCGGAAGAGGAAATGCTGAACAAGGACATGCGCAACGACATCGTGCAGCAGATCATCCGCCGTCTGGCCGCAGTCAAGAGCCTGCAAGTGTCGTGACCCCTCTCTGAGTTGCTCAGCGGTTCCGCCTGGGCCTGCGAGTTGTCAGCGTTGGTTTGGCAAATTTGATAGCTTCTGGCGCTTGAAATCAGGGCGTCTCAGATGCTTTTTATAGAAAATTCTTCTCCATGCAGCTTGCGCTGAACCAGCTTCCTTCCCATCTGGCCAAGGGCTTGCGCTCGCTCTATGTGCTGCATGGCGACGAGCCCTTGCAGCAGCAGGAAGCGGCCGACGCGATCCGTGCAGCGGCGCGTGCTCAGGGCTATACCGAGCGCAGCAGCTATACCGTCATGGGCGCGCACTTTGACTGGAGCGGCGTGCTGGCGGCCGGCGGCAGCCTGAGCTTGTTTGCGGACAAGCAGATTCTGGAAATCCGCATTCCCAGCGGCAAACCCGGCAAGGATGGCAGTGCTGCGCTGCAGCAACTGGCCAGCAGCGCCCAGGGCAACGACAGCACGCTGACCCTGATCAGTCTGCCGCGCCTGGACAAGGCCACCAAGACCGGTGCCTGGTTTGGGGCGCTGGACGGCAACGGTGTCTCCATCCAGGTCGACCCGGTGGAGCGCGGTGCGCTGCCGCACTGGATTGCCCAGCGTCTGGCGTTGCAGAACCAGCGCGTGGCGGCCGGGGAAGAAGGTCAGCGCACGCTGCAGTTCTTTGCCGACCGCGTGGAAGGCAATCTGCTGGCCGCGCACCAGGAGATTCAGAAACTGGCCTTGCTGCACCCCGAAGGCGAGCTGAGCCTGGCGCAGGTGGAGCAGGCGGTGCTCAATGTGGCACGCTATGACGTGTTCAAACTGTCCGAGGCTGTGCTCTCGGGCCAGGTGGCGCGCAGCATGCGCATGCTGGACGGCCTGCAGGCCGAAGGCGAGGCCGAGGTGCTGGTGCATTGGGCGCTGGCCGAGGACATTCGCAACATCAAGCGCGTGAAAGATGCCATGACGGGCGGCAAGCCTCTGCCCATGGCGCTGCGCGAAAACCGCATCTGGGGGCCCAAGGAGAGGCTGATGGAGCGACTGTTGCCACGTGTCAGCGATGCACGCGCAGCCGAGTTGCTGCAGGCAGCCCATGCCGTGGATGGCATTGTCAAAGGCCTGCCCAGCGAGGGCTGGCCGCGCGACAGCTGGCAGGCCCTGCGGCAGCTGGCCATGCAGCTGGCCCAGGCCGGGCGCTGATTTTCGGCTCAGTCTGGGTTGGCGACGAGCTGGGCCTGAGCCTTGTCGGCCCACATGCGCAGATTGTCCAGCAGATCCTTCTGGCTGAAGGAGCAGCTTTCCTCGGTGAACAGCGCGCTGGATTCGAGCCGGTCCAGCAAATTGAGCAGTACCTCGCCATAGCGTGGCGGCAGTGCCGCAAGCAATGTGGTCGCGGCGCGTGCCTGCTGGCCGAGGGCGCTGGCGCTGATCTGCGAGTGGGCGAGCTGCTCGAATCCGCTGCGCAACTGCTGGAGTTGGCGGGCGCTTTCCTGCAGCGCTGTGGTGTTGTGGCTCATAAGTCTCCTTGCGATTCAGAGGCCGAGTGTAGGTGTCAGCAGAGCCATAAACCCCCTCATGCTCGGGCTTGTCTGCGCAACTTGCTTATCTCGGCGAAAATCACGCCATGAACGCGCTCAATACCGTCGAATACATGCACAACCTCGGTGTACAGGCAAAAGCCGCCTCTGCACTGATGGCGCGTGCGTCTGCAGCTACTAAAAACAAAGCACTCAAGGCGCTGGCCCGTCTGCTGCGCGAGAACGTCGAGCCGCTGCAGATCGACAATGCCCGCGATCTGGAGCGTGCCGTGGCCAATGGCCTGTCGGCCCCCATGGTCGACAGGCTGCGCCTGATGCCCAAGGTGCTGGAGACCTGTGCCGAAGGTTGCGAGCAGCTCGCCTCCATGCCCGATGTGATTGGCGAGATCAGCGGCCTCAAGCAAATGCCCAGCGGTATCCGCGTGGGCCAGATGCGTGTACCCCTGGGCGTGTTCGGCATGATTTATGAAAGCCGCCCGAATGTGACCATCGAAGCGGCCAGCCTCTCGATCAAGAGCGGCAATGCCTGCATTCTGCGTGGCGGCTCGGAAGCGATTGACTCCAACAAGGCGCTGGCCAGGCTGGTGGCCCAGGCGCTGGCCGAGGCAGGCCTGCCTGAAGACGGTGTCAAGCTGGTGGAGACCACCGACCGTGACGCCGTGGGCCAGCTCATCGCCATGCCCGACTATGTGGACGTCATCATTCCCCGTGGCGGCAAGGGCCTGATCGAGCGCATCAGCCGCGAGGCCAAGGTGCCCGTCATCAAGCATCTGGACGGCAATTGCCACACCTATGTGGATGATCCCTGCGACATCGCCATGGCCGTGAAGGTGGCCGACAACGCCAAGACCAACAAGTACAGCCCCTGCAACGCCAGCGAAAGCCTGTTGGTGGCGCGCGCCGTGGCTGCAGACTTTCTGCCCAGGATCGGGGCTGTCTATGCCGCCAAGGGCGTGGAGATGCGCTGCGATGCCGAGGCGCTGGCGATTTTGCAGACCGTCAAGGATGCCAAGCTGGCCCGGGCGGTGGAGCAGGACTGGTACGAGGAATACCTGGCGCCCATCATCAGCGTGAAGCTGGTGGACGGTGTGGACGAAGCCATTGCCCACATCAACAAGTACTCCAGCCACCATACGGAGTCGATTCTGACGACCAATCACCTGCACGCACAGAAATTCCTGCGCGAGGTCGATTCGGCCAGCGTCATGGTCAATACCAGCACCCGCTTTGCCGATGGTTTCGAGTTCGGGCTGGGCGCCGAGATCGGCATCAGCACCGACAAGTTCCATGCGCGCGGGCCGGTAGGCATCGAGGGCCTGACTTCGCTCAAATACGTGGTCCTGGGCGACGGCGAAGTCCGTTCCTGAGATCCACCCGCCGAAGGGGGCTGCTTGCGGTCCTCGCCGGTCTGAATTGATGCCGCAGCTTGGATCCCTTTCCATAACACCATGAAAATCATTATTCTGGGTGCCGGGCGCGTAGGCCAGAGTGTGGCCGAAAGTCTGGTGTCCGAGAAAAACGGAATCACCGTCATCGACACGGATGCGCGCGCATTGCGTGAGCTGGAGTCGCGCTTCGACCTGCGCGGCGTGGTCGGCAACGGCATCGATCCCCAGGTCCTGGCCGAGGCGGGCGCCAAGGATACCGACCTGCTGATCGCCTGCGCCTCCATGGACGAGACCAACCTGGTCTGCTGCAAGATCGCCCAGGCCGTGTTCGATATTCCGACCCGCATTGCGCGGGTGCGCTCGTCCAGCTTTGCGGTGGATGACCCGGTGCTGGGCAAGGAGGGTTTTGCGGTCGATCGCATCATCTGTCCCGAGGAATCGGTCACCAATTACATCCGCAAGCTCATCGAATACCCGGAAGCCATGCAGGTGCGCGCCTTTGCCGGCGGTCGGGCCGCACTGGCTTCGGTGCGCGCGCGCGCCGGCGCCCCTGCCGTGGGCCTGCAGATCGCCCAGGTGCGCGAGCGCATGCCCGAGTTGGCCATGCGCATCGTGGCGATCTACCGCCGTTTCATGGACGAGCCTGACCGGTTTGTGCGCTGCGACGGCGCCACGCGCATAGAGCCCGGCGACGAAGTCTTCATGCTGGCCGCGACCGAGCATGTGTCCGAGGCTCTCAAGGCGATCAACCTGCCCGAGGGGCGTCCGAGCCGCCCGGTGTTCCGCATCATGATTGCGGGCGGCGGGCAGGTCAGCCTGCGGCTGGCCAGGAAGCTGGCGCAGACGCCGGGGCGCTTTCACGTCAAGATCGTCGAGTCCAATGCCCAGCAATGTCTGAGCCTGTCGTCGGTGCTGCCTGCCGAAGTGCTGGTGCTGGAAGGCGATGCCACCGATGAGGCCCTGCTGGAGGAGGAGGGCATCGAGGAGGTGGATCTGTTCCTCGCGCTGACGGACGACGACGAGGACAATATCATGTCCAGCCTGCTGGCCAAGCGCATGGGCGCGCGCCGCGTACTGTCGCTGATCAATCGCCGCGCCTATGCAGACCTGATGCATGGCACGCAGATCGATATCGCGCTGTCGCCGGCGCAGGCCATGCTGGGCGAGTTCCTGGCCTATGTGCGCCGCGGCGACGTGCAGGCCGTGCACAGCCTGCGCCGCGGCGTGGCCGAGGCCCTGGAGATCGTGGCGCGCGGCGACCGCAAAAGTTCGCGCGTAGTGGGGCGCAAGGTGGAAGAGCTGCGTCTGCCCGAGGAGGTGCACATCGGCCTCATCGTGCGCGGAATTCCCGAGGGCAAGACCTGCGAGGAAGTGGCGGGCACGGCATTGGAAACCGAGGTCATCATTCCGCGCAGCCATACCGTGATCGAATCCGGCGACCATGTGGTGTTCTTTCTGCCCAACAAGCGGCTGGTGCGCAACGTGGAAAACCTGTTCCGCGTCAGCGCCACCTTTTTCTAAGCTGCGCACATGAAAGACCTGCTTCCTGTCCTGCGTGTGCTGGGCATGCTGATGATCATGTTTGCCGGCGCCATGTTGCTGCCTTTCGGCATCTCCTGGTTCACGCAGGATGGCATCTGGCGCATCTATCCCTGGTCGATCGGACTGACGGTTGGCGTGGGGCTGCTGCTATGGGGTGGTCTGCACCGCTACAAGCAGGACCTGCAGCCGCGCCACGGGGTAATTCTGGTGACGCTGGTCTGGGTGGTGCTGCCGCTGTGCGCCATGGTGCCGCTGGTGATGGGGCTGAACCGGGTGGGTATCTCCATCAGCTTCACCCATGCCTACTTCGAGGCCGTCTCGGGCCTGACGACAACTGGGGCCACGGTGCTCAGCGGCCTGGATAAGCTGCCGGTGTCCATCAATGTCTGGCGTACCTTCATGCAATGGATGGGCGGCATGGGGATTCTGATTCTGGCCGTGGCCGTGCTGCCGCTGCTGGGTGTCGGTGGTGCCCAGCTTTTCAGGGCGGAGGCCGCCGGCCCGGTCAAGGACACCAAGCTCACACCGCGTATTACCGAAACCGCCAAGGGCCTGTGGGGCGTGTACGCGCTGTTCTCCATTGGCTGCTTCCTGGCCTTCTGGGTCTGCGGCATGCAGCCCCTGGATGCGCTGATGCATATGTTCGCCACGGTGAGTCTGGGCGGGCTGTCGTCGCACGACGCCAGCTTTGCCTATTTCAACTCGCCGCTGCTGGAGGCCGCGGCCCTGCTGTTCATGCTGTTGGCCAGCTGCAACTTTGCGCTGTACTTCGTGGCCATGCGCAAGGGGCGCATCGATAGCTTTATGCGCGACCCCGAAATGCGCGCCACGATCGGCGTGCTGCTGGGCTCGGGCCTGCTGGTGGCGCTGCTGCTCTGGATCAAGGGGGTCTATGGGCCGCTGGATGCCTTGCGCAATGGCATGTTCCATACCGTCTCGGTCGCCACGACCACCGGCTTTTCCACCACGGACTATCTGTCCTGGCCGGTGTTCATTCCCGTTTTGCTATTGCTGCTGTCAGGGGTTGCCACCAGCGCGGGCTCGACAGGCGGCGGCATCAAGATGGTGCGCATGCTGATTCTGGTCAAGCAGGCCAGGCGCGAGATGACGCGTCTGGTGCATCCGCGGGCCGTGCAGCCGGTGCGGCTGGGCGATGCGGTGGTAGATAACCCGATGATTTTTTCGGTGCTGGCCTACATGCTGGTTTACGGTGCCACCGTCATTGTGCTGAGCATGGTGTTGCTGCTGACCGATCTCGACCCTCTGACCGCCTTCTCTGCCGTGCTGGCCAGCGTGCACTGCATGGGGCCGGGTCTGGGGGCCGTTGGGCCCGCATCCAACTACACGGTGTTGACGGATTTCCAGATCTGGGTGTGTACTCTGGGCATGCTGTTGGGGCGGCTCGAGATACTGAGTTTCATGGCTTTGCTGTCACCGGCATTTTGGCGTCGTTGAGACAAAGACTGGGGAAAACACCTATCTCATGCTTCAATCTCTACAATTGCCCCCCACCATCGTCTCCTGAGGGTATTTATGGTTCCACATCTCGTCACGGCTTTGACCGGCCCCATTAACGAACTTGAGCAGCGCATTCTCGACTCCATGCCTGCCATTGAGCGTTGGTTCCGCCTGGAATGGATGGAGCACACGCCGCCGTTCTACTGCTCGGTGGACATTCGTAATGCGGGTTTCAAGCTGGCGCCGGTGGATACCAACCTGTTCCCAGGCGGCTGGAACAATCTGACCGATGAAATGCTGCCACTGGCCGTGCAGGCTGCGATGGCTGCTATCGAAAAGATATGTCCCGAGGCGCGCAATCTGCTCATCATCCCCGAGAACCACACGCGCAACACCCACTATCTGGCCAGCGTGCTGCAGCTCAAGCGCATCTTCAGCATGGCGGGTCTCAATGTGCGCATCGGCTCCATCAGCCCCGAGATCAAGAAGACGCTGTCCATCACGCTGCCGCTGGGTGACGAGATCAAGCTGGAGCCGGTGATCCGCAGCAAGCGCCGCCTGGGCCTCAAGGATTTCGATCCCTGCACGATTTTGCTGAACAACGATCTCTCCACCGGCGTGCCCGGCATCATCGAGGAGCTGTACGAGCAATATCTGCTGCCGCCGCTGCATGCAGGCTGGAATGTGCGTCGCAAGAGCCGCCACTTCCAGAGCTACGAGGAGGTCGGCAAGCGCTTCGGCAAGCTGCTGGGCATCGATCCCTGGCTGATCAACCCTTTGTTCGGCCATGTAGAGAACATCGATTTTGCCGAAGGCACGGGCATGGAGGCCCTGGCCGAGCAGGTGGACGTGATCCTCTCCAAGGTGCGCCGCAAATACAAGGAATACGGCATTAAGGAAAAGCCGTTTGCCGTGGTCAAGGCCGACAACGGTACCTACGGCATGGGCGTGATGACCGTGCGCGATGCCAAGGAACTGGCAGCGCTGCCGCGCAAGAGCCGCAACAAAATGGGCGTCATCAAGGACGGCCAGACGGTGCATGATGTCATCGTGCAGGAGGGCGTGCTGACCTATGAGCGCATGCACAACGCCGTGGCCGAGCCGGTGGTCTACATGATGGACCGCTACGTGGTGGGCGGTTTCTACCGCATGCACCCCGAGCGTGGCGAGGACGAAAACCTCAATGCCCCCGGTGCGGGCTACGTGCCCCTGGCTTTCCAGCAGAGCAACCACCTGCCTCAGGCCAGCGCGCGTCCGGGCGCCAGCGCGCCCAACCGCTTCTATATGTATGGCGTGATAGCACGTTTGGCCATGTTGGCTGCCAGCTACGAGCTGGAAGCCACTAATCCCGACGCAGAAATCTACGACTGATTTCACAGGCGCTGAGGACAGCGCACAATGCCGACAATTTCCCCACTCGGTGACTGCCTTACGAGTCGCTTCTGACCTGTGCAAAATTCGAAATCCTCGCTAGGCGCCCTGACATTGGGCGCGATCGGTGTCGTCTATGGAGACATCGGCACCAGTGTTTTGTACTCGGTCAAGGAGGTTTTCGGCTCAGGTTATGTGCCGTTCACGCCTGACAACGTCTATGGCGTGCTTTCGGTACTGTTCTGGACGCTCACGGTCATCGTCTCGCTCAAGTACGTGACCCTGGTGCTGCGCGCCGACAACAACGGCGAGGGCGGGCTGGTGGCCATGCTGGCCCTAGCCTCGCAGACGGTCAAGGACAAGCCGCGCCTGTCCAGCACGCTGTTTCTGGTGGGCATGTTCGGCACTTCGCTGTTCTATGGCGACGGCGTGATCACGCCGGCGATTTCCGTGCTCTCGGCGGTCGAGGGCCTGGAGGTCATCTCGCCGCATTTCGCCAAGGCCGTGATTCCGCTGACGCTGGTGATCCTGTTTCTGCTGTTCTTCGTGCAAAAGCGCGGCACAGCAGGCATTGGCAAGTTCTTTGGCCCTGTCACCGTGACCTGGTTTGCCTGTATTGCCTTACTTGGCGTGCACCAGATCATGGGGCATCCGGAAATCCTGGCTGCGCTCAGCCCGCATTACGCGGTCCGCTTCATCTGGAACAGCCCTGGCATCAGTTTCATCATTCTGGGCTCGGTTGTGCTCTGCGTGACCGGTGCCGAGGCGCTTTATGCCGATCTCGGGCATTTCGGCAAGAAGCCGATTCGCCTGGCCTGGTTCAGCATTGCCATGCCGGCGCTGACATTGAATTACTTTGGTCAGGGCGCCTTGCTGCTGGCCAACCCCGAGGCGGTCAAGAACCCGTTTTTCATGATGGCGCCTAGCTGGGCGTTGCTGCCGCTGGTCATCATGGCGACCATGGCCACGGTGATCGCCTCGCAGGCGCTGATCACAGGAGCCTTCAGCGTGACCCGCCAGGTCATTCAGCTGGGCTACTTCCCGCGTTTTGAGGTGCGCCACACCAGCGTGAAGGAGACTGGTCAGATCTATATGCCTCTGGTTAACTGGGGGCTGTTTGTGGCGATTGCGCTGGCCGTGCTGCTGTTTCGCAGCAGCGGCAATCTGGCGGCGGCCTACGGTATTGCGGTGACGCTGGACATGCTGATCACCACCATGCTGACCTTCTTTGTCGTCCGCTACCGCTGGAACTATCCGCTGGCCCTGTGCCTGCTGGCTACGGGCTTCTTCTTTGTCGTGGATCTGGCGTTCTTCGCCTCGAACCTGCTCAAGCTGTTTGAAGGTGGCTGGTTCCCGCTGCTGATCGGCGGCACGGTCTTCACCCTGATGATGACCTGGCGCCGCGGGCGTGAGCTGCTGCATCAGAAGCTGCAGGCGGATGCGCTGGATCTGCGCCAGTTTCTGGAAGCGACCTGGCGCCATCCACCCACCCGGGTGCCCGGCACGGCGGTTTTCCTCTCGGGTGAGCCTGGTACCGTGCCGCATGCTCTGCTCCATAACCTCAAGCACAACAAGGTGCTGCACGAGCGCAATCTCTTTGTGACCGTGCGCAACCATGAGGTTCCCTGGGTGGGGATGGATAAGCGGGTGGAGTCCGAGTCTCTGGGTGGCGACTGCTGGGAAGTCATCATCCACTACGGCTTCAAGAACGAGCCCGATGTGCCTGCTGCGCTGGCGCAGCTGCGTACCCAGGGCTGCAAGCTGGATTCCATGGCCACCAGCTATTTTCTGTCGCGTGATGTGATCATCCCGCGAATGAACAACTCCATGGCGCACTGGCGCGAAAAGCTGTTTGCGCAGATGCACAGGAACGCGAGCCGGGTGGCTGACTTCCTGCACCTCCCGAGCAACTCAGTGGTGGAGCTGGGTTCCAAGATCGAGCTGTAAATAATTTGAGGTAAATATGCCTTTAGCGCTTTTCCAGTAAGTGCTGGTAGCTATTGATTTTGAAGTGATGATAGGCTTCGCCATTCACGCTTACGCGTGGTGCATCATTTAGGGCGGGGCTGGTGCCAGAATGCACGGATGCGCTTTTTCAAAGACTTGAGTCCTGCCGCCGTGGCCGCAGGCTTCGTGGCCGTACTGGTGGGCTTTACCAGCTCGGTAGCCCTGGTGTTTCAGGCGGCGCAGGCGTTTCATGCCACGCCTGAGCAGATCACTTCATGGATCTGGGCGCTGGGCCTGGGCATGGGACTGTGTTCTCTGGTCCCTTCGCTGATTCTGCGCATGCCGGTCATGGTGGCCTGGTCCACTCCAGGGGCGGCGGTGCTGGCGACCGCCGGGCTGGCAGGCGGTTTCTCCATGGGGGAGGCGATCGGTGCCTTCATCGTCAGCGCGGCCCTCATCATTCTGGTGGGAGTGACCGGCTGGTTCGAACGCATCATGAACCGCATTCCCATGGAAATTGCGTCGGCCCTGCTGGCCGGCGTGCTGGCCAAGTTCGGCATGCAGGCTTTCTCTGCGGCCGAGACCAATCTGCCCCTGGTGCTGGTCACGCTGCTCGCCTATCTGCTTTCGCGGCGTATGGCTCCTCGCTATGCGGTCATCATCACCCTGCTGGCCGGAACCGCCTGGGCGGCGTTGAGTGGGCAGATGCAGTGGTCGGCCGTGCATGGCGGGCTGGCCATGCCGGTCTATACGGCACCCGAGTTCTCGCTGCAGGCGCTCATCAGCCTGGCGTTGCCCCTGTTTGTCGTGACCATGGCTTCACAGAATCTGCCGGGCGTGGCGGTGATTCGGGCCACGGGCTATCCGATACCAGTGTCCAAGGTCATCAGCTTGACCGGTGTGGCGACCTTGCTGCTGGCGCCGTTTGGCGGCTATGCCCTCAACCTCAGTGCCATCACGGCGGCGATCTGCATGGGAGACGAGGCGCATGAGGACAGAAACAAGCGCTATACCGCCGCTGGGGTGTGTGGACTGCTATATATATTGATAGCTATCTTTGGCGCAGTGGTCACGGGTCTGCTGACGGCCTTTCCCAAGGAGCTGGTGGCCTGTATCGCCGGACTGGCCTTGCTGGGCTCCATAGGAGGCGGCATGGCTACGGCCTTCAAGGACGAAAAGCACAGAGAGGCCGCACTCATCACCTTTCTGGTCACACTCAGCGGTGTCGTCATCGCGGGTGTGGGCTCTGCCTTCTGGGGTGTGGTCGCGGGTAGCCTTGCCCTGCTTGTCCAGAGTCTGCGGGCTCGCAAGGCCTGAGTATCAGCCGTCATATTGTGGTGTTATGTCCGGCTCGGCATGATGCCTGTATCAACCGCTAGAGTTCTTCACCATGCAAATACTGTTTGTCGCCGATCCGCTGGAATCCTTCGTCATCTACAAGGACTCCACCTTTGCCATGATGCGTGAGGCCCAGCGCCGAGGACACCAGATCGTGGCCTGCGAGCCCCGTCATATCTCCTGGCAAAGCGGTGACAAGGTCAAGGCCCGGGTGCGGCATATCACCCTGACTGGAGACAAGGACCGCTGGTTCGAGGAAACCCAGTCTGTGCAGGCGGTGCTGGCAGACTTTGGCGCCATTGTCATGCGCAAGGACCCTCCGTTCGATTCCGAGTTCTTCTATGCCACGCACATGCTCGGCCAGGCAGAGCGTGAGGGGGCCAAGGTTTTCAATAAGCCCAGTGCCCTGCGCGAGCATCCCGAGAAGCTTGCCATCATGGAGTTTGCGCAATTCATCTCGCCGACGCTGGTCACGCGCAGTGCCCAGGACGTCCGTGCCTTTCATGCAGAGCACAAGGACATCATCCTCAAGCCGCTGGACGGCATGGGGGGGATGGGCATCTTCCGGGTTGGCGAAGACGGTCGCAATCTAGGCAGCATCATCGAAACCCTGAATCAGGGCGGCTCCACCAGCGTCATGGTGCAGAAGTTCCTGCCCGACATCGTTCATGGCGACAAGCGGGTGCTCATCATCGGCGGCAAGCCCGTGCCGTTCTGCCTGGCCCGCATTCCGCAGGGCAATGAGGTGCGCGGCAATCTGGCGGCCGGTGGCAAGGGGGTTGCCCAGCCGTTGGCAGAGCAGGACAAGGCGATTGCCGAGTTCATTGGGGAGCGCCTGGTGCAGCGTGGCTTGCTCTTGATCGGGTTGGATGTCATCGGCCATAACGTCACCGAGATCAATGTGACCAGTCCTACCTGCTTCCAGGAGATCTTTGATCAGACCGGCTGTGATGTGGCGGCGCTGTTTGTCGATGCACTGGAGCAGGCCGCTGGCGCCTGAGAAGCGACAAAGAACTCCGGCAGGCCTTGCCTGCCGGAGTTCTTTGTCTGGATGTCCATGTGGATGTTGTCTGGACTGCAAAAATCTGTGTACAATGCAAGGCTTCACTGAGCGAAATGCAAATTTTTGCTAGCCGATCTGAAAGAAATCAATCGGTAAAGTTGTGATAGAATCCAAGGCTTCGCTGATCACAGCAAGCAACGAGATTCAAGATCGGTTCTTCTGATTTTGCACTCGGTTCCTTAAAAAAATACAGCCGATAAGCGTGGGCGTTTGAGGGCAAGCAGCCAGTTCTTCGGAACAAACTCTTCGGAGTTATCAAGCGCTCACAAAAACAGTAATGAGGAAGAATTTATTCTT
>NZ_VWWQ01000005.1:0-493989 GCF_011752915.1 Comamonas sp. Tr-654
CTAGATCAACTGCTATATAATTCAATCACTCTGAAATGCCCAGGTGGCGGAATTGGTAGACGCACTAGTTTCAGGTACTAGCGGGTAACTCCGTGGAGGTTCGAGTCCTCTCCTGGGCACCAAACACGACAAGCCGTTGCATGCAAATGCAGCGGCTTTTTCGTTTCTGCCCCCCCGCTCAATCGACTGCGCTGAATTTTTTGAAAAACATGCGCAAACCGGCATCTGCGCTAGATCAACTGCTATATAATTCAATCACTCTGAAATGCCCAGGTGGCGGAATTGGTAGACGCACTAGTTTCAGGTACTAGCGGGTAACTCCGTGGAGGTTCGAGTCCTCTCCTGGGCACCAAACACAGCAAGCCGTTGCATGCAAATGCAGCGGCTTTTTTGTATCCGCACTACGCCCTTGAAGTCACTCATATCAGGAGCAGGACTCTGGTGCAAGCTGGCTCCTGCCTGCGTCTGCGGCACTTCCGATCCATCAAATCGAAGAGGATCGCTAAAGCACTAGAACGCCGCGCCGACAACTTGCACAAAAAGTGCCTCAACTCGCCTGACTGCAGCTTTTGACGCTATATAATTCGCTCACTCTGAAATGCCCAGGTGGCGGAATTGGTAGACGCACTAGTTTCAGGTACTAGCGGGTAACTCCGTGGAGGTTCGAGTCCTCTCCTGGGCACCAAATACGACAAGCCGTTGCATGCAAATGCAGCGGCTTTTTCGTTTGTCAGTGTCCTAGCCAAGGGAGCAAGAGACAGATGCAAAAAAGGGAGCTCTCAAGCTCCCTTTTTTGCGACCGCCCCTTTACCGAGGCGGCATGCACAGCATCACTTACTTGCGCAGCAATTGCTTGAGTGCGGCCTGCAGGCGACGGGCAGATGCCTCATCGCTCGCACTGCCCAGCACTGTGGCCACATCTTGGCCCCAGGTCTGCTGCGGCGCAGGATCGTTGCGGCGAGTCAGCATCTGCAGCTGCAGCGCACGGCGTGCAGCCAGCTGATCGGCCGGGGTGTGCACGTCAGCAGCCATTTCCAGGCGCAGCAGGGCTTCCGCAGCATTGCCCTTGGGCGCGGCGGCCACAGCGCCGGACCAGGATGTACGCACAGGAGCCGTCACCTTGCCGCCCAGCTGCTGAGCCGACGGCAGCTGTGCCGCATCACGCGCCTGCCAGGCACCCAGCAACTGGGTCAGCGCTTCGCCATGGGCCTGGGCCGCCAGCTTGCGCAAAGCTTCCTGGGCATGCTCCACGGCATCACGCTGGGCACGGAATGCGGGATCGGCCAGACGAGGACCGCGCTCTTCACGCGTGAACTCGCGGCGACCACGACCGGCATCGCGGCTGTCGCGACCATCACGGCCACCGCGCTCGCCACGGGCTGCATCTCGGCCACGGCCGCCATCCTTGCGATCGCCAGGACGGCCACCGACGGCAGCTGCCGCCTCCTTCTTCATGCCAGGGCGGTCATCACCACGTACGGCGACCACTGGACGTGCCGGCTTGACCACAGACGCAGCCTCTGCAGCATCTGCTTCAGCTCCCGGCCCTGCCTGGGCTTGAGGCTGATTTTCGCCAGTCTTGGCAGGCTGGGCCTTGATGGCAGCCTCCAGCTCGGCCAGCGCTGCGTGAATCTTCTGCGCATCGCCGCTGGCATTGGCCGCTTCGACCGCCTTGGATGCATCCAGCACGCGGCGATCATGCTCGGACAGCTCGACCGCTGCCTGGCTGCGACCACCACGCTCCACGCTCTTGCGATTGAAGGCATCATCCAGCGGCTTGCGGAATGCATCCCAGAGCTTTTGCTCATGCTTGCGATCCAGCGGCACTACCTGAGCCTCGGCCTGCCAGCGCTGCTGCAGCGCCTTCACGGCGTCGATGCGCAGGCTGGGCGCCGCGCCCAGGGCCGTTGCCTCGTCGATCATGGCATGGCGACGCTCCAGGCTGGCCTTCTGCGCCGTCTGCAAGGGCGCTTCGGCGGCAGCCATGGCCTGCTTGAAAAGGGGTTGCAGCTCGGCAAACAGCTTTTCGCCGATATGCCCGCTTTCGCGCCAGCGTTCGCCAAACTGGCGCAGTGCGCGCAGCATGTTCTTCCAGTCCTGGCTCGCAGAATGCTCTGCGGCCCAGGCCTTGATTTCTTCGATCAGCGCCAGACGCTGGGCCTTGGCTTGCGTGCTGTCCTGGCGAATCTTGTCGTGCCAGGACTCGACCACCTTGTAGGCGGCATTGCAGGCCTCGTCGAACTTCTTCCACAGTGCATGATTGGCCGCAGCACCCTGGTCGGCCTGCTTCCACTGCTCGCGCAGGCTACGCAGGGTTTCCTGGATCTTGCGACCACCCAGAACCTGACCATCGGGGCGGTTGAGCAAGGCCTCGGCCTTGGCCACCAGATCTTCGCGCAGCTTGTCGGCCAGCTGACGCTGCCAGCCATCGGCCTCACCAGCAGCCAGCAGGGCGTCGTGCACTTCGCTCACGGTCGCTTCATCCACAAAGCGGCCATGGGTCTTGATAGCAGCGCGCATGGCTTGCACGGCTTCGGAGCCTGCCTTGCTGCTGCCGGCTGCGGTCTCGGCCTTCAGCGCCTCCAGAGCCTGCCCCAGGCCGGCCTTGGCAGCTTCGACCTGCTCGGAGGTGGGCTTGCCACGGCCACCGGCCGCTGCGCGTGGCACAGCAGGCTTGGCCACTTCCACAGCAGCGGCTTCAGGCGGCAAACCACGAGCCACACGGATTTCGTCAGCCCAGACCGGCACGGTGGGCAGAGGTGCGGCCTCGTCGGCGGCAGCCGCTTCGGTCTGCGCAAGCGCAGACTGGAAGGCATCCCAAACCAGCGCCAGTTGTGCTGATGCGGCTTCCAGCTGAGGCGGGAAACGGCCGTCCACGCTGCTCCAGCTGGCGTCACCGGTCAGCTCCTTGGCCTGTTCTTGCCAACGGGCCACATCAGCGCCCAGAGCTTCCAGAACGGCCTTGGCATCCTTCCAGGACTTGGTGGACAGCACTTCGATGCGCTGCGCCAGCAACAGCGCCACCTCGCGCTGCACCTGGGTACGGTGTTGCAGGTCTTCCACGGCCTTCACACGCTCGACCAACTGGGCCTTGAACTGCGACAGCGGCTCGCGCGACAGTGCGGCACCCGCCTTGGCGGCATCACGCTGCCAGGCAGCTGCAGCTGCGGCGTCAAAGGGCACGGCTGCCAACAGCGCCTCGGCCTTCTCGGCCCATTCCACCGAAATCTTTTCCTGATTTGCGGTGCGGCGGATTTCATCAAGGCGCTCACGCACGGCACGGGCAGCACTCTTGTCGCCCTTGCTCAGTTCCTTGTGAACGTCCTGGAGTTGCTCGACCGTGGGCTGGGTCGCCAGCCAGTCGCGAATGCGCGCGGCGCGATCACCCGAGGTCTCGGCGGAGAAAGCACCACCCGTCAATGCATCCAGCGGATGTTGCTCAGAATTCTTGGCAGAGGCCGGGTTCACTTCAGATGCATCAGACATGGTGCTGCTAGGAGAAATAGATGTCATGTAAGGGTCAGAAAATGCTTGGCAGCCACCGCAGTCAACGCTGCAACAGGCCAGAGCCAACCCACATGAGGGCAGACTTTCCAAGCGCAAGCCCAGGCACATGAGTGCCTAGGCAAACCGATATTTTCGCCTTTATTTAAAGGCAAGCCAAAAAATGCGAAATCGCAAGGTATTTCGCGGCGATTTCATCACTGCGCCGACAGGCTCAGCTGGGCACGCGGAGTCCAGTCCTTGTCCTTCAGATCCAGCTTGGGAGCGCCCAGGAACAGGCGCTCCAGCGGCAGCTGCTGCGTGGCCAGATAGTCCCGCACAGCCACGCCGCGCGCCAGTGCCAGCTCACGCATGGCATCGTCAGGCACCTTGATGCTGGCCACCAGCAGGGCCTTCATCTGATCGGCCGGCAGATCCTTGGCCATCCCGACCATGTTACGGGGCTTTTTGATGTCGGCACGGCCGTAGACAGCCTTGAGCAAGGCCAGGCGCTCGGTTTCGCTGAACTCCGTCACCTCATCGCCACTCTTGCCTTCGCGAATCACGTTGCGGCGCTTCTGGGCCAGCAGCAGGCGATCCAGCTCCTCCGACTTCCAGGCCTCCAGGTCTTCGGCTGCACGCGACTCGCCGACCACCGTCATCTTGAGTGCCGGGCGGTCGTTGAGTGCCTTGACGATCTTGGCCAACTGCTCCCTGGCCTGGCCATCGAGCTTGGCACTGCCCGGCGCAAAATTGACGGCGCCCGACTCGTCGCCACCCGAGAATGCGCCCGACAACAGCGCAAACGGCGCCGTCACGGCTTTCATGATGATGTTGCCGATCACCTTGAAGATGATGGGGGCCAGACGGAACTGCGGATCGTTGAGCGAGCCGCTCAGCGGCACATCCAGATCGATCACGCCATTGCGGTCGGACAACAGGGCCACAGCCAGCTTGACGGGCAGCGACGCGGGCGCGCCTTCGACCTTGTCACCAAAAGTCAGCTGACGCAGCACCAGCTTGTTCGAGGCCGTGAGCTGTCCATCGGGCTGAACCTTGTAGTTCACATCCATATAGAGCTTGCCGCGCTCTATGCCATAGCCCGCGTACTTGATGGAATATGGCGACAGCGGCGACAGCTCCAGGTCATTCATCTGGGCGCGCACATCCAGTGCCAGAGGCTTGGCCAGCGGATTGATCTTGCCGCTGATATCGAGCTTCGCCGTGCCCTGGGCCCGGCCCTTGATTTCAAGATCGGCCATTTGCGGCTCGGCCTGGCCTGCAGGGGCCTGTGAAGAGAAAGCACTCAGACGGCCGGTCAGCTCACTCAGATCGGCCGAGTAGTTGGGCTGGATGAAGTAGTCAGAGAACTGCACCTTGCCGCCCGTCAGCACAATCGGCCCCACCTTGATGATGGGCGCAGGCCCGTTGTCCTCTGGCTTTGCCGGCTCTGGCGCAGGCTTGCTGGCTTCGGGCTTCTGGCCCGCCGCCACCTTGGCGTTCGCCTCTTCGTTCTGCGCGACGGACTGTTCGGACTTTTCGGTCTTCACAATGTCCTGCAGATTGATGCGACCGTTGCGCTGCACGATGACGCGCGCAAAGAAATCGCTCAATGCCGTCTCGCGCACGCTCACGCGCAGCGGCTGGGCCGGCTGCATGCTCAGATCCAGCCCGCGCACGGCCAGTGTCTTCCAGGCCAGCAGATCATCGCCCAGGCCAAGGCCGGTACGCGCTGCCAGCGCCTTGGCGCGGTCCGCCGTGGAGTCATTGAGCACCGCCGTCAGCGCCCCCTTGGCGGTGCTGGGCTTGCCAGCCTCCTCCTGCACCGGAGCAGCCAGCGTGGAGCGCACGCGCAAGTCGTTGAGCTCGACATCCCCCGACACGGACACTTGCGGCCCCTTGGCATGGGCCAGGTAGTTGAGTCGGCCGCGGAAGTTGCCATCGGCACGCACCAGATCCACATTGAGCTTGTGAGCAAAGTACGGCTCCAGTGCATGCAGCGGCACGGCACGGGCCTGCAGCTGACCCTGAGCCGAAACCGGCGTCAGACCCAGCAGCCCCTTGAACTGAATTTGGCCAGCCTGCACCCGGCGATTGGCCGAGAGCTGAGCCGAGATCTCGAGCGGAGTCGGCGCCGCCTTGGCCGCCAAAGGCTCAAAAGCGCCAAGGCGCACGCGCAAGGCGCTCACATCCAGCTGTACCGGCTGTGCACTGCGGCCTTGCACAGGTGCGGCATCGCGGAACTGCAGCGCACCGCCATCCACGGCAATCGCTGCGAGCTTGACCGACCAGGGCTGGCCTGGCTCCGTCTTGGCCCCCTGGCTTGTCGATCTGCCTGCCGGCACTGCGGCAGGCAGCCAGCGCTCGTACATCCAGCGCCCTTGTGCGTCGCGCAGCGCCGCAAGCTGAGGTTTCTGGACGGCGATGGCCTCCACCTGCACCTGCCGGGCAGCGAGATCGACCTGAACGCCACTGACCTTGATCTGCTCGATATTGACGGGAGCCTGCTTGTCCTGCAACTGCAGCTTGTCGGCAGTCAGCTCGTTCACTTCCACCACCACCCCGCCCTCGCCCCAGGAAATCCGGGCATCGGTATTGAGCATGGCGCTGAGCTGCGGCTTGAAATGCGCTTCCAAATAAGGCTGCACCCATTGCAGCGGCAACTGCTCCAGCTTGAGGCTGAGCTTGCCGGACTTGAGCGTGGCCTCACCATCCACAGCCAGCCTGGCCTCCTCTTGCGCAGACGGCAGACCGCCTGTTTGCACTCCCGCGGAGACCTTCAGATGCAAAGCTTCATTCATGGGCCAGGCCAGGCTCCTGGCCTGCAGGGTCAACGGGACCAGCGTCAGCGCCGCGGGTGCCGCACCTGTTGCAGCATCCTGCCAATGCACGATGCCGCCTTCAATATCGAACTGTTGCACGCCAACGACCAGGGGGTTGGGCTTCTCAGCCTTCGCATTTGCCTGGGCCGGATTGCTGGCCTGGACGGAAGCGGGCTCAGGCCCGGCCTTCTCAAGCGGCGCTGCGGGGGCGACGGCCGGCGCATTCAGCCCCAGCCAGTTGATCACGCCTTGTGCATTGCGGCTGGCATGTACCTCCGGCTTGACCCAGCGCACCGTCTCCAGCGCAATCTGGTTCTGCAGCGGTTGAACATTCTGGAGCTGCACTTCCAGCGCATCAAAGCTCAGCAGCGGCGCGCCCTGACGGTCCTGCAAAGCGACCTCGCTCAAGGCCAGTTTGCCGCTGATGCGAACCACTGGCTGGTCTTTTTCCTCGAAGCTGACCTGCAGATCCGTATCGAGCATTCCCGAGAGAGGCTGCACCGGAACGCTGGCAGGCACATAGCCCAGATAAGGAGTCAGATCGATGCGGTCCCATTTGAGATGCATCGCCGTCTGCCGGCTGTCCGTGAATGGCGTGCTCTCGCCCGATGTATCGAACTTGCTGCCGTTGAGATCGAAAGCCAGATGCGGCAACACCTTGATCTCGCGCTTGGACGCCAGATTGCTGATGAAGGGAATGCTCAGCTGCAAGTCCTTGAGTTCATGCTTGCGCTGCACCGACTCGTCATTGAGTTCGATACGGCCGTCGCGCAAGGCAATGTTGTAGAGCGCAAAGCTCACGGGCTTGGCAGATTGCTCGTCATCGGGCTCCATGAGCCTGGCAATCACATCGTCGATATCGAGTTTGCCCAACGAATACTGAGTCAGGCGCACCACGGGCGCATCGACCTCAATGGCATCCAGCACAGGCGCAAGTCTGAACAGTGATTGCGCACTGGCATTGATGAAGATGCGCTTGATCTCCAGCTGGGGCTCTGCGGCAGACTTCAGGTCTTTCTCAGCTGGAACGCCTTCTGCAACAGCGGCTTCAGCTACTTTTTTAATAGCTTTATCAATCACCAGATCATGCAGGGTGATGGACATCGCCCAGGGCGCAAACTCGATCTTGCCCACATGGACGCCGCGCCCTAGCTTCTCGGCAGCCCGTTTTTCCAGCTGGCTCTTGGCCACCCAGGGCACTAGCGCCCAGAGCAGCAGCCATAACAGCAAAAGAGCAAGAACAGACCAGATCAGCCGGCGAAGCCAGCGATTCGATGTGAGCAAGGACATGAGGATTTTTTATTGATGCAGGGATTGAAAGCCTTCCAAGACTCTCAGGGGCGGGATCCGCCACGCGCCCGGAACACCACTGTACCTTGAGCGCATACAGGTGTATCTAGATTGCGCTCTATATATAGATAGAGGCAAGAGGCGTTTCCAGGGAGAAGTTTGCGTCATCGGCATGCCCGCCAGAGACAGATGGGCGCGAAAAATGCAAACAATGCGCTGCAGCACGAGAAATCGCCAGAAACGACAAAGCCCGGAAGTGGCGAAACCGACTTCCGGGCTTCACGGCCGGTACCAGACCGGGCCGTTTTCGCGGTTCAAGGAGGGTGTGGTCCTTGCCGCTGGAAGCAACGATTGCTCCCTTTTGTGCCTCAAGCGAAGATAAAGAGCAAGTGCCAACAGCCCATGGAATCAAAGGCCTCGGCGGAGTTTGCTTTTCCTTTCCTTTGGCAAGCACCTGCAACTTGCAGGCAGATTCACTATATCTGTGCTCGCGTAGGGCTACCAAGCTTTTTGCACTTTATTTCGGCTTGATGACAAATAAAACGATGTGAGCGTATACACCTCTTGAATCCGTGATTTTTTGCTGTAATTTTTTGAGCAAGCTGTACATTTATACAGTTTTTATATAATTTTAAAATCTAAAAAGTATTTTTGTTAGTGTTGACTGAATATTTAGGAGGCTTCTAGAATCCGCCAGCGCTCGAAATGAGCGTTTTTTGTTTCCGCTGCCTCACGACTGAGCAGACCGATCGGCGCCCCGAGGGGCGCTTTTAATCGGCCCGCAGCAAACCTCATCGGCCAGTTGTCCTGGTTGCACCGAGAGATTGATCCGGTGCGACCTCGGGCGATAGCCAAGAAAGGACAAGCTATGCCAGCGTCAGGAAAATTAATCGCCTCCGCGCGAACGTTGGGCCACAAGACGGCCCACGGTTTTCTTGCTCTTACTCACAACGGTTTCGCCCTGCTGGGCTTGGCCGTGGCCATTTCGGCCCTGATTTTGATCTCTCGTCCGGACCTGCGTCTGGCCGGCGCCACCGAACTGCGCGAGTGGCTGGACACACGCCTGCCCGCCAGCACCGTTGTGGCTGCCGCCGAAGTGGAGGAAGCCCCTGCTTCTGCCAACATCGTCGTCGCCAGCGACCGCGCCACGGCCGTCAACCCCAAGAACCTGCCCAAGGAGCAGGCGGCTGTCGCCTACTGGCTCAGCAAAAAATACCGGGTGGCGCCCGAGCCGATCGCCGCCCTGGTCAGCGAAGCCTATGCCCAGGGCAAGGCCAACAAGCTGGACCCGACGCTGATTCTGGCCATCATGGCGATTGAATCGAGCTTCAACCCGTTTGCCCAAAGCTCGGTCGGCGCCCAGGGCCTGATGCAGGTGATGACGTCCGTGCACACCGACAAGTACGAAAGCTTTGGCGGCCAGCATGCGGCCTTCGACCCTGTGACCAACCTCAAGGTCGGCGTCAAGGTGCTCAAGGAATGCATTGCCCGCGCCGGCTCCATCGAGGGCGGCCTGCGCTACTACGTGGGCGCAGCCAATCTTCCGTCGGATGGCGGCTATGCGGCCAAGGTGCTTGCCGAACACCAGCGCCTGCGCCAGGGCGTAGGCCTGCAGGCCAGCCCGCTGATGACAGCCAAGTCCGAAGCGGCCACCAAGGTCTCCCACGCCCAGCAGGTGGCCCTGGCCGACTCCAACCTCTAAGCGACAGATCTCCCGTATTTCTCAAGCTGGCTGCGGCCAGCTTTTTTTTATGCCTGGCAAGGCTCTGAGGGAAAAACGGGCATAGGCCTTGGAGCCATGCCGGCTCAGCTACACTAGCGGGTGTACGCAACTGGCGATAGGCGCAGAGTTTTCTGCCGCTGACGTGGAAACCGGCAGACTGCAAGGTCTGTGAACCACCGGGGAGCGTACCGCCCAGAGCCGCAGCGACTGCAGCCTGCAAGCGTTTCAGCCGTTCGCCTGGGCAGCCCTTGGCCTCAAGGGAATATCTAAGTTCATAGGACTGCCATGTTTCAACGCACCGATACCGTCGCGAAAGTCGACCCCGAACTGTTTGCAGCTATTGAAGCTGAAAACCATCGCCAGCAAGAGCACATCGAGCTGATCGCCAGCGAGAACTACTGCTCGCCCGCCGTGATGGAAGCCCAGGGCTCCCAGCTGACCAACAAGTACGCCGAAGGCTATCCCGGCAAGCGCTACTACGGTGGCTGCGAGCATGTGGACGTGGTCGAGCAGCTGGCCATCGACCGCATCAAGCAGATCTTTGGTGCCGAAGCCGCCAACGTGCAACCCAATTCTGGCTCTCAGGCCAACCAGGCTGTGCTGATGGCTTTCGCCAAGCCCGGCGACACCATTCTGGGCATGAGCCTGGCCGAAGGTGGTCACCTGACCCACGGCATGGCGCTTAACATGTCCGGCAAATGGTTCAAGGCCGTCTCCTACGGTCTGAATGCCGACGAAGCCATCGACTACGACAAGCTCGAAGAACTGGCCCGTGAACACAAGCCCCGCATCATCGTGGCCGGCGCTTCCGCCTATGCCCTGCGCATCGATTTCGAGCGCTTCGCAAGAATAGCCAAGGAAGTCGGCGCCATCTTCTGGGTGGACATGGCCCACTATGCCGGTCTGATCGCCGCAGGCGTGTACCCCAACCCCGTGCCCAACGCCGACGTGGTCACCACCACCACCCACAAGAGCCTGCGCGGTCCTCGTGGCGGCGTGATCCTGATGAAGGCCGAGCACGAGAAGGCCATCAACAGCGCCATCTTCCCCGGCCTGCAAGGCGGCCCCCTGATGCACGTCATCGCCGGCAAGGCCGTGGCCTTCAAGGAAGCCCTGACTCCCGAGTTCAAGGCCTACCAGGAACAGGTCGTGAAGAATGCCAAGGTGTTTGCCGAAACGCTGACCGAGCGCGGTCTGCGCATCGTCTCCGGCCGCACCGAAAGTCACGTGATGCTGGTGGACCTGCGCGCCAAGGGCATTACCGGCAAGGCTGCCGAAGCGGCTCTGGGTCTGGCTCACATCACCGTGAACAAGAACGCCATCCCCAACGATCCCGAGAAGCCTTTCGTGACCAGCGGCATCCGTATCGGCACGCCCGCCATGACCACTCGTGGTTTCGGCGAGGAAGAAGCCCGCATCACTGCCAATCTGGTGGCCGATGTGCTGGACAAGCCCGAAGACGAAGCCAATCTGGCCGCAGTGCGTGCCAAGGTGGCCGCGCTGACCGCCAAGTTCCCTGTCTACAGCAAGTAATTCCTGCTGCGCTGAGCTGTCATGAAGTGCCCCTTCTGCAACCATCCGGACACGCAAGTGGTTGAGACCCGCGAGTCCGAGGACGGGGGCTTCATCCGCCGCCGCCGCCGCTGCGGCGGCTGCGACAAGCGCTTCACGACCTACGAGCGCCCCGAGGTCAGCTTTCCGACCGTGGTCAAGAGAGACGGCCGCCGTATCGAATACGAGCGTGCCAAGCTGCAAGGCTCTTTTCAGATCGCGCTGCGCAAGCGCCCCGTGAGCACCGAACTCATCGATGCAGCCATAGAGCGCATCGAGGACAGGCTGCTCAATCTGGGCCAGCGTGAAATCGATTCCAGCCGCCTTGGCGAGTTGGTGATGGATGAACTCAAGGGCCTGGACAAGGTCGGCTATATCCGCTTTGCCAGCGTCTACCGCAGCTTCGAGGATGTGGACGACTTCAAGAACATCATGGATGAGGTTCGCAGTCCCAAGGCCAAGGCCGCCAGAAAGCCCCAGGGCTGACCGCCGCCATGACAAAAGCCACCCTAGGGTGGCTTTTGTTTTGTGCACTTGACGGCAGACATTCGCTATGAACTAATGAGCATCTGGCGCATTATTTCAAAGGATATCAGATAGGTTTTTATCTAATTTCCTTAGTGAACGCGCGTAATGCGCTCCTTTAAAGGTAGCGCCATCGGACCGCTGCGGCTTCGCTCGCGCACATGCTCGGCCAGGGCATCCAGATCCAGCATGCCGCCCACCACATCGATGCCTTGCGCGAAGATGCTGAAGTTGTCGCCGCCGCTGCCCAGATAGCTCTGCAGCCCCACGCGGTAGCGCTGCGACATCTCGAGCCGCCGGCCGTTCAAGCGCAGCTCGCTCACGCGCCGGCCCGCGGGCTGGCGACGGTCGAAGCGGTAGCTGAAGCCCCCGGACACCTGCAGGATGCGCGGTGCATTCACGCTATTGCTGCCGCTGTCGAATTGCTGCTCCAGCGCCAGCCGTATCTGCTCGCCCGTCAGACTCATCACCATCAGCGTGTTGCCGAATGGCTGAACGCTGAACAGCTGGCCATAGTTCACGCTGCCGTCGGCCGCGGGCAGCAGGTCGGCGCGCACACCGCCGGGGTTCACAAACGCCAGTTGCGCTCCGCCCGCGGCAGCATCGCGCGTGGCCGCAAGTATGGCGTCGGCCACGATGCGCCCCATTACGCTTTCGCCATTGGCTTGCGGCTTGCGGCTGACAGGTCCGGCCAGTCGCCCTGCAACGGCCTCGGCCAGCGGCTGCGCCGCAGCCTTGTAGCGCGCCACCAGCGCCGCCACCTCGGCATCGGCATCGAAGACTGGAAACTCGGGCTGCAAGCCCACCTGGCCACCAGCGCTGCGATAGGCCTCGCCCTGCACGATGGTCTGGTGCGCCGACTTGCGGCTGACGCGGCGTGTGCGCGCATCCACCGTCAGTCTGACTTCGGTCAGCAGCGTGCCGTACTGACCAGCGCTGGTCAGCAAGAACGGCTTGCGGGCATTCACCCTGGCGTAATCGCACACATAGGAACGATGGGTATGACCGGAGATCACCACATCGACCTCGCCGGAGAGCTGCTCCAGAATCGGCACGATAGCGCCGGACAGACCCTGGCAGCTATCATCCTGCAGGCCCGACGTGGTGGCTCCGCCCTCATGGATCAGCACCACGATCACATCGGCCCCCTGCGCACGCAGCTGGGGGATCAGCGCATTGGCCGTCTGTGCCTCGTCGGCGAATGTCAGCCCTCTGACCCCGCTGGGCCGCACCATATGCGGCGTGTTCCTGAGCGTCATGCCGATAAAGCCCACGCCTATGCGCAGACCGTCCTGCTCGAAGAACTTCAGCCCCGTCGCTGGAAACAGCGGCCGGCCGTCGCCGCGCAGCGTATTGGCCGCGAGAAACGGGAACTCTGCCCCCTTGAAGGGCTGGCTGATCTGGCATGGCTGCTTGCTGGTGAACTTCTCGCAGCCACCGTTCTGCATGCGCTGCAACTCCGCTACGCCCTGGTCGTATTCGTGATTGCCAGTGGCCGCAAAGTCCACCCGCATGAGGTTGAGCACCTCTATCGTTGGCTCATCGAGAAACAGCGCCGAGACCATGGGTGAAGCCCCGATCATGTCCCCTGCCGTGACCAGCGCCACATGGCGACTGGCCTGGCGGCGCTGGGCGATGGCCCGGGCCATGTAGGCCACGCCGCCAGCGGGCACGGCAACGTTCCGGCCCTGCGCGTTCTGCGCCGTCACCGCCAGTCCGGGCGGCTCCAGATGGCCGTGCAGGTCGTTGAAGCCCAGCACGGTGATCTCCATACTGGCAGGCCTGGGCACACCACCGCTGCATGCGCCCAAGCCCAGTGCGAGCAGCGCAGCGCAGAGAGGAGCGGAGACCTTGTGAAAAGCACAACGCCAGCCTGGCGACAGGGCGCGAGACTGGCGTTGATCCGGTTTTTTGTCAGTTGCAACCATCGGACTCTCCTGAGTCAGAGCTTGTAACGCACAAAAAGGTCTGGGTGATGTCAGCTGGCCGAAGCCGGAATCGGAGCCAGACCGGAATCCACGTCGGCATTCTGCGCGCGGTGGCGCAGCGCATGGTCCATCACCACCAGCGCCAGCAGCGCCTCGGCAATCGGCGCGGCACGAATGCCCACGCAAGGATCGTGGCGCCCCTTGGTGATGACTTCGGTGCTCTGGCCGTGCACGTCGATGGATTCACGCGGCGTGATGATGGAGCTCGTGGGCTTGATGCCGATGCGCACTTCCAGATCCTGGCCAGTGCTGATGCCGCCCACGATGCCACCCGCGTTATTGCTGCGGAAACCCTCGGGGCTCAGCGAATCGCCGTGCGTGGTGCCGCGCTGGACCACGCTGTCGAAGCCTGCGCCGATCTCCACGGCCTTGACCGCATTCAGGCCCATCATGGCGTAGGCAATGTCGGCGTCCAGGCGGTCATACAGAGGCTGGCCCAGGCCGACCGGCATATTGCTGGCGTTCACACGCAGCGCCGCGCCGCAGGAATCGCCGCTCTTGCGCAGTTGCTCCATGTACTCCTCGAAACGGCTCACATCGGCCACGGCCGCGAAGAAGGGGTTGTGAGGCACATGCTCCCAGCTCTCGAAGCCTATGGACAGCTCGCCGATCTGCGTCATGCAGGCGCGGAACTCGGTGCCGAACTTTTCCTTGAGCCATTTCTTGGCCACGGCACCCGCGGCCACGGTGGGCGCCGTCAGGCGTGCCGAGGAGCGACCGCCACCGCGCGGATCGCGGATACCGTACTTCTGGAAGTAGGCATAGTCGGCATGACCGGGGCGAAAGCTCTGCGCAATATTGGAGTAATCCTTGCTGCGCTGATCGGTGTTGCGGATCAGCAGGGCGATCGGCGTGCCCGTGGTCTTGCCCTCGTACACGCCGGAGAGAATCTCCACTGCATCGGGCTCGTTGCGCTGGGTGACGAACTTGCTGGTGCCTGGGCGGCGGCGATCCAGATCATGCTGAATATCCGCCTCGCTCAAGGCCATGCCCGGGGGGCAGCCGTCAATCACACAGCCAATGGCCGGACCGTGGGATTCACCGAAATTGGTGACCGTGAAAATTGTGCCGAAGGTATTGCCGCTCATAGACCGACAATTATGCCTGCAGCGCCTGCTCACCACCGCGGCTGACTGCTGCCGGGCGGCATGGATGCATGGTCCCAGGCCACCGGCGTGTGCGAGAACCGGGCGCTGTGACGCACAGCCTGCAACTTGCCAAAGCCGCTGTCCAATGTCTGCAAATAGGGCACGATATCAGGCTTGGCCTCTGTCCAGGCATGGTCCGCTACCTGCACCCGCCCCAATCTACGCAACCAGTGCGCCACACCGGCCAGGGTGACACGCACACGCCAGCTCCCCCCCTGCTGGGCCTGACGAAGCAAGGCGGTCTCTATGCCAAAGGCCAGCCAGAACCCTGCACCATAGTCCAGCACCTGCATGGGCAGCGCGCGGGGCTGAGCCGAGCCATGCGCAGCGGCCTCATCCTCGTTGATGCCGCTGGCGGTCTGCACCAGAGAATCGAAACCGCGCCGCCCGGCCCATGGCCCCTCCCATCCATAGGCGCAGAGTTCGGCCACCACCAAGCCAGGCCGCATCTGCAGCAGCTGCTCCGTGCCAAAGCCCTTGGCCTGCAAAGCTCCAGGGCGGTAGGCCTGCATGAAGACATGGGCGCCCCCTACCAGCATGCTCAGGGCATCGTGTCCTGCGACCTCATTCATATCCGCATGTGTGGACCGCTTGCCCCGGCTGGTATCGGCAATCGCATCGATATTGGGCAAATGCGGGCTGTTGACCAGCATCACATCCGCGCCATAGGCGGCCAAAGTACGCCCTGCAACCGGCCCGGCCAGAATGCGCGTGAGATCCAGCACCCGCAGCCCCGCCAGCGGCCGCTGCCCGTTCTGCAGTCCCGGCCAGGGCAAGGCTGGAGCATCGCCCACTCGCTCTATCTGCACCAGCGCAGCCCCGGCAACCCCATCCTCCTGGCCCGATGACTGCCACTGGGCATGGCTGCGCGATGCGGCCACCGGCAAGCCACGGACGGCTGCCTGTGTCTCGAAGTCCTGCGCACGCCAATAAGCCAGCGCCTGAGCCACGGCCTCGCGTGGAGTGGCTGCGCCCTCGGGCAGACCCAGCAAGGCCAGCGCCCCGTCGCGGTGATGATCGAAATTGGCATGAATACGAACCCAGCCTGGTTCGCCCACCGCCTGGCCGCAGGCATACAGACCAGAGACTGGCGCCCATTGGTCAGGCCTTCGTCCATCCAGGGTGAAATAGCCGCTGGACTCGAATGCCGCATGCTGGGCATCCACCGTCACCATTTGCACAGGGCGAAGGGGCTGACGCAGATGCTCTATCTGCGTGGCCGCCAGCGCTGCGGCTGCCACGCTGGCCTGCACTGCATCCACCACGGCAAAGCTGCTGACAAAGCCACGGGCCGTGCCCGTCAGCCGCAGCTGCGATAAGGCCGGTGCTGGCAGACCGGCCAATTCCCATTGCTGCTGCAGCGCGGCACGAGCCCCCTGCGCGGACGCTGCAGAAGAAGAAAAGCAAAGACTGGCTGTAGACATCGAAACTCCTGGCAAGTGCCGTAAACCCATGTCTTGCATTGCACGCGCCATGATCCATAGCCGTCAATCTTGATTGGGCCAATCGACTGCGGACAGCACACACTCGCCATCAACCAATCTGCAGGCGCTACGATGCAGTGCCATCACCCTTCATCCTGCCCATGTCCGCTGAAATGCCCTCCTCCTCCCCATGGCTGCAGGCGGCAGAAGCTGCTGCCATGCTGGGGGTGCAGCGCGCCAGCCTCTACAGCTATGTCAGCCGCGGCCTGTTGAAGGCTCAACGACTGGTCGGCAGGCGCGGCACCGTCTACCTGCTGTCTGATGTACAGCGCCTCGTGCGCCAGCGGCAGGCCGTGCGCAACCCCGCACAACTGGCGCAATCCACCCTGGACTGGGGTCAGGCCGTGCTGGACTCGGCCATCACCCTGGTGCGCGACGGACAGCTTTACTACCGCGGCCACAGTGCCGTGCAACTGGCACAGAGCGCCACTTTGGAAGAAACCGCAATGCTGCTGTGGCAGCAAAGCAGCGCAGACCCCGCCGGAGTCGATAAGGCACCGACAAGGCAGGGTGCTCGTCACATGCCCCTTAGCGCGGCACAGGCGCTGGCCACATGGTTTGGCATGGCAACGGTGCCGCCGAATCATCTGGCGCTGCTGCACTGCATGGGAGATGTGTTGCTGGGTCTGCCGCCACCAGCCAACGCATCCAGTTCAAAGCCCTCTGCGCAAGCTGTGACGCTTGTGCCACTGCATCAGCGCCTGGCCGCCAGCTGGCAGATCGATGCAGATGCTGACGCCAACGTGCTGCGTAGCGCCCTGGTACTGTGCGCCGACCATGAGCTCAACGCATCCAGTTTTGCGGCTCGCGTGGTTGCGTCCACCGGCGCCAGCCTGCATGCCTGCGTCGGAGCAGGGCTGGCCGCATTGTCCGGTCCACTGCATGGCGGCATGACCCAGCACATCAGTGCTCATTGGGATGAATGGCATGACAGACCGCCCAAGGCACCACTGGCAGCCTCCCTGCTGGCCTTGCTGGAAGCCACGCAGACCGGTCAGACACCGCACTACTTGGCAGGATTTGGCCACCCGCTCTACCCTTCAGGCGACCCGCGCAGCGCCTGCCTGCTGGCCCTGCTGCCATTTGACTCCCAGCGCGAAAACCTGATTGACCAGGTCCATGCGACCACTGGACTGCACCCAAGTCTGGACTACAGCCTGGTGGCCATTGAACGCGCCCTGCGCCTACCGCCAGGTGCGGCCTTTGTGCTGTTTGCCCTGGGCCGCACCGTGGGCTGGATTGCCCATGCGCTGGAGCAGCAGGCTACGGGCCAGTTGATACGCCCGCGCGCGCAATACACCGGCGCCCAACCCGCTACAGACATGGAGGCAGCGTCCACACAACTCGGCCGCATCATCCGCTTCTAGCCGGTATACCGGGCCGCAAAAAACGGCCCGAAGGCCGCCTGACTCAGATGCAGAACTGCTGCGCAGTCATTACTCCGCGCCCTGGCGCTCGCCTTCGGGCCAGTCGCGGATATAGGCCTTGAGCATGCGGTTCTCGAAGTTCTGGCTGTCCACCACGGCCTTGGCCACGTCGTACAGCGAGATCACGCCCATCAGCATGCGCTTGTCCATCACCGGCATGTAGCGCGCATGGCGATCCAGCATCATGCGGCGCACCTCGTCCATATCGGTTTCCATGGTGCAGGTCATGGGCGCATCGTCCATGGCGCCGCGCACGGAGATGTTCTCCACGCCGCCGGTCTTCACAAAGCCCTGGATCACTTCGCGGAAGGTGAGCATGCCCACCACATCGCCGTGATCCATCACGACCAGCGAGCCGATGTCCTTCTCCGACATCACCTGCACCGCCGCGGCCAGGCTTTCGTCGGGCGACACCGTGTACAGGGTATTGCCTTTGACGCGCAGGATGTCACTAACTTTCATTGCTGTTCTCCGAAGTCTGTTTGGCACGCTGTGGCAGCTTTTGTCCTGCATGTGTCAGCACATGCGGCATCGCTTTGCACAGAATGCAGGTGCGTGCACAAATATAGCCCACAATGGCTTGCATTGAGAAAAACTAAAACAATGACGAAACATATGAATTTCTACATATTTAATCGTCTATTCGACCAAATTGATATTTTATTGCGTGATCAATCACACATTGCGTCAATCAATACCAGCCATGGAGACACAACATGCCCGGTTACTCTGACCCCGGCTTCGACACCCTGAGCCTGCATGCAGGCGCCCAACCCGACCCCGCCACTGGCGCACGCGCCGTGCCCATCCATCTGACGACATCCTTCGTCTTCGAATCCAGCGACCACGCGGCCAGCCTGTTCAATCTTGAGCGCCCCGGCCATGTCTACAGCCGCATCTCCAACCCCACCAATGCGGTGCTTGAGCAACGCGTCTCGGCCCTGGAAGGCGGCGTGGGCGCGATTGCCGTGGCCAGCGGCCAGGCGGCGCTGCACCTGTCCATTGCCACGCTGATGGGCGCGGGCAGCCATATCGTGGCCAGCACGGCCCTGTATGGCGGCTCGCAAAACCTGCTGCACTACACGCTGGCGCGCTTCGGCATAGAGACCACCTTCGTCAAGCCAGGCGACATCGATGGCTGGAAGGCTGCGGTGCGCCCCAACACCAAGCTGTTCTTCGGCGAAACCGTGGGCAACCCCGGACTCGATGTACTGGACATTCCCGCGGTCAGCCAGATCGCCCACGAAGCCGGCGTGCCGCTGCTGGTGGACTCGACCCTGACCTCGCCCTGGCTGATCAAGCCTTTCGAGCATGGCGCTGACATCGTCTACCACTCGGCCACCAAGTTCCTGTCCGGCCACGGCACGGTGATCGGCGGCATCGTCGTCGATGGCGGCAGTTTCGACTGGGAAAAATCGGGGTGCTTTCCCGAGCTGACCCAGCCCTATGACGGCTTTCACAACATGGTATTCAGCGAGGAGTCCACCACCGGTGCCTTCTTGCTGCGCGCCCGCCGTGAAGGCCTGCGTGACTTCGGCGCCTGCATGAGCCCGCACAGTGCCTGGCTGATCCTGCAAGGCATCGAAACCCTGCCGCTGCGCATGGAGCGCCATATGCGCAACACCGAAAAAGTGGTGCAGTTCCTAGCCAGCCACCCTCTGGTCAGTCGCGTGGGCCACCCCATGCTGGAGACCCACCCCTCGCACGTTCTGGCCAGGAAGCTGCTGCCGCGCGGCGCCGGCTCGGTGTTCAGCTTTGACATTGCGGGCAACCGCAACCAGGGCAAGAAGTTCATCGAAACGCTGAAGGTCTTCAGCCATCTGGCCAATGTGGGCGACTGCCGATCGCTGGTGATCCATCCCGCCAGCACCACGCATTTCCGCATGAGCGACGAAGCGCTGGCCCAGGCCGGAATAGGCCAGGGAACGATCCGGCTGTCGATCGGTCTGGAAGACGCCGACGACCTGATCGACGACCTCAAGCGTGCGCTCAAGGCGGCCGAGAAAGCCGTCTGATGCAGGTTCGAGCCTTCACGCCGGCAGACACCGAGGCCGTCGTCCAGCTATGGCAGGACTGCGAGCTGACCCGCCCCTGGAACGATCCGCACAAGGACATTACGCGCAAGCTCAGCGTCTCGCCCGATCTGTTCTGGATAGGCTGCGATGCGGATGGCCGGATCATCGCCAGCATCATGGTCGGCTATGACGGCCACCGCGGCTGGATCAACTACCTGGCCGTGCACCCTGCGCATCAGCGCCGGGGCCATGCACGACTGCTGATGCAGCGCGCCGAGCAAGTGCTGAGCGAGCTGGGCTGCCCCAAGCTCAACCTGCAGGTGCGTGCGGGCAATGAAGCGGTGCTCGCCTTCTACGAAAGACTGGGCTATGCCGACGACCGGACGTTGAGCCTGGGCAAGCGGCTGATTCCCGATCTTTGAGCCGCTTGCATCGCCTATTTATATAAAAAACAGCCTCTAGCGCTTACCCATACTGCGGAGACAGCTATGTTTTTAGAAGTCAACAAGGCCAATATCTACGCCTACACCGGTGGCAAGGCCTTCGATGCGGCCAAGCCCACGGCCATTTTCATCCACGGCGTGCTCTGCGATCACAGCGTCTGGGCACTGCAAAGCCGCTACATGGCCAATCACGGCTGGAACGTCCTGGCCATCGATTTGCCCGGCCATTGCAAAAGCGGCGGCCAGGCCCCGCAAACTGTCGAAGAGGCCGCAAGCTTCATTGGCGCCCTGATGGATGCGGCCGGATTGCGCAGCGCTGCCCTGATAGGCCATAGCTGGGGTAGCCTGATTGCCATGGAGACTGCGGCCAGGCTGCGGGAGCGCATCAGCCATCTGGTGCTGGTGGGCACGGCCTTTCCCATGAAGGTCTCCCCTGCGCTGCTGGAGTCGGCGCTGAATACGCCCGAGAAAGCCATACAGATGGTCAACACCTTCTCGCGCGCCACGCTGGCACCGCCCAATGGTGCAGGCAGCTGGGTATTTGGCGCCGGCATGGCACTGGGCCGCCGCGTGCTGGCCAGCAACACGGGCACGAATCTGCTGCATGCTGGCTTCAAGGCCTGCGACAGCTATGCAGGTGGCGAAGCCGCGATGACCCAGGTCAGCTGCCCGCTTCTGTTTGTGCTGGGCGAGCAAGACCAGATGACACCGCCCAAGGCAGCCAAGGGACTGATCGACGCAGCCAAGGGCGCAGACAAGACCACCAAGGTTCAGATCATCCCCAACGGCCACAACCAGATGACGGAGTCACCAGACGCGACGCTGTTTGCGATTCGGGATTTTCTGGCTGCGTAGGCCATTAAGCTTGGGCCATGAGCCAAACCTTCCAGCACCACGGCCAACTGGCTGACGCCTGCGCCGAATGGGCCAAGATTTCACTGAATGGTCTGCAGCCCCGGCGCAATCTCCATCTGAGCGACAAAAAAGCCGACTGGAAGGAGGCACTGAGCGCGCTCAAGCGCTTTGCCGGCAGCGACAGCTATAAAGCACCCCAGGATTTCAAGGCACATGCCGCGCTGGAAAACTACTGGAAATGGAAGGAAGTGGGCGAGCAAGCGCGCTGGCTGCTGATCTACGGCATTGATCTGGGCCTGAGCGGTGATGTTCTGCGCCCCATCTACCAGGAAGTGGCCGCGCTGTGGATTGATGCTGCCTCGGTGGCCGGGCATGCGCGCGCCAGCATGGCGCAGGAAGCCGGCGCGGACTATGGCGTAGCTGCGCCCATCAACACGCGCACTGACGAGTACGCTATTGCCGTGACCCTGCTGTCACTGGCCACACTGCTGGATGCACAGGACGACGTGCCGGCGCTTGATGAGCATGTGCTGGCCTTCGATACCGACCAGTTGCTGGATTACCTGTGCGCAGGCGGCCTGCAGTTGCAGCAGGTCAGCGACGAGCTTTTCCACAAGCGCCCTTACGGCGCCATGAAGCCTTTTTTCGAACAGCTCGAAGCCCTGCCTGACCCACTGCTGCCCTATCTGCAAACCCAGTACCAGGAGTTCCACAAGCTCTCGCCCAAGCAGCAGAAAAAAGGCGGTCCATGGCTGGGCACGGGCTACTGGGCACTCGAGGTCGCCGCCCTGGCCGTGCTCTACGGCTGGGATGACAGTGCCCTGCGCGCCAGTCCCCACTACCCGGCCGATCTGGTCGACCACGCCCTCGGGCGGCTGGATCAAGCAGAGTCAGGCGATTCTTGACAGGAAAGCCGCGATGCGGCCGCTGATGCGATCGGGCAACTCGCGGTGCGGCACATGGCCACCGCCGGCAATGATTTCCGCTTCGCAAGGGCCTTGCGCCCAGGTGCAGATGTTCTCGGGATGCACCAGGGAGCCGAATTCATCGAGCTCGCCATGGATCGCCAGCACCGGGCAATGCACCTGCTTCAAGGCCGCATCCAGCCGGTAATGCGCAAAAGGCGGGCTCAGCCAAGTGTCCACCCAGGCCGACAGCACCCAGGCCGCCTTGTCGCCATGGTAGCGAGCGAGCCGCTCCAGCTGGCCGGGCTGGGCAAAGTTGTCGCGCGCCGCACTGATGCCCTGCAGCGTGCGGTCTTCGACAAAGCTCTGCGCCGACTCGGTAATCAGCGCCTGGCATTGCCGTCCATACGCAGCTGCCACCATGGCCGCCATGCCGCCGCCCACGCTGTGTCCCAGCATCACGAAATTGCCCAGGCCCAGCTCCCGGTGAAGCGGCGCGAAACCGGCCTCGACCTCGCTTTCCACAAAACTGGGTTCCAGCCGATGCGGATTGGGGTCCGAATGGCCGAAGCCCAGGCGGTCATAGGCAATGACCTCGCGCCCTGTGGCCGCAGCCAGCTGGGCGGGAAACTCGCGCCACAGATCGACACTGCCCAGCGAGTCGTGCATCAGCACCAGCGGCGCCTTGGCTGCCCCGCCCCGCGCATGCCAGCGCTTGACATGCAACTGCCCGTCGGGCGTCTGAACACGGGTTTCACTGGAGCTGATCACAACGGGCGGCATGGTGTCGTCAAACATGGGCAGTGTCTGGGTTGAAGGGCGAGGGACGGTGCTGCCACCTTAGCAAGAGTGCGCGGACAGAAGCTGAACCGGTGGCGAGAGTGGCCGCAAAAATGGCGAATCTGGCCGATTTTGCGCAGTCTTGCCGTATGCAGCCTGTCGTTCAGGTGACGAAGCGCGCTTGCGGGGACCTGGCAGCACTCGCTAACCCGCTGGCCCGCCCGGGCGGTCGGCAGTATAAAAACAGCATCCACTTCACCGGGGTTCGCCATGTCACAGACCACGACCTCAGAACCGGACGGCGCTGTCAAAGCCAGTGTCGATCCGCGCCAGTTCAGGAGCTTTGCCGAGTTCTACCCCTTCTACCTGGGCGAGCACAGCAACACCACCTGCAGACGGCTGCACTTCATAGGCACCAGCCTGTCGCTGGTGTTTTTGCTGGCGCTGTTCCTGACGGGCGACTGGTGGTATTTGCTCGCAGGCCTGATCTGCGGCTATGCCTTTGCCTGGGTGGGGCATTTCGGCTTTGAGAAAAACAAGCCCGCCAGTTTCAAGCGCCCGCTCTACAGCTTTCTGGGCGACTGGATGATGTGGCGCGACATCCTGCTGGGCCGCATCAAGATCTAGCGCACCGTCCCAGGCCCAGGCACGCCTGTTGGTCTCATTGATGGGCAGCCAATCGCTGCCATAGGCTCATGTGCCGCCTGCCTTCGACGGCCCGGCCGCGCGCTTCGATATTCATAGATATCCGTTTTCAGCCATCAAACTCTATGAATATTTCCGCCAGGAACGGCAATCAACTCCGCCACGGTCATGGCATCGAGCTGGGCGCGCTGCCACAGCGGCCGCACCGCCTCGGACGGCTCAAGCAACAGGCTCTGCACCAGAGGCTCTACCCGCGTGGCCTGCGGATCGACCAGCAACACATAGCGCGGCTCGGTGCTCTCCAGCGATACATAGGCATCGGGCGGCTGTACAGCCCCCACCCAGTCCAGCTTGGCCAGCGCCTGCAGCACAGGCTGAATCTGGGAGGCTTCCACGCGCAGGCGCCGCGACAGCTGGTGCACATACAGACCCTTGTGCGGCAGCTCGCGCTCCTTGGCCAGACATTGCAGCACCTCGACGGCCAGCTCGAACTGCCAGCCGCGGTGCCCCGTCATGCGCTCCACACCGGTGAGCACAGTGGGCAGATAGGCCGTGACCAGAGCCCCCAGCAGCACAATGCTCCAGGCCACATACATCCAGATCAGCAGGATCGGCAGCGTGGCAAACGCCCCGTAGATCACCGAGTAGGTCGGCACGGATGACAGATAGAGGCCCAGCACCTTTTTGGCTACCTCCATGAACACAGCCACAAACACTCCCCCTACCAGCGCATGGCGCCAGCGCACCGGTGTGTTGGGCACATAGTGGTAGAGCCCGGCCATGCCGGCAGCGAGCACCACGAACTCTATGGAATCAAAGACAAAGCGCAGGCTGCCAGGCAACGCATTGACCAGCCCCTTGGATGCCGACATCACATAGGACGACAGCACCAGGCTCAGGCCCAGCAGCAGCGGCCCCAGCGTGATGGCGGCCCAGTAAATCAGTACCCGCTGGCCCAGCGGCCTGAGCTGGCGCACGCGCCAGATGTTGTTGAGCGTGCGATCGATGGTCAGGATCAGCGCAATCGCCGTGACCATCAGGATGGAGAAACCGACCAGGCCCAGCTGGCTGGCCTTGGAAGCGAACTGGGTGAGATAGCCCAGCACCTGGCGCGCAATGGTCTCGGGAATCAGGCTGTCCATCAGCCAGCGCTCCAGCACCTTCTGCGCCTTGCCAAAGATCGGGAAGGCGGTGAACAAGGCCAGCGCCACGGTAAAGAACGGCACCAGCGCCAGCAGCGAGGTAAAGGTCAGGCTGCTGGCAGTCACGCCCAGCCGGTCTTCCTTGAAGCGTGCCAGCAGCACCTGGGCCGTGTTGTGCCAGGGGAAGGTACGCAGGCGCTGCTGCGCCCGGCGGCTTCTGCGGCGCAGCGCAGCCTTGAGCTCCTGCTGGCTGGGCATCTGAGGCTTGGGGATGCGCCCGGCCAGATCCTTGCAGCTAGCCGCCAGCGCCCTGGCCTTGTCGAGGCTGCTGCGCGGGCTCTCGGCAACGCGCTCCGGGCGCGGGTCAGGACTGTCGATCACTCCTGAAACGAAAGCATGCACCGCTTTCTGCTCCTGGGCTGGCGTCGCATTCGGCGTGGAATAGCTGGTCCAGCCCTGAGCTGCCGTGCTGAATGCTGCTGCAGGTGATACGGCAGGGGCTGGAACTGGCTCGGGCGGGCCCATGCTGCGGCCAGGCTCGCCCATGGGCTCGAACACCGGCTCCAGCGGAGTGCCCGGACCATCGAGGCTGGGCTCCTGACGCTGGTCGAGCGGCACTGCTCCCGCTGCCTGCGCTGCTGCAGGCACGTCCGTCGAAGGCGGCTGCGCCGGCCTGTCCCTATCCTCTGCCGGCCTGGCTTGCTGCGCCTTGCCTTCCAGTGCGGCCCAGAAGCCAGCACGCTCGTTTTTCTTCATGAGGGCACTCCTTTACGAACGCAAAAGGAGGGCGGGTGCTGCGCAACATCAAGCGCAGAACGCAAAACAAAACGACCGGATTCAAACAGGGCTGGCATGACCGATATGATGCCACTGCTATGACCGACGCCCTCTCGCCCCAAGCCGCCGAAAACACTTCTTCACCAATCCAGCAGCCAGGCTCCGATGTGGCCGCCACGCGCTGGTTGGCCGTGGGCAGTCTGCTTGCACTGATGCTGCTGTGCGTAGTCTGGGAGCTGTGGCTGGCCCCGCTGCGCGAAGGCGGCACCTGGCTGTTTCTCAAAGCCCTGCCGCTGGCCTTTGCCGTGATCGGCCTGCTCAAGCGCCGCATGTACACCTATCGCTGGCTCAGCCTGCTGGTGTGGCTCTACTTCACCGAGGGCGTGGTGCGGGCCTGGAGCGATGCCGCGCCCAGCCGCTGGCTGGCGCTGGCAGAGGTGGCGCTGTGCGTGCTGCTCTTCATCGCCTGCGCAGCCCATGTGCGCCTGCGCCAGCGTGCCGCCAGGGCGGCCCGGCTCAATCAGGCGTGATGCCTTCGAACTGCGCCAGCGTCTGCACCTGCGCCGCCAGCGCATCGAACAGCAGCTGCGCGGCCGGCGACAGCGCGCGGCGCGGGCGCTGAATCAGCAGAGTACGGCGCAGGATGCGCGGCTCGTCCAGCAGGCGAAAGCCCAGATTGCCCTGCAGGCCCAGCGAAGGGTGACGCGCCGTCAGCGCTGGAACAATGCTGACCCCCAGACCCAGGCTCACGGCCTCAAACAATAGTTGCGGATTGGACAGGCGCAGCGGTGTCTGTAGCAGGTTCTGCGGCATGCCCGGTGCCGAAGCCAGCAGCTGGCTGATGGCGGTATCGGTGGTCAGACCCACAAAAGCCAGATCGGCCAGATCGGCCGCCGTCAGCCGCCCGGCCTGCAGCAGAGGCTCATCGAGCTTGGCCACCAGCCCCATGGCATCGCTTATCAGCGGCTGGGTCAGCAAATCGCCGCCTGCAGGATGCGCCGCACCCACGCCGAAATCCACGCTGCCCGCCTGCACGCGCTGGGCAATGCCTTCGGCGCTGTCCTCGATCAGATCCACCTCGATGCCCGGATGCCGGGCCCGCAAGGCCGGCAGCACCGGCAGCAGCAACACCGACAGCACCGACGGTGCGGCAGCAATCCGCACCTTGCCGCGGCGCAGAGCGGCCAGATCGCCCAGGTTCTGAAAGCCCTGCTCCAGCATCTCGAAGGCCTGGCGCACATCGAGCAAGAAGGCCTGGCCGGCGGCCGTCAGCCCCACGGTGCGCGTGGTGCGGTCAAACAGCCGCAGGCCCAGGGCATCCTCCAGCTGCCGGATGGATTCGGACAGGGCCGACTGCGTCAGGCACAGCTCGCGGGCCGCTGGGGCAAATGCGCCCTGGCGCGCCACCTCGTCAAAGGCGCGCAGCTGGCGCAGGCTGATATTGTTCGGAAAAACCGGCATAACCAAGCAATTTATTTCGATTGTCCCGTAGTCTGCCATGCTCTACGCTTGCGGCTTCATGGTTTTCCGGCTGCGCCCCCGTGCTTGGCTTAGGATTTCCGTCTGTTTTCCCTCTCTGCCGCCCATGCTGCGGCCTGCTTGCCATGACTTCCACCGCTTTGCTTGAATCCCTGCGCCAGATTGTGGGCGCCACCCATGTGCTGACCGACGGCGATCTGACCGCCTACGAGCAGGACTGGCGCAAGCGCGTACACGGCAAGTCCCTGGCCGTGGTGCGCCCCGGCAGCACGGCCGAAGTGGCCGGCGTGGTCAAGGCCTGTGCCGCAGCCGGCGTGCAGATCGTGCCCCAGGGCGGCAATACCGGGCTTTCCGTAGGCTCCACCCCCGACGACAGCGGCCAGCAGGTCGTGCTCAGCCTGACGCGCCTGAACGCCGTGCGCCACATCGACAAGGACAATCTGACCTTCACCGTCGAAGCCGGCTGCATTCTGCAGAACCTGCAGGATCTGGCTGACCAGCAGGGCCTGCTGTTCCCGCTGTCGCTGGCCGCCGAAGGCAGCTGCACGATTGGCGGCAATCTGGGCACCAACGCCGGCGGCACGCAGGTGGTGCGCTATGGCAATACCCGCGACCTGTGCCTGGGCCTGGAAGTGGTGACGCCCCAGGGCGAGATCTGGGACGGCCTCAAGGGCCTGCGCAAGGACAACACCGGCTACGACCTGCGCGATCTGTTCATCGGCAGCGAAGGCACGCTGGGCATCATCACCGCCGCCACCATGAAGCTGTTCCCGCAGCCGGCCGCCCAGCTCACGGCCTTTGCCGCCGTGCCCTCCATGGAAGCCGCCGTGCGCCTGCTGGGCCTGGCGCACCAGCATCTGGGTGCAGGGCTGACGGGCTTTGAAGTCATGGGCCAGTTTGCGCTGAGCCTGGTCGTCAAGCACATGCCGCAGCTGCGCGTGCCGTTTGCCGACATGGGCGACGAAGCACCCTACTGCGTGCTGCTGGAGAACAGCGACAGCGAGTCCGAACAGCATGCACGCCTGCGCTTCGAGCACCTGCTGGAGCTGGCCTTTGAAGACGGCTGCGTGGTCAACGCCGTGGTGGCGGAGAACCTGACCCAGGCCCATGACCTGTGGCATATCCGCGAGAGCATTCCCCTGGCCCAGGCCGAAGAAGGCCTGAACATCAAGCACGACATCTCGGTCGCCGCCTCGCGCATTCCCGCCTTTGTCGAGCATGCCGACGCCGTGCTCAAGCGCGAGATTCCCGGCGTGCGGCTGGTCAACTTCGGCCATCTGGGCGACGGCAATCTGCACTACAACGTGCAGGTGCCCGAAGGCGAGGACGGCAAGGCCTTTCTGCGCGACAAGGAGGCCCTGGTCAACCACCTGGTCTACGAGGCCGTGGATGCCTTCGGCGGCTCGTTCTCGGCCGAGCACGGCGTGGGCGCGCTCAAGACGGACAAGCTCGAAAAATACCAGTCTCCCGTTGCACTGCAGATGATGCGCGCCATCAAGCAGGCACTGGACCCGCAGGGCATCATGAACCCCGGCGTGGTGCTGACACGCGGCTGATCCCGCCGCCGATAAAAAAACCCTGCCATGATCGGCAGGGCCTTTTTTCTGACCACAGCCAGGGCTTCATTGGGTGGCCACGATATTGCGCAGCATGCTCTGCACCGCACTGGGCCAGGGAATGTCTGCGCCGTCCACATCGGTGTATACGGTCTGCCTGCCCTCGCTGAGCAGCCAGACGCGAAGGCCGTTGCGCACCGGGTCGATCACCACGGCGGCCATTTCCTCACCGCCCTGATGCTGGCGGTTGCCCATCACGTACAGCAGACCAGCGGAAGGCTCCAGCGGACCCAGCGTCTGCAGGTTCCTGAGCAGCGTTTCGTACTGATGGCCCATCAGCGTCTTCAGCCGCTCGGCCAGCACGCCGTCCTGCACATAGTCCACGCCATCCCAACGATACTTGCCCTGCATTGGTTTGAGGCTGTCCAGACTCTTCTCGCCTTCCTTGACCACATGGGGTACCCGCACTTCCTGCAGGGAGGTCGCTGCCGCCTCCTCGATCTGTGCCGTGGCAGCAGGCTCCTGTGCCTGGGGCAAGGCATCGGGTGGGGCAGTGGCCGGTGCCGGGGCATCCGCAGAGGCCATAGCGGGAGACGAGGTCTTGGCCTTGTCGCAGGCGACCAGCAAGGCCGCAACAGCCAGCGCAACCGCCGCGGTGCTCACAAAATTGCGTGACATGAGCTCACTCTCCTTGTTTCAGCTCGGTTGTTTTCCTTGCCATTGTGAAGCCAGCGACTGCTGCCTTGGGACAGACAGGACCGCAGGCCGGGTCATTGACAGCCGCCAAGCCGGCACACTCTCGCCCATGGCACACTCGGGCTATCGCGGCCCCTGCGGGCCCACCCTCTTCAAGAGCAGCGGCACCTTGTGTACGCTGACGGCACAGCCAGTCTTTGCAAGTCTTTGACCGCTTTTTGCACCATGAACTCCAACACCTGCACCCTGCGCCCCGTGCGCTGCCAGTACGAAACCTTCATGCGCCATGTGTACGAGCATGGCGCATCCAAGACCGACCGCACGGGTACGGGCACGCGCAGCGTGTTCGGCTACCAGATGCGCTTCAACCTCAACGAAGGCTTCCCCCTGGTCACGACCAAGAAGGTGCACCTGAAGTCCATCATCCTGGAGCTGCTGTGGTTTCTGCGCGGCGACAGCAATGTGAAATGGCTGCAGGAGCGCGGCTGCACCATCTGGGACGAATGGGCCGACAAGGAAACCGGCGACCTGGGCCCGGTCTACGGCGTGCAATGGCGCAGCTGGCCCAAGGCCGACGGCACGCATGTCGACCAGATTGCCGAAGTCGTCAAGCAGCTCCAGAGCAATCCCGACAGCCGCCGTATCATCGTCAGCGCCTGGAACGTGGCCGAGCTGGACCAGATGGCCCTCATGCCCTGCCACTCCTTCTTCCAGTTCTATGTGGCCGACGGCAAACTCAGCTGCCAGCTCTACCAACGCAGCGCCGACATCTTCCTTGGCGTGCCCTTCAACATCGCCAGCTACGCGCTGCTGACCCATATGCTGGCCCAGCAATGCGGCCTGGAAGTGGGCGACTTCATCTGGACCGGCGGCGACTGCCACATCTACAACAACCACTTCGAGCAGGTGCAGACCCAGCTGTCGCGACAGCCCTTCGCCTATCCGACGCTGAACATCAAGCGCAAGCCTGACTCCATCTTCGGCTACGAGTACGAAGACTTCGAAGTGCTGGACTACCAGCACCATGCCGGCATCAAGGCGCCCGTGGCGGTCTAAGCTCCCGCTCTTCGAATCACTATAAAAATCAAAGCTGCTATCGCTTGATTGAAAACGGTTTCAAGTATTTTCATACCTGAAATCCATAAATGACAAGCGCCAGCAGCTTCTTTATTGATAGCTATGGCCATTCAACTCATCTACGCCCGCGCAGCCAATGGCGTCATCGGCAAGGACAACACCATGCCCTGGCACCTGCCCGAGGACATGGCGCATTTCAAGGAGCTGACCCGGGGCTGCGCCGTCATCATGGGCCGCAAGACCTGGGACTCGCTGCCTGCGCGCTTCCGTCCGCTGCCGGGCCGCAGCAATATCGTCGTCACCCGCCAGGCCGACTGGCAGGCTGAGCCGGCATCCGACCAAGTCCTGCGAGCCGCCAGCCTGCCCGAAGCGCTGGAGCTGGGCCGCAAGCTCTCGCAGGACGTCTGGGTCATAGGCGGCGCGCAGATCTATACCCAGGCCCTGCCCCTGGCCGATGCCGTGGAAGTGACCGAAATCGGCCGCGACTTCGAAGGCGATGCCTTTGCCCCGGAACTGGGCGAGCAATGGCAGGCCGTGAGCCGCAGCGAGCATGTCTCCGCCAATGGGCTGCCCTACAGTTTTGTGCGTTTCGAGCGCCGGGGCTGACCCTTGCACCGGCCGGCCATCAGTCCGGCACGAGACAAAACTCTCTTGCCCTCGCGGTGCTGCGTTGCAACAATTGTCAGCTTCACTGCATGACTGCCGTATGACAATGGCAAGGTAGCCTTCTGCAGCCTGAGCCCTCCAACCCCGCAAGCTATCGCCCTTCATCATGAGCCTAGTCCAGCCCCTGCCTCCTGGCGCCCTCGATATCGTTGGCGATATCCACGGCGAATACGCCGCGCTGGTGCAATTGCTGGGCCACCTGGGCTACGACCTCCAGGGCAACCACCCAGAAGGACGGCGGCTGGTGTTTGTCGGCGACTTCTGCGACCGCGGGCCGGACAGTCCTTCGGTACTCGCGCTGGTCGGTGCCATGCTGGCCTCGGGCAAGGCCCATGCGGTGCTGGGCAACCACGAAATCAATCTGCTGCGCGAAGATGCCAAGGACGGATCGGGCTGGTTCTTCGACAGCCGCATCGACTCCGATCAGCCCAAGTACGCGCCTTTCGCGCGCATGCCGGCCGATCAGACTCCCGCCATGCTCGAGCAGCTCGGCCAGTTGCCGATCGCGCTGGAGCGCGAGGATCTGCGCATTGTCCATGCGGCCTGGCGACCCGAGCAGATTGCCATGATTCGCCAGCTGCCAAGCGGCAGCGCACGCGCCGCCTATGACCACTTCGAGACGATTGCCGACGAGCAGGCCATCGCCCAATGCGTGGCCGAGCGCATGCGCCAGGAAGCGCTGAGCTGGCCCTACAGCTTGGAAGACTATCGCCACGAGCCGCCGTTTCTGCCCGCCCACAGCGAGAACGAACTCAACAAGGCCATGGTCAACCCTCTGAAAGTGCTGACGGCAGGCGTGGAACGCGAATGCCGCAATCCCTTCTATGCGGGTGGCAAATGGCGCTTTGTCGAGCGCGTGGGCTGGTGGAATGAATATGAGGAAGCGCCTGCCGTCATCGTCGGCCACTACTGGCGCCGCCTGCGCCCGGCCGATGCACCCGCGCACGGCTCGCAGTTTGAAAACCTGTTCGGCGGCACGCCCCCGCTGTCTTGGCACGGTCTGCGCGGCAATGTGTTCTGTGTGGACTACTCGGTGGGTGCCCGCTGGCTGGACCGCCTGCGCGGCGACAACCCCGTGCAGCGCAGCAAGCTTGGCGCCATGCGCTGGCCCGAGCGTGTGCTGGTCTTTGACGACGGCACCCAGGCCGCCTCGGAGAATTTCGAGCAGGCTGCGGTGCTGCGGGACTGAGACTACCGGCCACATCGGCCACATCGGCCACCTTGGCAACGTTAGCCAGGCGACTCCGCTCCCCAGCCTGCGGTCAGTCTGCGCATGAAAGGCGCGCTGCCGATGCCTGAGGCCAGCCTCCTTGGCTATTTGGCGGGCGGCTGCCGCCCATGCTGCACCCACTCCTCAAAGGCCGAGCCGTCGGGCAGCACACAGGTGTTCTTATCGGCGACGGCCCCTTTTTCCGTGCGCAGCACCCCGCCCTGCTTTTTGCAATTGGCTTGCGAAGGATTGCCAAAATTGATGGAAACAGATTGCGCGCAGCCGCTGACTGCCGCAACGACGATCACCATCCCGGCCAAGCTTGAAACATGTTTCATGGGGCCAATGTAGCAAACCCCCGAACGCCGGCACAGGCCCATTGGACTTCAGGCCTGCAAAGACCGAAGTCGCCACCCGTGGGATCACGGCGGACAGCCTTGCCGGTTTCAGAGAGGGCCAGGCTTGCTATGCTGTCAGCCACTGCGAGAAAGATGCCCGCCAGGGGCTCTGTTTGGGTCGCCAGACTGTTAGCTGGAGGCTTTTTACAGGTAGCCATCCCCTGGAACCCGCATGCAATAAGGAAAGTTGAAGAAGATGAAAATCGCCACCTGGAATGTGAACTCTTTGTCCGTGCGACTGCCGCAGGTACTGGAATGGCTTGCCGCTAACCCTGTCGATGCGCTGGGACTGCAGGAACTCAAGCTCACCGATGACAAGTTCCCGCACATGGCTTTCGAGGAAGCCGGCTACAAGGCCGTCAGCCATGGACAGAAGACCTATAACGGCGTGGCCTGGATCACGCGCGAGACGGGCCGTGATGTGGTGCGCAACATCCCGGGGCTTGACGACGAGCAGGCACGCATCATTGCCACAACGATTGACTCGCCAGCCGGCGAGGTTCGCCTCATCAACGGCTACTTCGTCAACGGCCAGGAGCCCGGATCGGAAAAATTTGCCTACAAGATGCGCTGGCTGCAGGCGCTGCAAGACTGGGTCAAGGAACAGATGGCCTTGCATCCGCGTCTGGTGCTGGTGGGGGACTTCAACGTGGCCCCCGAAGATCGCGACTCCTACGACCCCGTCGGCCTCAAGGACACGATCCACCATACGGTGCAAGAGCGCGACCATTTCCAGCGCCTGCTGCAGCTGGGCTTGAGCGATGCCTTCCGCATGTTCGAGCAGCCGGAAAAAAGCTACTCTTGGTGGGATTACCGCATGCTGGGCTTTCAGAAGAATCGCGGCCTGCGCATCGACCATATTCTGGTCAGCGAAGCGCTCAGGAGCAAGGTCAGCGCCTGTAGTGTGGACCGCGCTCCACGCAAGAACAAGCAGCCCAGCGACCATGCTCCCGTGATCGTCACGCTGGACTGAAGCCGCACGGCTCAGGCCGCGCCGTGGCTGAGCCACTGCATGGCCTGCACCTGACCGCGCAGCAGCATCACATGCCGCTTGAGCAGCTTGGCGGCCTTGGCCGGCAAATCCAGCTGCGCCGAGTGCTCGGCACATTCCAGCCAGGTCTGCAGACGCCGCAACACATCCAGCCAGGTCTCGCCCACCGTCACGCCCAGATAGTCAAGCCAGGTCTTGCGTACTCGCTCCAGCAGCCCGCTGTCGCTGTCATCCGCGGCCTCGGGTGGCGCTTCCACGGCAGTGCCGCCGAGCAGCTCCGCCAACTCGGAGACCAGCTTGTGCGAGTCCTGCGAAAAGCGGCGTAGCGCATCGACCGCCATGCTGGAGTCCGCAGTCGTCAGAAACTGCCTGGAGCTCTGAGCAAAGCGCTGTCCTGCCTGCAGCACCAGGGCCAGGCTGCTCTTCGCCCTCTGGCCCAGCACAGCCTCCGCGACAGGCTTGGTCAAGGGGGGAGCGATCGCCCGGCGCCATGCCGCTTTGACGGCTGCCCTGACCTGAGACCAGTCCAGCAGACTGCCCCCGCAATGTGCCGACCAATGCTGGCGCAACTCCGGCTCCAGGGACTCAAAGCTCCTGGCCGCCTGACGAGGCCGATAGCAGCCAGCCTGCCAGCCCAGCAGATAGGCTGGATAGTACTGATCGAAGCCACGCCCGGGTACAAAGTAAGGCTCGTACATGTAGCGCTGGTGCCAGAAGGCCTCTTCGGCCTCCGGCATCTGCAGCAAGGGCGACAAGGCGTTCGACCCCGGCTCAGGCGGGAAAGAGATGGATAAGGGCAAGGCAGACAACGCAAACAGTCCAATCAACAAAAAGCCTGTTGATTTTTACCCCTGCGTCATCTGCTCCATGTCGTCAACCGTGATTGCACCATGTAGGACGAATAAAACCCGTGCCGAAAGCGAGTGGACACTGCGGCGCTTCAGTCGAAGTTTTCGTTCTCCAGCCCCAGCTCCTGCAGCTTGCGTGTGATGGTGTTGCGGCCGATCCCGAGCCTGCTGGCCGCCTCCACCCGCCTACCATGCGTGGCGGCCAGGGCCGTTCGCAGCAGCTGTGCCTCGAACTGGTGGGACAGCTGATCCCAGACGTCATGATGGCCTTGCGACAGCAGTTCCTCGGCCTGCTTGCCCAGCCCCTGCAACCAGCCTTCGGAAGGCGCTGCAGCCTCGGGAGCAGACAGCGCAGCAGCACCGAGCGAGGACAGCGCAACCGGCTCGGGCGGACTGGTCTTGGACGGCTCCAGGCCCACGCCGGTGCTCAGGGCGCCGGCAAAGATCGCGGCACTGCCAGGTGCAGCGCTGCCCAGCACTTCTGGCGGCAAGTCCTTGAGGGCAATCTGCTGGGCCGGCGCCATGACGGTCAGCCAATGGCAGATGTTCTCCAGCTGGCGCACATTGCCGGGGAAGTTGAAGGCCTGCAGGCGGCTCATGGCGGCCGTGCTCATGCGCTTGGGCTCCACACCCAGCTGGCGTGCGCTCTGCTGCAGAAAATGCTGGGTCAGCATGGGCACGTCCTCCTTGCGCTCGCGCAGCGCGGGCAGGCGCAGACGAATCACATTCAGACGGTGGAACAAGTCCTCGCGGAAAGCGCCATCCTTGACGCGCAGCTCCAGGTCCTGGTGGGTCGCGGCAATCACGCGGACATGGGCCTTGACGGCCTGGTGTCCGCCCACCCTGTAGAAGTGGCCGTCGGAGAGCACGCGCAGCAGACGCGTCTGCAGCTCGAACGGCATGTCGCCGATTTCATCGAGAAACAGCGTGCCGCCCTCGGCCTGCTCGAAACGCCCCCGGCGCTGGGTCTGCGCGCCGGTAAAGGCGCCGCGCTCGTGACCGAACAACTCGGACTCCAGCAGGTCTTTCGGAATGGCCGCGGTATTGATGGCCACGAACGGTCCGCCGGCCACCGGAGAATGCTTGTGCAGCGCCCGAGCCACCAGTTCCTTGCCGGCACCGGACTCTCCGGTGATCAGCACCGTGACATGGCTCTGGCTGAGTCGGCCGATGGCACGGAACACGTCCTGCATGGCCGGGGCCTGACCCAGCATTTCCGCCTGCACCGGTGCCTGGATATCGGCCACCTCCTCGCGCTGACTCTCCTCCACAGCGCGCCGGATCAGCTCCACCGCCTTGGGTACGTCAAAGGGCTTGGGCAAATACTCGAAGGCTCCGCGCTGGAAGGCCGAGACCGCGCTGTCCAGATCCGAATAGGCGGTCATGATGATCATCGGCAGGCCGGGCTGCTGCGCCCTGACCTGCTCCAGCAGCTCAAGGCCCGAGCCGCCGGGCATGCGGATGTCGCTGACCAGCACCTGAGGAGCCTGACGCTCGGGATCGCTGTTGTCCACATCAGCCAGGGCCTTGAGCACATCGCGCGGCTGGGTAAAGCTGCGAATGGGCCAGCCTTCGCGCCCCAGTGCCTTTTCAAGCACAAAGCGGATGGAAGGGTCGTCGTCCACAATCCAGATTGGCTTCATTCGTGCAACATCCTTCCCTTCTTCTGCATATTGATAATGTCAGGCTTTATGGCAGCGGAATCAGGATCCGGAAATCCGTCCTCCCCGGCTGGCTCTCGCATTCGATCAAGCCATGGTGACGCTGTACAAAGGTCTGAGCCAGCGTCAGCCCCAGGCCGGATCCGCCATCTCGGCCCGAGACCAAAGGATAGAAAATTCGCTCCTTGATGGCATCCGGCACGCCTGACCCGTTGTCGATTACATGCAATTCCAGTGCCAATCTGTAGCGCTCACGCCCCAAAGTGACCTGCCGGGCCACACGCGTCTTCAGGATGATCTCGGCATCGCCTTCTGCAATGCGCCGCCCCAGCGCCTGGGCCGCGTTCTGAACGATATTGAGCAGGGCCTGGATCAGCTGCGCGCTGTCGCCTCTGAATTCCGGAATGGAGATGTCATAGTCACGCGTGATCCTGAGTCCCTGGGGATGTTCGACCAGTACCAGTGAACGCACGCGCTCGCAGACCTCATGGATGTTGACGTCGCCGACCTCGTGGGGGTGACGATGCGGGGCCAGCAGCCTGTCCACCAGTGCCTGCAGGCGATCGGCCTCATGAATGATGACCGTGGTGTACTCCAGCAGCTCGGGCATGACCAGATCCATCTGCAGCAGCTGGGCTGCACCGCGAATGCCGCCCAGCGGATTCTTGATCTCGTGGGCCAGATTGCGAATCAGCTCCTTGTTTGCCTGGGCCTGTTCGCGGATGCGCTCCTCGCGATCCTGGCGGGCCTGCTGTTCCAGCGGCCACATCTCCACCATGACATGGCCGGCCTTCTCGGCCAGCGAGACGGCAGCATGAATCGGCAGCGGCTCCTGCCCCAGGCGCAGCAGGCTGGCCTCGAAGCGCAGCGCCGCAAAGTCGTTGGAACGGGCTCCGCTGAGCGCCTTGTCCAGCAGGGCCGGCTCGGCAAAGCAGGTGGCGAAGTCACTGCCGACCATGATGCGGCGCGACTGGCCCAGGGCATTTTCCAGCGCCGCGTTGACGAAGCGCACCATGCCGTACTCGTCAAGCACGGCAATCAAGGTGCAGAGCCAGTCCAGCGACTGGTAGCCATGACCGTTGGCCTGATCCGGATCAGGCATGGAGATATCGGGAATCGGGGCTGCAGTGGAACTCATGCGATTGACCAAAAATGACCAGCCCCAGGGGGCGGATTAGTTGACCGCAGGCAGCCGGTCCAGCTCTCGCTTGATGCCTGCGATATCACTTTCCTGGCGGGTGATATCGGCCTTGAGCTTGGCCACCCGCTCCGGGTAGCCCTGAGGATTGCGCAGCTCCAGCGCGGTACGCACGGGATTGCCATCGTTGTACTCCGCCTTGAGCTCGGCCAGTCTGGCCTGGGCCTTGTTCAGCTCGCCTTGCAAGATCGCGCGGGCATCGGAGTCGCGAGCCTTCTGCGCGGCATTGTCGGCGCGGGCAGGGGCCGCCTGGCTCGATGCAGAGCTGCCTGCCGGCTTGGGATTGGCCGGCGCCGCACCGGCATTGCCGCCCGAGGGACGGGTGCCGTGAATCACCGTCACGCCACTGCCATCAACCGGCTTGCACCCCTTGGCCTTGGCCTGCGAAACATTGTTGGTGTACTCATTGCCGCAGCGGTAGATCACATCCTGGGCAGAAACCAGCCCGGATGCAAGACACAGCAACGACAACACATAAAACTTCTTCATTCGGTCCTCTCAGGCAGACGGCGGCCGCAAGTCCGCAATACCCTGAGTATCGCTCCAAGCCTGCAGCTTTTATTGACTACTTGACCGCCACCAACCCGTTTGGTTCCTTTGCTGCCATGTCCGGCGCAGCGCCCGTGCAATAAAAAAGGCGGCTTGCGCCGCCTTTGAGAACCTCTGCTTTACAGCGAGAAGTACATATCGTATTCGACAGGGTGCACCGACTGGCGATAGCGAGTCACTTCGGTCATCTTCAGCTCGATGTAGGCATCCAGCATGCTGTCGGAGAACACACCGCCCTTGGTCAGGAACGCACGGTCTGCATCCAGGGCTTCCAGAGCCTGGTCCAGGCTGTGGCAGACGGTAGGCACCAGCTTGTCTTCCTCGGGAGGCAGATGGTACAGATCCTTGGTCGCGGCTTCGCCGGGATGGATCTTGTTTTCCACGCCGTCCAGACCGGCCATCAGCAGCGCTGCAAAACCCAGGTAGGGGTTCATCAGAGGATCGGGGAAGCGGGCTTCCACGCGACGTGCCTTGGGGTTGCTGACGTAAGGAATACGGATGGAAGCGGAGCGGTTCTTGGCCGAGTAAGCCAGCTTCACGGGCGCTTCGAAGCCGGGAACCAGACGCTTGTAGCTGTTGGTGCCAGGGTTGGTGATGGCGTTCAGGGCACGAGCGTGCTTGATGATGCCGCCGATGTAGTACAGGGCGAAGTCGGACAGACCGGCATAGCCGTCGCCAGCGAACAGGTTCTTACCATCCTTCCACACGGACTGGTGCACGTGCATGCCGGAGCCGTTATCGCCAGCATAGGGCTTGGGCATGAAGGTTGCCGTCTTGCCGTAAGTGTTGGCCACGTTCCAGATGATGTACTTCTGCAGCTGTGTCCAGTCGGCACGCTCGACCAGGGTCGAGAAGCGTGTGCCGATTTCGTTCTGACCGGCGCCGGCCACTTCGTGGTGGAACACTTCGACGGGAATGCCGACGGCTTCCAGCAGCAGCGACATCTCTGCGCGCATGTCCTGGGTGCTGTCAACGGGAGGCACGGGGAAGTAGCCACCCTTGACGCGAGGACGGTGACCGCGGTTGCCGCTCTCGAACTTGGTGCCGGTGTTCCAGGGAGCCTCGTATTCCTCGATTTCGAAGAAGGGGTTGTGAGGCTCGGTGCCCCAGCGCACGCCGTCGAAGATGAAGAATTCGGGTTCGGGACCGAAGTAGGCGGTATCGCCCAGGCCGGAAGCCTTCAGATAGGCTTCGGCGCGCTTGGCGATGGAGCGGGGATCGCGGTCATAGGCCTTGCCGTCACCGGGTTCGATCACGTCGCACTGCAGAATCAGTGTGGTTTCTTCGAAGAAGGGATCGATGTTGGCAGTGTTTGGATCGGGAACCAGCTGCATGTCCGAGGCTTCGATACCTTTCCAGCCGGCAACGGAAGAACCGTCGAAAGCATGGCCCGAGGCGAACTTGTCCTCGTCGAAGTGCGACACGGGCACGGTCACGTGCTGTTCCTTGCCGCGGGTATCGGTAAAGCGCAGGTCCACGAACTTGACCTCGTTATCCTGCACCATCTGCATCACGTCTGCAACGGTCTTCGCCATTAGATCTCTCCTGCCAACTTTGGCTGATCAAATAAAGAATGAATAGTATCTAGCAGTTTGCGTGCCAACTCTGCTTCAGCACCTCATCCCAGCATCCGTGCACTGAAATCGGGCTCTTGCAGCAAGCTCCTGGCCACAAGACACAAGCACTTAGCAGAGCCGCATCTGCAAATTGCACCAAACCGACGCGCATTGTCTCACTGCCGGCACGCATTTCTCAAATGCACCATCTTGGTGAAAATAAACGCACCAATACGGTGCATTTTGTGAACAGGATTGTTTTTGGTGCATGGGCACGATTCGCCCGGCGGCAAGTGCTCTCAGCGAGCAACCGAAGCGGCATCATCTGCACCAGGCGCGAACGGCACCTGGGGATCGGCAGTACTCGGCATGGTCTGCGCCCTCATCTGTTCCAGCGCCGCCAGACAGAAGTGAGCGAACCACAGCGCAGAAAAGGCAAATACCAGCGCATAGATCCAGATGGCAATAGGCACCAGAATCCAGAAAGCAGCCAGAAACAGCAGCCCGGAAATCCAGACCACACCGGGCGCAGCGCCCAGATAGCCGCAGATTACCCCCATGAGAATGAGCGACATGCGGTGACGGGCAAACAGTGCCCGGCGCTCATCTTTGCTGGCATGCTCGGACAAGGCATCAAACGCCATGACCCGGTAAGTGAGCCAACCCCAGATCAAGGGCGCGACCACCAGCATCAGCGGCGGAAACACCCATAGCGGCAGGGTGACGAAAAGGGCCAGCAGCGCAATCAGCGTGGAGCCGCCCGACCAGAGCAGGCTGGCGACGGTGGAGCCGCCATGCTTTTTCTCCAGCCCGGCAAAGCGCTTCTCGGCCACCAGTTGCGTCAGCACGGGCGCCATGAACAGGCCCACCAGCAGCAAAACCAGCACCACGAGAACCGGCATGGCCCCCAGCACCACAAACATGGACGCCACCACCTCCGAGGCATAGCCCACGCCACGCTCCTGCAGCCACAGCCACAGGGAGTGCAGCCAGCCCACCCCATCCAGCAGGCTTTGCACCTTGAGGACCGCATCGGCCCAGAAGAAGTAGCCCAGAAGCCAGGCCATCAAGGCCATGGCCAGCAGCGGCAAGAGTGACCAGACAATGACCCGCTTATGCAGGCAATACGCCAAGGCACGCCAAAAAGAGTCGAGTAGCAAGCTCATGCTGGCAAGCATACTCAAGGATTGGCTTATGCGCGACCCATCAGTCGTAGGACAGCCAGCCACTGTTGCGCCCAGAAGCCGCGGCCATAGTCGCGCAGCTGCCCTTTCGCATTGGCCTGCACCTGATCGCGAATGCCCGTGGGGTCATAGCGCAGATCGAAATTGGCCGTGCCGAACAGCATGTCCCACCAGGGCAGGAGCACGCCAAAGTTGTTGCCGTGGACCTTTTTGTTGCGCACCGGCGCCATCGGCTCGTGACCGATACCAATGGCGTGATGGCGGCGATGAAAGCGCGGGCTGATCCACAGGCGCTCCCCCAGCTGGCCAAACCAGATGCGCACATTGGCGTGCTGAAAGCTCTCGCTGAGCTGTGTCAGAGCCACGATGGCCACGAACTGCCCGGGAGCCACGCCGATCAGCTGCGCCACCAGCACGATGATGGCGTCATGGATCACGTCGTCGAGCAGGTGATTGCGGTTGTCGCTCCACACTGTCATCTGGCGCTGTGAGTGGTGCACGGCGTGCAGCTTCCACCACCAGGTAAAGCCGTGCTGGCCGCGATGAATCCAGTACTCGACCAGATCGAAGACGACCAAATACATCAGCAGGCTGACCCAGGCATTGTCCGTCACGCCCGGCCAGATGTCGTCAAGGTGAAAGCCAGGCAAGCCCCAGACATGGAGCTGACCCATGAGCGAATTCCACAGCGGCTCTGTCGTGAAGAACAAGGCCAGCCGGAAAAGTCCCAGCCGATGAATCAGCGTATAGAGGATGTCCACACGAATCGCCTGACGGTCGACCACGGGCTCGGCCGGCCTCCAGCGCTGCAGCGGCACGATCACTGCGACCATGACGGCAATCTGCAGCAAGCCCACCAGCAGCCAGCCCGTGGCGGTATAGCCATCCTCCAGCAGATTCGCCATGCCGAAATGAAACAGAAAAGGCTGCACCACGCCTTCAAACAAGCGTTGCTGCGCCTCTCCAAACATCTGTACCAACCAATCCACGACTCACTCCTCTTGCAGCACTCAGCGCTGCTGCGCGATCCAGCCCTGATACACCGGGTGCTCGGCCAGCGTACGGAAGCAAAAACCCCTGTCCAGCAAACCCAGAATCAAGGGCTCCAGCACCGCCGGAGCCCATGGGTCCTGACGCGACCAGATCCCGAGGTGCGCCAGCAAGATATCGCCGCTGCCTATGTTTTTGAGTGCCTGGGCCAGCAAGCGTTCATTCGGATATTTGTCGCTGGGTAGCTCGTCACCCAGAAAGCCTGCGGGCGCCCAGCCCACATGCTGAAAGCCGCCCTGCCGGGCCGCAGCAATCAACGCTGGCGATGTCTTGCCACCCGGTGCACGATAGAGCGGCAAGGTCTTGCGGCCCGTGATCTGGGTCAGCCGCTGGGCGGAGCGTGCAATCTCCTGCCGATACTCATCAGCGGACACCACATAGGTCTGACCAGCCTTGGGACCGGCCGAAGGCCTGACCCTGAAATGCGTGACCTGCCCGCTGGCCTTGTCGCGAATATCGGCCAGCCAGTACATATGGTCAAAGGTATGGGACGCGAGCTGGTGCCCTTCGTCGGCACGCGCCTTCCACCACGGCGCCCAGAAGTCGCCCAGACTGCTGCCCCCCTCTTTCGTGGCCTCATTGGCCGCAAAGAAGGTGACGGGAACCTTGTGCTTTTGCAGCACCTGGGCGACCCACTGGGCTATGCCCATGTGCCCAGTATCAAAAGTCAGGTAAACCGCCTTGGAGCATGTACCTGAAGATATCTTTTTTGAAGCTTCGGCAGCGAAGGCAGGAACGGCAAACAAGCCGCCGGCCAGCGAGCCGAGCATGAAACAACGTCTTTGCATCCACCCTCCTTGAGGTGGTCAACACGAAACCGGGCGTCCCGGCCACTCCGATGCGACCGGAACAAGCGCTTCAACGCGCAGCGTGGGACAGCGTCCAGACCCCGTGGGGCGACTTGCCCACATTGACCTGATTGACCACCTTCTTCTCTACCGTGTCGATCACCGACAGCTTGCGTGCCCAGCGCGAGGCCACAAAGATATAGCGACCGTCGGCCGAAACATCCATGCAGTCCGGGCCGCCCGGTGCCGGGTAGTTGGCTACGACCTGGCTGCTGACCATATCGATCTTGCTGATGGTATTGGCCACGCGGTTGCTCACGTACAGGTGGCGATCGTCGCCGGCAGCGCGGAAGGCGTGTGCACCGGCAGCCGTCTTGATCTGGCCCAGGCTGCGGGGCTCGGCGCCGGTGATGTCGAACACCTCGACGCCATCGCCGCCGGTCAGGCCGACAAACAGCTTCTTGCCGTCAGGGCTGCCGTAGACGTCCGCAGGCATGGGGCCGGTGGGCACGCGAGCCTTGATGGTCTGGGTGACGATATCGATGGCCACCAGGGCATCGCTGTCCTGCATGGTGGAGTACAGCGTCTTGCTCTGCGCGTCGATGAACAGATGGCTGGGCGTCTTGCCGGTGGAGACACGCTTGACCAGGGTCGGCGTCTGCGTGGCCGCGTCCCAGCGGTAAAAATCGATGTGGTTGAGGCGGTTGGCTGCCGTGACGAACCACTTCATGTCCGGCGAAAAGCGCAGATGGTACGGGTCCACGATGTCGCGGATCACGCGCTGCACGGCACCCGTGCGCGGATCCACCAGGGTCAGTGAATCGCCCAGTGCATTGGCCACCACCAGCGACCTCTCGTCCGGCGTCAGGTACAGGTGATGAGGCTCCTTGCCCGTGGGAATGCGCGACTGCTCCTTCCAACTGACCGGATCAATCACGCTAATGGATGCATCCAGGGAGTTCAGCACAAAGATGGGCGTGGGGCCTTGCACGGCACGCGCTGCCTGTGCCGGCTTGACGGCAGCAGGCAACGCAGGCGCAGCGCTGGTTGCAGGCGGCGCTGCGGGCGCGGCTGTTGGAGCGACCGCAGCAGCGACAGCGGCCGCCGGTGCGGCTGCCTTGGCAGACTTGAAACCGGGCAATGCCGAAGCCCCCAACCATGCCGCGGCGCCCACGCCCACGACCAATGCCACAGCAGCGCCAGTGCGCCCAATAGAAAGACGTCCCACAACCACCACCTTCTCAGAATCCATGCAGTGTAGCTGCGCCAATGCAGCCGCTGCCAGCACAAGCCTTCTGGTTTACAAAGCTTGTTGAAATGCCACGCGAACCTTGCCTGACCGGCGCAGGCCGCATCATGACAAGAATTCAAAACAGGAGCAGTTAGCGCGTGATTTTCTTACGATACAGCTCTAAATAAGCCTGAAATCGTTGGAATAAAGGCGCATGACGCTCATCTATTGATGAACATCACTGCTCTATAAAAAAAGGAGCCCCAAGCGGGGCTCCTTTGCCAACATTGGTGCAGGGTCCTCAGACCTTCCACTTCTCCGCCAGCTTTTCGGGATTCAGCGTGTCATAGCCTTCGAAAGGCTGGTGAATCCAGGGATTAGTGCCCAGGAAGTCCACCGAGTAGTCGGGCTCGAAGGTCGACACGCCCTTGGTCCAGATCACGGCGCTGCGCAGCTCCGTAATGGGCGCGTAGTTGGTCTTGAGCATGGCGATCACGGCCTTGAGCGTGGCTCCCGAGTCCGCCAGATCGTCCACCAGCAGCACGCGGCCGGAAATATCGCCCTTGGGCGTGGCGATGAAACGACCGATGTCCAGATGGCCCTGCACCGTGCCGGCTTCGGCGCGGTAGGAGCTGGTGGACATGATGGCCAGGGGCTTGTCGAAAATGCGGCTCAGGATGTCGCCGGGACGCAGACCACCGCGTGCCAGGCACAGGATGGTGTCGAATTCCCAGCCAGACTGGTGGATCTTGATGGCGAGCTTTTCGATGAGACCGTGGTACTCGTCGTAGCTCACATACAGGTGCTTACCGTCTTCTGTCAGCATGGGCACAGTTCCTTTGAAAGTTCAGTAAAACCCAGCCCGATCAGGCGGCGCTGTACGGGTTGTGCATCAGGATGGTGTGATCGCGGTCGGGGCTGGTGGACACCATGGCGATGGGCACACCGGTCACTTCGGCGATACGGTCCAGATAGCGGCGGGCATTCACGGGCAGCTTGTCATACTCGGTCACACCCACGGTGGAGTCGGTCCAGCCGGGAATGGATTCGTAGATCGGCTTGCAGCGCTCGATATCGTCCGCACCCAGAGGCAGCAGGTCGATCGTCTCGCCGTCCAGCTCGTAGCCCACGCACAGTTGCAGCTCTTCGATGCCGTCGAGCACGTCCAGCTTGGTGATGCACAGGCCGGACAGACCATTGATCTGGGCCGAACGCTTGAGCAGCGCAGCATCAAACCAGCCGCAGCGACGCGAACGGCCGGTAGTCACGCCCTTCTCGGCGCCCACAGTGGACATGACCCAGCCGGGAGTGCCTTCCTTTTCCCATTCCAGCTCGGTAGGGAAAGGACCGCCGCCCACACGGGTGCAGTAGGCCTTGGTGATGCCCAGGATGTAGTGCAGCAGACCAGGGCCCACGCCCGCGCCTGCGGCGGCATTGCCAGCCACGCAGTTGGACGATGTGACATAGGGGTAGGTGCCGTGATCCACGTCCAGCAGCGTGCCTTGCGCGCCTTCGAACAGCAGGTTGCCGCCTTCGGCGTGCACCGCGTTGAGCTCGCGCGAGACATCGGCAATCATGGGCTTGAGCAGCTCGGCATGACGCATGGCTTCTTCGTACACGGCGTCGAACTGCACTTCGCCGTCCTTCATGTAGGGAGCCAGGCCGGCGCCGAAGTCGAAGTTCTTGGAACCCAGCACATTCACCAGAATGTGGTTGTGCAGGCTCAGCAGCTCGCGCAGCTTGGTGGCGAAGCGCTCGGGGTGCTTCAGATCCTGCACGCGCAGGGCGCGGCGGGCGATCTTGTCCTCGTAGGAAGGGCCGATCCCCTTGCCGGTGGTGCCGATCTTCTGCACGCCACCCTTTTCACGGGCCGCTTCACGGGCCACGTCCAGAGCCTGGTGGAAAGGCAGGATCAGCGGGCAGGCTTCGGACACGCGCAGGCGGTCACGCACTTGCACGCCGGCCTTCTCCAGGCCTTCGATTTCCTCAAACAGCTTGCCCACGGAGAGCACCACACCGTTGCCGATGTAGCACTTCACGCCAGGGCGCATGATGCCGCTGGGAATCAGGTGCAGAGCCGTCTTCACGCCGTTGATGACCAGTGTGTGACCCGCGTTGTGGCCGCCCTGGAAACGCACGACGCCGTTGGCGCTTTCGGTCAGCCAGTCGACCAGCTTGCCCTTGCCCTCATCACCCCACTGGGTGCCGACGACGACCACATTGCGACCTTTGGATGTATTCATATTCCAATCCGATAAATCGAAGAATTAGTCAAATGCCTTAAATGGCTTGCACGACCCATTGCCCGCCAACATTGGCAAGCTCACGGTCGCAGTGGAACTCGTCCACTTCGCTTTCATGCCCTGGCAGCACGCAGACCACCGTCTCGCCCTGCTGGCGCAATGCGGCAATGGCGGCAGCCACTTGCACGTCATCGCCCCAGGGAGCGCGAATGGCAGCCTTGAGCGGACGCTCGGGCACGACAGCCACCAGTTGTTTGATATCAAGACTGAAGCCGGCAGCGGGACGGTTGCGCCCGAACACTGCACCGACTTCGTCGTAACGGCCACCGCGCACCAGCGCATCGCTGCCGCCGGGCACATAGATGGCAAAGCGCGTACCGCTGTAGTAGGAGTAGCCACGCAGATCGGCCAGGTCGAAACTGACCTTGACGCCATCGAGTCGCTGCACCAGCCAGCGCAGATGAGACAGCACATTGCGCACGCCGGCAGTGCGATCCAGCAGCTTTTCAGCCTGATCGAGCACTTCCATGCCGCCGTACAGCTGCAGCAGCGCCATCAGACCTTCACGCGAGGCCTCGGGGAAATCGCGGGTCAGCTGGGCCAGCTCGGTTGCGTCCTTGGAGGCCAGGGCCGCGTGCACGCCTCGCAGCACCTGCTCGTCGACCATCACGCCAGCCAGCAGGCTGCGCACGATGCGCACGTCGGCCAGATCCACGATGACGTCCTTGACGCCAGCGCCCTTGAGGCAGTCCAGGGCCAGATGCAGGGCTTCGAGGTCGGCCTCCAGGCCTTCGTGGCCATAGAGTTCGGCACCGAACTGGAACGGCTCACGCGTGGCACGCGGGCGATCGGGGCGTGCATGGACGACGGGGCCGCAGTAGCACAGACGGGTCACGCCCTTGCGATTGAGCAGATGCGCATCGATACGGGCCACCTGCTGCGTCATGTCGGCGCGCAGACCCATGGTGCGACCGGAGAGCTGGTCAATCAGTTTGGAGGTTTGAAGGGCAAGAGCTTCGCCTGTACCCGTCAGCAAGGACTCCAGATACTCCAGCATGGGTGGCATGACAAGTTCATAGCCATAGCTGCGCGCAGTATCGAGCAATCCTCGACGCAATTCTTCGATGTGCCGTGCCTCTGAGGGCAAAACATCGGCAATGTGATCCGGTAGGACCCAAGCAGACATGGAGAAATGGGGAGGCTGTTAAAAATGCGATTCTACCGGCTTTGCCAGCCCTGCCCAATTTGACCGCTAAGGCCTAGCCAGTATCGGCAGTATTCATAGCAGCATCAGCATGATGGCGCCTGCTGCGATACAGAGCAGTCCGCAAAAGCGCAGCTGCCCATCCCTGAGCTGCATCAGTTGGGTAAACAGTTGCCGCCACAACCCGGGCGCGAGCAGCGGCAGCAAGCCTTCCAGCACCAGCAGCAGGGCCAGCGCCAGGCCCAGTGTCTCCAGCCAATCCATTGCCATCTCCCCAATAGGCAATGGCCCTCGAGGGGCCATTGCTTTTGTCGTTGTCAAAGCTATCGGAACTTGCGCAAAAGAGGAGGCGCAACAGGCATGGCTATCGACAGAAAACCATGCTTGATCCGAACTTGCGCAAGCCTGGGCTTATTTGCCAGCGGCACCGCCATTGCGGTAGGTCTTGAAGAAGTCGCTTTGCGACGGGTCAAGCACCATTACGTCGCTCTTCTTGGAGAAGCTCTCCTTGTAAGCGTCCAGGCTGCGATAGAACTGCGCAAACTGCGGGTCCTTGCCAAAGGATTCTGCATAGACTCGTGCAGCTTCGGCATCGCCCTCACCCTTGACCTTCTGGGCATCGCGGTAAGCATTGGCAATGATGACGTCGCGCTGACGATCGGCCTCGGCGCGGATCTTCTCGCCTTCGGCGGCGCCCGTGGAGCGCAGTTCGTTGGCCACGCGCTTGCGCTCGGCCTCCATACGACGGTAGACGGACTCGGTGATGGTCTCGGCGTAGTCCACGCGGGTGATACGCACATCGACGATGTCCACGCCCCAGGGCTTGGAGCCACGCACGGTTTCCAGAACTTCACGCTTGACATCGGTCATCAACCCTTCGCGCTTGGAAGACAGCAGCTCGCGCACGGTGCGGCGATTGATCTCTTCCTGGAAGGCATTGCGCACCACGCGGTTGAGCTGCATGGCTCCGGCAGATTCATCCAAACCCACGTTACGGATGTATTCCGAGGGCTCGGAGATGCGCCAGCGCACATACCAGTCAATGACCACGCGCTGCTTCTCGGCGGTAAGCATGGGCTCGGTATCGGTGCTGTCGAGCGTCAGCAGACGCTTGTCGATATAGCGCACGTTCTGCAGCGGAGGCGGCAGCTTGAAGTTAAGTCCTGGCTCGGTGATCACTTCCTTGATCTGCCCCAGCGCATAGACCACACCGAACTGACGCTGATCCACCACGAACAGTGTGGAACTCAGCAAGGCCAGCACCACGAGAATGCTGGTGACAAAAAATCCGATTCGATTCACTGCATTCTCTCCTAGCGTGCGTCACGGTCACGGCTGCGCGCATCGCGGCTGCGGGCGTCACCGGCGGGATTGGGAACTACACGTACGTTGGCTGGAGCCGAAGCGGCGCCCCCGGCAGCTGCATCACCCGACGCAGCAGGAGCAGCTGCGCCGCCGGTCACGTTCTGCATGATCTTGTCCAGTGGCAGATACAGCAGATTGGAGCCCTGACGCGACTCCACCAGAACCTTGGTCACGTTGGTATAGACCTGCTGCATCGCATCGATGTAGAGGCGATCACGCGTGACCTGAGGAGCCTTCTGGTATTCGGAATACAGCGAGCTGAAGCGCCCTGCATCACCCTGAGCCTGGGCCACAATCTTGGACTTGTAGGCCGCAGCCTCTTCACCCAGACGCGCTGCAGCACCCGCTGCACGCGGCACCACATCGTTGGCATAGGCCTGGGCTTCGTTCTTGGCGCGTTCGCGCTCCTGACCAGCCTTGAGCACATCGTCGAACGAGGCCTGCACCTGCTCGGGCGGACGCACGCCGCCCTGCTGCATATTGATGCCCACCACCTCAACACCAATCTGGTAGCGATCCAGAATGGTCTGCATCAGATCGCGCACGCGTGGGGCAATCTGGTCGCGCTCTTCAGACAGAGCTGCATCCATCTTCATCTTGCCGACGACTTCGCGCACGGCGGACTCCGCCACCTGAACCACAGCCTCGGAAGGGTTGCGGCTCTCGAACAGCCAGTCGCGCGCATTGCTCAGGCGGTACTGCACGGCAAACTTGATCTCGACGATGTTCTCGTCCTCGGTCAGCATGGCCGATGCACGCAGACCCGTGCCACGCACGATATTGTCGCTACCCACCTCGGCAGAGCGAATCTGCGAAACGTAGACCAGCTCATGCTTCTGGATGGGATAAGGCAGACGCCAGTTGAAGCCGGCGCCCACGGTACCCTTGTACTTGCCGAACTGCGTGATGACGGCCTGCTGGCCTTCCTGCACGATGAAGAAGCCCGTACCCAGCCAGATCAGCACGGCCACGCCGGCGATCAGGAAAATGCCCTTGCCGGGATTGAAAGGCTCGCCAGGCTGGCCGCCGCTGCGGCTCGGAGGCACGCCGCGGCCATTGCCGGAGCCGCCGCCGAACAGACCGGAAAGTTTGCGATTGAGGTCGCGCCACACCTCTTCCAGATCAGGCGGCTGGCCTTGCTGGGAAGAGGAAGGACGGGGACGCTGCTCGGGTGCCGGCGGCATCGGAGGACGCTCCCCTTCAGGTGCCGAGCTGTCCGGCTTGGAGCTATCTTCGTTGTTGTTGTCGCCACGACCCCAGCGCGGATCGTTCAAATTGAACATCCCGCGAATGCGTTGCGGCAGCATCGCCAGGCGATGGACGCGTTGTGAAAAATTCATGCGAGACGTCTCTGTGTTTTCAAAAAGACATGGACCATGGCAAGCATTGTGCCCAATAGGGGCGCAAGCCCCTAGTATTGCGCGTCGTCATCAGGGGACATCCAGTACGTATCGTCCTGCCCCTCGACTTCTTCGCGTGCCGCCTCTTCACGTACCTGCAAGACCCGGTCAGCCAACATCTGCCGCAGCTGCGCAAGCCCCTGCCCCGAGCGAGCACTGACAAACACACGTGGCACCGGCACGCCATCGAGCTCATACATATCCTGCAGCACGGCAGGCTGACGCTCGGGCTCAATGGCATCCAGCTTGTTGAAAACCAGAATCTGGGGCACATCATCGGCCCCGATTTCACCCAGAACTTTTTGGACTTGTTGTATTTGTTCCGGGAATCCGGGGTTCGATGCATCCACGACATGCAGCAGCAGATCGGCGTCAATCGCCTCCTGCAAGGTGGCCTGGAAGGCATCCACCAGACCGTGCGGCAAGTCACGAATAAAACCGACGGTATCCGACAGGGAAACCGATTCCTCGGCCTCCGTGAGGTACATCTGCCGGGTGGTCGTATCCAGCGTGGCAAACAGCTGATCCGCGGCATAGGCGCGAGCCTTCACCATGGCATTGAACAGCGTGGATTTGCCGGCATTGGTATAGCCGACCAGGGAAATATTGAAAACTTCGCGACGCGAGCGCTGGCGCCTTTGCGTGGAACGCTGCTTCTTGACTTTTTTCAGGCGCTCCTTGGTGCGCTTGATGGCATCGTCAATCATGCGGCGGTCCAGCTCGATCTGCTTTTCACCGGGGCCACCACGGCCACCAATACCGCCGGCCTGACGCTCCAGGTGGCTCCAGCGACGCACCAGGCGCGTGCTGATGTACTGCAGACGAGCCAGCTCCACCTGAAGCTTGCCTTCATGGCTGCGTGCACGCTGGGCAAAGATTTCGAGAATCAGCATGGTCCGGTCGTTGACCGGCATCTGGATATGGCGCTCCAGATTGCGCTGCTGCGCCGGGCTCAGGGCCTGGTCGAACCAGACTTCCTTGGCTCCATGCATCTGGGCCAGCATGCGGATCTCGTCCGCCTTGCCGCTGCCCACGAACAGCGCGGGATCGGGGGCTTTGCGCTTGCAGGTCAAGCGCGCCACGGGCTGCAAGCCAGCGGTCTGGGCCAGCAAGCCCAGCTCTTCCAGCTCGTCATCGAAATGGGGAACACCAAAATCCACGCCCACCAGCAGCACTGGCGCAGACGCGGAACGTTCAAAGGATTCAGAACTCAAATACCTGTCCCGTAGGGTAATAGCCGCGCCGGGCTGGCCGGCGGGCGTTGACGCAAGAAAGCTTAGGCAGCGGGGGCGTCGTTGTCAGCCGGTGTAGCGGCCGAGAAGTTCACGGCACGGCCGGGAACGATGGTGGAGATGGCGTGCTTGTAAACCATCTGGGTCACGGTGTTGCGCAGAAGCACCACGTATTGGTCGAACGACTCGATTTGGCCCTGCAGCTTGATGCCGTTGACCAGGTAGATGGAAACGGGCACATGTTCACGACGCAGTGCGTTCAGGAACGGATCTTGGAGGAGTTGACCTTTATTGCTCACGATATTCTCCGTGTTCGAAGAGTGTTGTTGTAAACCGACACATTACCACAGGGCCCGGGGAAAACAGTGAAAAAGGGTTTTCCCTAGGCGCAAGCAGACTGCTATTAATCCTTGTCGGCGTAAGGATTATGGGAGGTTTTCAAGTCGATGCGCAACGGGGTGCCGATCAAATTGAATTCCTTGCGGAAACGACCTTCCAGGAAACGCTTGTAGGCATCAGTGACCAGCTCCAGCGAGTTGCCATGGATCACGATGATGGGCGGGTTCATGCCGCCCTGGTGGGCGTAGCGCATCTTGGGGCGATAGGCCCCCACCTTTTTGGGCGTCTGGAACTGGATCGACTCCATCAGGATACGTGTCAGCACCGGCGTAGGCATCTTGCAGGTGGCTGCACGATGAGCCTGGATGATGGATTTCCACAGCGGCTCGAGACCCTGGCGCTTCTGTGCCGAGATGAAGTGCAGCGGTGCAAACTTCAGGAAGGACAGGCGTGTCTCGATGGAACGCTCCAGCATCTGGCGCTGATAGTCATCGACAGCATCCCATTTGTTGATGGCCAGCACCACAGAGCGGCCGCTCTCCAGGATATAGCCTGCGATATGCGCGTCCTGGTCGGTCACGCCCTGCGTGGCATCGATCAGCAGCAGCACCACGTTGGCGCCTTCGATGGCCTGCAGCGTCTTGACCACCGAGAACTTCTCGATGGCTTCAAACACCTTGCCCTTGCGACGCAGACCGGCGGTGTCGATCAACTCGAACTTCTGGCCGTTGCGCTCGAAAGGCACGGTGATGGCATCGCGCGTGGTGCCGGGCATGTCGAAAGCCACCAGGCGCTCTTCACCCAGCCAGGTGTTGATCAGCGTGGACTTGCCGGCGTTGGGACGGCCAGCCACCGCCAGACGCACGGGCTTCTGGTCTTCCTCGCCAAAAGTTTCCTCTTCGGGCTCGGGCAGGTTCAGCAGCCCCAGGGCCGCATCGACCAGGCTGCGCACACCCTGACCGTGGGCTGCAGACACGGGCACAACCTCGCCAAGGCCCAGCTCATAGAATTCGGACAGCTGCGCACCATCCTTCATGCCTTCGGCCTTGTTGGCCACCAGCATGGTGGGCTTGCCCAGACGGCGCAGGTAGTTGCCGATCTCGTGATCCTGACCGGACAGACCGGCACGCGCATCCAGCACGAAGATCACGACATCGGCTTCCGCCACGGCTTGCTGGGTCTGCTTGGCCATCTCCTTGAAGATGCCGCGCGATGCGTCCGGCTCGAAGCCGCCCGTATCGATGACGATGTACTCATGCTTGCCCTGACGGCCCTGGCCGTAATGGCGGTCACGCGTCAGTCCAGCAAAGTCGGCGACGATGGCATCCCTCGACTTCGTGAGTCGATTGAACAGCGTCGACTTGCCCACATTCGGGCGCCCTACCAGGGCAATAACTGGCTTCATTCCAAAAACAACCTATCAATCCGGCTTGAAGCCATACACAGTTCCGCTTCGGCTGACGACCACCAGAGTATTGGCGGCAACAACCGGGGAAGTGGCAACTCCTGCCTTGTCAGTTTCCAAACGGGCCAGTGCAGAGCCGTCTTCACGCGAGAGCATATGCACCGTCCCCAAATCATCGGCCAGCACCACGGAGCGGCCCAGCACCAGAGGTGCCGTCAGCTTGCGGTACTGCAGTTTGTCGATGGACCACAGACGCTGACCGTCTGCACGATTCCATGCCTGTACCGTGCCATTGCTTTCGGCGCCGAACACGGCCTGCTCGTCACCGGCCACGCCATCGCTGCCCTTGGAGGTCTGCGTCCAGCGCACATTGGCCGTGCTCACATCCACGCAACCCACCGAGGCCTGGAAGGCACGTGCACAGACGCTGCTGTCCACACGGCTGACGGGACCAACCAGGTCCACCAGTCGCTCCACATCGTTCGTGCCGCGCGGTGCGGCCAGAGGCGCCATCCAGCGCACCGAGCCATTGTCGGGATCGACACCGGCCAGACGTCCGGATACGCCCACCACCAGATTATTACCAACGGCCTGCAAAACGCCGGGCTGACGCAGAATAAGCGGTTCATTGCTGGGGCCTTCGACAGACCACAGCTCACGACCGGTGTTGGCATCGAAGGCCGCCAGCGAGCGGTCAGCGGCCATCACGAACACACGCCCACCGGCCACCAGGGGCGGCGTGTAGACGGCGGCGTTCAGATTGTTCTTCCACAGCTGCTTGCCTTCGGCAAACACCATGAGCTGGTTGCTGCGCGTGACTACCGCCGTGCGCTGGCCGTCGCTGCCCACACCGGTGGTCAGCGGCTCGCCCGCACTGAACTTGCCCAGCTGGCTGCCGGTATTGCCGTCCAGCGTGGTGACGCTGCCGTCCTTGGTGACCACGGTGACGGTATTGCCCTGCACCAGCGCAGGCATGGCCAGAGGCACTTCACCGCCCAGCTTGGCGGTCCAGGCCTGGTGCACTGCGATCTTGGCGGGGTTGGGTCCCAGATCCTGTGGCTTGGGCTTGTCCTTGCCGCCAAACATGGAGCAGGCAGCCAACGACGCGGCCACTGCGGTCAGCACCAGCACACGGGCTGCGGATTGCGCTGCGGGAGCAGCGGACTTCACTTGATGGGCAAAAGTCTTCAAGATTATTTCTCCGACGGCGTTGTCTTGACCAGGGTTGCGGTTTCAGGAGCCGCACCCAGCGCGTTCAGCTTGAATTCCACCAGGTGGCGGTAGTCCAGATCCTTATCCAGTGCCTTGTAGGCTGCCTGGTACTGGGCAATCGCCTCGGCCGGCTTGCCCAGCGCGCCATACAGATCGCCGCGGCGGTCGGCCTGCAGACCGGCGTAGGACTCGGGCATGGAAGCTTCCAGCACCTTCAGGCCTTCGTCATAGCTTTTCTGCTGCTCCAGCACCGAAGACAGGCGAATGCGGGCCAGGGCCTTGAAGCCTTCGTCACCCTTCTCCGCCACCCAGCTCAGTTGCGCCTTGGCGTCATCGAACTTGCCGGCATCCACCGAGGCCTTGGCCATCAGCAAAGCCGTCTGGGCGGCCTGCGCAGTGCCCGCGTACTTGTCACGCAGCTCGCTGAAGGCCTGGTCGGCACGGGCTGCATCCTTGGCAGTCAGGGCTTCGTCCACCGCGAATTCCAGGGCCGAGGCCTGAGTCGCCTGACGCTTTTGCCAGTACTGCCAGCCGTTCCAGCCAGCCAGTCCGAGAAAGACCACGACCAGCACGCTGGTGATCAGAGTCCCCCAGGAATTCCAGAAATGCTTGAGCTGCTCAATTTGCTCTTGTTCTTCAAGATCGAGATGGTTTGCCATGGCTACTTAGATTGAGTGGAACGCTGGTCAGAAAACGGGAAGCGGAAAATCAAACCGCCGATTTTAGGCTGCCGGCCCACAGGGCCACGTCCGCCAAAGCTTGCTGCAGCTGCTGGCCTTCGCCGTCGCGCAGCGACTTCACGGTCACCTTGCCCTGTGCCAGCTCGTCGGCGCCGAAGATCAGGGCGAAGCGTGCACCCGAGCCATCAGCCTTCTTGAACTGGGACTTCATCGAGCCCATGCCTTCGGCAGAGCCGCCTGCGGCTGCGTGCATCTGCACCGCCACACCGGCGGCGCGCAACTGCTGCACGGTCTTGAAGACCTGGGGCAGCGCCGAGGCGTCGGGAATGATGGCGTAGACATCGGCTGCGGGCTGAGGAATCTCGGCACCCACCTCCTTGAGCACTTCGAGCACGCGCTCGACACCCATGCCCCAGCCCACGGCCGGTGCGGGCTTGCCGCCGATTTCCTCGATCAGGTAGTCGTAGCGACCGCCGCCGCAGATGGTGCCTTGCGAGCCCAGCTTGTCGGTAATGAACTCAAACACCGTGAGGTTGTAGTAGTCCATGCCGCGCACCAGGCGAGGGTTCAGGCTCCAGGCCACATCGTTGGCATCCAGAATGTCCTGCACGGCCTTCAGATGCGCCTTGGAGGCATCACCCAGGTAGTCCATCAGCTTGGGCGCTGCGTTGACCATGTCCTGCATGGCCGGATTCTTGGTATCCAGCACGCGCAGCGGGTTGCTGTACATGCGGCGCTTGGCCTCTTCGTCCATCACCTCGGTGTGCTGCTCGAAATAGGCAATCAGGGCCGCGCGATGCGCCTTGCGTTCCTCGGGCTGTCCCAGGCTGTTGAGCTCCAGGCGCACGCCTTCGATGCCCAGCTCCTTCCATAGCTGCGCAGCCAGCAGGATCACCTCGGCATCCAGCTCGGGACCGGCAAAGCCCATGGCTTCCACACCGACCTGATGGAACTGGCGATAGCGGCCGCGCTGGGGACGTTCGTGGCGGAACATCTGGCCGATGTAGAACAGGCGCTTGCCGCCTTCGTACAGCAGATTGTTTTCCACCACCGAGCGCACCACGCCGGCCGTGCCTTCGGGGCGCAGGGTCAGGTGCTCGCCGTTGAGCTTGTCTTCGAAGGAGTACATCTCCTTCTCGACGATATCGGTCACCTCGCCCAGGCCGCGCACAAACAAGGCCGTGGGCTCGACGATGGGCGTGCGGATATTGCGGTAGGCAAAGCGCCCCATCAGATCGCGCACCTTGGCTTCAAACCATTCCCAACGCGCCGAGTCGGGAGGGAGGATGTCGTTCATGCCTTTGACGGCAGTCAGTTTTTCGTTCTTGGCCACGTGAAATCTCACACTTGGGCTACTAGCAAAACAAGAGCACATTGCGCTTGGCAACTATGCCTTTTAACTAGAAACCTAATTCAAATCCATATAGATAGTGCGCAAGCAGCTATCAATTCCAAAGTACTGGCTCGCCGGCATTGTGCCAGCAAGCGCAATCACCACCCGCATGACGGGACGCTGCGAGCGTCTGAGCCGCTCAGGCCTTCTGGCCGTAGCGGCGCTGCACATATTCCAGCACCAGAGTCTGGAACTCCTCGGCGATATGTTCGCCACGCAGCGTCAAGGCTTTCTCGCCATCGATGAACACCGGCGCCGCAGGCGCTTCGCCATTGCCGGGCAGGCTGATGCCGATATCGGCATGCTTGCTCTCGCCGGGGCCGTTGACGATGCAACCCATCACCGCCACCTTCATGGCTTCCACGCCGGGGAACTGGGTACGCCAGACCGGCATTTCACCACGCAGGAAATCGTCGATCTTCTTGGCCAGTTCCTGGAAGGTGGTGCTGGTGGTGCGGCCACAGCCCGGGCAGGCGGTGACGCTGGGCACGAACACGCGCAGACCCAGGGCCTGCAGAATTTCAGAGGCCACCACGACCTCCTGCGTGCGTGCTTCACCGGGCTGGGGCGTGAGCGAGACGCGAATCGTGTCGCCAATGCCCTCCTGCAGCAGCACCGACAGCGCAGCAGTGGATGCCACCGTGCCCTTGGTGCCCATGCCGGCCTCGGTCAGCCCCAGATGCAGCGCATAGTCGCAGCGGCGCGCCAGCTCGCGGTAGACCGAGATCAGATCCTGCACACCGCTGACCTTGCAGGACAGGATGATGTTGTCGGGGTTCAGCCCCATGCTCTTGGCCAGCTCAGCCGAGGTGATGGCCGAGGTAATCAGTGCCTCGTACATGACCTGACGCGTTTCCCAGGGCTGAGCACGCTTGCTGTTCTGGTCCATCAGCTCGGCCATGATTTCCTGGTCAAGCGAGCCCCAGTTCACGCCGATGCGCACCGCCTTGTCGTACTTGGCGGCGATCTCGATCATCTGTCCGAACTGCTTGTCCTTCTTGTCGCCCTTGCCCACGTTGCCGGGGTTGATGCGGTACTTGGACAGCGCCTGGGCGCAATCGGGATAGTCGGTCAGCAGACGGTGGCCGTTGTAGTGGAAGTCGCCAACCAGCGGCACATACTCGCCCATGCGGTCGAGCTGCTCGCGAATATAGGGCACGGCTGCTGCCGCCTCGGGCGTGTTCACCGTAATGCGCACCATCTCCGAGCCGGCCTGGGCCAGCTGACGCACCTGGATGGCAGTCTCCACCGCATCCACGGTGTCGGTATTGGTCATGGACTGCACGCGCACGGGCGCATCGCCCCCCACGGTGACCACGTTGTTGCGCCACACCACACGGGCCTGGCGCGATTTGCGCGGCAGCGGGCTGGCGATGGCTATCGCCTGGCTGAGCTGCTGCGAACTTTGAGAATCTTGCACTCTTGTTTACCTCGAACGGTTACTTCACCTCGAAGCGAGCCACATTGTCGCGTGTGCTCGAGATATCGAAGGGTTCGCCACGTACCGTCACCTGCGTGCCCTTGGCATTGCCCACAATCACCGACAGGGGCAACTGGCCTTCGGCAGTCGCAGATTCATCCTTGGACAGGGTCTTTTCCAGCACCACCTTGCCGGCCGCGTCCTTGACTTTGACCCAGGACTGGCCGGCATTCACCTTCAGCACCAGCAGACCGCCAGCGCCGGTTGCGGGCGTGGCTGCCTCGGCGGCCGGTGTGGCTGCCTGGGGCGCGGCAGCAGGGGCAGCTCCGGCAGCCGCAGCAGCCGTCGCGGACTCGGTCGACGCAGCCGCTGTCGCGGCCGATCCGCCTTGAGCAGTCTCCTCGGCCTGGGCCGCAGGCTCCGTCACAGGAGCGCCCATCACGGCCGCCTCGCCAGACTCCGCCTGCGCGGGCATCTGGGCCTGGACGTCTGCCGTATCGGCGCCGTCAATCACCTGATGAAAGGGAACAAAGTACACGGCAGCCGCTGCCGCCAGCAGAATCAGCACACCTGCCGCAATCTTGCGCGAGCTGCTGTTGCCTGAGTCCAGCGATGTCCCCGTGACCTTGAAGCTGCTGCGCACCTTCACGGCTTCGTTGATGCCGGGCCCCGTGTTGGCCAGGCTTTTGATCTCGGTGCGCGGCAGCAGGGCCAGCACCGGTTCGGCCTCGATATGCAAAGTCCGGCACATGCCCATGGCCAGGGCACGCATGAACACATGATCGGGAAAGGCCGCGTAGTCATCAGCCTCCAGCGCCTCCAGCTTGCGCTGCGGCACCTTCAATGTTGCCGCCATCACGGGCAGCTGCATGCGGGCCGCTTCCCGCGCCTGACGCAACAAGGCCCCCGCCGTGGTCTGTGCCGGAGTTGGCGCCTGCTCTTCGCTTTGCATAGTTTCCTCTTCCACCGCATCCTCACTCATTGAAAGCTCCGCGCTCATAGGCCAGCCACTGACGCGATTGAGGAAAACGCTCGCGCAGCTGATCGGCCTGTTGACGCGCTCCAATGTCGTCGTGCAATGCCCTGTCTATTTTGATTCCCAGCCAGAGGCTTTCTGCACTGGCCTGGTTGCTATTGTTATTCAAGCGCCGGATGTAGAACTGCGCTTTTTTCAGATCACCCTTGAGCCAGAGCACATTCGCCAGGTTGTAGCCCGTAGCGGCGTTGCCCACATCCATCTCGTAGGCGCGGAACATGTTCTGGTAGGCCTGCTCCAGCTGGCCTGCCTGCTGGTAGCACATACCCTTGGCCAGCAGGGTCTTGGGCTGCTCGCGATAGCCCGGCGCCTGCAAGGCCCTGTCAAACCATTGCTGGGCTACATCAAAATGCTTTTGCTGACATTGCATCCAGCCGTAATTGTGAATCTGGTTGCCGTCGCGCGGATTAAGGTCCACGGCCTTGCGCATGGCGACCTCGGCCTGTGCCCAGTCCTGGTTCTGCATGAGGATCAGGCCCAGCAGACCGTACGCATCGGCGTAATCGGGCTTGGCAGCCAAGGCCTGGCCCACCTCATCCATGGCCACGTCCAGGCGCCCGGCCTGAAAGTAGTTGGCTGCCAGTTCCAGACGGATCTGCGCACGGCGATTGGCATCTGCGACCTGGGTTGCGCCCGTGCTGACCACGGAAGCCTGGGGAACGGACGTAGAGGAAGTGGTGGTCGTCGTCGTCGAGGTACAGCCCACAAGTGCCGCGACCGCAACCGGTACCCCCCACCGGGCCAACAGGCCCCAATGTCGCCAAACCGGTCGCTGTGCCACTGCCCTCATTGATTGTCCTTTATTCAAAGCTCCGTCAAGACACCTGCTTGAGCGGGATGGTGCGCTGCTTGGCCATACGCTCGGCAGCGCGGGTTCTATCCTTGACGTCACCAGCCAGCTGACCGCAGGCCGCGTCGATATCGTCGCCGCGGGTCTTGCGCACCGTGGTCACGATGCCGGCATTGCTGAGCATGGCGGCAAATTCGGTCACGCGCGCCGCAGACGAGCGCAGCAGCCCCGAGGCCGGGAAGGGATTAAACGGAATCAGATTGAACTTGCACCAGCTCTTGCCGTCGCCGCGCACGCGCACCAACTCTATCAGCTGACGCGCATGCTCCGGCTGATCGTTAACGCCGTCGAGCATGCAATATTCAAAGGTGATGAAGTCGCGCGGTGCAAACTCCAGATAGCGCTCGCAGGCATCCAGCAGCTCGGCAATCGGGTATTTCTTGTTCAGCGGCACAAGGTTGTCGCGCAGCGGATCGTTGGGCGCATGCAGGGAAACGGCCAGCGCCACGGCGCAGTCCTGCGACAGGCGGTCCATCATGGGCACCACACCGGAGGTGGACACCGTCACGCGGCGGCGCGACAGGCCGTAGCCATGGTCGTCCAGCATCACGCGCAAGGCAGGCACCAGCGCACTGTAATTCTGCAGCGGCTCGCCCATGCCCATCATCACCACGTTGGAGATGATGCGATCTTCGGTACCGAACCGCTTGCGCAGCGAATGCTCGGCATACCAGAGCTGGGCGAGGATTTCGCCAGTATCGAGGTTGCGGCTGAAGCCCTGATGCCCCGTCGAGCAAAAGCGGCAGCCCACGGCGCAACCAGCCTGGGACGAGACACACAGCGTGCCACGGTCGTCCTCAGGAATGAAAACGGATTCGACGGCATTGCCGTCACCCACATCGAACAGCCATTTCACGGTGCCATCGGCCGAGACATGCTCGGTCACCACGGGCAGCGCAGTGATATGGGCCCGGCTCTTGAGCTTTTCGCGCAGGGACTTGGCCAGATCGGTCATCTGGTCAAAATCGGATGCGCCACGCTGGTGAATCCAGCGGAACAGCTGCGTCGCACGGAAACGCTTCTCCCCGAGCTGCTCGCAATAAGCGGTCAGTCCTTCGAGGTCAAAATCAAGCAAATTAGTAGTCATATCGGCATGTGGCGAGGCGTCTTGCGAACGGTGTTTGCCACGCCGTGGCCAGCATCTTCAAGTGCTGACACCGGCTTCGCCCAGGCGAAGCGCTGGCGTCAGCGAGAGCATGCTGTAAAGCTAGCGTGGATTAACGCGAGTACACGTTCATGCCGGGGAAGAAGAAGGCAACTTCCACAGCAGCGGTTTCAGCAGCGTCGGAGCCGTGCACGGCGTTGGCGTCGATGCTGTCGGCGAAGTCGGCGCGGATGGTGCCCTTCTCGGCCTTCTTGGGGTCGGTGGCGCCCATCAATTCACGGTTCTTCAGGATGGCGTTCTCGCCTTCCAGAGCTTGAATCATCACGGGGCCGGAGACCATGAAGTCCACCAGATCCTTGAAGAAAGGACGGGCAGCGTGCACAGCGTAGAACTGCTCGGCTTCGCCGCGCGACAGGTGCACCAGCTTGGCAGCCACGATCTTCAGGCCAGCAGCTTCGAAGCGGGCGTAGATTTGGCCGATCACGTTCTTGGCAACTGCGTCGGGCTTGATGATGGAGAGGGTACGTTCGATAGCCATGATGATTATTTCCTAATCAGGGTTACTATGGGTTTTTGCCGAAAAAGCAAAACAGTTGATTTTAGCGGTGCCGCCATAGACCTTGAAGTCCAGACAGCACTCAAATCCTTACGGACACCTTTTTAGCGGCCGCCGCGGCGACCACCACCACCACCGCCACCAGGGCGGCGCTTGGCGTTCTGACGGGCACGCGACAGGCTGTCGCTGCCGATATAGCCCACCGAGGTGCGCATGGGGTCGGGCTGACCGCCCCCCTGCGAGCGACCCGAGCCACCGGAGCGGCCGCCGGACTTGTTGCGTGGGTTGTCACCCAGCATGCCGCTAGGTGCCGGACGATTGCCGTCCCACTCGCCACGGCGCTGACCACCGCCTTCACGACGACCCTGGGGTGCGCGATCGGCATTCATGCCATTGCCGCGACCACCGCTGCGGTTGTTGCGGCCGCCGCGGTTGTTGGCACCGCGGGCGCCACTGTTGTTGCGCTCGACGGGAGCACGCTCCTTGACGCCCGCTGCCGACATCAGCGCCTGGATATCAGCCTGATCGAGTTCCACCCAGGCACCGCGCTTGAGACCGCGCGGCAGCATCATGGCGCCATAGCGAATGCGGATCAGACGGCTGACGGCATGGCCCACGGCCTCGAACATGCGACGCACTTCGCGGTTGCGGCCCTCGGAGATGGTCACGCGGTACCAGCAGTTGGCACCTTCGCCACCGCCATCTTCCACGGCACCAAAGCTGGCTTCGCCGTCTTCGAGCTGCACGCCGTCCAGCAGACGCTGCTTTTCTTCCTTGCTCAGCGCGCCCAGCACGCGGGCCGCGTATTCACGCTCCAGACCGAAGCGGGGGTGCATCAGCGAGTTCGCCAGCTCGCCCGAGCTGGTGAACAGCAGCAGGCCTTCGGTGTTCAGGTCCAGGCGACCCACCGACTGCCACTTGCCATGCTGCAGCTTGGGCAGCTTGCGGAACACCGTGGGGCGGTTCTGCGGATCGTCATGCGTCACCACTTCGCCCACTGGCTTGTGATAGGCAATCACGCGTGCGGGCGGCGGGTCGATACGGAAGCGGATGGGCTGGCCGTTGACCTTGACGATGTCGCCGAATTGAATGCGCTGGCCGACGTGGGCAGGCTCGTTGTTGACCGAGATGCGTCCTTCCAGGATCAGTTGCTCCATCTCCAGACGTGAACCCATGCCGGCCTGGGCCAGCACCTTGTGCAGCTTGGGAGAATCAACCTGGGGCGCAAGCACGCGCTTGGCAGGCATGGCGCTGCCGTTCTCTTCCTCGTCGTCGAAGTCGCCCGAGATCACATCGGCAAAGTCGATGCTCTGCCCCTTGCGTCCCTTGGACCCATGAGGAGCGGCAACGCTCTGCACAGCCACTTCGGCAACAACGGCATCCGCTGCGTCATGGCCGTGGTCCTGGTCTTGCTCCTGGGACTGCAGCTCTTGCTCGACCACGGTCTGAACCAGCTCCTCGACAGCCACGGCTTCTTCGGCACGCGGCTTCGTCACGCGCTTGCGCGCTGGCTTGGCCTCGCCAGCAGCGTCCTTCTTGACGCCAGCACGCTTGCGCGGTGCAGCGGGCTTCTTGGCCTCGGCGGCATCCTTGGCACCATCGGCCTTGGCTGCGCGGGGCTTGCGAGTCTTCTTGACCGGCTCGGCTTCGGACGAAGCGGCTGCGGACTCGGGCATCGGGTTCGATGTCTCGTTGTTCATTCCAGTTTTCCTTCGGGGGTGACGCCATCGTCACCCTCCACAATTCGTTGTTCTGCCGCCCCGACGGTATCGTCGACCCGCGCTTTCGTATTTGCGTCCTCGGCCTCGTCGTCGCTGCCGTAGTCATCCTCGAGAAACGCCTTCAGGCCCACCCACTCGGTACGTCCGGCTTTCTTGGCAGCCGGTTTGGGCTCCGGCTCTGCCGCCTTGGCAGTCCTGGCGGGCCTGGCCGCCTTGGGCTTGCTCACGGACGGAGGTTCTTCGCTCGGCCCTAGCTCCGAATCCGGCAACTCACTTGCTATCTCTTCAGTAGCAGCTTGCGCAATGTCAACCTGCGTCTGGTCCGGATATGACTCCAAATCTGGCGCATCAGCCTCGGGCTGAAGCTCCGACACAGGCGCGGCAGGCGCTTGCGCCTCGGGGTCGGCATCTGTATCCGGCAGTTCCTGCGCGCCATCTTCCTCATCCGGGGCCCGCAGGATCTCACTCTCCGCCGCGTCGGACTCTGTTAGGGCATCTGCCGACTCTGCGGCCTCCACGCCCTCCTGGAGCTTGACCTCCTCGGCACCGGCCTCCGGCACAGCGGCTGGTTCGCCCTCATCCCCATCCAGCGCCTTGAACAGACTTTGCTGAGCCTGGGTTTCCTCCAGCATCGGCAGCTGGTCCAGCGACTGCAGACCCAGATCATCGAGAAACTGGCGCGTGGTGGCAAACAGAGCTGGCCGCCCCACGGTTTCACGGTGACCGATGACCTCGATCCAGCCTCGGTCTTCCAGCTGCTTGATGATCAGGCTGTTGACGGTCACGCCGCGAATATCCTCGATATCACCCCGCGTGACCGGCTGACGGTAGGCAATGATGGCCAGAGTCTCCAGCGTCGCCCGCGTGTACTTGGGCGGCTTCTCGGGATGAAGCTTGTCCAGGTAGACGCGCATCTCGGGCCGGCTCTGAAAACGCCAGCCAGAAGCCACCTGCACCAGTTCCACGCCCTTGAGGGCCCAGTCCTTTTGCAGGTCCAGCAGCAAATCCTTAACCGTGTCCGAGCCCAGCACATCATCAAAAAGTGAGCGCAATTCCCGCAGCGTCACAGGCTGTGGGGCACAAATCAATGCTGTTTCAAGAACCCGCTTGGCATCTACCGTATTCATGGGCGCAGCGTTTCGGGAGCGGCTGTCGCACCGACTGCGGTGGGACGCCTGATTCTAAGAAGAGAGGGAAGCGCCCCAAAGATGCCATGCGAGTGATGGTCAGAGGCTTTCCGGCGGATTGTAACGCAGACCCCATAAATCCAGTGCACCGGCCATGTCTTGTGGCAGCGGCGCATAGTGGACCAGCGGCTTTTTCGTCACAGGGTGCTCGAAGGCCAGCCTGAAGGCATGCAGCGCCTGGCGCTCCAGCCCCCCCTCGGGCTGACCGCCATACAACGTATCGGCTATCAGCGGATGGCCGAGCGAAGCCATGTGCACCCGGATCTGGTGCGTGCGACCGGTGTGCAGCGTGCAGCGCACCAGGCTGTGAGCTGCATCACCATCGAGCAGATCGAAGTCGGTACGCGCCTGCTTGCCGGGATGCAGATTCAGATCCACCACAGCCATGCGCAGGCGGTTGCGCGGGTCGCGTCCAATCGGCGCATCGACCTCGCGGCGCTTGCGGCTGCCCCATTGCTTGTGGGCAAGCGCCAGATACTGGCGGCTTACCTCACGTGCAGCAATCATCTTGATGAGCGCATCCATGGTGCTGCGATTGCGCGCCACCACCATCAAGCCGCTCGTGTCCTTGTCCAGCCGATGAACAATGCCGGCACGCGGCACCTGACGCGCTTTTTCGTCACGCGCCAGCAGGCCGTTGAGCAGTGTGCCCGTCCAGTTGCCGGGCGCCGGATGCACCACCAGACCCGCAGGCTTGTTGATGACCAGCAGATCCTCGTCCTCATAGACCACCTGCAGATCCATGGCCTCGGGCTGAAAGGCCATACTCTGCTGGGTGGGCCGCATTTCAACGCGCAGGCGGTCACCCACGGCCACCTTGACCGAAGGCTTAAGCAGAGCCTTGCCGTTGAGCGTGACCGCACCGTCGGCCAGCAACTGCTGCAGATAGCTGCGCGAGAACTCGGACACCCCCAGCGCCAGCACCTTGTCCACACGCTGACCATGATGCTCGGCAGCGACCGTGAGTTCGCGGTTCTCGACCTCGGCCGAGGCAATGCCGTCTTCGGCTGCTTCGTCCCAGCTCTGCTCGACCGTGTCAGAAGACACAAGCCCCTGCGGGGCAGGGGCTTGTGTGGCTTGCTTACGTTGCGAGGCCATGCTCAACGCGAGGGCAGATAGCGCGAAGGATCGACAGGCTTGCCCTGGCGACGCACCTCGAAGTGCAGCTTGACGCGATCAGCATCGGTGCTGCCCATCTCGGCGATCTTCTGACCCTTCTTAACGGCCTGATCCTCCTTGACCAGCAGCGACTGGTTGTGGGCGTAGGCGGTCAGATAGGTGTTGTTGTGCTTGAGGATGATGAGGTTGCCATAGCCACGCAGGCCGGCACCGGCATACACCACACGACCATCGGCCGCAGCCAGCACGGGATCTCCGGCCTTGCCGCTGATGTCGTAGCCCTTGTTGCGCTGCTCGTCAAAGCCGGCAATCAGCGAGCCGCTGGCGGGCCAGATGAAGTTCACATCATCGGCTCCCTTGGCAACAGGCGCAGGGCTGGTTGCAGGTGTGGCCGGTGTAGCAGGCACGGGCGTTGCGGTCGCCGCCGGGGGAGTCACGGGCGTGGTCGTCGCTGCGGTGCTGCCACCACCCACGACCACGGGCGCAACACCACGGCCCGAACCGGACGATGCAGCGGGCGTGTCACGTCCGGGCGGCACCACGCGCACCACCTGGCCGACTTCGATCACGTTGGGATTGTCCAGATTGCTCCAGCGAGCAATGTCCTTCCAGCTCTGGCCGTGCTCCAGACCAATCCTGATCAGAGTGTCGCCAGGCTTGATGGTGTAGTAACCGGGTTTGCCGGCATTTTCAGCGCCGGGCAGCGACTTGACGTCCACAGTTGAAGACGAGGAGGCCGACTGTCCGCGATCCTCCACAGGAGCCCTGTTTGCCTGGGCAGCACAACCGGCCAGGATGACACCTGCCAGCACGGCCGTTCCCCATGCACCAAGACTTCGCGATACCAACATAAGCTATTCCCTTCTAGGCGATCCCCGATTTTAGAGGGACAAAGTTGACTGCTTCCAAAACTGTCTGAGTAAAACCGTGTGAACTCTTGTCAATCACCAACAGCGCCTGCTTACCCGCGCCAACCACCACCGGAGCCACCAGACGTCCGCCCACAGCCAACTGGTCGCACCACTCCTGCGGCACCACGTCACCGCCAGCAGCGGAGATGATGCCCGCATAGGGCGCGCCACTGGCAAAACCCACCATGCCGTCACCGAGGATCAGATGCACATTGGACAGACGCATGGGACGCAGATGGCTGCGCGCCTTCTCGTGCAGGCCGCGCAGCCGCTCTATCGAATAAACCTCTTTGGTTAGCATGGACAGCACGGCGGCCTGGTAGCCGCAACCGGTGCCGATTTCCAGCACGCGCCCTTGCCCGTTGCGCGCCGCATCGGAGTCGAGCAGTAGCTCAATCATGCGGGCCACGATGCTGGGCTTGGAGATGGTCTGACCGAGGCCGATAGGCAGGCTGGTGTCCTCATAGGCCTGGTTGACCAGAGCACTGTCGACAAAGCGGTGGCGCTCCACCGTAGCCATGGCCTGCAGCACGGCGGGATTGCTGACGCCGGCCGCACCGATGCGCTGGGCCATGCGGGAGCGCACCGTGGAGGAATCCAGCCCCACCCCCACGGGCGAGGCGGCCACACGCAATGGATTGAGGGGCTTGGGGGCAACGGGCGGCCGAGCCGCGCTGGTGCCTGTCTGCACGGAACGTGCAATCCAGCCCGGCACCTGAGGCGGACGACGCTCGCTCACGATGCCGCCGTCGGTGGTGTGGACGAACCTGCCAGCTTGCTGGCTGTCTGCGCCCAGTAGCCCAGGTTTTCATGATCTGTCAGATCGACCTTAAGCGGCGTCATGGACACATGACCATGGGCCGTGGCATGGAAGTCCGTGCCTTCGGAATCATCCTTGGCAGCGCCGGCACTGCCGATCCAGTACATGGTCTCGCCGCGCGGGCTTTGCTGCTGAATCGCCTGCTCGGCCGCATGGCGGCGTCCCAGACGGCACAGCTTGACGCTTTTGAGCGCATCCAGCGGCATATTGGGGATGTTCACATTGAGCAGCCATGGCAAAACACCAATCAGCTGCTGGGACTGCATCTCCTGGACCATCTGACGCGCCGTGGCGGCCGCCGCTTCGAGCTCGGCCCAGCCCTTGTCCACCTGCGAGAAGGCAATCGAAGGAATGCCGAACAGATAGCCTTCCATGGCCGCCCCCACGGTGCCCGAATAAATCGTGTCGTCGCCCATATTGGCGCCGTTGTTGATGCCCGAGACCACCAGATCGGGCCGGTAGCCCAGCAAGCCGGTCAGTGCGATATGCACGCAGTCTGCAGGCGTGCCGTTCACGTAGCGAAAGCCGTTATAGGCCTGGTGCACATACAGCGGCGCGTTCAGCGTCAACGCATTGGACTTGGCGCTGTTGTTGTGCTCGGGCGCCACCACTTCGACGTCTGCCACGGTGCGCAGCGCATCGTGCAAAGCCACGATGCCTGGGGCCTGGAAGCCGTCGTCATTGCAAATAAGAATCTTCATGGATGAGGCGGATTGTAGGCGGCTCCAAGGTCACGACAGAGACACGCGGCATTCGCACCACACTTCTATCATCTGCGAGCCGATTCCCCCCAATCTCACCTCAAGAAGATCAGGAGACAAGATATGCACGCATGGCTTTGCACCACCCCCACCGGCGTCGAGACCCTGAAGTGGACCGAGCAGCCCACACCGCAGCCAGGCCCCGGCCAGGTACTGCTGGAAGTCAAGGCTGCCAGCCTGAACTTTCCCGACCTGCTGATCGTGCAGAACAAATACCAGATCAAGCCGGCCCTGCCCTTTGTGCCGGGCTCGGAATACGCCGGAGTAGTGCAGGCCGTGGGCGAAGGCGTCAAACATCTCAAGGTGGGCCAGCATGTGGCCTGTCTTTCGGGCACGGGAGGCTTTGCCACACATACGCTGGCACCCGCCGCCATGTGCATGCCGCTTCCGGCCGACTTCCCCTTTGTCGATGCCGCCGCCTTCATCATGACCTATGCCACCTCCCACCATGCGCTGATCGACCGCGGTCAGCTCAAGGCCGGCGAGACCGTGCTGGTGCTGGGCGCCGCGGGCGGCGTTGGTACGGCGGCCATACAGATTGCCAAGGCGGCCGGCGCACGGGTGATTGCAGCGGTCTCCACCGACGAGAAATGTGCGCTGTGCAAGGCGCAAGGTGCGGACGTCACCATCAACTACAGCCAGGGCGACCTGCGGGAAGCCATCAAGGCAGCGACCGACGGCAAGGGTCCCGACGTGATCTACGATCCCGTGGGCGGCGAGTTCGCCGAGCCGGCCTTCCGCTCCATTGCCTGGCGCGGCCGCTATCTGATCATCGGCTTCGCCTCCGGCCCCATCCCTTCGCTGCCGCTAAACCTGCCTTTGCTCAAGGGCGCTTCCCTGGTCGGCGTGTTCTGGGGCGACTTCGCCAAGCGCGAGCCTCAGAACAATGCAGCCATGATGCAGGAGCTGTCGCAATGGTGGGCCCAGGGCAGGATCAAGCCCGTGATCGACCGCACCATGCCCATGAGCGAGCTGTTCGCCGCCTACGAGCGCATGGGCTCGCGCCAGGTACAGGGCAAACTGGTGCTGGTCAACGCGTAAAGCTGCGGTAAACCGCGGCGATGCCTTCGGGGCCGGGGGATACTTCCAGCCACTGGCTACAAGAACCCCACACCACAGCATCGCCATGTTCTCTCCTCTTTACACGCCCGCGCCGGAACGCCGGCGCTTTCTGTTTGCCTCCAGCCTTGCCACGGCCGTGGGCGCCCTGCCAGCCTGGGCCCGTGCCACGGAATCGCTGACCCACAACCCGTTCACGCTGGGAGTGGCCAGCGGCGACCCGGAGCCCGACAACATCCTGATCTGGACGCGGCTGACAGCGCCTCTGGACTATCTGGGCACAGCGGCCGCGCCAGACCTGGCAGCACAGACCGTGCATTGGGAAGTCGCCCATGATGCCCAGTTCCGCCAAGCCGTGGCCCATGGGCAGACCCAGGCCAGGGCTGAATGGGGCCATGCCGTCCACGTGCAGGTCAACGGCCTGAGCCCTGACCGCTGGTATTTCTATCGCTTCCGCTGCGGCGACGCCTTCAGCACGACCGCACGCTGCCGCACCGCTCCGGCGGCCGGAGCCGATGTCCGCAGGCTACGCCTGGCCGTGGCCTCCTGTCAGCGCTGGGAGCATGGCTTCTACAGCGCCTGGGCCGATGCCGCACAAGCCTCGCCCGACCTGGTGCTGTTTCTCGGCGACTACATCTATGAATATGCCCAACCGGCCAAGCCCGATGGACTGGCGCGTGCGCAGCCGCTGCGTACCGCCCAGACCTTGCAGGACTACCGCGACCGCTATGCACTGCACAAGAGCGATCCCCATCTGCAGGCTGCCCATGCCGTATGCAACTGGTCCGTCATCTGGGACGATCACGAGGTTGAAAACGACTATGTAGCCCAATACGGACGCGGGGACAGCGCTCACTTTCTTGCAAGACGCATGGCCGCCTGGCAGGCTTTTTATGAAAACATGCCACTGCGTGACAGCGCATTGCAGCGCAACTTTCAAGGCCTGGCGCTGTACCGCAGTCTGCAATGGGGCAAGCTGGCCAGACTGCATCTGCTGGACGGGCGCCAGTATCGAGATCTGCAGGCCTGCCGCCCCGAGGGCAAGGCCAGCACCGGCACCGTAGACCCTTCCGAATGCCCTGCCCTGCAAGATCCGGGACGCAGCTTTCTGGGCTGGGATCAGGAGCGCTGGCTGGCCCGGCAGTTGCAGGACGATGCTCGCCAGAGGGCCGAGGCCACCCGCTGGAGTACCGTGGTGCAGACTACCTTGTTCGCGGCCCGCAAGCATCCCAACGGCCGGCAGTCAACCGACAGCTGGGACGGCTACCCTCAGGCCCGCCAGCGCCTGGTGCGTCAGATTGCAGAGAGCCAGCCACGCAACAGCGTGCTGCTCGGTGGAGACATTCACCAAAACTATGTCTGCGCCATTTCGGCCCAGCCCGACCAGGCCCCGGACAAGGCCAATCCGGTGCTTGCCAGCGAATTCTGCGGCACCTCCATCAGCTCGCACAGCGGCACGACACAGGCCAGGGTGGATGCCATCGTGGCCCACAACCCCCAGGTGGTTTTCGCACGCTGCGAGGAGCGCGGCTACAGCCTCGTGGAGATCACGCCGCAGTCCATGAGCACCGAACTGCGCGCAGTGAGCAACCCGCTCCAGGCCGACAGCAGTCTCTATACGCTGGCACGCTTTGTGGTGGAAGATCGCCGCCCCGGCCCTGTGAAGATCACCTGATGCGCTGCGGCATACTCGAGTCATGCAAAACACACAGGCCTCGAGACCCGAACTTCCCCTGTGGCGCGGTACGGCGGCAACCCTGCTGATTGCGGGATTGCTTGCAGGCTGCGGCCTGCCGCCCATGCCGGATCGCACTGCCACGCAGGCTCTGAATGCCGAACAGGCCCTGCAAACCCGGCTCGGCCGGGCTCTTGAGCCGCTGCAGCAGGCGCATCCGGGGCAAAGCGGCATTCACATGCTGGCCGATGCCCATGACGCCTATGCTGCCCGCGCCCTGCTGGCCCGGGCCGCGCAGCGCACGCTCGATGTGCAGTACTACATCTGGCGCAACGACACCACGGGCCATTTGCTGTTCGACGAGCTGCTGCTCGCGGCTGACCGAGGCGTGCGTGTACGCCTGCTGCTGGATGATGGTGGCACCGGTGGCATGGACGCCATGCTGGCCGCCCTGGATCAGCATCCGCAGATCGAGGTACGACTGTTCAACCCCTTCGCCTTGCGCACACCCAAGGTGATCGGCTATGTGACGGACTTCGCGCGCACCCAGCGGCGCATGCACAACAAGAGCTACACGGCCGACTCCGCCGCCACCATCGTGGGCGGACGCAATATCGGTGACGAGTACTTTGCCGCCTCCGATGGCGTGCTGTTCGCCGACCTCGATGTGGTGGCCACAGGCTCGGTCGTGAGCCAAGTGGCAGCGGAATTCGACCGTTACTGGAACAGCCCCTCAGCCTACCCGGCAGCCAGCCTGCTGCCCGCCATGCCGCAGCAGGCCGTGGACAAAGTCTATGCAGGCCTGCACGCCGATGTGAACCGCCCGGAGTCCCAGGCGTATGTGCAGGCCGTGGGCCGCAGCCGCTTCAGCACCGACTTGCTGGCGGGTCGGCTGCCGCTGCAATGGGCAGAGACCACCCTGGTCAGCGACGACCCGGCCAAGGTACTGCGCGAAGCCGCGCCCGAGGACTTGATGCTGTCCCAGCTCCAGCCGGTGATTGGCAAGCCGCAGCAGTTGCTGGAAGTGGTGTCGCCCTATTTCGTGCCCACCCGGGCCGGGGTCGACGCCTTTGGACTCCTGCGCCAGCAAGGCGTGCGGGTGCGCATTCTGACCAACAGCCTGGAGGCCACCGATGTGGCCGTAGTGCACGCAGGCTACGAGAAATACCGCAAGCCGCTGCTGGAAATGGGCGTGGAACTCTACGAGATGCGCCGCCAGATCGATCTGCGCAGCCAGCCCGCTGCCACCGGGGCGGACAAGACGCCAAGAAGCGAGCCTGCCGAAAAGGCTCCCAAGCGCGAAGCCCCGTCACCCGCCGCGCTGAGCGGCAGCTCTGCCACCACGGGCAGCTCCGGCGCCAGCCTGCATGCCAAGACCTTCGCGGTCGATGGCCAGCAGCTCTTTGTCGGCTCCTTCAACTTCGATCCGCGCTCGGCCATGCTCAATACCGAAATGGGCGTGGTCATCAAAGACCCGGCCCTGAGCCAGCAGGTCAGCACCAGCCTGGACCAGCATCTGCCGCGCATGGCCTACAAGGTGCAACTGGACGCAGAGGGCAGGCTGAGCTGGACGGGCCAGAATCCGCAGCCGCCCCATGAAACCCAGGTCTTCAGTGCGGACCCCGGCACCAGCTGGTGGCAACGCTTCATGGTGCGGGTGCTGAGCTGGCTGCCCCTCGAAGGGCTTTTGTAGCTCAGTCCAGACGGATGGAGGGACGCAGCCGCGCATTCATCAGATCGATCAGCCACAGCAGGCCACCGCGCCAGAAGCCATAGAGCCGCGCCTGGTGCGAGCGGTACAGCATGATGTGGCTGAGCATGGCCATGCGGCCACGGATCACGCCGCCGTTGAACAGGCCGAACTTTCCCAGCGAGCCATAGGCGTCGTAATGCGCGAGAGACACCAGGGCGCCAAAGTCGCGGTAGGCAAAGCCTACGGGTTTGGCGCCGGGACGTTCCAGCACATGAGGCAAAGTTTCGATCAGATAGCGGGCCTGCTGGTGGGCCACCTGGGCTGTGGGAGGCAAGGCCTCCAGCTTGCCGGGCAAGGTATAGCTGGCGCAGTCGCCCAGGGCATAGATATCGGGGTCGCTGGTCTGCATCTCGTCATTAACCAGCAACTGATTGCTGCGCGTCGTCTGCAAACCCAGCTGCATCAGAAATTCCGGCGCCTTGACCCCGGCCGCCCAGACACGCAGGCTGGCGGGAATCAGCTCTCCATTGGCAAGCTCAAACCCTTGCTCCGTCGCACGACTGACACGACCGCCGACGATCACGGAAACGCCCAGAGCCTGTAGCCGCACGCGCGTGGCTTCAGAGATTTCTTCGGGAAAGCTGGGCAGCAGGCGCGAGCCTGCCTCGATCAGCACGATGCGGAACTTGGCCGCCTCGCCCAATGCGCCGTAGGCCGTGGCACTTTCAGCAAGCTGGACCAGCTCTGCCGCCAGCTCAACCCCCGTGGCACCGCCGCCCACGATAGCGACCTGCAACTGTTCGCCACTGGTCATGCAGCGCACCATGCGCAGCCGGATCTCCTGGTTGAAGGCATCGGCCTTGCGGCGCGAGTCGATCATGAAGCAATGCTCATGCACCCCTGGCGTGCCGAAGTCGTTGGCACCGCTGCCCACCGCGATCACCAGCTTGTCATACGCAAGGCGCCGCCCCGCCACCAGCTCGCGACCATCAGGGGCATAGATAGGGGCCAGCAGAATTTCACGCGCCTCGCGGTCCAGACCACACATCTCACCGGGCTGGTAGGCAAAGTCGGCATCAGTGGCCTGGGCAAGATAAGTGGTCTGCTGCTGAGCCAGATCGCGGGTGCCGGCGGCAATCGTGTGCAGCATGGGCTTCCAGACATGGGCGGAGTCGCTGTCCACCAGCGTCACCGTGTCAATGCTCTCGCTCTTGAGCTTGCCCAGGGCAGTGGCCACCTCCAGCCCCGCCACGCCACCGCCCACGACCACGATGCGGGCCCCATGTCCATAGTGTGGAGGCCGAGGCTTTCGAGCTTGCGGCTCCTGGGATTCGGTGACGGGCTGCTCGCCCTGCTCTGCTTGGTTGACTGCGTTTTCCATGAACGACCCTGACTCTGCGTCTGTTGTAACCGGACGCCAGAACATCTCAAGATGTCTGGCACGCATTGATTGTTCTTCAATTTTTATAGCAGGAAACTCAATATGGACAAGGCAAATAATGATGATATATATCTTTTATAAGACTTGAGTCGAGAGCACGCAAGGCCTGCCGCAAAAGCTTTCAGTTTTCTGAACAGCTTTAGCTGCAAGCAATACCAATCAAGCGTGGCGCGCTATCAACTTCTTGAGCAGCCTGTCGCTGGCGCACATCACAAAACGCCACCCCATCAATGACGCATGTCAAACAACAACAAAACCGCAACAGAAATCATGCATTTCGCGTTTGTCAATATACGAAACGTATATAGGTCTTATGATGCTCGGCCATGGGAATCGTCAAAATTTCAGACCAGTTGCACGACCAGATTCGTGTCTCCAGCGCGGCCCTCGGCCGCTCCATCAATGCCCAGGCCGAGCACTGGCTGCGTGTAGGCCAGCTGGCCGAGCATCATCCCCAGCTCAATTACGAAGGCATCTGCGCCCTGCTGCTGCAGCAAGCCGAGCGTGAGCTGCAGCTAGTCAGCGCGCATGAAGCCGATGCCGTCGTGCGCCGCCCTCGTCCAGTGCGCCTGGTGGGAGGCATGCAATGAATCGCGGCAAGCAGAAAGTCGTGCCCATTCATGACGCTACTGACATCTATCTCTCGCGCAAGGCCGGCGGCCTGGCCGCCAAGGTGCTGGCCATGCTCACGCCTCATGTGCAGCCCGGCGTCAGCACCGAGGAACTGGACAAGATCTGTCACGACTACATCGTCAACGAGCTGAAATGCACACCCACCAATGTGGGCTATTACGGCTTTCCCAAGACCGTGTGCACCTCTGTCAACCACGTGGTTTGCCATGGCATCCCCGATGCCAAGCAAGTTCTCAAGGACGGAGACATCATCAATGTCGACGTCGCAGTGACCACGCCCGAGGGCTGGATCGGCGACACCAGCCGCATGTACTACGTGGGCCAGCCCAGCAATCTGGCCAAGCGCCTGGTCAACACTACCTATGAGGCCCTGGTGGCAGGTATCCGCGCGGTCAAGCCCGGAGCCACCCTGGGCGATGTGGGCCATGCCATCCAGACCGTGGCCCAGCGTGAGCGCTTTTCCATCGTGCGCGAGTACTGCGGTCATGGCATCGGCAAGGTCTATCACGACGAGCCTCAGGTGCTGCACTACGGCACGCCCGGTCAGGGACTGGTGCTGCAGCCCGGCATGATCTTCACCATCGAGCCCATGCTCAACGCAGGCAAGGCCGCCACACGCGAGCTGTCTGACGGCTGGACCGTGATCACCAACGACAAATCACTGTCCGCCCAGTGGGAGCATATGGTGCTGGTGACGGAGACCGGGTTCGAGGTGCTGACGCCCTGGCCCGAGGGTACGGGCGAGTACTCCGCCATCTGATCCGGCGTGCCCTGGCCTTGCACATTGCCCCAGGCGATGTGCGCACAGCCGCTGGATTTTGGCAATAACGGCCAGAAGCCGCCCGGGGTCTTGGAGCTGGGCTGGAAACAGCGCGGCTCCGGCCGCACTACAGTGCCCGGCATGACAAATTACCTGTATCTGGGCCTGGCCATCATCTGCGAGGTGATTGCCACCTCCTTCCTCGCCAGGTCGGACGGCTTCTCCAAGCTCGGCCCCACCGCTGTTGCCCTGGTGGGCTATGCGATTTCTTTCTATCTGCTGTCGCTGACGCTGCGCACCGTTCCTACGGGCGTGGCCTATGCGATCTGGTCCGGCGTGGGCATCGTGCTGGTCTCAGCCGTCGCCTATTTCTGGCAGGGCCAGAAGCTCGATGCCCCCGCTCTGGCCGGCATGGCCATGATTGTGGGCGGCGTGCTGGTGATCAATCTGTTTTCAAAGACCGCCGGTCACTGATCGCCGTCGCCCCCGAAGTCATCCGCTGACTGCGTCAGATCCTGCAGCCACTGCATGCTGGCCCTCAGCTCTTCGGGCCGGATCTCATGGGCACCCGGATACTCGTGGTAGCTCAGCTGCAAGGGCAAGGAGGCCAGGCGGTCACGCACGGCATGGGCGCTGGTCAGCGGGATCACATTGTCATAAGTGCCATGGCTGACCCAGGCCGACTTGCCCTCGAATGCGGCAGCGGGCGCGTGCAGCGACACGATCTCGGGCAATAGACGACTGTGCCAGACCAGTGCGGCACGCAAGGTCTGGGGCTGCGTCAGCATCTGGCTCAGGCTCATGATGCCGCCCTGGCTGAAGCCTCCCAGCACCACACGCTCGGGCGGGATGTCCAGTTGCTGTGCTGCCTGCTCCACCGTCTGCTGCAGCAAAATGCGCGCCTGCTGCTCCTGCGGCACATTGATATGGCGCGTGCCATCGGCATCCACGGTGAACTGAAACCAGGCATAAGCGCCCATGCCCATGGCAAAGGGCGCGCGCAGACTGAGCACATGGAACTGCGGTGGCACATAGGGCACCAGGCCAAACAGGTCCTGCTCATTGCTGCCCACGCCATGCATGAGCACCAGCAGCCAGGCAGGCCGGCCGGCGGCAAGCTGCGCGGGTCGCTCCAGATAAGTCAAAGGCAATGTGCTCATGGATAACTCCCAAAGGCAGCACGGAATTTGATAGGAAAACAGGCTGTAGCGCTTTTGCATTCTGCGACTGCAGCTATCAAAACAATATAGCGCAGACCCGCAGCCGGCTGACCGATCCGCACCCGGCCCGACGGGGTACGCACATGCCTTTTGATACAGTTGACTGACCTGAGCGTGGCTTTTCCGCTACACAAGCTCAGTCATGCACCCGGCCGCGCAAAGCCTTGATGCCGGAGCGCAGGCTTTTGCCCTGCAAGCGTCTTTGCTGCGAGCCCCAGGTCGGCTTGGTGGGTTTGCGCGGACGTGGCGGTCTGGCAACCGTCGCCACCAACGCATTGAGGCGCTGCAGTGCATCCCACAGATTGTGTTCCTGGGTGCGGTACTTCTGCGCCTTGATGACCACCACCCCATCGGTGGTGATGCGCGAATCGCCCAGCGCCAGCAAGCGCTGTTGAACATCGGCAGGCAGACGCGAGGCCCGGACATCAAAGCGCAGATGCACGGCGCTGGCCACCTTGTTCACATTCTGGCCGCCAGGGCCTTGAGAGCGCACGGCGCTCCATTGCACATCGGCTTCGGTCAGTTCGAGGGCAGCAGCATTGCTCACGGCAGAGCCTCCTTCAGCGCAGCGCAGAAGGCGGTCGGGTCCTCGTGCGGGGCCCAATGACCCACGCCTCGCATCACCTGCCAGTCCAGTACCCCCTGGCACTGCCGCTGCATCAGCAGTTCCAGCTCGGCCAGGCAGCCCGCATACAGAGGGTCATGCTCGCCGTAGATCGCCGCAACCGGCACTTTGATACGGGTCAGAGCCCGGGCCAGCACATCGGTGCGCGACAGCCGTCTGCGCGGCAGCCGGTCACGAGCCACATTGAGTGCATGCAGCGCCAGCGTCTCTTCATCGATCAGCGCCGCGTCATGCAGCATGAGGGCCGCGATATTGTGGCGATGGGCCTGCATCTGCGCCTCCAGACCCGGCAGATGACGCCAGCCCAGCAGGCGCACGCTGCGTCCTTCGGTCATTCCCATGCCGGGAGCACCGACCACCACCAGCTTGCGGGCCAGCTCCGGATGCTCGGCGGCCAGCAGACCGGCGGTCATGCCGCCAAAGGAAAAACCGACCAGATTGCAGACAGGGCCTGCACCGGCATTGCCCAGCAGTTGCCGGATGCCATAGGCCAGAGGCTCCAGCATGGTGTCCACATCCATGCCCCCGGGCACGCCATCGGATTCGCCAAAACCCGGCAGATCTGCCAGCCACAGGCTATAACCAGCCTCTGTCAAAGGCTGAATCACGCGCAACCAATGCGTCCAGCTGCCGCTGCCGCCATGCAGCAGCACCAGCGGCAAGCCACGCTGCGCCACCCCGGCCGGTGGCTGCCAGCCATGCCAGACCATCGAGCCACTGTCGGCGGCTTCGCCAAGCCGGGTCTGCACGCGCTGCGCCGTGGCCTGCAGCCGGGCAATCGCTGGTGGCACGTCGACACCCAGCTCCTGCGAGACCTGGTCCAGGGAGCAAGCTGCTTCAACCGCCGATGTCACCACTGCGCCACCGCATCGATGGCCAGGCCGTAGCCGGCCACGCCAAAGCCGCACATCACGGCACGCGCCGTGGCCGACAGATAGGAATGGTGGCGAAAGCTTTCGCGCGCATGGACGTTGCTGATGTGCAGTTCCACCAGCGGCACGGCCGTGCCCTTGACGGCATCGAGAATCGCCACACTGGTATGGGTATAGGCTGCGGCGTTCATGATCAGGGCCTGCAACTCCCCCTTGGCATGCAGCCGGCCTGCTTCGTGAATCCATTCCACCAGCTCGCCCTCATGGTTGCTCTGGCGGAACTCCAGCTTCAGGCCATGGCGCAGGCAAGCTTCCTCGCAGAGCTTCTGGACATCGGCCAGCGTGGCCGAGCCATAGATGGCGGGTTCGCGCATGCCCAGCAGATTGAGATTCGGGCCATTGAGGACGTAGACGGTTTTCACGGAAGCACTCTCCTGATTCTTGAGGACTGCCCCGGATTATGCGAGCACGGCACCCGGCCTGCAGGCATAAAAAACGGCTGCCTTGGCAGCCGTCTGTGGAGCAGCCCCTTTCAGGGCTCTGCCATCGATGCCATCAACGATAGTGATGGTGATAATGACCACGCCAGCGCGGGCCGCCACCGTAGTAGACCGGGCCGGGCACGACCATCACAGGCGCGGGACGATACACAGGGGGCGGCGGCGCATAGTAGACCGGGGCCGGAGGCGCATAGTAGACGGGGCGTGGCGGCATATAGACCGGAGCGGGCACCACATAAGGCGCAGCGTAAACGGGAGCGCCGACACCCACGGCCACACCGGGCACACCAATGCCGACCGACAGGCTGACGCCGCCATGCGCCTGGGCGCCTGCAGCAGCCATCAGGCCGGCCACAACGATAGAACCAACGGCAAGCAGCTTGGCCATGCGGGGGGAAGTTGTTCTGGACATCACAATCTCTCCTCTGTTTATGAGTCACCGAGGGCAGGCCTGCAGATCTGTACAGCGCCTTCGGCCCTTGTGGATATAACGTTTCAGAGTCCCGTCAGGATGGCACGGTTCCTCAAAAACATTGTGTCCAAATGCACACGAGACAAAGCTGCAGTGTCCGCAGATCGACATGAGGTCATGGCAGCCGGCCTAAAATGGTGCAATGAGCTCTGCTGACGCCTCCAAATCCAACAACTCCGCCCCTGAAGCGGTCAAGCCCACCAACTTCCTGCGCCAGATTATCGAATCGGATCTGGACAAGGGCACTTATGCCACCCGTCACTGGGGCGGCGCGCCCGGCGATGCCCAGCATCACCAGAGCGGCCAGGTCGACGAAGCCAAGATCCGCACCCGCTTTCCGCCAGAGCCCAACGGCTATCTGCACGTGGGTCATGCCAAGTCCATCTGCCTGAACTTCGGTCTGGCACGCGACTTCGGCGGCGTCTGCCATCTGCGCTTCGACGACACCAATCCGGAAAAGGAAGATCAGGAATACGTGGACGGCATCATCGATGCCGTGCGCTGGCTGGGCTTTGACTGGAAGGATGCCGACGGACACGAGAACCTCTATTTCGCCAGCAATTACTTCGACTTCATGTACCGCTGCGCGGTCTACCTGATCGAGCAAGGTCTGGCCTATGTGGATGAGCAATCGGCGGACGAAATGAAGGCCAACCGCGGCGACTTCACCCGTCCCGGCGTGAACAGCCCCTTCCGCGACCGCTCCGTGGCCGAAAACCTGCAGCGCTTTGCCGATATGAAGGACGGCAAGCTTGCCGATGGCGCCGCCGTGCTGCGCGCAAAGATCGACATGGCCGCGCCCAATATCAACCTGCGCGACCCGGCCATCTATCGTGTGCGCCATGCCGAGCACCACAACACCGGCAACCAGTGGTGCATCTACCCGATGTATACCTTTGCGCACCCCATCGAGGATGCCTATGAGCACATCACCCACTCCATCTGCACGCTGGAGTTCGAGGATCAGCGCCCTTTCTATGACTGGCTGCTGAACCATCTGCGCGAAGGCGGTCTGATCGATGCACCCCAGCCCCGCCAGTACGAGTTCTCGCGCCTGAACCTGACCTATGTGATCACCAGCAAGCGCAAGCTCAAGCACCTGGTGGACAACCAGTTCGTCACAGGCTGGGACGACCCGCGCATGCCCACCGTGGTCGGCCTGCGCCGCCGCGGCTACACGCCTGAGTCCATCCGTAACTTCTGCGAACGCATCGGCGTGACCAAGGACTACGCCTGGATCGACTACGGCACGCTGGACGGCTGCCTGCGCGAAGACCTGGAAAACAAGGCCCACCGCGCCATGGTCGTGCTGGACCCGGTCAAGCTCGAACTCAGCAACTGGGCCGAGGTGTTTGGCAATGCCGAACATCTGGAGGACTGCCACCTGCCCGCCCTGCCCCACGCTGCAGAAGGTGAATCCGTGCCCGAGCGCCGTTTTACCCTTGGCCGTGAAGTGTGGATCGAGCGCGAAGACTTTGCCGAAGTGCCGCCCAAGGGCTACAAGCGCCTGTTCCCCGGTAACAAGGTCCGCCTCAAGGGCGGCTATGTGATCGAATGCACGGGCGCCGAAAAGGATGCCGACGGTAATGTGACCAAGGTGCTGGCCACCGTGGTACCCGACACCAAGAGCGGCACACCGGGCGCCGACAGTGTCAAGGTCAAGGCCGCCATCACCTGGGTGGGCGTGGCCGACGGCCTTCAGGCCGAAGTGCGCATGTACGACCGTCTGTTCACCGACCCGCAACCCGATGCCGGCGGCAAGGATTTCCTGAGCCTGCTGAACCCCGACAGCCTGAAGGTGGTCACCGCTTATGTGGAGCCTTCGCTCAAGGTGGCACAGGCTGATGACAAGTTCCAGTTCGAGCGTTTTGGCTATTTTGTGGCCGACCGCAAGGATCACCGGAGCGACCAGCCCGTGTTCAACAAGATCACCGGACTCAAGGACAGCTGGGGCAAGTAAACGCTCCAGCCAGTTTCAGCAAGGCTGCCAGGATTCACTGGCGGCCTTTTTTTATTGCGCAATCGACTGCGGCATTTATCCCGAGAACAGCCATTCAGTCTCCAATCGGGAAATGAATGGCGCCCCTAAATTATGGTTACATATTGAAATAAATACCGTCGGTATTGATTTTCAATACTCGATAAACATTTGGATAAAATGTTCTGAAATTCAGAGCATTTGATTATTTTTCTTTCTAGAATCCTGCTCACCGCAACATTACCAATCCGCAATTCATTCGCGGATTTTTTATTTTCATCAAAGGTCAAGAATGAACAGAAAAGCAGGAGCAGGCATTGCAGCGGCCGTCGCCGTGATCGTGGCAGGAACACTGGGCACCAGCTACTACATGGGCGGCAAGCTGCAGCAAAGCTTTACCGAAGGCCTGGACAAGTGGAGCGAGCATGGCGTGAAGATTCAGGTCACCAGCTATGACCGCGGCGCTTTTTCTTCCACCGCCAAAACGGTATGGACCCTGGACAGCGGCGACGAGCCTGTACAGTTCACCGCCGAGCACAAGATCAGCCACGGACCGCTCCCCCTGGGCCATGCCGCCGAGATTCATACCAGCTTCAATCTGCCAGAGAATGCAGACCCGGAGCTGAAGACTGCGCTCAATGGACGCTCTCCACTGGAAGTTGACACCAAGGTCGGCTGGGGCCGCAGCAGCTCCAACGTCATGACATCGCCGGCCGTGAGCAGCAAGATCAAGGACAGCGAAATGAGCTGGGGCGGCATGAAGATCGTCTGGGACATGCCCGCCGACATGAAGGCCGCCAAGGGCACGGGCAGCTTCGCCGGCCTGCAGTTCAAGGACGAAGAAGGCAGCGTGACGCTGGACAAGGCCGATATGCGCTTCGACATGAAGCAGCCCCCGGGCCAGCAATTCTGGACCGGCCCGTTTGCCATGACGATTGCCAAGATTGCCGCCACCAAGCAGGAAGAGGAAGGCAAGAGCTCTGCCAGCCACTTTGAAGGCATCACCATGGATTCGGACACCATCCTCAAGGGCGAGGTCGTGGAAATGACGCTCAAGACAGGCATCAAGACCGCCAAACTCGAAGACAAACAGGCTGATGACCTGGTCCTGGACATGGCGTTCAACAATGTCGATGCCAACTGGATCAATCAGGTCGTGGAAATGAGCAAGCGCAAGAACCCGCTGCTCGGTGCTTCTGGCGAAGCCGGGGACGATGAAGACGCTGACAATCAGCAAAGCGGCGATCTGCGCGAGAAAATGCTCAAGTCGCTGACACAGGCGCTGGCACGCCAGCCCGTGATCGAACTCAAACGCCTGTCCATGCGCACCCCCGACGGCGTAAGCGAGTTCGCGGCTGCCATTCAGTATGTGGGCGATGGCGAGAAGATGGGCACTCTGCTGCAGGATCTGAAGGTCAGCCTCAAGGCCGACATGCCCAAGCCCTTCATGGAAAACATGATGCTCTCGCGCAGACGCTCCAGCCTGCTGGCCGTGTTTGAAGGCGAGAGCGAGTACAAGCCCGAAGATATCGAGGAGGCAGCCAAAGCCCAGACTCAAGCCAGCCTGGACATGCTCAAGGAGCAAGGCATCTTCGAAGACAAGGACGGCAAGATGCGCACCGAGATCGTCTATGCCAAGGGTGAATTCCAGGTCAACGGCAAGCCGCTGGACGCCATGGGCACGAGCACACTCATGGGCACCATGACCGAATGATGTGACCTGCGTACTGTGTCGCGGATCGCTCCAGGGCCTGCTTCGTGCAGGCCTTTTTCATGGAAAAAATCGCCCCGAGCGTGGAGATACAGGCGAGAAACCTCCCTCTGCATGCCTTGCCCAAAATTTTTGTTATTTTCGGCCCTTAAGCCTTACCCATACTACGAAGGAAGCTATCAAAATTTATATGCTCTCGTGGAGCATGACTGCAGCCACACGCTTTATTTGCTTACAACACTCTGTCAACAATGGCTCAACACTGGCGTTAAAACAGCATCCGCCATAGCACCGTGACTTGCACTGTGCGGCGCAAGGAGCGTTAGATGTCGCATTTCTCCCGGACCCGGCCTGAGCAGCCGGAACAGCAGCCAAGCATGGTCGCCCGCCTCTGGCACCCAGGCATGATTGCACTGGCCGCCGCCATGGCGCTGAGCGCCTGCAACGACAAGGATTCGCCGATCAAGGCGGACAGTGCGCCGTCGGCCTCGGCACCGGCCGCCATGTCGGATGACCCACAGCCTCAGCCCACAGCCTATGTGCCACCCGGTGCTGACGCGCTCTATCGGATGGTGGCGCCGATTGCGCTGTACCCGGACAAGCTGGTGGCCCAGATCCTGGCCGGTGCCACCTATCCAGACCAGATCAGCGCTGCCGAAACCTGGCTGGGGCAGAACCCCGGACTGCAGAAGACGGCGCTGAGCAATGCCGTCAATGCCCAGAACTGGGACCCGTCCGTCAAGTCATTGACCCAGTTTCCCAACGTGCTGGAACAACTGGCATCCAACCTGCCCTGGACCACGGCGCTCGGCAAAGCCTATTACAACGATCCCTCGGATGTGATGAACGCCATACAGGTCATGCGCAACCGGGCCTACAAGGCCGGCACGCTCAAGACCTCCAGCCAGCTCAAGGTCAACCTGGCGTCCGCGCCTGCCGCCGTGGCCTATACGCCTGGAGCCGTGGTCACACCGCTGCCCGACCCGGTCATAGAGCCACCGGAGCAGTTCATTGAAATCAGCCCCTCCCAGATGGATACGGTCTACGTTCCTCAGTACGACCCGGCTGCGGTCTATGGTCAGCCGCTGCCCGTATATGGCGGCTACCGCTATGTGGAAGTGCCGCCTCCGGCTCCCGTGGCCGGCGTGCCAGTGATGGCCGGCCTAATGGGCTTTGGCACCGCCATCGTGCTGGCCGGGTCCATGGACAGGCATCCGTCCTGGGGCTGGAATGCCTGGAATATGCATTGGGGCGATCCTGAAAGGCCCTGGCGTCACGGCGAGCGCCCCCCGCCCCCGCAGGCCCGTCCGGCCGTGGTCTACAACAACACCACCTATGTATCGCAGTCGCGAACGGTGGTTCAGAACATCCGTCGCACGGACAACACCTACATCAACAACATCCATGAAAATGCCTCAGGCGAGCGCCGCGAGCCGGCCGGGCAGCCCCAGGCAGCAGGCGTGTCTACTGGGCCTGGCACGATGGCCGCGGGCGCAGTAGCCGGAGCTGCCGTCGGTGCCGCCGCCACGGCAACCGGTGGCTATGGCCTGAACCAGCGCCAGCCAGCACAGAGCCCCCGGGCTACACAGCTACAGGGCAGGCCGGGCTTTGCCCAGGGACCCAACCAGGCTCCAGGCGGGCCACGCGCGTCCAATGGCAATGTCTTGTTGCCGCCGCAAGACCCGCATGATCGCCATCCACCACAGGCACCGCAGATGCAGGCTGCCATAGCGGAGAAAGCCTTGCAGCAACGTCCACATGAGCCAACCCAGCGCCAGCAAGCAATGCAGCAAGTCCGCGAGCAGCAGGAGCGCCAGCAACAAGCCGAGATGCAGCAGCAGCGCACCCAGGAGCAGGCTCAACGCCAACAGCAAATGCAGCAAGCCCGTGATCAACAAGAGCATCTGCAACAGGCACAAATGCAGCAGATGCAACAGCAGCGTTCCCAGGAGCAGGCTCAGCGCCAGCAGCAGATGCAGCAGGAGCGCCAGCAGCAAGCCCAGATGCAACAGCAGCGCGCCCAGGAGCAGGCCCAGCGCCAACAGCAAATGCAGCAAGCCCGAGAACAGCAAGAGCATCGGCAGCAGGCGCAAATGCAGCAGATGCAACAGCAGCGTGCCCAGGAGCAGTCGCAGCGCCAGCAGCAGATGCAGCAAGAGCGCCAGCAGCAGGCCCAGATGCAGCAACAGCGGGCGCAGGAACAGGCCCAACGCCAGCAGCAGGCACAGATGCAGGCCCAACAGCACCAGGCCGAGCAGCAGGCCCGCATGCAGGCGGCGCGCGCAGAGGGCCGCTCCCGCGGGGATCGCGAGCACCGCTGAAACGCCACTCGCCCTCATGCCAGGCCGCCTGTCACGCAGGCGGCCTGTAAGTGCGCGGCCTGCACGGCTGTATAAACAAGGCCATGCGTTTTTGCGCCATTCACTGCAGCAGGTCTTCATGTACAACCCCAGCCATTTCAAGGTCGACGACCCCACCGCCCTGCATGCTCTGATCCAGGCTCACCCGCTGGGTTGCCTGGTCACCCAGTCCGACGCGGGACTGGATGCCAATCACCTGCCGTTTGAGTTGCAGCAGGACGAGGATGGCTTGCTGCGCCTGATCGCCCACGTGGCGCGCGCCAATCCTGTGTGGCAGCAGATCCGGGACGACAGCTCCGTGCTGGTGATCTTCCGTGCCGAGCAGGCCTATATCTCTCCCAGCTGGTATCCCAGCAAACACGAGACCCACGAGCAGGTCCCGACCTGGAACTACCGCGTGGTCCATGCCCATGGCCGCATCAGCGTGCGCGACGATGAAAAGTTCGTGCGCGGCGTGGTGGGCCGACTCACCCGCCGCCACGAGGCCAGCAACAATGCCCAGGCCCCATGGAAGATGAGCGACGCTCCGCCCGACTATCTGCAGCGCATGCTCGGCGCCATCGTGGGCCTGGAAATTAGCGTCGACCGCCTGGAAGCCAAGTTCAAGCTGAGCCAGAACAAGCAGCAGCGCGACCGGCTCGGTGCAGTCCAGGCCCTGGAGCAGCGGGGACAGCTGGACCTGGCCCGGAACATGCGCCAGCCCTGATCGCGCTGCCAGCCTTCAAGGTATAGCCAGCGTAAAGCTCACATGCCTGTATCGCCTTTAGCTCCGCTATCGATAGCAATACAGCACAATGCCTGCACAACCCGATAAGCACCATGTCGACCGAAAAACTTACCAGCTCCCCTCTCCCACCCGAACGCCGTCGCCTGCTGCAATGGATGGCGCAAACAGCGCTGTTTGCCGCCGCACCGGCCTGGGCGGCGCGCAGCGCCAGCTCGGACAGCGTGCTCTGGCCGCAGGACAGCAGGGTTCCCGGCGGCGTCGCACGCCTGTCGCTGGGCCCGGCTCCCGCACGCCCCCTGGTCATGACCGCAGGGGCCGAGATTCTGGTGGTGGGCGACATGATCGAATGGACCGCACTCGTGGGCATACCGCTTGCCACCGCACCGGGTGAGCAAAGCGTTGACGTGAAGGCCGAAGGCCGTTTGCGCACCATGAGCTATACGGTGCGCGACAAACAGTATGTGGAGCAACGCCTCAAGGTCTCGCCCAAGACGGTGGATCTGTCTGCCGAAGACAATGCCCGCTACGAACGCGAGGCCGCCCACCTGAAGACCGTGATGGCCACCTTCACCGAGCCGCAGCCTTCCGGCAGCCTGCACATGCGCGTGCCGGTGCCGGGTCGCCGCTCCAGCAGCTTCGGCCTGCGCCGTGTCTTCAACGGCCAGTCGCGCAATCCGCACAGCGGCATGGACATTGCCGCCCCTACGGGCACGCCGGTGCGCGCACCGCTGCCCGGCAAGGTGATCGATGTGGGTGACTATTTCTTCAACGGCGGCACGGTCTGGCTGGACCATGGCGGCGGCCTGCTGACCATGTACTGCCACCTGAGCCAGGTGGATTGCAAACCGGGAGACCAGTTGCAGACAGGCGATGCCTTCTGCAAGGTCGGGGCCACCGGCCGCGTGACCGGCCCCCACCTGCACTGGAGCGTGATGCTGAACCGCGCCATGGTGGACCCGGCACTGTTCATTTGAACAAATCTCGTCGATAAAAAAAGCGGCTCCGGGAGCCGCTTTTGACTATATTGCTATTAAATCAGGGCCTCAAACGCTTACCCATCAAGCGCTACAGGCCGATTTACTCGAAACTATGGCGCATCCTGATCCTGCTTCAGATAGTTCTCCACCAGCTCGAAAAAGCTGTCGTAGAAGCTGCGTTTGGAAATGGTCTCGCTGCCTACCTTGACCAGCGAATCGTTGCTGGAAGAAAACGGCAGCGAAAGCGACCCCAGAGCACTTACGCCCACGCTGGCCGAGGTTGCGCTCTTCTTGAGCGAATAACGATCCTGCAGCGCCGTCGCAAAGCCCAGGCTGACCATGCCGTCGCTGGTCTGCGGCACGCAGACCACACGGAAATTGATTTCCAGGTTGGTCTCTGTATTGGGCTGGAAGTTCTTGCGCCCTTCAATCAACTCCTGCGTCCTGGCCGTGGCGATATAGCCCTGGCTCAGCAAGGCGCGGCGCGCTGCCTCGCAGGTCTGTGCTGGTGTCGCATCAAAGCCGCGGGAGAAGGTTGCACTGGAATCGAAAGTCTCCTGCACCGGCATCTGCTGCGGTGCAGTGGCCGAGCAGGCGCCCAGCAATCCCGCCAATATGCCAACAGCACCCAGCCGACCCCAATTCAGACCGAACAAAGCAACACCACCTAAGCGCACAGAAACTCCTTGATGCCCGGGCCATATTCTCTTTACCAGCCCAAGCTTCGAAGCGTAGCAGCTTGGCAAAGGCTAATTTGACGAAGCGCTGTCTAGCCGTACGGATTTTTGCGATCTTTACCGGGCTTTCATCCTTCTGGTTTTGCCACGCCCGCCGGCGAGCTGCATTTGTTGACACTCTGAGGCCATGGAACGTCAAAACAATGGCCAAGATTGGGTTAAGGTCAGATACAACCCGCAGGGAACTGATATGGTCAGCCAGACTCTTTTTGTGCTGACACGGTTTGCCGTATTCCTCCATTCCCCAAAAAGGAAACCCTATGAAATTTCGCTGGACCTGGTGCCTTCCCCTTGTTGCTTCCATGACGCTGGCCGCCTGCGGTACGACAAGCGGCGGCGGTGCAGGCAAGCCCGGCCCCTCCGGCCCTACAGGCCCCGCAGGTGATGCCGCATCGCTGACCGCCTATCACTGGAAGCTGCAGCAGGCCTACACGCCTGCCGGCAATGAGGACCAGAGCTGGTTCCTGAGTTCCAGCCAGGCCCCCATCGAGCTGGACTTTGTGGACCAGCGCGTCGTCGTCAAGAATCTGTGCAACGTCATCTCGTCGGCCTACAGCATCGAAGGCCAGCGCATCAATCTGCAACGCGGCATGAGCACCTTGCGTGCCTGCAACGACAACCAGCTGATGATGCTGGAGCAGCAGGTCGCACGCATTCTGCCCACGGCAAAGCAGTGGAACGTGCAGCTCGGCGGCTCCGCTGCAGAGCAGCCTCGCCTGACGCTTCAGTTCATCGACGGCACACGCTGGCAGCTCAACGGCAAGCCCACTGCCCAGACCCAGTACGGCAGCGCGCCTGAACGCATCTTTCTGGAAGTGGCCCCTGAGCGCAAGGCCTGCAGCCACGGCGTGATCAAGGACTACCAATGCCTGCAGGTGCGTGAAATTCGTTATGGCGACAACGGCGTCAAGACCTATACCGGCCAGTGGGAAAACTTCTACAGCGAGATCGAAGGCTACAAGCATGAAGCCGGTGTGAGCAATGTGCTGCGCATCAACCGCTTCAAGCGCCAGAATGTGCCCGCCGACGCATCGAGCTATGTCTATGTGCTGGACATGGTGGTGTCTTCGGCCATCGCCGACAAGCGCAAATAAGCCAGAGCTCTGGTAGCGAAAAGCCGGCCATGGTGCCGGCTTTTTTGCATTCTCATGCACCGATGTTTCACGCCCCACGCGCATCCGCCGTGGTTTGCTGCCAGATGCGATTTCCTTTTGCCCATAGCCACTTAGAGAGCATTACCTGAATGCAACCGTTCGGCAAGCACGATGGCAGGTTATGCCCAGCGACTGTGGAGCCGCCTGTGGACAAACCTCGGGAAAACGGGGAAAAGCCGCACCGGCATTGACTTGGGCCGCAGCGATCAAAAAATACGCAGCGTCCGACGGGCCTTTGATGTTTCACGGACAAAAACCGACACCTGTCGAATGTCGGCAAGAGAGGAAGACACTGGCCTCTCACCCACACTCTTTGCGCTACCCCCGGCCTGCGCTGCAGGCCGGGCAGGAGCTAACAGATTCAACGCAGGCGGAAGCGGCCTTCGACAAACATGGAGGACCGATGACCGGTTTCGCACTGGTTGTCGGCATAGGACCAGAAGGCCTGCACCGTGCCTTTGGCCGAATCGATGACCTGGCTTACCGTGAAGCCGGTTTTCTCGATCCAGTTCAGAAAATGCAGATGGTCGCTCAGTTGCAGATAGCTGAGGTTCTCGCAGCCCTCGGAGATATGCCCCTGCGAGTCCACCACGCGCCAGCGCATCTGCCCGCTGGCGGTGTAGCGGACCTGGGCCTGACTGTCCGGGAATTCAATGACTGCTTCGCGGCCCAGAAGAGTTCCTGCGTATTGCATCGAAAGCATGGACATGATGTCACTCCTTGAGAGAAGGCTTCGCTATTCATAAAGCCAAACCGTTTGCGTGAAGCTATGATGAATCCGCGCCGTTTTTTTGCGTGTGGGAAAGTGACTCATGCCTTCGTCGGTAAACATTTTTTGACAAACAAGGCTTCTCTCCTGCACGGCTTGACGGCCAATCCGCAGCCTGCTTGCCGGATACGAACTGCAGCAGAAGTGAATGCTCATGGCGGCCACAAGTTGTGCAGAAAACAAGGCGATCGCGCATACTCGGCCCTCTGACCTTTCAGGTCGCCGAGGCAGGAAGCCAGCCCAGGCCTTCCCCAGCCTCCCCGGCCGCATTCACGGATCTCACCTTGTCCAGCCCCGTCCCACCCAGCGCCCCCCAAGGCTCCACCGTTGCGCCCTTGCGCGACCCCGCTTTTGTCAATTTCGTGCTGGCACGCATGCTGGCCATGTTCGCCCAGCAGATGCAGGCCGTGGTGGTGGCCTGGCAGGTCTACGACATCACACGCGAGCCGCTGTCTCTGGCCTATGTGGGGCTGGCGCAGTTCCTGCCCATGGCTGGCCTGCTGATTCCCGCCGGCGATCTCAGCGACCGCATGAGCCGCAAACGCCTGCTCGGCATCAGCTGGCTGGTGGCCGCGCTGTGCTCGGGCCTGCTGTGGCTGCTGGCCGAGAGCGGAGCGCACGATGTGCACTGGATCTACGCCGTGCTGGTGCTGTTTGGCTGCAGCCGCGCCTTCAGCGGACCGGCGCTGCAAAGCCTGCTTCCGCAGATCGTCGCCCGCGAGCAGCTGGCCAAGGCCCTTGCCACCAATAGCATGCTGATGCGCATCTCGGCGATTGCCGCTCCCGTGCTGGGCGGCCTGCTCTATGCATTCGGTGGCGGCGTGCTGACCTATGCGGTCTGCGGCATCGCCCTGATTCTGGGCGCGATCCTGCTGAGCCAGGTCCCCGTGCGCTTTGCCAGCCCCATGATCGGTATCGACGGGCAAACCACCATGTGGCAGCGTTTTGCCGAAGGTCTGCATTTCATGCGCACCCGCCCCATCATTCTGGGCACCATCTCGCTTGATCTGTTTGCTGTGCTGCTGGGCGGCGTGGTGGCATTACTGCCCGTCTATGCACACGAGGTGCTGCAGGTCGGCCCGCAAGGCCTGGGCCTGCTGCGCTCCTCCATGGCCGCGGGCGAGGTCTGCATGGGCCTGTGGCTGGCGTCTCGTCCCATCAACCGCCGCGTGGGCAAGGTGATGTTTGCGGCTGTGGCCGTGTTCGGACTTGCCAATCTGGTGTTTGCGCTCTCGCACTGGTTTGTTCTGTCCATGCTGGCCCTGGCCGTGGCCGGTGCAGCCGATATGGTCAGCGTCTATATCCGAGGCGCACTGGTGCAGTTTTCCACGCCCGACCATATGCGCGGCCGCGTGAATGCGGTGAACATGCTGTTCATCGGCTCGTCCAACGAACTCGGCGAGTTCCGCGCGGGCAGCAGCGCCTCCTGGTTCGGCGCCGTTCCTGCCGCCATTCTGGGCAGCCTGTGCACGCTGGGCGTGGTGGGCGGCTGGATGACGCTGTTCAAGCCGCTGCGCGATGTGGACAGGCTAGAGGATGCCGCACGCGTGAGCGGTGTCGCCGGCCCCGCAGCCACTTGAGCCAGCCTGGCTGACGGCGATTCATTGATCGGCGCTGCAGCGTGTTCCCATCAAAAAAGCCTCGCCGGTGTCGCGAGGCTTTTTTTCATGGCTACAGGGGTTTACAGCAGCTCGGCGCGCAACTGGTCGGCGCTCTTGGGCGAGAGCAGGCCGGGGGCCACGTCAAACACGGTCTTGCCGCCATGCTGGCCGCTCTGGGCCATGCGGTGGACGGCACGGGCATAGGCCACCAGCACGCTGGAAGTGAACTCGGGGTTGCTGTCCAGCTGCAGACGGTATTCGATGACCTGCCTGTTCTCGGCATTGGTGTTGCCGCTGCGAATCACAAAGCCGCCATGCGGCATGCGGGCATGGTCGCGGGCCAGTTCCTCGGCACTGATGAAGTGAACCGTGGTGTCGTACTCGTCGAAGTAGTGAGGCATTTCCACAATGGTCTTGCGCACGGCTTCGGCGTCGGCTCCCTGCTTGAGCACCACATGGCATTCACGCTGGTGCTTCTCGCGGGTGGACAGTTCGGGGCGCACGCCGGAGCGCACCTTGTCGACAGCCTCCTGCACGGGGACGGTGTACTGCACGCCGCCAGCCACGCCTGCCACGCGCCGGATGGCATCGGAATGGCCTTGGCTCAGGCCCTTGCCCCAGAAGGTGTAGGTGGCACCGTCAGGCAGCAGGGCTTCGCCGAGCACGCGGTTGATGGAGAACATGCCCGGGTCCCAGCCGGCCGAAATCAGTGCCGTGCACTGTCCGCCCCGGGCGGCCTGGTCCACATTGGCAAAGTGCTCGGGAATGCGGGCATGGGTGTCAAAGCTGTCGACCAGATTGAAATGGGCCGCCAGCTCGGGCGCCTGCGTGGGCAGATCGTCCTTGGAGCCGCCGCAGAGAATCAGCACATCAACCTGGCCTTTGTGCGACAGCAAGGCATCCATGGAATGCACGGACGTGCCTGCATCCAGGGGCTTGAGTCCGGAAGGGTCGCGACGGGTGTAGATCCCCTTGAGCTGCATATCGGGGTTTCTGGCGACAGCAGCTTCCACGCCGCGGCCCAGATTGCCGTAACCAACGATAGCAACGCGGATAGGGGATGGGGTCGATGCCATGACAAGCAGTTCCTTCAAAGAAAACAAAGCTTTCATTATTGCCCTGCGATGCACCAACCTGGGGCGGCAACTCCGGCACTCTCAGTCCGATGTGTGTGAACGCCCACGCCATGAATGCAGCAGGCCGTCGACGATCAGCAGGCCCACGGCGGCAAAGATCAGCGCATAGCTGGTCTGCTGCTGCGGCTCCATGCTCTCGCCCAGCAGCCAGGCCACCACGACCAGCAGGACCGGCTCCACATAGGACAGCAGTCCGAACAGACCCAGCGGCAGCCAGCGACTGGCAATCATGTACAGCGCCAGCGCCACGGCGCTGACGATGCCCAGCAAGGGCAACAGGGCCCATAGCATCGGATGGGCCGCCACCAGCGGCCAGCTGGCGGGCGCAGGCAACGTGAAACCGACGGCCACCGGCACCAGCAGGGCCATGTCGATCCAGTGACCGGCCAGGGTATCGGTCTGCAGCTTGCGGCGCAGCGAGAAATACACCGTGTAACCCAGCGCCACCACCCAGGTCTCCCAGGACATGCCGCCCGCCTGCCAGAACTCGTGCGCCACGCCCGCAGCCGCCACCAGCGTGGCCAGGCTCTGGCCCGGCGTCAGGCGCTCGGCAAACAACACGCGCCCGGCCACGACCATCACCAGCGGCAGCAGAAAATAGCCCAGCGACACCGGCAGCGCGCGCCCGTTCATGGGTGCCCACATGAAAATCCAGAGCTGCACGCCCAGCAGCGCCGAACTCAACACCAGCAGCAGTCCAAAGCGGGGCTGGGCCAGGGCTCTCGCCAGCAAGGCGCGTACCGCCGCCACTTCCTTGAGAGCGAACAGCAGGGCCGTGGTAAAGGGCAGCGTCACCAGCACGCGCCAGCCAAAGATCTGCTCGCCATCGAGCGGGGCGAGAAAAGGCGAGAGGTAATACAACGAAGCGAACAGCACGGATGCGAGTACCGAAACCACCACGCCCTTGAACATCACAGACACAAGATCAAGCCTCCAGTTGACCGCCAGCCTTGATCCTTCATGCGCTGGCAGCTGTCCCAAACAAATGGGCCAGCGTCAAGCGGCCCTCACCGATTCTCGGCCACGGCGCGGCCTGCCGGCAGGCAGGCCCTGGTCAGCAAAGCTTTGCACTGTGCGATAGAGTGCGGCTCGCCCTGTACTGCCTGCCCTCTTCATGCCCGACGCCGCCCCCAATCCCCTTTTGCATATCCTCTGGCAGGACGAGCATCTGGTCGCGGTCTACAAACCCGCCGGCTGGCTGGTGCATCGCACAGGGCTGGATGCGCACGAGACGCGCTTTGTCATGCAGACGCTGCGTGACCAACTGGGCCGCCATGTCTGGCCCGTGCACCGGCTGGACAAGGGCACTTGCGGCGTGCTGCTCATGGCACTGAACAAGGAAGCGGCCCAGGCCCTGGCGGCCAGCTTTGCAGCCCATGAAACCCGCAAGGAATATCGGGCCCTGGTGCGCGGCTGGCTGCCCGAAGCGGTGGAAGTCGATCATCCCCTCAAGCCCGACGATGCGCCCGAGGATGCTCCGGTACAGGAGGCGCACACGCGCCTGCGCTGTCTGGCACGGCTGTCCTGGCCTGAAAGTTATGACGGCCGGCACCCCGAGACCCGCATCAGCCTGGTCGAAGCCCTGCCCACCACGGGCCGCCGACACCAGATCCGCCGCCACCTCAAGCATGTGGCCCACCCCATCATCGGCGACGCCACCCACGGCAAGGGCCCGCTGAACCGCTGGTGGGCCGAGCGCCTGGGTCAGCAGCGGCTGTGGCTGCATGCCAGGGCACTGGAGATCGCCCACCCCGTGAGCGGCCAGCTCCTGCGCTTCGAGGCCGACTGGTCTGCCCTGCCCCAGGTTCAGGAAGCGCAGGACTGGCAAAAGCTGCTAGCCCTGCCGGGCTGGCAGTCCACGCCATAAAAATAACTCTCAGCCCTTTTATATCAAGCGCTAACAGCTATTATTTTTGCAATCACGCAGACTTGGGCGTGACACGAACCCACTTGCCTTCCTCGTCGAACTGCAGGCTGGGTGCGGCCACAAACTCGTATTGCACCTCGGGATCGGCCTTGAGCTCGCCCTGCAGCAACTCCACCAGACGCTCGTTGCCCATCTTGAAGCCACAGGCCTGGGCGTGACCACCACCGCCAAAGCTCTCGGCCAGAGGAATGCAGTTGAACTCCGAGCGCGAGCGCAGGCCCACCTTGGTGCCCTTGTGATTGGCATGCCACATCAGTGCAAAGCTGCCGCTCTGACGTGCCAGCAGGTCGCCCACCTGGCTGTGGAACATGCCGGGGCAGTTGACCATCAGGCCCTGCCGGCCGTTGAAGACCAGCACCTGGGCGCCGTCGGCGATATCGGCACAGAGCTTCTGGAATTTCTCGTCCATGGCACCGCCGCGGGCCATGTAGACGGCTTCCTGCTCAGGCGTGAAAGCCGCGATCTCGGCCCAGCGCTCGAAGCTGCGCACGGGCTCCATGTCCAGGGCAGCCAGGAAGGCCGCGCTTTCGGGGAACTCCCATTTCCAGATGTCGCGGTCCTCGATGTAGCGAATCAGGCCCGGCACGGGCTTGTCGGCCTGGAAAAACTCCCAGGCCAGGCGTGCGCCGGACTTGTTCATATCGAAATGGATCACGCCGCACTGGCACTGGTAGCCGCTGAGCTTCTCGGCCGCGCTCTTGTGGTGGTCCAGCACCACGAGCTTGGCCACGCGCGACTCGATCTCGGCCATCAGCGCGGGCTCGAAGGCAAAGTCCAGCACATAGACGGCGCGACCGGCCAGCTCACCCAGGTCGTCGGCCGTCTGAATCTCGCCGTGGTCCAGGCCACGAAACTCGGCCTGGCCTTCATAGAACAGCCAGGCAGCCAGCGCCGCGCCAAAACCGTCGGGGCAGCGACGGCCGTGGTAGAGGATGAGGGGCTTGGGATCGTTGCGATCGGGACGCACCAGCAATTGCTGGAACAGGGAAGTTTTGGCGGTCTGTGCGGTCATAAGCCCGTATTTTCGCCGTTTGCGCCGCAGCAAGCTGGTGCACAGGACATTGCCGCTGCATCAGACCGCCGCTCGAGCCACTGCCCGGGCCCGCCAAAACACATCTGGCGGAACATTCGCCCCCGAGCGCCACAGAGATCGGGCCTGGTGAGTCATCGCTTGCTTTTTTCTCGGTTAGCACAAACGCTGAAATCCCTGATTTCGGTATCTACCTAAGCCCCCACTCCTCGCGTACGCCTATGATGGGGGTCTTGCTATTGAAATGCTGCGGTCACCAGCAGGCCCGCGACGCTTGCCTGCCACGACAGTTACAGCGCTGGGTGCTCCGCGGCCCCTGTATGCGATCTACACCCGATATCACTCCTCACCTCGGTACGCTGCTCAGTTTTCGCCGCGACCTGCATGCCAATCCTGAGCTCAAGTACGAAGAGCACCGCACCGGCGACAAGGTCGCCGCATACCTCACGGCCCTGGGCCTGACCGTGCATCGTGGCCTGGGCCAGACTGGCGTCGTCGCCAGCATCTACGGCAAGGGCCGCAGCAAGGACAACCCCGGTCGCAGCATCGGCATCCGCGCCGACATGGACGCCCTGCCCGTCACGGAAATCAACACCTTCGAGCACATCAGCCAGAACAAGGGCCGCATGCATGCCTGTGGCCACGACGGTCACACCACCATGCTGCTGGGAGCCGCCACCACGCTGGCGCAGCAGCCCGACTTTGACGGCACGGTGCACCTGATCTTCCAGCCCGGCGAAGAAGGCGGAGCCGGCGCCAAGGCCATGATGGATGACGGCCTGTTCGAGAAATTCCCCTGCGAGGCCGTGTTTGCGCTGCACAACTGGCCCTCGCTGCCGGCCGGCCAGATGGCCGTGCGTGTGGGCCCCATCATGGCCTCCACCCTACGCTTCCAGATCAAGGTGCACGGCAAGGGCGGCCACGCAGCCATGCCCCACACCACGCTGGACCCGATTCCCGTGGCCTGCGCCATCGTCAGCCAGCTGCAGACCCTGGTCTCACGCAGCACCGACCCCCTGGATTCGGCCGTGCTCACCGTGGGCAAGATCACCAGCGGCACCGTGGAAAACATCATTCCCGATGACGCCATCATCGCCGGCACCGTGCGCACCCTGAAGAAGGAAACGCGCGAGATGTTCATCGAAGGCATCAAGCGCATCAGCGGACATGTGGCCGCTGCCCACCTGTGCAGCGCCGAGTTCACGCTGCGCCCCGGCTCCTATCCCAACACCACCAACCATGCCCGCGAAGCCAAGTTCATGGCCGCCGTGATGCGCGAGGCCGTGGGTGAGGACAAGGCCTTTGACGACGTGCTGCCCGCCATGACCTCGGAAGACTTCGGCTTCATGCTTGAGGCCGTGCCCGGTGCCTATGGCTGGATCGGCAACGGTCCTACCAACGGCCAACCCGGCGTGAGCCTGCACAACCCGGCCTACGACTTCAACGATGACAACATCGGCCGCGGCTCCCGATTCTGGGATCTGCTGGCGCGTCGCTACTTCGAACAGCCGGCAGCCTGATCACTGCCAGCCAACACGCTCTTCAGCGCTGAAAGCCCTCAACCAGCAATGGTTGCGGGCTTTTTCACATCTTGACATCCGGATCGGGCTCGCCCAGTACCTCGACCTGCCAGCGCTGCTGCGGCCTGGGCATCCCGAGCAGCATGCCCTGCAGCACGATGTCCGGGTTCCATCGCGTCAGCTGCAGCGCCTGCTCGGACAGCTCCACGCCTTCGGCCACCACGCGCAGCTGCAAGCGGTGCGCCACCAGCAGCATAGCCTCCACCAGAGCCGCGTCCTTTTCGGAGCGATGGCTGCCGCTGACGAAGCTCCTGTCGATCTTGAGTTCCTGGATCGGCAGATGCTGCAGGCTGTACATGCTGGAATAGCCGGTGCCGAAGTCATCGAGAGAGATCTCTATCCCAAGGCCGCGCAAGGCCAGCATGCGCCGGCGCGCCTGGTCCAGATCCCGTAGCAAGGTGCCTTCGGTGATCTCCAGCGTCAGCTGGCGCGCATTGGCTCCGGTCTCCCTCAGTATCTTGTCCAGCGTGGCCATGAATTCCTCATGCCCGAACTGCTGGGCGCTGACGTTGACCGACAGACGCAAACCGCGCTCTGCCATGGCCGGTCTCGCCAGCAACGTACAGGCCTGACGCAGCACCCAGTCGCCCAGACGCACGATGAGCTCGGACTCCTCGGCCACCGGAATGAACTCTCCCGGGCTGACCAGCCCCCATTCCGGATGCTGCCAGCGCACCAGCGCCTCGGCGCCCACGCAGCGTCCGCGCGCATCGGTCTGGCTCTGCAGATACAGGCGCAGCTCGCCCTGGGAGATGCCGTGGTACAGATCCTTGGCAATGCGCACGCGCCGGTACACATCCTGAGCCATGCGTGGCTCGAACAGGACCACGCTGCCCGGTCCGCCCTGCTTGGCCTCATGCAGGGCCACGCTGGCAAAACGCAGCACGTCATTGCTGTTGCCGCCCTTGAGGGCCGGCTCCAGCACCGCACCGCCTATGCAGCAGCTGACAAACTCGGTCTCGATCCAGCTATTGAGGGAAAACGGCTTTTGCAAGGCCTTCTTCAAGGTCAGCGCGTACTGCTGCAGTTGCTCCTCCACGCCCTGGGCATGCTTGTGCAGGCTATCGAAGACGATGGCGAATTCCGCAGCCGCGATACGCGCAATCCAGGCATCGTCAGGCAGCGCCTCGACAAGCCTGGCCCCCATGGCCTGCACCAGCTCGTCGCTGTGCTGCATGCCATGCACATCGTTGAAGACGGAAAAGCGATCCACATCCAGCAGCAGCAGACCATGGCAGGCGTCCTGGCGGGCCAGGTTCAGCTCGCGCAGATGCAGGGTCAGCGAGTGGCGGTTGGGCAGGCCCGTGAGCGGGTCCAGATAGACCAGGTCATGGATGCGGCGCTCGGCCAGCACACGCTCGGAGAGATCGCGCTTGAGCTCCACATAATTGACGACCTCGCCCTGCGGCGTGCGGATCGGCGTCACCAGCACCGATTCACGCAAGGCCTCGCCCTTGCTCGTGCGATTGGTCATCTCGCCGCGCCACAGCGAGCCCGTGGCCAGCTGCTTAAGCGCGCGCTGACGGTGACTGCGGTCCATGCCCATGGTGGAGACCAGCTCGGTCGACTGGCCGAGCACCTGCTCGCGCTCATAGCCCGAACGGTTCAGAAAGGCCTCGTTGACATACACGACCTTCAGTTGGGGATCGGTGATGACGATGCTCTCCGGGTTCTGCTCGACCGCCCGGTAGAACTTGCGTAGCTCGTTCTGACTGGCCTCCAGCGCAGCCAGCGTTTCCATGCTTTTCTGCACACGCCGACCCAGGCTGGCCCTGGCCTGCAGACAAATGATGAGCACTAGCATCATCATGCCCACCACATGGATCAGCGCCAGCAGGTGTTCGGTGGCCGACAGCGCCGCAGCCGGCATGCCGATCTGGGGAGCCAGCCACCACAGGGCGACGACGACCAGGGTGGACAAGCCCAGCATCGCCAGGGCGGCACGCGTGCCCTGCACCCAGACCGCAACCACCAGCCAGGCCGGGAAAGCCATCACGGCCGGCCCGTAAAGCCCTCCCGTGTGCCAGGCCCAGAGCAGGCTCAGCAGCCAGTTGCCCCAGACAAAGCAGGACACGGCCCAGGCCCATTTCCTGGCCTTGGCCAGTCCCATGCCCAGCAGCGACAGCAGCATGACGCCGCCGGACAGCGCCAGGTCCATGTCGTCCACTGCGGGTGCCAGCAACCAGACCAGACTCATCATGGCGCCCAGGACCCACATCCAGAGACAGCCCAGCCACACCATGCGGCGCATGGGCAACCGATATCTGGCCTCGACAAAATGACGCCGCATGCAAGCCCTTTAGCATTCAGACTGAATGATGAATGCTAGGGGCAGTTGCCAATTAGTTCAATCGCCCAGGCAAGTCTGATTCAGAAAATCTGCACGCAAGGCCTGCCTGCCCAGTGCCACCTGCCTGAGCCACCCGGGGGCCGGGCGTTAGCCCCAAGCTCAGGGCTGGCGGCGGCGCGCGCTTCTGCGCGCCTTGGTCTGGGCGTCCTTCCTGGCCTGGCGCTCCGCATCTTTTTGCTGGCCCTCGGCAAGCCAGGCCTCAAATTCGGCCGGTGTCTCCAGCGTGATGCGGCCTATGCTCACATCGCGGAAGTCCGTCAGCACCAGCTCGGCCGCCTTCTGCAGATTCACGCGGCCACCGCTCATCACGGCCCCGCGCTTCTTGCCGATCAGCGTCAGCAGCTCGTCGTCGTGCAATGCCGCGATCTCCTCGGCCGAGATGCCCAGCTTGTAGCGCGCCTCCAGCATGGGGGCATAGTGCTTCTGCAGATACAGCAGCAGCTCCAGCGCAACCAGGTCTTCGTCATAGGCATTGCGCCCCACGGCGCCGCTGGCGGCGAGATTGTAGCCGCTTTTCTCCACGATGATGCGCGGCCAAAGCATGCCCGGCGTGTCCCAGAGGTAAAAATCGTCGGCCAGCACGATGCGCTGCTCCAGCTTGGTCACGCCGGCCTCGTTGCCGGTCTTGGCCTGGGTCTTGCCGCTCATGGAGTTGATCAGCGTGGACTTGCCCACATTGGGCACGCCGCAGATCAGCACACGCATGGGCTTGGCCAGACCGCCGCGCGACGGTGCCAGCAGCTTGCACTGCTCGATCAGGCGCTTGGTGGGCGCCGGCTCCGAGGCGTCCAGGCCAATGGCGCGGGTCTCGCTCTGGGCGTTGTACCAGTCCATCCAGGCCTTGGTCTGTACCGGATCGGCCATGTCCTGCTTGTTGAGTATCTTCAGGCGCGGCTTGTGGCCCGTCATCTCCTGCAGCAAGGGATTGGCGCTGGAGCCAGGCAGGCGCGCATCCAGAACCTCGATGACCACATCGATTTCCTTGACGCGCTCCGTGATGGCCTGACGTGTCAGATGCATGTGACCGGGAAACCATTGGATGGCCATAGCGCAGATCTTTCTTGTTGTGCGGGGTGTAGGCACGCAATCGGCGCAAACACCCTTTTATGTCGGTGAATTCAGGCGCGCAAGGATAATCTGCCTCTGCCTTTCTGACCTGTCCGCTCGCTTATGCCCCTGCCATCCGCCCCCCAAAAGCCCAAATCCCGCAACGAAATCCTGATCAAAGGCCTGACGATTGCGCTGATCGGCATCATCATCTTGCTGGCTCCGGTGTTCAAGCCCGAAAGCGGCATCGCCCAGCTGTTTGCCCAGTCCCATATCGTGGGTTGGTTCGCCCTGGTGCTGGGTCTGGCCTTCATAGCCCAGTTTCTCTGGGTTCGCTTCAGGAAATGAGCGATGCGGCCCTGCTGCAGCCGCTGACCCAGGCTCGCAGCCAGATCGCGCTCTGGCAGCAGCGCGCTGCGGCAGCGGCGGTGACACTGCGCCAACCACCACCCGAGCCCACGAGCTGCTGCGGGCGCGGCTGCAACGGCTGCGTCTGGGAAGGCTATTATGGTGCGCTGTCTTTCTGGCTGGAGGATGCGTCCGAAGCCCTGGCCGCAGGCTGAAACCAGACTGCCGGAACTTATGCCGTTTCGGCTTCCTGCGCAGGCAGGCTGCGCGGATGAGCCTCATCTTTCATAGCATCGTCATCGTCATCGAAATCGATATCGACGATCTCGTTACCCAACGACTGGTAGCTGACCCGGAAACGTCCTGCCCCGGCCTCCAGTCGCTGCGCCTGATGGAATAGCTCGCGTGCCGCCGCACTGGACTCCGCCACCAGACCCGCGTTCTGGCTGGTCATATGGTCCAGGGCCTGCACCGCCTCGCTGATCTGGGCAATGCCCTGGTTCTGAGCCTGGGCCGCCTCGGTGATCGATGCGATCAGACCGCTGACCGTGCGCACATCGCGCACGATATGCTCCATGCGCTGACCGGCCTGCAGCGCCAGCGTCTGGCCCGACTTCATCTGCCGGGTGGAATGGTCCATCAGCTGGCGGATCTGCTTGGCCGCTTCGGCACTGCGCTGGGCCAGCTCGCGCACCTCGGCTGCCACCACGGCAAAGCCGCGGCCCTGGGTGCCGGCCCGCGCCGCCTCCACGGCGGCATTCAGTGCCAGGATATTGGTCTGGAAGGCAATCCCGTCTATCACTCCCACAATGGCGGCCACCTGCTGGCTGCTCTGCGCCATGTGCTCCATGTTGCGCACGACCTCCTGCACCACGCTGCCGCCGCTGGCCGCCGCCTCGGCAGCACTGCGCGCACTCTGGTCGGCATGGCGCGCACTGTCGGCCGAATGGGTGACCAGGGTGACCATGTTCTCTATGCTGCTGACCGTGGCCTTGAGCTGCTCTGCCGCATGGGCCGTGCGATCGGAGAGGTCGCTATTGTCCTGCGCCATCTGGCTGGATGCGGCGGCCACCGCCTCCACGCCGCCCTGCACCTCGCCCACCAGGCCCCGCAACTGGCGCGTCATCAGCGCCAGCGACTGCATGAGCCGGCCCAGCTCGTCGCTGCGCCCCGTTGACGGCGGCGCAAAGCTCAGATCGCCCGCCGCAATGGTCTGCGCCAGCTGTACGGCCTCGCTCAGGGGTGAGGTGATGGAGCGAATCGTCGCCAGCGACAGCAGCGCCCCCACCAGCCCCATGAACAGACCCACACCCACGGCCATGCGCTTGGCGACAGCGGTTTGCTCGCGCCCCTGCTGCTCGGCATCCAGGCGCTGCTGCTGCTGGGCCTCGATAAAGGCATCCTGGGCCTGGACATAGCGCCTGGAGGCCGGGATCAGTTGCTCGTCCACCAGCTTCTGCGCCTCCCAGGCCTTGCCCAGGTCGCGCGCCTGATAGGCCTTTTCATAGATATCGAGCACGGCCTTGCGCTCCTGCTCCACCTTGGTCAGCCCGCCCCGATCGACCTCGGTCTGGGCATCGGCCTGTACCTGCTGCTGCAGACCTGCGGCCTGCTGCATCAGCCCGCGCGCTTTCTGCGAGAGCTGAGCGATCAGATGCTCTTCCGACGAGAGCACGCTGGCCAGCGCGGCCTCCACACTCTGCAGTGTCAGCGCCTGCCAGCGCAGCGCTAGATTGATGCGCTTGTCCGTGGCCTGAACGGCTGCGCTGACCCGCTGCTCCACATTCTGCAAATAGCTGAACAGGCCGCCTGCCACCAGCACATTGCACAGCAACAGCCCCAGGAACAAGGCCCACATCTTGCGAGCCACCGAAAGGTTCTGGAATTTCTTCAACAACATGAGCACACCGCCGATCAAGCGCGGAGCGCAGTGCCCCGCCAATCGTTACGATATGAAACACAGATGACGAGGCTGTGACATCGCAGCCTGATCAAAAAGAAAAAGCGCTTGCAACCCAGAAGCCGCAAGCGCTTTCAGCTATCAAATTCGGAGAATCAGCGCAGGCTGGACGGGTCCATATAGCGCTGACGCCACTCTTCGAACGTCATGGTGTCGGCGGCCTCGATGGCCTGCTGAGCAATCACCGACTCCTGGCTCATCTGCTCGTAGCGCGCCTGCTGCTCTGCCGTCCAGGGCATGGCCAGCAAGGCATCACGCGCCTTGGCGGACTGCGTGGTCATGAAGTCGATGAAATGGTTGTCATAGGCGCCGGTGAGCTCCTGCAGCACATGGGCCGAGGGCGTGGACTGCGCGTCCTGCACGCGGGCCAGGGCCTGCTCCAGCGCGGCGCTGTAGTCGCCCGTGCCATGCGCGGCATCCAGCGCCTGGGCATAGGGACGGCACTGCTCCAGCACTTCCTGCGCCCATTCGGTCAGCAGCACCTGCTGGCCGTTGCGCACCAGCGTCAGGCCTGGCTCGCGGCCCTGCTCGGCTGCCAGATGCTGGTTGTGCTTGAGGTCGGCGATTTCCTGGGGCGTGTCATCGGGGCTGTCGCTGTGCAGGCAGTGCAGCAGGAAGACGTCGATCATGCGCATGGTGGCCGGGGCAATGCCCACGGTTTCATAGGGATCGATGTCCATGAGCCGCACTTCCACATACTCCACGCCGCGCTCGCGCAGCGCATGCAGCGGGCGCTCGCCGCTCTTGACGGTGCGTTTGGGGCGGATGGTGCCGTAGAACTCGTTCTCGATCTGCAGCAGACCCGTGCCCAGTTGGTTGTAGTCGCCACCGGGGTTTCTCACGCCCAGTTGCTCGTAGGCCGGGTAGGGACGGGTCAGCGCCTCATGCAGCGAGTCCGCATAGCCCTCGAGTCCGTTGTAGCTGACATTGATGCTGGACTGCGCATCGCTCTGATAGCCCAGTCGCCCCATGCGCAGCGACGTCGCATAGGGCAGATACAGTGCGTTCCTGCCGTCGCCCAGAGGCTGCAGGCGATGCTCGCGCCCTTCCACAAAGCAGGGACACAGCGCGGGAGAGGCACCGTACAGGTACAGCAGCACAAAGGCGTTGCGGCGGAAGTTGCGGATCAGCGCGAAGTACTGGTCGCTGCTCACTCCGGGCAGCGACCAGTTGTAATGAATCCCAGAGATGGTCTGCATGCGGCGGCCATAGCGGTGCCCCAGCCCCATGCGGTAAACGCTCTTGGAACGACCCGAGTGCGAGCCGCCATAACGGCCCAGCGGAATTGTCTCGTCCGTGGGCAGCCGGCAGGGCATGCTGGCGTTCCACATCAGCTCGCCGCTTTCGCTGAGATTGCGCAGCACGAACTGGTGGACTTCGGTCAGCTCGTCCAGGCATTCCTCGACACCCAGGCGCGCGCCGGTGATCAGTTCCAGCTGGGACTCGCTGTAATCGGTGGTGATGTGCGGGTGCGTGAGAGCCGAGCCCAGTTCCGCAGGGTGCGGCGTCAGGGCCAGCGAGCCCGTGGCCAGGGCCCGCAGTCCTTCTTTCTCGATGCCGCGACGAATGCCCAGCAGCCTTTCGGCGGTGGGCATATTCACGACGGCCTGCGATGTCTTCATTGTTTTTACCTTCTTAGTGAAGACGCTGACGACAAACCTCGTCTGCCCAATCGCGCCCAGACGGCGAATGATAGAGAAACAAGGCACAACACGAAGGCGGCTGGCCGCTTAACCACGTTTTTCGGCCTGTTGAGCTGCTACAAGCCCGAAGCCATGCCAGAAATTTGTCAGGTTAACCGAAGCCCTGGCATGAGCACATGCTCACTCCCAAACAGAAAAAGCCCTCGCAAGAGGGCTTTTTTCAGCTGTGCTAATCGCAGCTGGCAGCCGTTGCCGCCGCCGGCACGGGCCAAAAAATGCCGCGAGCTTGGCTTTGATCAATGTCCATGCGCTTTCATGGCCTTGCCCACTTCCACCTGTCCCTGGACGGCGCCGCTGCCCGGCACCTGCTGGCCCTCGCTGGCCGTGACTTCGGCCAGGCGCTCGGCCAGCTCCTCGGGCACGGTCTCGCCCATGCCCAGATAAATGCCCTCGGTCATGGTAATGTGCGCGGCCTCGAAACCGCCGGCACCGGCGCAGACGATGGTGCGTGTGGGCGCGCTCTCGTGCGCCAGCACCAGCATGGCGGGCACCACGGCCTCCGGCTTCAAGGCTTCCAGCACCGGCTCGGGCAGCAGGCCCGCCGTCATGCGCGTGGCTGCCGTGGGGGCCAGTGCGTTGACCCGGATATTGTGCTTGGCGCCTTCGATGGCCAGCGTCTGCATCAGGCCCACCTGGGCCAGCTTGGCCGCACCATAGTTGGCCTGGCCGAAATTGCCATAGAGGCCGGTGGACGAGGTCGTCATCACGATGCGGCCATAGTTCTGCTCCTGCATATACGGCCAGACGGCCTTGCAGCAGTTGGCTGCGCCCATCAGGTGCACGTCGACCACCAGTCGGAAGTCCGCCATATCCATCTTGGCAAAGCTCTTGTCACGCAGAATGCCGGCGTTGTTGACCAGAATGTCCACGCGCCCCCAGGCCGTGATGGCCTGCTTGACCATGGCCTGCACGGCTTCGAAGTCGGTCACGGAGGCCGCGTTGGCAATCGCCTCGCCGCCTGCCGCACGGATTTCATCGACCACCTGCTGTGCCGCCGTGGCCGAGCCGCCCGAGCCGTCCACCGCGCCGCCCAGATCGTTGACCACCACCTTGGCGCCGCGCCTGGCCAGGGCCAGCGCGTGCAGACGCCCCAGACCGCCGCCCGCTCCCGTCACGATGGCCACACGACCTTGAAAATCCATTGCCATGATGTCTTGTTCCTTGCTTGTGCATTGATGCAATCACTTTAAGCCCCCATGCTGCAGCGCAACGTAGCGTTTGCGACTGCCTGCGGGTAAGTCTGGAGCATGCTATTAATTCGGAAGCTTTTACCGCAATCAATCAATTGGTTTCAATATTAAAACTATTCAAATTTCAATATTTGCAAGCGCTACAAGCTCTTTTATCAATAGCAAACATAGGTCATCCACAAGCGACGGGCTTTTCCCCAATTTTTCTCAACAAGCCTGTGGACAAGCCTGAATAGCTTTTGCAGCAATGTTTCAAGCACTTGATTTGCATGGGGTTTTGCAAATTGCCTGTTTTTTAATCAGACCACCATCGACAGACGTCCACTTATCCCGTCCTACGCTGGACATCCTTGTGAACAACTGCACCTGCCTCATGAATAAGTCAGGCAAGTCGTTGATTTCAAAAGGCTCATTTCCAAGCGCTGAAAAAACAGGCAATCCGCACCGGCCCCACGGCCTTGGCAAACCGGCTACAACAACGGGTTTTGCAAAGAATCACCACAGCGCCTCATGTCCAACGCCTCTGCTTTTGCCCCTCCCTTCTTCATCGCCAAGTGCGAGCCCAGCGGCCAGCAGGTCGATGCCTGGGCCGACCAGTCCCTGCTGGACTCGCTGGAGAGCGGCGGCGTGAACTGGCCCAGCTCCTGCCGCAACGGCACCTGCCGCACCTGCATGGGACAGCTGGTATCGGGCAGCGTGCACTACAACATCGAATGGCCGGGCGTGACGAGCGAGGAGCAGGCCGAAGGCTACGTGCTGCCCTGCTGCGCCTATCCCGACAGCGATGTGGTGCTCAAGGATCATGAGTATCTGTAAGCCACTCTGAGCCGCCTTGCTGCTTCTCCCAAGGGGAGGGCATCAATGCTGGAGCAGCCCACGCTGCGGGGCGGCTCTTGCTTGATGCCTTTGAACTAGGCTGTGCCAATACAAGCTGAAGCTTCCAATACTGGAGCGGCCTTGCCGCCTCTGCCGCCAAAGACGGACGGCATCATTGCTGGGGCAGGCATCCTCCGGGGCGGCTCTTGCTGGATGCCACGCATCGGAACTGCGTCCGGTTCTTGCATTGCATCATGGTTTCAGGGTCGGCTCGCGCGCTCAAAGCCCGCTCTGCAATAGAATGAGCGCTTTCCGCAAGGCCTTGCCCTGCAGAAAGCGGCTCCGCCCAGGCGGCCCCCGCCTCACACGTTCTTTGGAAGTCCTGCCTGCGCCCGTGGCGGCGTCGGCAATGCCTCACTGGTGCGTGTCATGCGCCAGCCGCCAACTGCAGTGCATCGCATCCAGTTCACGTCCAAGAAGGCATTCCATGAACAGCTCCCTCCAACCCGTGCCCATCTCGCCCGTCGAAGAAATCGTGGCGGAAATGCGTGCCGGCCGCATGGTCGTTCTCGTTGACGAAGAGGACCGCGAGAACGAAGGCGATCTGGTTCTGGCGTCCGACCATGTCACAGCGGAGGCCATCAACTTCATGGCCCGCTTCGGCCGTGGCCTGATCTGCCTGACGCTGACCCGCGAGCGCTGCGAATTCCTCAAGCTGCCGCCCATGGCCGCGCGCAACGGCACCGTGTACAGCACGGCCTTCACCATCTCCATCGAAGCCGCCGAAGGCGTGACCACCGGCATCTCGGCCGCCGACCGCGCGCGCACCATCCAGGTGGCCGTGAACAAGAACAGCCAGCCCAGCGATCTGGTGCAACCCGGCCATATCTTCCCGCTGCAGGCCGTGGACGGCGGCGTACTCATGCGCGCCGGCCATACCGAAGCCGGTTGCGACCTGGCCGCGCTGGCAGGCTGCACGCCCTCGGCCGTGATCTGCGAGATCATGAAGGACGACGGCACCATGGCCCGCCTGCCCGATCTGCAGCTGTTCTGCGCCGAGCATGGCATCAAGATCGGCACGATTGCCGACCTCATCGAATACCGCAGCCGCAATGAATCCCTGCTGCAGAAAGTGGGCAGCCGCCCCATGCAGACCGCCCATGGCGAATTCATCGCCCATGCCTTCCGCGACGTGCCCAGCGGCTCCGTGCACCTGGCACTGGTCAAGGGCGAATGGCAGCCAGACACCACCGTGCCCGTGCGCGTGCACGAGCCGCTGTCAGTGCTCGATGCGCTCGAAACCGGCCGCAACCAGCATTCCTGGTGTCTGGATGAAAGCCTCAAATACATCAACGGCAATGGCCAGGGCGTGGCCGTGCTGCTCAACTGCAGCGAATCCGGCGAGCAGTTGCTGACCCAGTTCGAAGGCAAGGCCCGTTCGGCCCAGGCCCCGGAACGCGGCCGCATGGACCTGCGCACCTATGGCGTGGGCGCGCAAATCCTGCGCGAGCTGGGCGTGAGCAAGATGCAGCTTATGGGCCAGCCCCGCCGCATGCCCAGCATGGCGGGCTACGGCCTGGAAATCACGGGTTACATCCCCAAGGAATAAGAGACGGACCACCAGATGCAAAACGCAGAAAAAGGCCAAGGCCAAAACCTGAACGGCGCCGGACTGAAGATCGGCATCGTGCAGGCACGCTTCAACGAAAGCATTACCAACACCCTGTTTGCCTCCTGCCGCGACGAGCTGCTGGCACTGGGTGTGAAGACCGAGAACATCGACCATGTCACCGTCCCCGGCGCACTCGAAGTGCCCGTGGCACTTCAGACACTGGCCGACACCGATCAGTACGACGCCCTGGTGGCGCTGGGCTGCATCATCCGTGGGGAGACATACCACTTCGAGCTGGTAGCCAACGAATCGGGCGCGGGCGTGACACGCCTGAGCCTTGACTACCGGCTGCCGATCGCCAACGCGATCATCACCACTGAAAACATGGAGCAGGCCATCGCCCGCCAGGTCGAGAAGGGCCGCGACGCAGCCCGCGTCGCCGTGGAAATGGCCAATCTGCTCAACTCCTACGACGATCATGAGTGAAGAACAATCCAGCGAGTCCGGCTCGCGCCGCCCACCCCAGAAGCGCACCGGCCTGACCAGCACCGGCGCACGCAAGGCGGGCTCCAAGTCCAACCGCAGCCGCGCACGCGAATTCGCACTGCAAGGTCTGTATCAGCACATCGTGGGCCGCAATGCGGTGCTCGACATCGATCGCTTCACGCGCGATCTGGCCGGCTTTCACAAGGCCGACGTGGTGCACTACGACGCACTGCTGCGCGGCTGCGTGGAAAACGAAGTCTCCCTGGATGCGCTGATCACGCCCAAGCTCGATCGCGGCCTGACCGAGATCTCGCCCATTGAACATGCCTGCATGTGGATTGGCGTGTACGAGTTCCAGAACTGCCCTGACGTGCCCTGGCGCGTGGTGCTCAACGAGTGCATCGAGCTGGCCAAGGAATTTGGCGGCACCGACGGTCACAAGTATGTCAACGCCGTGCTCAACGGGCTGGCTCCCGAGCTGCGTGCCACCGAAGTGGCGCATGACCGCGCCAACAAGTCTGCCAGCTGAAGCGCTTGACCTGCAGCGCCGCGCCTGCGCGGCCCTGCTGCCGCTGCATGCATAGTCAAAGCAAACACTGCAACAGGGCCGCTGGTGCTATCGTGCACCCGCTGGCTGGTTGCAGTTTTTTTATGGGCGCAAAGCTGCTGCAGCGTACGCCCTGCAGTTGCCCGATTGCTCCCAAACGCTGATTGATTGAAAGAATAACGTCGTCCATGTCCGTCATTGAGCTTTCCCGCCGCGCCCAACGCATCGAGCCTTTCTACGTCATGGAAATGGCCAAGCACGCGCAGGAAGTGGCCCGCCAGTCCAGCGCCAGCGGCACGCCCATGATCTACCTGAACATCGGCGAGCCGGACTTCAGCGCCCCGCCCCTGGTGCAGGAAGCGGCTGAGCGCGCCATCCGCGGCGGCCGCACGCAATACACCCAGGCTCCGGGCCTGCCCGAGCTGCGCGAGCGCATCAGCGCCTGGTACGCCAGCCGCTTCGGCGTGGACGTGCCGGCGCGCCGCATCATCATCACGGCCGGCGCCTCGGCCGCGCTGCAGCTGGCCTGCCTGGCGCTGATCGACGAGGGCGACGAGGTGCTGATGCCCGATCCCAGCTACCCCTGCAACCGCCACTTTGTCTCGGCGGCCGAGGGCAAGCCGGTGCTCATCCCCTCTTCGGCGGCGGAGCGCTTCCAGCTCAGCGCCGCCAAGGTCGAAGCGGCATGGGGCGAGCGCACACGCGGCGTGATGCTGGCCTCGCCTTCCAACCCCACGGGCACCTCGATTGCTCCCGATGAGCTGCGCCGCATCCACGACGTCGTGCGCGCCAAAGGCGGGTTGACCATCGTCGATGAAATCTATCTGGGCCTGTCCTATGACGAAGCCTTCGGCCAATCGGCCCTGAAGCTGGGCGATGACATCATCTCCATCAACAGCTTCAGCAAATACTTCAATATGACGGGCTGGCGCCTGGGCTGGATGGTGGTGCCCGAGTCCCTGGTTGCGCCCATCGAGATGCTGGCCCAGCATCTGTTCATCTGCGCCAGCACCGTGTCGCAATATGCGGCCCTGGCCTGCTTCGAGCCTGAAAGCATCGCCGAGTACGAGCGTCGCCGCGCCGAGTTCAAGGCCCGCCGCGACTACTTCATCCCGGCTCTCGAATCGATTGGTATGCCCGTGCCCGTCAAGCCCGACGGCGCCTTCTACGCCTGGGCCGACTGCCGCGCCGCTGCCGAAAAGCTCGGCGTGAAGGGCAGCTGGGACTTTGCCTATGCGCTGATGAACCAGGCTCACCTGGCCATCACCCCCGGCCGCGACTTCGGTCAGGCCGAGACGGCAAACTATGTGCGCTTTTCCACCGCCAACTCGATGGAGCAGCTGCAGGAAGCGATTGCTCGCATGAAAAAGCTCTTGTGCTGAACCCGTGATGATGCAGAGCCAACCAGCGCCTTTGTCTGACGGGGCCGATGCCATGCAAGCCGCCGCAGCGGGGGTGTTCACATTCCCGATACGCGTTTACTGGGAAGACACCGACGCCGGCGGCGTCGTGTTCTATGCCAACTACCTCAAGTTCTTCGAGCGTGCTCGAACCGAGTGGTTGCGCTCGCTGGGCATCGCCCAGCAAAAGCTGCGGGAACAAACCGGCGGCATCTTTGTCGTAACGTCTGCGCAGCTTGAATATCTGCACCCGGCGCGACTCGATGACCAACTCTTTGTTACCGCTAGCTTGAAAAGTGCCGGCCGTGCTTCGCTCACAATCGAGCAGCAGGCGCTGCTGGTGCATTCCGACAGTCAGCCCCAAGAGTCCACGCCGCTGTGCACGGGCTCAATCCGAATTGGGTGGGTGGATGGCACGACCATGCGCCCCGCGAGAATTCCGAACCATATCCTGGAGCAACTTTCATGAACTCCCAAGACATGTCCATCCTCAGCCTCATCATGCAGGCCAGCTGGGTGGTGCAACTGGTCATGCTGATCCTGGTGATCGCATCCATAGCGAGCTGGGCCACCATTTTCCGCAAGGCCCAGACCCTGAAGCGCGTGCGCACGCTCAACGACAATTTCGAGCAGGACTTCTGGTCGGGCACCAGCCTCAACGACCTCTACGCCTCTGCGGCGCAGAACGCCAAGACCGGCGGCCCCATGGAGCGCATCTTTGCCAGCGGTATGCGTGAATACCAGAAGCTGCGCGAGCGCCGCATCGGCGATGTCGCCACCCTGATGGACGGCACGCGCCGTGCCATGCGCGCCAGCTTCCAGCGCGAACTTGACGAGATCGAATCCGGCCTGTCCTTCCTGGGCACGGTGGCCTCGGTCTCGCCCTATGTCGGCCTGTTCGGCACCGTGTGGGGCGTGATGCACGCCTTCACCGGCTTTGCCAATATGGAGCAGATCACCCTGGCCACCGTAGCCCCCGGCATTGCCGAAGCCCTGGTCGCCACCGCCATGGGTCTGTTTGCGGCCATCCCCGCCGTAACGGCCTACAACCGCTACGCCCACCACATCGACCGCATCGCCAGCCAGGAAGAGACCTTCATCGAGGAGTTCTCCAATATCCTGCAGCGCAATGTCGGTGCCACCGCCAGCGGCTCCGCCTCCGGCCATTGAGATGAAGCAGGCCCTGAGTCGCTTCGCGCCTGCCCCCTCCCTCTTCGGCAGGGGGACGACAACTTCGCTGGGGCAGCCCCTGCTGCGCGGCAGCCCTTGCCCGGTGTCTTCGGCCTGCGCTGAGCAGTCTATTTGTAAGGAGTGTGATCCATGCCAGCCATGAGTTCACGCGGTCGCAATCGCCGCACCGTCAACGAAATCAATATGGTGCCCTTCATCGACGTGATGCTGGTGCTGCTCATCATCTTCATGGTGACGGCGCCCATGCTCACGCCGGGCTCCATCAACGTGCCCAGCGCGGGCAAGTCCTCGCGCCCGCCGACCAAGAACATTGCCTATGTGCTACTCGACAAGGACGGCAGCATTCAGTTCAAGAACGGCAGCAACACCCAGACCATCAAGCTCGACGACCTCAAGGGTCTGGCCCAGTCCTGGCAGCAAGGCCAGGGCGAGGACAGCGCCATACAGATCATCGCTGACAAGGGTCTGCCTTTTGACGACGTCATGAAGGCGCACACCACGCTGTCCAAGGCCGGCGTCAAGCGCATTGCCTTCGGCGTCGTTTCCTCTTCCAGCAATTGATCCCCTACAGGAAGCTCTGCCGCCAGCCGCGACTTTGATACCTTGAAGCCGCAGCCTGCGCAGACCACCAATTCACCATGCCTAACCAGCAAGATCGCGATCAGTTTGCCCCGCCCCGCCCCAAAGGCCGGGCGCGCTCATGGTCGCTCGCCCTGGCCGCGCACGGGTTGCTGATCGCGGCCCTGCTGTGGACGGTGCGCCCCCCCAAAGAAGCCGACGAAGCCATGGTCGAAGCCGAGGTCTGGAGCAGTTCCGCGCCCGCCTCTGCCGCCGCCGTGACACCGCCGCCCCCTGCCCCGGAGCCTACTCCGGAACCGCCCCCCGCGCCCGAGCCGCCGCCACCTCCACCGGAGCCCGTGGTGGCTCCGCCGCTACCTCCTGTTCCCAAGGTCCAGGCCCCTGACGACGATCATGAGGCCGAGATCGCCCTGGCCAAGAAGAAAAAGCAGGAGCAGCTGAAGAAGGAAAAGGCGGAGCAGGAAGCCCGCGAACAGCGGGAAAAAGAGCGCAAGGAAAAAGCAGAGAAGGACAAGGCCGAAAAGGAAAAGGCCGAAAAGGCTCAGCAGGAAAAGCAGAAGGCTGAAAAGGCGGAGAAGGAGCGCAAGGAAAAGCTCGAGCACGAAAAAAAGGAAAAGGCCGACAAGACTGCCAAGGACAAGGCCGAGAAGGAAAAAGCGGAAAAGGCCGAAAAGGAAAAGGCCGACAAAGCCGCCAAGGACAAGGCTGCCAGGGAAAAAGCCGAGAAGGACAAGGCCGATAAGGAAAAAGCAGCCAAGGAAGCCAAGGAGAAGGCGGCCAGGGACGCCAAGGATGCCAAGGCAGCCGATGACCGTCGCAAGGCCGAGCTGGCACGCCTGCAAGGGCTGGCTGGCGGCTCCGGCGGCAGCGATCAGGCCGGCAGCGGCGGCAGCCGCACGGGCGGTGCGGGCAGCAGTGCCAGCGGCGGCCCATCGGCGGGTTATGCGGCCAAGGTGGCAGCGCGCGTCAAGCCCAACATCGTCTACCCCGATGCGGTCAGCGGCAATCCGCGTGCCGAGGTTCGCGTGCGTACGGCACCGGACGGCACCATCACCAACGCCACGATCTCCAAGTCCAGCGGCAACGCGGCCTGGGACGAAGCCGTGGTTCGCGCCCTGCACAAGACCGACAAGCTGCCGCGCGATATCGACGGCAAGGTGCCGTCGGACCTGGTCATAGGTTTCAGACCCCAGGACTGACGCGGAACTGCGCCCTCGCTGTCCCCCAAGCCCCGCAGGCATGGCCTGCGGGGCTTTTCTCTATCTGTGGTCAATCCACAACGCACCGAGCTGCACGGCTTGCGCCGCCGCCCGCCAGTCCATAGCATGCCTTTCTTTGCCGCAATCCACGACGGATTGCGCGCTTTCACACTCACGCAAAGGAGAGAGCCATGTCCCAGACGACAAATCCCTTTGCAGTCGTGCCCGCCTAAAGCCTTCTAGCGCTTCCCGCCACGCTGCAGACCTCGCCCGGCCCATCAACGGTATGGAGTCAGGCCTTGCGCTGCGCGTGAATTTCCGGATGCCTCTCGGCCGAGCATGTCGCGACTGCCTATCGCTGATTTCATGCATTCGACCAAGGGCCATTCATGGGCAATTCTTTTTCGGACACCTATATCAAGGTGTTCGCCAACCGCAGCGTCTGGATCGAGGACGCTGCCATCCAGCAACTTCACACCACCGCCGCCAATCTGGACGGCATCCGCGCCGCCGTCGGCCTGCCCGACCTGCATCCGGGCCGGGGCTATCCGGTAGGCGCGGCATTCTTCTCGACAGGACGCTTCTATCCGGCCCTGGTCGGCGGCGACATAGGCTGCGGCATGTCCCTGTACGCGACCGAACTGGCCGTGCACAAGACTTCGGGCGCCAAGCTTGAAAAAGCCGTGGGCAATATCGACGGCCCTCTGCCTCAGGAGCTGCTGGAGACCGTGGACATGGAGCAGCTGCAGCAGATTGCGCAGACCAGCGGTGTCGCTGACCTGGCCTATCTGCAGCAGAGCCTGGGCACCATCGGCGGCGGCAACCACTTTGCCGAACTGCAGCAGGTCGAGACCCTCTATGAGGAAGGCGCGCTCGACAAAAAGCGCGTGCACCTCATGGTGCACAGCGGCTCGCGCGGCCTTGGCGGCGCCATACTGCGCGAGCATGTACAGCGCTTCAGCCACGACGGCCTGGCCGCCGGCACCGAAGCCGCAGGGCAATACCTGCTGCAGCACGATGCCGCCATTGACTATGCACAGCTCAACCGCCGCAGCATCGCCCAGCGCCTGCTGCGCGCGATCCGCACCCAGGGCGAGGCCGTGCTCGACATCACGCACAACCATGTGCTGCCCCACCACTGGCAGGGCCAGGACGGCTTTCTGCACCGCAAGGGCGCCACGCCGGCAGACCGGGGTCTGGTCGTCATTCCGGGCTCGCGCGGCGACTATAGCTATCTGGTGCGGCCCATCACCGGCCGGCACGAGGCCCTCGATTCGCTGGCCCACGGCGCCGGCCGCAAATGGGCACGCACGGACTGCGTGGGCCGGCTGCGGCCCCGCTTCACGCTGGACGAGCTGCTGCGCACGCGCTTTGGCAGCGCCGTGGTCTGCGCCGACCGCGAGCTGGTCTACGAGGAGGCCCCCCAGGCCTACAAGGATGTGGACTCCGTGGTCGCCAGCCTGCAGCAAGCCGGCCTGGTGGAGCTGGTCGCGCGTCTCAAGCCCCTGCTGACCTACAAGAAGGGAGCGCTGCAATGCTGCTGATGCAACTGAGCTCCGCCCACGGCCCCGCCGAGTGCGAATACGCGCTGCAACTGACACTGCGCAAGCTGCTGCAGGCCTGCGCCGCCGAGGATCTTGCGGTCGAGGTGCTGGAGGAGTTCCGCACCCCGGCCGGCTACAGGTCGGTGCTGCTGCGCTGCGAGCGCGAGACGCCAGCCCTGCGCGAATGGCTGGGCACCATCCAGTGGGTCTTCGCCAGCCCTTTCCGCCCCCGGCATCCGCGCAAGAACTGGTTCGTCGCCGTGCAACGCTGCGAGCCGCCGCGCCAGCTGGCCATGGACGGCGAAATCCAGTTCCAGTCCTGCAAGGCTTCCGGCAAGGGAGGCCAGCATGTCAACACCACGGACTCGGCCGTCCATGCCCTGCATGTGCCCAGCGGGATTGCCGTCAAGGTCATGAGCGAACGCAGCCAGCATGCCAACAAGCGGCTGGCACGCGAGCTGCTGGCCATCAAGCTGGCGCAGCACAATGCGCGCAGCGAGGGGCAGGCCCAGCGCCTACGCAGCCAGCAGCACTGGGAAGTCGAGCGCGGTCAGGCCGTCAAGGTCTTCCGCCTGTAACCGTCCCTTGACGACGTTGCCGCCCGCCTCCCGAGCGCAGGGGTGGCGACAATGTCACAGCGGCCCTCCGGGCTGCTGCCCGGCAGCCTGTGGCTGGGCCTGCCGGCCCGGCCACTCAGAAGCACAGGTAGATCCCCAGGGCCAGCAGACTGAGCATCAGCAGCTTCCGGAAAAGCTCGGGCGAGAGCTTTTCGCGCAGCAACTCGCCCCAGCGCATACCGGCCAGAGCCGGAATCAGCATCAGCGCCGAAGCCAGCAGTCCCATTCCCATCTCCTGCGCCTGCGCGCCCAGGCCTTGGCCTTGCCATAGCAAGCCGGCCCCCAGGGCCAGCGTGGAAGTGGTAAAGCACAAGCCCATGGCCTGCATGAGCGCGGGACGTGACAGGCCCAGCGACTGCAGAAAGGCAACGGCAGGCACGACAAAAACACCGGTCACCGCAGTGATGGCGCCCGTCAGCAGGCCGCATGCCGCCCCCAGCCAGGCCTGGTGCGGCGCCGGCGTCTGCCAGCGCAGGCCCGACAGCCCCCACAGGGCATAGATGACCAGCGCCAGGCCCAGCGCCGGCCTGGCTGCAGGCAGGCTGCCGACTCCGCCCCAGAGGGCCACGCCTCCCAGCGTGCCCAGCACAATGCCCAGCTGCATCCAGCCCAGTCTCTGCAACAAGGGCCGCAAGCCGGCCACGGGCCGCATCTGCACCAGATTCGTCACCAGCGACGGCAAAAGCAGCAGGGCCGCAGCCTGCGCGGGCGGCATGAACACCGCCAGCAAGGCCATGGAAACCGTGGGCAGGCCCAGGCCCACCACGCCTTTGACACAACCCGCCAGGCCAAACACGGCAATGGCTGCCGCAGCCATCCAGCCTTCATTCCACATCATCAATCCTTCGTATTGTCCGAACCATCAAACATCGGCAAGAATCATTCTTCTCTTGCATAGCGCCGATAATCCGGCGATGAAAGATGCTTGACCAGCAGGATTATTCAAATACAGACTTCGTATAAACCTTAGGCTTGAACCCCCATGCGCTTTGACCTGACCGACCTCCAGCTGTTTGTGCACATCCTCGACAGCGGCACGCTGACGGCAGCGGCACAGCTCAGCCATCTCACGCTGGCCTCGGCCAGCGAGCGCGTGCGCGGCATGGAGCAGCTTCTGGGCACGGCGCTGCTCATTCGCAAGGCACGCGGCGTGCAGCCCACGGCTGCGGGCCACACCCTGGGCCAGCATGCGCGCCAGGTGCTCAGCCAGATGCAACTCCTGCGCGGAGCCATGGGCGAATTCGGCGCCGGTCTGGCCGGGCAGATCCGGCTGCGCGGCAATACCTCGGCCGTGCGCGAGCATCTGCCCCTGGCCGTCAGCGGCTTTCTGCGCCAGCACCTGCAGATTGCGCTGGAGCTCCAGGAATGCCCCAGCAGCGAAGTGCTGGCCGGACTGCGCCAGGGCCTGTGCGATATCGGCGTGGCGGCCTGGGATGCCGAAGACAGCAGTGCCCTGGCAGGCCTGCACTGCCAGCCCTGGAGGCAGGACCCGCTGGCCGCCGCATTGCCTCTGGGCCATGCCCTGGCCGGACGCCCGCAACTGAAACTGGCCGAGCTGCTGCACGAGAACTGGGTCGGCCTGCCGCGCGAATCCGCCTTGCAGCAGTTGCTGCAGAAACAGGCCTTGCAGATCAATGACCGGCTGCTGCGCATCCAGGTTCAGCTGCAGCATTTCGAGGGACTGTGCCAGCTCGTGGGCCAGGGCGTCGGCATTGCCGTGCTGCCGCTGGCCGCCGTGCAGCGCCACGGCGCCGCCACCGGCGTGGTGGCCGTGCCGCTGTCCGACGCCTGGGCGCAGCGCCAGCTGCTGCTGTGCACGCCCGCCGCGACGGCCTCCCTGTCTTTGCCTGCGCGGCAGCTGCACGCGCAACTGCTACAGACCGCGTAGCCTTAGCAAGCCACGGTGAAAAGCGCTATGCGGGACAATAGCGCCATCATGACCCTCAAAGCCCCCGAACTGCTGCTGCCTGCCGGCTCGCTCGACAAGATGCGCGCCGCCTACGACTTTGGTGCCGACGCCGTCTACGCCGGCCAGCCGCGCTACAGCTTGCGCGCGCGCAACAACGAATTCCGCCTGGAGCAGATCGGCCAGGGCATTGCCGAGGCCCATGCACGCGGCAAGAAGTTCTTCCTGACCAGCAATCTGATTGCGCACAACGACAAGGTGCGCACCTATATCCGCGATATCGAGCCCATCATCGCGATGAAGCCCGACGCCATGATCATGGCCGACCCCGGGCTCATCATGATGGTCAAGGAAAAGTGGCCCGAGCAGGAAATCCATCTGTCCGTGCAGGCCAACACCACCAACCACGCCACCGTGAAGTTCTGGCAGAAGATGGGCGTCTCGCGCATCATCCTGTCGCGCGAGCTGAGCCTGGACGAGATCGAGAAGATCCGCCAGGAATGCCCCGACATGGAGCTGGAAGTGTTTGTGCACGGCGCGCTGTGCATCGCCTACTCGGGCCGCTGCCTGCTGTCGGGCTACTTCAACCGCCGCGACCCCAACCAGGGCACCTGCACCAACGCCTGCCGCTGGGATTACAAGACGCATGACGCGGCCGTGGACCCCAACACCGGCGAGGCGCTGGGCCAGACCATGGAAAACGGCTTCAACTTCGAAGAAGCCAAGAACGATCTGGACAACCAGTTCACCAGCACCTGCGGCGACCAGCAGCGCCACCCCAAGGCCGATGCCATCTATCTGCTCGAGGAAAAGGGCCGCCCCGGCGAGATGATGCCCATCATGGAAGATGAGCATGGCACCTACATCATGAACTCCAAGGACCTGCGCGCCGTGGAGCATGTGGAGCGCCTGACCAGGATCGGCGTGGACTCGCTCAAGATCGAAGGCCGCACCAAGAGCCTGTACTACGTGGCCCGCACGGCCCAGACCTACCGCCGCGCCATCGACGACGCCGTGGCTGGCCGGCCGTTCAACCCGCATCTGATCACCGAACTCGAAGGTCTGGCCAACCGTGGCTATACCGGCGGCCTGCTGGAGCGCCGCCCTGCCAACGACTACCAGAACTACGAAACCGGCCACAGCGTGCTGCAGCGCAGCCACTTCGTGGGCGCGGTGCGCGGCTATGCCGACGGCATGGCCGAGATTGAAACCATGAACCGTTTCGCCGTGGGCGACACCATCGAAGTGATCCATCCCCAGGGCAACCGGCAGGTCAAGCTGGAGAAGATGTTCAACCTCGAAGGCCAGCCCGTGGAAGTCGCACAAGGCAACCCCGTGCGCGTGCGCATTCCGCTGGAAGGCCCCGTGGAAGGTGCGCTGATTTCGCGACTGCTGTAAGCTCGACCGGCTTTGCTTTTCCAACGCCCCATACGCTGGGGCGTTGCTCTTTTCTCCATAGCTGCTATCGCTGGTCTTCTATCGAATTCACATTGATTTCATGCTGAAAACGAATGCCAACAAGCGCAAGCAGCTTCTCAATTTAAAGAACACACATGGAACTGAAGATTGACGAAGGCCTGAAGGCCTATATCGACCCTCTGACCCCGGACGAGCACGAATCGCTGGAGCGCAGCATCCTCGCCGAAGGCTGCCGCGACTCCCTGGTGGTCTGGGGCGATCTGCTCATCGACGGCCACAACCGCTACGGCATCTGCCAGAAGCACGGCCTGCCCTACAACACCGTGCAGGCCACGCAGTTCAAGAACATGGACGACGTGCATCTGTGGATGATCGACCAGCATCTGGGCCGCCGCTCGGTCTCCGACTTCCAGCGCGGCGTGCTGGCGCTGCGCAAGCGCGAGATCATTGCCGAGCGACGCGCTGCGGCAGCCGCTGCCGTGAACGCCGCCAAAGCCGCACAGCCGGCCAGCGAGGAAGCCCCCTGGGAAGGCGAGACCGACCCCGTGGTGGCACAGGCCCTGGCCAGCGTGGCCAAGGTGCCCGACGAAGCGCTGGATACGCGTGAAGCCCTGGCCCGCGCCGCCCGCCTGTCGGCCGGTCAGGTCAAGATGATCGAGACCATCCAGGAAAAGGCCGCGCCCGAAGTCGTGGCAGCGGTCAAGGCTGGTGAGCTCTCGCTCAATGCCGCAGCCGTGGTCGCCACCCTGCCCGAGGAAGAGCAGCAGGCCGTGGCCGCCGAAGGCGCCGATGCGCTCAAGCAGGCCGCCAAGCGCGTGCGCGATGCCAAGAAAAAGCCCAAGGCCGCCAAGCCCGAAGCCGAAGAATCGGCAGAAGCCGCGCCAGCCGCCAGCTCCGAAGAGCTGCAGGCCCGCGTCACCGAGCTGGAGGCCGAGAACGAGCGCCTGCGCCTGCAGGTCAAGACCTTGCAGGACCTGCTGGCCGAACAAGGTTAAGCCACCCCCGCCTGCCGCTCAGAAAGCGTCGGAGCCATGGACGCGCAGACTTTGGCGCATGAGCTGTACGACCCTGGGCCGGCGTTCGCGCTGCATGCGGTTTTCGGTGGCGGCCACGCTGCCCCCTGCCAGCACATCACCGCTGCCGGCCTGACCGGAAAGCGTGTTTCAACTCCGACCAGGCGGCTTGACGGGACCGCGCCGGCCGCCAGGTTGGCGGCACGGCCCCGGGACCACCGGACACGGTGGATCAGGCCTCGGCCGTGAAGCCCACCTGCTTGACGATGGGCGCCCACTTGGCCAGGTCTTCCTTGATCAGCGCCGCCAGCTCGGCGGGCGAGGACGACATGGCCTCCAGGCCGAACACGGCCAGGCTGTCGACCACATCGGGGCTGGCCAGGGCCTGGCGCATCTGGGCGTTGAGCCGCTCCACCTGATCGGGCTTGGCCTTGGCCGGCAGGAAGAAGCCGAACCACTCGCTGTGGGCCATGCTCTTGTAGCCCTGCTCGGTATAGGTGGGCACCTTGGGCATGAAGCGGTTGCGCTTGGCACCGCTCACGCCCAGCAGGCGCATCTTGCCGCTGGCCGCGTGCTGCATGGCATCGCCCACGGGGCAGCTCACCGCGGCGATGTTGCCGCCCATCATGTCCATGAGCGCGGGCTGCGAGCCGCGATAGCCCACATGCTTGAAGTCCACGCCCGCCTGCTGGCCAAGCAGAGCGCCGACGAAGTGCGGCGTGGAGCCCGCAGCGGGCGAACCGAAGCTGGCGCCGTCGGGATGGGTCTTGACCCAGGCAAAGAACTCGGGCACGGTGGTCACGCTGGCCGGCACCATGGGGCCGACGGCAAAGCCGAAGTCGAAGATGCAGCCCACGGTGACGGGCGTGAGATCGGCCACGGGGTCGTAGCCCAGCTTCTTGTAGATATGCGGGTAGATGGTGAGCATGGAGGTGGGCGTCTGCAGCATCACCGAGCCATCGGCCGGACGGCCCTTGACGTAGTTGATGGCAATCTGCCCGCCCGCGCCAGTGCGGTTCTCCACCACCACGGCCTTGGCATAGGCGGCGAGCTTGGTGCCCACGCGGCGGCAGATGGCGTCCGAGGTACCACCGGCCGCGAAGCCGGTGATGATGTTCAGATTCTCGAGCGGCGCCTGGGCCAGCGCCGGCAGGCTAAAGGCCGAAAGCAGCGCTCCTGCACTGCCCGCACCCGTAGCCTGCAGCCATTCACGGCGGTTGAAGTTCATATTGGTCTCCTTGGTGTTTTGAGTCGTCGTTGATTCTGTCCGTCAGGCCCTGGTGTGGTTTCATGCTCCCGGGGCTCCGCTTTTGCCTCTGTGCACATCACTTGCTGTCGCGCAGCCAGGTCACCGCTCCCGAATGCGTGACCGCGCCCTGGTGGGCGGGGCGCACGGTCAGCGCGTATTTCTCCAGCAGCCCGCCAAGGGGGCGCTGCTGCGCGCGGCTGGCCCGGGCGGCTTCCAGCCGTGCGGCAATGACGGCGGGCTCCAGCTCCACCGTGATGGTGCGTGCGCCGGCCCGCGCATCGATGGCAATGATGTCGCCGTCCTGCAAAGCGGCAATCGGCCCGCCATCAGCAGCCTCCGGCCCCGCGTAGCCTATGCACAGGCCGCGCGTGGCGCCCGAAAAACGCCCATCGGTGAGCAGTGCCACCTTGTCGCCCATGCCCTGGCCGTAGAGCAAGGCGGTGATGCCCAGCATCTCGCGCATGCCGGGGCTGCCCTTGGGGCCTTCGTTGCGTATCACCAGCACATCGCCGCTCTCGTAGGCCATGGCCTGCACGGCGTCCTGCGCCTGCTCCTCGGAGTCGAAGACGCGGGCCGGGCCACGGTGCACCAGGGTCTTGAGCCCTGCGGTCTTGAGCAGGGCACCGTCAGGGCACAGATTGCCCTTGAGCACCGTGAGCCCGCCGTCGGCGGAGATCGGGTTGCCGGCCTTGCGTACCACTTCACCATCGGGCTCGGCGGCATCGACCACCTCCTCGGCCAGCGTGCGGCCCGTGAAGGTGAGCGCATCGCCATGCAGCAGGCCCTGCTCCAGCAGCGTGCGCAGGATGACGGCCGCACCGCCGATGTAGTAGACATCCCGTGCCAGGAAGCGGCCGCCGGGCTTGAGGTCGGCGATCAGCGGCGTGCGCGCGAAGATCTCGGCCACGTCGTCGAGGTGAAAGCGTATGCCGGCCTCGTGCGCGATCGCCGGCAGGTGCAGGGCTGCATTCGTGGAGCCACCCGTGGCGCAGACCACGGCGCAGGCATTTTCCAGGGCCTTGCGCGTGACGATGTCGCGCGGCAGCACGGCCTCGCCTCTGGCGCTGGCCCAGACCATCTCCATGAGCTGGCGGCCCGCGCGGCGCATCAGCGGCGCGCGTTCGCTGAACACGGCCGGCACCATGCTGGAGCCTATGGGCGCCAGGCCCAGGGCCTCGCTGACCATGCCCATGGTGTTGGCCGTGAACTGCCCCGCGCAGGCCCCGGCCGAGGGCAGGCAGGAGCGCGTGACGGTGTCCAGCTCCTGCAGCGTGGAGGTGCCGGCCAGCACCTTGCCTATGGTCTCGTAGGTGTCGACCACGTTGAGATCGCGCCCCGAGACGCTGCCCGGCATCTGCCCGGGCAGGGCCGAGCCGCCATGCACGAAGACGCTGGGCACATTGCAGCGCACCATGGCCATCATCAGGCCCGGCAGGTTCTTGTCGCAGGCGCCCACGGCAAAGATGCCGTCCCACTGGTGGCCGCGCACCGAGGCCTCGACGCTGTCGGCGATCAGCTCGCGCGAGATCAGCGAAAAGCGCATGCCCGAATGCGCCATGGTCAGGCCGTCGCTGACCGAGACCACCGGGCACTCGTGCGGCATGCCGCCGCCCGCGTAGATGCCTGTCTTGGCATGCTGGGCCTGATCGCGGAGATTCATATTGCAGGGGCTCATCTCCCCGCCCGTATGGAACACGCCCACATGCGGGCGTGCAATCTCCTCGTCGTCCTGGCCCAGCGCATGCAGAAAGCTGCGCGCGCTGGCGCGCAAGGTGCCGCGGTGCACGATGGCCGAGCGCAGGCCCGGGGCGGAGGATGGCACAGAGGAGTCGGAGGGTTCAGCGTGGCCGCTGACAGCGGCCTGGGGATCGGTGGAGCGGGAATCGTTCATGGGGCGCGAAGCGGAAGCGGGATGAAGTCCAGCGGCTGCAGGAATGTGCCGGAACTTCGCCGCATGTTTATGAACGATAACGGTCAGCCCCGGTCCTGAACATTGGCGTTTCACCTTGCCGCCACCCGGCCTTGCCACAAGAAAAAGCCTGCCGGCGCAGCATTGCCCGAGAATCATGCGCCGAACGCCCGCGATCGCAGCCTCCACTGCGGCCATGCATGTCAGGCCGGCAACTGCGCGCCACAACTGCCCAGTCTGCAGGAGCTGCTGCCCGAACAGCGCCACACCCCTCTCCTGCCAGCGCCCACACGCAGCGGCCCCGGCCGGCCAGATTGCTGAACAGGGAGACTGCCATTTGTGTATCAACATAACCACAAACAGCCAAATGACAGCCATTCTCATTAATATCTGCGCCTGCCGATAAACGCCACATAGCCCCCCGGCCCCGACTGAAGACAAGAGATGCCGCCAGCGCAAGGCTGGCGCAGCGCGCTGTTCATGCCAGCCAGGTGCTGTGTGCACTCCCCTACAACACCTATGGCTAACCTCCATCCTTCCGACTCCCCCGCTTTTCGCCTGAGCAGCGCCGCCGCTGCCGTTGCCGCAGCCCTTGGCGTGCTCGCCAGCCCCGTTCATGCACAGACGGCCAACGCGGCAGCTACCGAAGCCGCCCTGGACTCGGTCACCGTCACCGGCAACTGGCTGGACGGCGACATGTCCAGCGCCGAGAAGGTTCTGGAGCATCCTGGCGCCCGTACCATCGTCGAGCGCGAGCGCATTCAGGAAAGCGGCGCAGCCACCTTGCGCGAAGCGCTGCGTCTGGTGCCTGGTGTGCAGGTTCAGGACAGCAACGGCACGGGCGGCAGCGATATCTCTCTGAACCTGAGCGTGCGCGGTCTGACCGCGCGCCTGTCGCCACGCTCCTATGTGCTGCAGGACGGCGTGCCCGTTTCCTACGCCCCCTACGGTCAGCCTCAGCTGTCGCTGGCGCCCGTGGCGCTGGGCAATCTGGACTCCATCGACGTAGTGCGCGGCGCAGGCTCGGTGCGCTACGGCCCGCAGAACGTGGGCGGCATCATCAACTTCACGACGCGCGCCATTCCCAAGACCTTTGCGGCCGAAGCCTCCATCGGCACCGAGATCTACAGCCACGGCGGCAATGTGAAGACCACGCCCAGCTTCTTTGTGGGTGGCACCAACGAGTCGGGCCTGGGTCTGGCCGTACTGTATTCGGGCACGCACGGCAAGGGCTGGCGCAGCAGCAACGACAAGACCGACATCGATGACCTGCTGGTCAAGGGCAGCTACAAGCTCAGCAACAACAGCAGCATCTCCGCTTCGCTGCACCACTTCGAGGGCAAGGGCCAGATGCCCGGCGGCCTGACCACGGCGCAGTACGCAGCCGACCCGTTCCAGAGCACACGCAACTACGACCAGTTCACGGGCCGCCGCACCGACGGCTCGCTCAAGTACAGCTACAAGGACGGTCGCAACAACTTCGAAGTGCTCAGCTACTACGTGGACTCCTTCCGCGGCAGCTATATCGAACGCGATGCCACTGGCGCCAATGCCGGCAAGCGCAGCCTCACGGCCGCACCGCGCGACTACAGCTACTACGGCGTGGAGCCGCGCTACTCGCGCATTTTCGAGACCGGTTCCGTGGTGCAGGAAGTCAGCGTGGGCTATCGCTATCTGAAGGAAAAGAGCTCCGAAACCGCGCAGGCCACATCGGGCTTCTATGTGCCCGGCCAGGTCAATGCCATGGCTCTGCCGCTGAACACCACCCAGACCAGCCAGGGCGGCACCACGGCCAATGCCTTCTATATCGACAACCGCATCGATGTGGGCAACTGGACCATCACGCCCGGCGTGCGCTACGAGCGCATCCGCTCCTTCAACAACGTGGTGGACTACAAGGGCGCGACCGCAGCGGCCATCTACCCGACGGCGGCCGCCAACGAACTGCTGCCCACACTGTCGGTGCTCTACCGCGTCGACAGCCACTGGTCGGTGTTCGCCAATGCCGGCAAGTCCTTCGGACCCCAACAGTACGCACAACTGGCCCAGTCGTCCAACAACCAGCTCTATCCCGAATCGGCCAAGACCTATGAGCTGGGCACGCACTACAAGAGCGACACCTGGAATGGCGAGCTGACGCTGTTCAACATCGACTTCAACAAGGAGCTGTTCCTGGACCGACCGGGCGACGGCACCGGCAACGGCATCTGGACCGATCTGGGCGCCACGCGCCACCGTGGTCTGGAATCGGCGCTGCGCTATGACTTCGGCAAGAACTACCCGGCACTCAAGGGCCTGTCGCTGGGCATGAGCTATACCTTCACCCAGGCCACCAGCCAGGCCGGCCCCTTCGCCGGCCGCGACCTGCCGCTTTATTCGCGCCACACGGCCGGCCTGTCGGCACGTTATGCAATGGAGCGCTGGACCTTCAATGCCGACCTGAACGCCCAATCCAAGCAGCGCTCGCCCGGCACGCCCGGCACCAGTGCCAAGCCCAACTCCTACATCACGCAGGAAGATGCCAACGGCAATCTGGGCGATATCCCGGGCTTTGCCATCCTGGGCCTGCGCACCAGCTACCAGGCAGGCAAGGAACTGAACAATCTGCGCCTGACCGTGGGCATGAAGAACGTGTTTGACCGCCGCTACTTCACCCGCTCCACCGACAACAACGGCGGCGGCAAATACGTGGGCATGCCACGCACCCTGTACGTTCAGGCCACCCTGCCGTTCTAAGCGGCGCCCCCGCGAGTCCAGCCTCAAGGCCGGTCTCGCGGGACACCACACCATCACGCGCAATGACTTCGCTCCGTTCTCTGTGGCTGCGCTTGCATCGCTGGTTCGCCCTGGGCCTGGGCTGGATTCTGATTCTGGCCGGACTCACCGGCACCCTGCTCATCATCGGCCAGCCGCTGGACCGCATGGCTCACCCCGAACTGTTCCAGGCCCGCACTACGAACGCGCAGCAGGCCCAGCAGGCCGCCGCGCTGACGCCGATACTGGCAAAAGCCCATGAGGAGTTCGGCAGCAAGGCCACTTTGCGCTTCCGGCTGCCGCAGCAGGCACAGGACAGCCTGTGGCTGCGTGTGCAGGCGGAAGACTGGCGCGGCACCATTTACCTGGACCCCGTTACCGGCCAGGAGCAGGGCCGGCGCGGCGAGACCGAGGGCTTTGTCAACACACTGTTCAAGCTGCACAGCACCTTGCTGCTCGAGACCAATGGCAAGGCCATACTGGCCTGGACCACGCTGGCCTACGTTCTGCTACTGCTGACGGGCGTCATTCTCTGGTGGCCCAAGCGCTGGCCGGGCAACTGGCGCGTAGAACTCAACAAGAGTCTGGTGCGCGCCCTGTTCGACATGCACCGCATCGGCGGCGTGATCATGGGCCTGCTGATCGCGGTCTCGGTCGTCACCGGTGCCTATATGGCATGGCGGCCGCTGGGCGACTGGCTCAATGTGCTCGCCAGCAGCACGGCAGTCAAGCCGCCCAAGCTGCCCGCACTGGCTGCGCAAGGCTCCGCCCAACCGCTGCCCGCCGATGTGGACGCCATGCTGGCCTCGGCCCGTGCGGCCATGCCCGATGCCCAGGCCAGCTTCGTGCAGCTGCCGCCCAATGCCAAGCAGGCCGTGCGCATCCGCTTTCGCGCTCCCGGCGAACCGCACTCCAACGGCATCAGCTCGGTATGGCTGGACCCGCGCAACGGGGCGGTGCTGGACGTCAGGCGCTGGAACGAACTCGACCCCGGCGCTGCGGCGGTCGCCGTGGCCTATCCGCTGCACACCGGCGAGCTGGGTGGCGTGCTGATGGAAATCCTGGCCGGTCTCAACGGTCTGGTGCTGGGCGGCTTGGGCATCAGCGGAATCTGGCTCTGGTGGCACCGCCGCAAGGCCAGAAAGCTGGCTGCCCGGAAAAAGCCCTGAGGGGACCAGGCTCGGATATCCCTGTTCAGGGCCGGGTCTGCTTGCATCACAGCCTCTGCGGGCTCAGCATCTGGACTTCCACCGATGAGCAGACAAGGAGCTGAAGATGGCTATGAATCCCGTTGGCTGGTTCGAGATCTACGTGCAGGATATGTCGCGCGCCAGGAGCTTCTACGAAGCCGTGCTGGACTGTCAGCTGCAAGCGCTGACCATGCCGGAAGGCGGCGAGCACCCCGATATGGAAATGTGGGCCTTTCCCGGGCAGCCGGACAATGCTGGTGCCACCGGGGCGCTGGTCCGCATGCCGGAATGCCCCTCGGGCGGCGGCGGCACGCTGGTCTATTTCGTCTGTGAAGACTGCGCCGAGCAGGCCGCACGCGTTGCACGCAACGGCGGCAGCCTGCACCGCGACAAGGTCTCCATAGGCCCTTATGGCTTTATTGCCCTGGCCATCGATACCGAAGGCAATATGTTTGGCCTGCACTCTATGAAATAGGGCCCGCATCAGCCCACGAAAAAGGCCTGCCTCCGAGGAGAGCAGGCCTTTTTTTATCTGGCAAGCGGACGCAATCAGGCCAGCAGCTGCCTCAGCACATAGGGCAGGATGCCGCCATGGCGGTAATAGTCCACCTCGATGGGGGTATCGATGCGCAGCTTCACGGTCACGGTCTTCTTGCTGCCGTCGGGCCTGGTGATCACCAGCTGGGCATCGCTTTGGGGCGCCAGGTCGGCGGCCGGGATCACATCGATGAACTCCTCGCCCGTCAGGCCCAGGCTTTGCCAGCTGTCATTGCCCTTGAACTGCAGCGGCAACACGCCCATGCCTACCAGATTGGAGCGGTGAATGCGCTCGAAGCTGCGCGCCACCACGGCCTTGATGCCCAGCAGCTGCGTGCCCTTTGCCGCCCAGTCGCGGCTGGAGCCCGTGCCGTATTCCTCGCCGGCCAGCACCACCGTGGCACGACCCGCAGCCTGGTACTTCATGGCCGCGTCGTAAATGGCCATCTTCTCGGCCCGGCCATGGTCGTCGCGGAACAGGGTGACACCGCCCTCCTCGCGCGAGCCGTCGGCTGCAGCAGGAATCATCAGGTTCTTGATACGCACGTTGGCAAAAGTGCCGCGCATCATCACCTCGTGGTTGCCCCGGCGCGAGCCATAGCTGTTGAAGTCGGCCTTCTGCACGCCATGCTCGAGCAACCACTTGCCTGCCGGCGAAGACTCCTTGATGGAGCCTGCAGGCGAGATATGGTCGGTGGTGATGGAGTCACCGAACAAGGCCATGATGCGGGCGCCGTGCACCGCGCTGGAGTTTGAGCCTTTTTGACCTGCAGTGCTTTCCCCGTCTGCGGATGGCGCTTTCAAATTCAGAGCAAAGTCGGTAAAGAACGGCGGCTCGGCGATATAGGTGCTCTCGGGCCAGGTGTAGGTGGAGCCCGTCACCCCCCGAATCTTTTCCCAGAGCTTGCCCGGCTCGCTGGCCACCTGCTCGTAATTGCTGCGGAAGGCCTTGCCGTTCATGGCGAACTTGAGCAGCTCCTGAATTTCCTCGCTGCTGGGCCAGATGTCGCCCAGATACACGTCCTTGCCGCCCTTGCCCTTGCCCACGGGCTCGGTCATCAGGTCCTTGCGCACCGTACCGGCAATCGCGTAAGCCACCACCAGCGGAGGGCTGGCCAGGAAGTTGGCCTTGATATTGGGGTGAATGCGGGCCTCGAAATTGCGGTTGCCCGAGAGTACGGCCGCGCAGACCAGATTGTTCTGCGTGATGACGGCATTGATCTCGGGGGTGAGATCACCGGCGTTGCCGATGCAGGTGGTGCAGCCGTAGCCAGCCAGCGCAAAACCCAGCTTTTCCAGATAGGGCAGCAAGCCCGCCTCGGTCAGATAACGGGTCACCAGGCGGGAGCCCGGCGCCAGCGAGGTCTTGATATGCGGCTTGACCTTGAGGCCGGCCTGCACCGCCTTCTTGGCCAGCAGGCCCGCCGCCAGCATGACGCTGGGGTTGGAGGTATTGGTGCAGCTGGTGATAGCGGCAATCAGCACATCGCCGCTGCCAATGTCGAAGCTTCTGTCCGGCGCGGCCAGGGCCTGGCTGGCTTCGACCGCAATCGCGCTGGCCTCGACCTTGCCGGTCTCGGGCGTGTTGCTCACCATCTCGACCTTGTTGCGCTCCGCATCGGCGGGCAGGGGCTTGCTCTCGGGCTTCAAGGCCTCGGGACCATCGGGACTCACCAGATGACGGCGCACCAGCTGGTCGGCGGGGAGATTGAAACCATTCTGGGCCACGGGAGCGCTGAACAGTTCGTCGAACTGCCCGGCCACATGGCCGATCTCGATGCGGTCCTGCGGACGCTTGGGACCTGCCAGGCTCGGCGCCACCTTGCCCAGATCCAGCTTGACCACATGCGAGTAGTCGATCTCGCCGGCCTGGGGCACGCCGAACAGCTGCTGGGCCTTGAAATAGGCTTCGAAGGCCTGGATCTCGCTCTTGGTGCGCCCGGTTCCCTTGAAATACTCGATGGTCTTTTCGTCGACCGGGAAGAAACCCATGGTCGCCCCATATTCAGGAGCCATATTGCCGATGGTGGCGCGGTCCGGCAGAGAAAGGCTGCGCGTGCCTTCGCCAAAGAACTCGACGAACTTCCCGACCACTTTTTCCTTGCGCAGCAGCTCCGTGACCGTGAGCACCAGATCGGTGGCCGTCACGCCCTCGCGCAGCTGGCCGGTCAGCTCGAAGCCCACCACGTCGGGCGTGAGGAAGTACACGGGCTGGCCCAGCATGGCCGCCTCGGCCTCGATGCCGCCCACACCCCAGGCCACCACGCCGATGCCGTTGATCATGGTGGTATGGCTGTCGGTGCCGACGAGGGTGTCAGGGTAGTACACCGCCTCGCCCTTGCCGCTCCTGGCCTTGTGCACGCCACGCGCCAGGTATTCCAGATTGACCTGGTGCACGATGCCGAAGCCCGGCGGCACGACGCCGAAGGTGTCGAAGGCCTGCATGCCCCATTTCATGAACTGGTAGCGCTCCTGGTTGCGCTGGAACTCCAGCTTCATGTTCAGGTCCAGCGCCTTCTTGGTGCCGAAGTAGTCCACCATGATGGAGTGGTCCACCACCAGGTCCACGGGCACCAGCGGCTCGATGGACTTGGGCTTCTTGCCCAGCTTGGCAGCCGTGCTGCGCATGGCGGCCAGGTCGGCCAGCAAGGGCACGCCGGTGAAATCCTGCAGCACCACGCGCGCGACGACAAACGGAATCTCGTCTACACGCTCGGCCTTGGGCTGCCAGCGCGCCAGCTGTGCCACATGCTCCTCGGTGATCTTGTTGCCATCGCAGTTGCGCAGCACCGACTCCAGCACGATGCGGATCGAGACCGGCAGTCGCTTGATTTCGGGAAACTGCTTGGCAAGTGCAGGCAGCGAATAGAACTTGGCTTTCTTGCCTTCGGCCAGCTCAAAGGACTTCAGGGTTTTGGCAAAAGCATGCGACATCGTGAGACTCTCCATGGACAGAACACAGGGGTAACGCTTTTACATTCCATTGTGCACACAATGCCCGTGAAAAGGGTGGGACAGGGCGCCGGCCATGCGAACCTGGCTCACATGGGCGCCAAAAAAGGAAAGCCCGCACAGGGCGGGCTGGTGTCGATGTGGAGCAAGCTCAGACGCCGGCGTCCGGCAGAAAATCCTGCCCCTCGCTCAAAGGGGCGAAGCGGTAGCTGGCCGGCGTGCGGCCGAGCTTGACCGGAGCACCCAGCCCCTGGTATTGGTCCATGGTCACCACCATCTCGCGATGCGCCGTATGTGGATGTTCAAGCGCCTGGGCGACGTCTAGCACCGGCGCGGCGGGCACGCCTATGGCCATCAGCTCGTCGGCCAGCGTCAGACCGTCAAGCGCCGCAAACGCCTGCTGCAGCAAGGGCTTGAGCTCGGCGCGATGAACGGAACGTTGGCCTGCGGTGGCAAAGCGCTCGTCCTGCGCCAGCTCGGGCCGGCCGACATGGCTGCACAGCAGCCGGAACTGCCGGTCATTGCCCACGGCCAGAAAGATGGGAGCCCCCCCGGTGCTGAGCACGTCATAGGGATAGATATTGGGATGGGCATTGCCCGAGCGTTGCGGCACCTTGCGCCCCATGAACCAGTTGGCGGCATGGGGATGGAGCAGCGACAGGCCGGAGTCGTAAAGCGAGGCATCCACCAACTGGCCCTGCCCGCTGCGCCCCCTCTCGTGCAGGGCCAGCAGAACGCCTATGGTGGCGTTCAGCCCGGTCACCATGTCCACCACCGGCAGGCCCACGCGCAGCGGGTCTCCGTCGGCCTCGCCATTGATGCTCATGATGCCGGCCATGGCCTGGATGGCGGCGTCATAGCCGGGCAGGCTGCCCAGAGGGCCGTCGGCACCGAAGCCCGTGACGCGGCACCAGATCAGATGCGGCAGCTGCTCGCGCATCTGCTCAAAGCCTATGCCCCATTTCTCCATGGTGCCGACCTTGAAGTTCTCCACCACCACATCGGCCTGGGCCATCAGCTCGCGCACGCGCTGCTGGCCTTCGGGCAAGGACAGGTCGAGAAACTGGATGCGCTTGTTGCGGTTCAGGCCGAAGTAGTAGGAAGCCACGCCGTCGCGAAACGGAGGCCCCCAGGTGCGCGTGTCGTCTCCCTGCGGCGGCTCCACCTTGAGCACATCGGCGCCATGGTCGCCCAGTATCTGCCCGCAGAGCGGCCCGCCGAGGATGCGTGACAGATCGAGAACCTTGATGCCCTGCAAGGCTCCGGCGCCGATCGTGACTGGATTGTGCATGTTTCAATTCCCTACAGAATACGGACCCTGGCCCGCATATCACTCAAAATGTGGCTCAAAAATTCTTTGCGGCTGACCGCAATCAGGCCAGGGGCGTTCGGCCCACGCTGCGCACCAGCGCACTCAGCCGCTGATGGATGGCAGCAAAGCTCCGGTCTGCCTCGGCCTGCGAGGTCACGGGCTGCCGGATATGCTTGCCCTCCAGCTCCAGTCGGCTGCGGATGTCCTGGTGCACCAGCGCCTGCCCTATGGCGCCGCGCAGAGCTGCCACGCGGTCGGCGGGCGTGCCCTTCTTCACGAAGTAGCCTGCGCTGACCGTGTATTCGAAGTCCGGACTGAGGCGGCTTTGCGATATCAGCGGCACATGGGCCAGCTCCTTGGGCAGGGTCTTGGAAAAGCTGGTCAGGATCTTCAGCCGTCCCTGCTTGGCCATGCCTTCGAAGCTGGCCTGATAAGGCAGGATGGCGAAGTCCACCTGTCCTCCTGCCAGGTCCTGCAGGGCTGGCGCGCCACCCTTGTAAGGCACGTGCAGAAACGGTAGCTTCAGCCTGGCTGCCAGAGCGTCGCCCATCAGGTTGTACATGGAGTCCACGCCCACCGTGCCATAGGTCAGCGGACCGTTCTTGCCGGCGCGTGCATATTCGATGAAGGCGTCATAGCTGTCGACCGGCAGACCGCTCTTGACCATGAGCACAATGGGCGACTCCGTCGTGGGAGCCGCCAGCGTAAAGTCGCCCGGCTTGTAGCGCGCTGCCGTATTGAGCATGGGCGCCAGGAAGATCTCGTTGGCCGAGCCGTGGAAGAACATATAGCCGTCGGCCGGTGTGTTGAGCACCTTGGCCGCAGCAATCAGACCCGTGCCACCGCCCAGGTTCTCCACCACCACCTGCTGCCCGAGGCTGCGGCCAATGGATTCGGCAAAGATGCGTGCCGCCACATCGCTGGCTCCGCCGGCGGGAAAAGGCACCATGAGAATCAGAGGCTTGGCCGGAAAGCTTTCTGCAGCCCGGACCCAGCTCGAAGCTGCCGCCAAGGCAGCCGCCTGCCACAGTGTGTGCCGCATAAAGCCGCGGCGGTTCCATATACCCATCTCCTGCCTCCCATTTCAGCAAGCGGCCGCTCAGGCCAGATAGCTTTGCACCAGTTGCGTCCAGAAGGCCGCACCGATGTGCAAGGCCTTGTCATTGAAGTCGTACAGCGGGTTGTGCACCATGCAGCCACCATCCTCGCCCACGCCGTTGCCCAGCCGGATATAGGCGCCGGGACGCTTTTGCAGCATGTAGGCAAAGTCCTCGCTGCCCATGGTGGGCGTGCGCTCGCCCACCTTGTCCTCGCCCAGCAGGCTGATTGCCACCTGACGCGCGTACTCGGTCTGGGCTGCGCAGTTCACGAGCACCGGGTATTTGTGCACATAGTCGATCTCGCAACCGAGCTGGTAACTCTCGGCCTGGGCCTGCACAAAGGCCTTGATGCGCTTCTCCACCCAGCTGCGCACATCGGGATGCAGGGCACGCACGCCGATCTTGAGCACTGCGCTCTCGGGCACGATGTTGAAGACCTCGCCGGCCTGGATGGAGCCCACCGTGATCACGGCTGCCTGCTGGGCATCGAGCTCGCGCGTGATGATGGACTGCAGACCCAGCACGATGCTGGCTGCACACTGCATGCTGTCTATGCCATGGTGCGGCATGGCGCCATGGGCGCTGCGCCCGCGCAGCGTGACGGTCACGCGATCGAACGAAGCCATGGCCGGCCCCGGACTGATCGCCATCCGGCCCACGGGCAGGCCAGGCGCGTTGTGCAGCGCGTAGATCTCGTCGCAGGGAAACAGCTCGAACAGGCCCTCATCCACCATGCGCATGGCACCACCCTCGCTCTCCTCAGCCGGCTGGAAGATCAGGTTCAGCGTGCCGTCGAAATCGAGCCTCTCGGCAATGTACTTTGCCGCGCACAGCAGGATGGCGGTATGTCCGTCATGGCCGCAGGCATGCATTTTCCCGGGCAGGCGACTGGCATAGTCCAGACCTGTTCTTTCGAGAATGGGCAAGGCGTCCATGTCGGCGCGTATGCCCAGCGACTTGCTGCCCGAGCCTTTCTTGAGCACGCCGACCACGCCGGTCACACCCAGGCCGCGATGCACCTCATAACCCCAGCGGGCCAGGGACTCGGCCACCGTGTCGCTGGTGCGCGTCTCTTCGAAAGCAAGTTCGGGATGGGCATGGATGCTGCGGCGGACCTCGACGAACTCGGCAGCGACCGCCTGCAGTTGCGCAAGCAAAGGGGATGGGCTTGAAATTGTCATGGCGATGGATAGTTGAAGAGCCTGGGCCCATGTCTTTCATGGGCCCGCAGGCAGTGGCTGGTGGTGCTAAACAGTGTCCCCTCGCAACCCATGCAAGAGGTTTCGAAAAGTTCTAACACGACCAGCCTTCGATGGCACGCGTTTGCTTGCATTCAAGCAACTGCAGCATCAGTCCAGCGTGACACCGGCCTTTTGCACCACCTCGCTCCATTTGCCGAGTTCGCTCTTCACAAAGCCGGCCAGATAGGCGGGTTTGGTATCCACACCGCGCTCCAGGCCCTGGGCCGCAAAGGCCTTCTTCACATTGTCGGAATCCAGCGCCTTGGCATAGGCCTGGTTGAGCAGCGCGACCCGATCAGCGGCCATGCCCTTGGGGCCGACCACGCCGAAGAACACGCTCACGTCATAGTCGGGCAGCCCCTGCTCGGCGATGGTGGGAATCTGGGGCATGGCGCTGGAGCGCTTGGCCGTGGCCACGCCCAGGGCCTTGACCTTGCCGGCCTTGATATAGGGCATGGCCGTGAGAATGTCGGTGAAGGTCATCTCCACCTGACCGGCCAGCAGGTCGTTGAGAGCCGGCCCCGTGCCCTTGTAGGGCACATGTTGCAGCTCGGTACCGGCCATGCCGTTGAACAGCACGCCCGCCAGATGGGACGATGCGCCATTGCCGGAGGAGGCGAAATTGAGCCGGCCAGGCTTGCTCTTGTCCAGCTCGATCAGTTCCTTGACGTTGCTCACCCCCAGGTTGGGCCGCACCACCAGCACATTGGGCAGATAGCCCACATAGATGATGGGCGAAAAGCTGGTGCGTGGGTCGTAGTTAATGGACCTGTACAGCGGCTTGTTGATGGCCAGCGGGCCCGATGTACCGAACATCAGCGTGTAGCCATCGGGCTTGGCGCGGGCCACGAAGTCGGCACCGATATTGCCCCCTGCTCCGGCCTTGTTCTCCACAATCACGCTCTGGCCCAGTTCCTTGGTCAGCTCGGTGGCCAGAATACGAGCCATGGCATCGGTGGGGCCGCCAGGCGGAAACGGCACGATGAAACTGATGGGTCGCTCGGGAAATTTCTCGGCGGCCTGGACATTCAAAGAGAAGCCCAGGCACAGAGCGGCACTGGCGAGCGCGGCCGGTCCGACCAGCAAACGGCGATTGATATTCATGACTTGTCTCCTTGGGTTGTTCGCCAATCGGTGTTGGCTTTCAAAATGCATAGCTGCCGGCGCTTGCCTGTATTGCGCCAGCGCTTCTTTGTGTGTCAATTCACTTTTGCCATTCCGGCGGCACTTCGGCCGCCGCCAGCGGATCGCGCGGCAGCACGCGGTGCATCAACACCAGCTGCGACAGACGCAGGCGCTCGGCCGAGCCTGTCCGCCTGGCTTCCCAGGCCATGGCGATGGCCGTGGTGCAGTTGTAGAGCGCAGTGGCAGCCTGGCGGGCCAGCACGTCACCTCCATCCTGGGCAGCTCTCTCGGCCAGGGCGCTGGCGCGCTCCAATGCCTGCTCCAGCGCCTGGCGGTAGCCGGACACCAGCAGGGCCTGATCCAGTAAGGCGTGCAGATACTGCTGCAGCACCGGCAGCGAGCCCTCGCGCTTGATGGCGCGGATCACGTCCAGCGCCACGATATTGCTCGTGCCTTCCCAGATCGAGCCCAGATGCGCATCGCGCACCAGCCGTGGGTCGCTCCACTCCTCGATATAGCCACAGCCGCCACGCACCTCCATCGCGTCGCCAGTAACCTTGCGTGCATCGCGGCAGGCACGGAACTTGATCAGCGGCGTGAGAATGCGCAGCAGCGGGTAGGCCCCCTCTTCGCCCGCGTCCGAACGCATCAGCGTCTGTGCGGTCTGGAACACCATGGTGCGCGCCTGCTCGGCGGGCACGCGCAGCTTGTCGAGCTGGCGTTGCATCAGCGGCATGTCTTCGAGGCGCTTGCCGAAAGCGATGCGCTCATGGGCAATGAACTCGGCTTCGGCCACGGCGCGGCGCATCATGCCGGCCGAGCGCACACCATTGGAGAGGCGCGAGTTGTTCACCATGTCGGCGATCTGCACAAAGCCCCGGCCCTGCACGCCCACCAGATAGGCGGTGGCGCCTTCCATGCGGATCTCCCCGCTGGCCATGGACTTGGTGCCCATCTTGTCCTTGAGACGGACGATTCGGTAGAGGTTGTCGCTGCCATCGTCCAGAGTGCGCGGAAGCAGGAACAGCGAGATGCCCTTCATTCCCGCCGGTGCCCCGTCCACGCGCGCCAGCGCCATGGCGAACTCGGCATCGGGGTTGGAGCAGAACCACTTGTCGCCGGTCAGACGCCAGGAACCATCGATCTGCGGATAGGCCACGGTCTGCGTGTTGGCGATGTCGGAGCCCGCAGCCTGTTCGGTCATGAACATGGCGCCCTGGGCTTGGTTGTCCCAGTCCAGCGACAGCAACTGCGGCAGGTATTTGTCCACCAGCTCGGACGTGCCGAACTTCTTGAGCGTGCGTGTCAGCGAATCGGTCATGGACAGCGGACAGCACAGACCGAACTCGGACTGCACGAACAGATAGGTCAGCGCGTACTTGACGGCCGGCGGCATCTTGCCCTGCCAGCCCAGCATGTCGTCGCGATGCGATATGGCCTGCAGGCCGAACTCGCCGTAGGCGATGCGCTCTAGCTCTTCATAGGCAGGGTGCTTGATGATGCGCTGGCTGTCCTGACCGGAGCGGCTGCGATGCTCGAGTGTGGGTGGGTTCCTGTCGGCAATGCCGGCCAGTTCGTCGATGCGCCCGCCGGCCAGCTCACCCATGCGCTGCAGATAGGGCTGCAGGTGGGCCAGCAGATCCTCCGGCAGATAGAGCCTGAGCAGCGACTGCAGCTCAGGGTCGGTGCTGTAGAAATTGGCACCGTGGCGGTCTGGAACGGGATGGGCTGCAGCGCTGGCAGCCAGGGCCACGGCATGCATCTGGCTCTTGTCGTTGGCGGACATGAAGGTCTCCTGCTGAATTCGAATACACCCTGGGGACGCGGTGCGCCTTCCTCCTGGATGGGGATGACAGCCGCGCTGCGGGACGGCGCGGCCGCCTGGACCCTTGCTCTCGGTCTCCGGGAAGGCGGCGATGGGTTCATGCGCCGTGCATCGCACAAAGAGCCTGGGACTGCTGCGAATTTCAGCACCCTGATATATTCACGTCAAATATTATTAAAATCTTTTCCAATACTTTTTATATATAGATAACAGCATGGAACTGCGGCTGCTGCATTACTTCGTCACCCTGGCCGAGGAACTCCACTTCAGCCGTGCGGCCCAGCGGCTATCCATCTCCCAGCCCCCTCTGTCGGTGGCCATTAAGCAGCTGGAGCAGGAACTGCAGGCCCAGCTGTTCGAGCGCAGCAGCAAGGGAGTACGGCTTACGGCTGCCGGCGAACATCTGCTGGACAAGGCGCGCCAGCTGCTGGCTCTGAGTCAGCAGGCCGCACAGGAAACGCGCGATGTGGCCCAGGGCACGCGCGGCCATCTGCGTCTGGGCTTCGTGGGGTCTAGCCTGTACCGCGGCCTGCCGCAGGCGCTGGAACAGTTCCAGCACAGCCACCCCCAGGTGCGCGTGGACATGCTGGAAGCCAATAGCGCGGAACAGATCCTCGGTCTGCAGCAAATGCGGCTGGACATGGCCCTGGTCCACTCCATACAGCCCCCCGAAGGCATTGACAGTCAGCTGCTGGTGGAAGAGCCTTTCGTGGTCTGCCTGCCCGAGCAGCACCCGCTTCACGACCGTGCCGCCATCGATCTGGCCGAACTCAGGAACGACCGCCTGATCCTGTTCTCCAGCCTGGTTTCGCCGACTTATCACCAGCGCATCTACGAGATGTGCCTGGCCCATGGCTTTGCCCCCGAGGTGCGCCACGAGGTAAGACACTGGCTGTCGGTGATCTCCCTGGTTTCGTTGGGCCAGGGCGTGGCCCTGGTGCCCGAGGCGCTGGCTCGCGTGGGCATGCCACGTCTGGTGTTCCGGGCGCTCAAGGGCAGCCATCCGTCATCGGAGATGCTGGCCATGTGGCGTCGCGCACCCGCCAATCCGCTGGTGGCCCGCCTGCTCGCCTGCCTGCGCACGGCCGCCGAGTCGCTGAACACCTCTGCCGACTCCACCTGACTGGTTCAGCCATACAGATCACTGCGCACCGCCTGCTGATAATGCGCATCGAGCTCCTCAATGCTGGCATGCTCGCCGTCCGTAGCCTCAGGGCCCGCCTGCAGCGCGGCGAAGCCGACCAGCATCTGTCCGATGCTGGGCAGCTCACTGCGCTGCGAGCGGGCCGCCGGCTCCCACAACCGTGCCCGATTGACGGCCTTGCCGCAGTGAAACAGCACTTCGTCAACACGCACCACCGTGGCGGTTTTCGGCGTTTTCTCGCCTTCATGCAGCTCCTGCAGCAGCTCGGCGGCCGCACTGACGCGAGCGCGGCCGTTGATGCGCAGAAACACCTCCAGGCCGGGGAACAGGAACAGCATGGCGACCCGCTCGTCGTGCTGGAGATTGCGCAGCGATTCGATGCGGTTGTTGCCCGGCCAATCGGCGAAGGCGAGGGTTTTGTCGTCGAGCACATGGACAAAGCCGGGCGGCCCGCCGCGCGGCGAAGCATCCATACCGGCCGGACCGGCCGTGGCCAGACAGAAAAAACTCGCCTGCTGCAGATACTGCCGATGGAAATCGACCAAACGGTCGAGCACCGCCTTTTGTATGCGCTCACTCGGAGGCGCATACAGGGCGTCGAGTTCCACCTGCTTCGGTTTCCGGGTCTCTGACATCTGGACTACTCCTTCTAAAGAGCAGCGAGCCTAAGGCAGAGCCCTCTGGCGGCCATAGAGTTGTTCAGCCATTGAATATCTGAAATCCGCCAAACTGATTGGCGGCCTGCCATCTCGCAATGACCGACCTGCTGGAATTACTGCGACCTCATCTGGATGACGACTCCGGCCCGGTCATCCTCGCTGCCACTCGCTGGCAGGAGCAGGAGCTGTCCTCCGAAGCGCATCAGCATGCGCGCGGCCAGCTGTTTGGCTCCCTGCGCGGCCTGATCTCTGTGACTGTGGAAGACGGCGTCTGGATCGTGCCCGCCATCCACGCCGTCTGGCTGCCGCCCCACCATCGGCATTCGGGCCGCTCGTTCGGGCCCTACCATGGCTGGAGCGCCTATATCGCTGAGCATGCCTGCGCCAATCTGCCCGCCAGGCCTTGCACCTTGCGCGTCTCCGGCCTGCTGCGCGAAGCGGTGTTGCGCCTGGCGGCCAGCTGGACTCACCCGGCACAGCCATTGCGCTCGCCCGAACTCGACAATGTGTCCAGTGTGGTGCTAGACGAAATCCGCCACCTGCCCAGGCAGGCCCTGGGCCTGCCCTTGCCCAGCGATTGGCGCGTGCAGCGCATTGCCCAGGCAATGATCCAGAACCCGGCCGATACCCGCGATCTGATGGCCTGGGCCGACTGGGGAGCGCTGAGCACCCGCACGCTAAGCCGCCGCTTTGTGGCGGAAACCGGCTACAGCTTCAGCGCCTGGCGCCAGCGCATGCGCCTGCTGCGCTCCCTGGAACTGCTGGCCGAAGGCGTGCCTGTCAGTCATATCGCACTCGATCTGGGCTGGGCCAGCCCCAGTGCCTTTATCCAGTTGTTCAAGCGCGAGTTCGGAGAAACACCGGGCATTTACCGCGCACGGCTGGGATCCTGACCCCCGGAAAGCGGCGCGTGCGTCACGGTTGCGCCATTGGCAACGCAGCCACCAGGGGTTCAGACACTTCATGACGAAAGAGCTTCGCTAAACCGGGCTCTTGCCATGAGCGTCCCAACCACCCGCCTTGCAGGGTTCAGCGCCCTGCGTATTGCCTGCGCAACTTCGACAAAACTGCCCGTCGATCAAATGGTTGTATCATGCAACCATTTGAGGAAATCTATGTCAAACGAACCGTCTTTGGTCGAGCAGATACGAGCTTACTCACGCTCCATGGCGCGTGATTGGGGCTTCATGGGTGAAAGCATTGCAGGCGCAGACCTGTCCCCGTCCGCCGTGCATGCGCTTCTTGAAATTGAAGAAGGCAATGTCAACGCCAAGGATCTTGGGACAATGCTTCGACTGGAAAAATCCAGCGTCAGCCGGATGCTGCGCAAACTGGTGGAAGCCGGCGATGTCAGTGAGTCACCTGACCTCCACGACAGCCGGCTCAAGCAGCTGTCGCTGACCCCTGCGGGCAGGTTGCGCGTCGAATCCATTCATGCACATGCTCGCGCACAAGTCACGCATGCCCTGGAACGCTTGAACCCAGGACAGAAGCACACCGTCTCGAAGGGCTTGCAGCTTTACAGCGCTGCACTGTCGTCCCGGATTCAAGGCGACAAGGAAAAGCCAGTCGTGGAGCTCGTAAGCGGCTATCAGCCGGGAATCATTGCTCGCATCACCCAGATGCATGCTCAGTACTACTCTCGTGAAGCCGGGTTGGGCCAGCGTTTTGAATCCGTTGTTGCCGCAGGCCTGGCCGAGTTCTCAGATCGCTTGAACCACTCCCGAAACCGGATCTGGACCGCCATGCATGAAGGAGAAATCATTGGCTCGGTCGCCATTGATGGCGAAGACCTCGAGCCCGGCATTGCACACCTGAGGTGGTTTATCGTCGATGACAGCGTAAGGGGAAGCGGTGCCGGGAGACGACTGCTGAATGCTGCACTCGAATTTGTCGATCAGCAGAAGTTTCGAGAAACACAGCTTTGGACATTTAGCGGACTCTCTGCGGCTCGCCATCTGTACGAGTCATATGGCTTCAAGTGTGTTGAAGAGTGGGTTGGCGATCAGTGGGGCAAACAGATGCTGGAGCAGCGATTCTCCAGAGTCGGCTCCGGCGGCTAGGACTGTTTTCCTGGTCAGCGCGCGCTTTGGCCAGCCACTGCGACAACTGAACTGCAGCCGCGATCATCCCAACGGCTGAGATGGACAGCTGCGAACCTCGTGAGCCTATCCAAAGCCGCCAGCACAGGGCGCCGATTGGAGACTAGATACCGGCCAGGCAGACGCTGTTGCGGCCTTTTCGCTTGGCTTCGTACAAGGCCCTGTCCGCCATGTCGATGAGGCTAGCGCAGGAGGAATCCAGCGCAGCACCACTTGCGCAGGCGACTCCCACGCTGATGGTGATCTGCACCAATCCGGTTTGCTCATTGCCTAGCGACAGGGCCTCGACCTGTTGCCGGATGAATTCGGCGAGCCTGGCCGCGCCGGACAGATCGGTGCCTGGCAACAGAATGGCGAATTCCTCGCCCCCATAACGGGAGACCAGGCTACCTGCGCGCTGGACGCAGTGCGCCAGCAGGCCTGCGAAACACTTGAGCACCTCATCGCCGAACGGATGCCCAAAGCTGTCGTTGAGCTGCTTGAAATGATCGACATCCAACAGAAGCAGCGAAAGTGCGCTCTCCGACCGGTGTGCTCTGCGCCACTCCGACTCCAGCACTTCATCGAACCGTCTGCGGTTCACCAAGCCTGTCAACGCATCCTTCACGGCCAGGGACTCCAGGTGCAAGGTCAGCTGCCTCAGCTCTTCCTGCTGCCGCCGTGACGCGGTGATGTCAACATGCGAAAAAAAGCTGCAACCGTTGGCTTGGGTTCCGCGCAGCTCCACCACGCGCACCCAGCGATCCTGAGGCAGAGCCAGCACATAAGGAGCCCCCGAAAACCGTTGCCGCTCCGTGAGCACCGAAAGTCCTGTTGCATAGTCCGTGGTCGGCTGCTCCTGCGCCCACGACTGCGCATAGATCTCTTCGAACATGCGCGCGCCAAGACACTCGATGTCCGGCATTCCATAGAGCACCAGAAATGAGTGGTTGGCCCAGACCGCCCTGTCCTGCTCATCGACCATCAGAATGCCGTCTGCCAGACTTTCCAGGGCTAGAGCCGTATCCTCCGAAATCTGCCGAGGCCGCCGTACCTGCCTGGGATTGATCCGGTCCTGCATCCCCGTGAGCAAGGGAGCGGTCTTGCGCCACAGTCTGATCCGGCCCAGAGGCCCCAGGGCAAGAGAGGCGGCCCGGACGCGATAGTCATGGTGGTCGAACTCGAACGCACGCTGCTGGTTGTGATGCCGCTGGATGCCCTCTTCGATGTAGCGCTCCATGCATGGCAGCTCCTGCGCCGAAAGCCTTTGCAGATAGAAACGCCGCAGATTCTCGCTATAGGCTTCACCGGCATAGACATGCCCGGCATGCTCGGGGAAGAACTGCAGAAAGGTATCGTTCCATAGCTGGGTTCTGTCGTTCGCATCAAAGACGCAAACCGCCACTTCCAGCTGGTCCAGGGCCAGCGCCACGACGCGAAGAATCGAGATCAAGATTCGCTACACAGACAGGGTTGACCGAGCAGGTTTGTCATCTCGGGCCCGGAACAGCCCCCTGCAAACCCAGGCAAGAGTGAGATCTGAACGCAGCGAGGCAACTGCCGGTCTCTCGATGCAGGCTTTGGCAAGACAGCCAGACAGGAGCAGCCGCTGCGGCCGCCAGCGGTGACCAGAGCCATGGACGCAGACGCCACGATGCAGTCCTTCATGGGAGAGCCTCTGGAGTCAGACAGTACCAGGCCGCTATTCCAAGGCTCATCCAGAGCACGATGATCATGATGGCTCCCGAGCGGCTTCTGGGTCTGGCCCCTTTGTCAGCCATCCATGCGTCGGCTTGAACACGGCATTCGGTGAGAACCGATGCTGGCAACAGCTTGACCGTGAGCCAGATCAGCCCCGGTAGCAGCAGAGCATCGTCCACGAATCCGAGAGCGGGGATGAAGTCCGGTATCAGATCAATCGGACTGAGCGCATAGGCAACCACAAACAGGCCCAGGGCCTTTGCGAACCAAGGCGTCGCGGGGTGTTTTCCTGCGAACCAGAGCGTCACTCCGTCGCGCTTGATTCGCTTTGCCCAAGCCTTCAGGCTGTCTCTGATATTCATTGGAAATCCTGGCCAAGAGCCCGGATTTTCTCATTATTTGAAATAACGACCGCCAGCCGCCAGTACTGGGCCAACTCGACCATCTCCAGCCGCCAGCGCCAGCGATCGCAGGCACGTATCACCTAGAAGGCCTGGCCAGAATGCGGGGCCGCGTTGACAAAGCCCGTCTTGTCCTTTGGGGAAATGACCCGAAGAACCTTGCAGGGAACGCCTGCGGCAACAACCCCTGCAGGAATATCGGAGGTCAGCACACTGCCCGACCCGATGATGGAGTCGTCGCCGATGGTCACGCCGGGATTGATATGCACGCCAGCGCCTATCCACACGCGGTTGCCGATCGTCACGGGTTTTGCAAAACAGCCGCCCGCCGCACGCTCGGCCGGATCGATGGCATGGTTGGAGGTGTAGATGCCAACACGTGGGGCCAGCAGAACATCGTTGCCGATGAAGATTCCTCCACCATCCAGCATGATGCAATCGAAGTTCGCATAGAAGTTATTGCCAATGTAGATGTTCCGGCCAAACTCGCAACGAAAGCGCGGTTCGAAATGCACGTTCTGGCCTACCGAACCCAGCAGGCGGCGAAGTATCGCCTCACGTACAGGCGCAGGCTCCGCGAAGGAGTCGTTGTACTCGTTGCTCAGCAGCACCGCATGCTGCCGTGCGCCCACCAGTTCCGGCGTCAGATCGTTGTACATCTTTCCGGTGCGAATGTGATCGAACTGTGTTTCGAGATTGGACATGGGGGCAGGCTTTGCAAAGTCGACAACCTTACCCCATTGCAGATGCCGCGGGCGGCTTGGGACGGCTCGCGTTGCCAGGAGCCTGGCAATTTGCAGACGACCTCGGGCCGAAGCTGCCTACTTTCCAAGCAGGTTCCTATTGCGCCTTGAAGGTGATCCATGCACTCCAGAACAGGCTTGAGAAAAAGCGCAGCGGATTGACGAAGCCCGCGTTGGCCAGCATCGTTTCCACCGCGGCCTCAGAAAGCGGCGGCACGGCTCCCTGGCGGATTTTGCCCAGCTTTGCGACGACCTCTGTCTCATCGGCCCCGGCCATGCGCCAGCGTGCAGCCCAGGCTTCAAGGAACAGCGGCTGGGATTCGTAGGGGCACCGGTTGCAGGCCAGGATCAGCGGCCCGCCCGGTTTCAAGCGCCGGCCGAGCTCGCGCAAGAGTGCGTCCTTGCGATCCTGCTCGGGAATGTGATGCAGGACTCCGACCAGGGTTGCGGCATCGAAGCCATCACCATCGGGAAGCTCCTCGACCGTACCGTGGAAGACCGTGGTTCGTCCGGACAGGCCTGCGGCCTCGATGCCTGTCATCGCCTGATCGAGCATTGCGACAGCCGGATCTGCGGCCACAAAGGTCCAGGCCGGCTCCAGTTTTGCGGCGCACAGGATTTCCTGACCTGTTCCGCCGGCTCCCGCGACAAGAACCGACTTTGCATCGTGGCCCAGGTGGGCCGAAAGCAGGCAGGCGGCAAGCTCGTGGCAGGCGTCGTAGCCGGCAAGGGCAATACGACTTTGCGTTGCATATTCAATAGACCTGGAGAGATCAAACTTGGCGCTGGAGCTTGTGGAAGTCATGCAGGCCATTGTGGGGAGTGTGCACTGGCGCCAGAAGCATTCCTTTGTGCATGCCATCGTCTGCTTTGGCGGCATATTGAAAATGCAGGTCTGGCCTTCTCGTCGGTGAACCGGGCCGGAAATCAGGCACAAGGGCTTGCGGGCAAATGGGGCCTGCACGATGTCAGCAATGCGAATGCATCTGCTTACAGCCCGCATCCAGAGCGCTTGCGCTCGGGAATTGATAGCTGACTTTGATTCCCGAGGCTGGTCGCAGGATACTCCAGGCTTCACAAATTCACCGAGAACAACAAATATGCAAGGCCATCCCGACGTCGTCGTCTACCTCAAGGACCTGCTGCGCGGCGAGCTCGCAGCGCGCGACCAGTACTTCGCACACTCGCGCATCTATGAAGACCAGGGCTTTGCCAAGCTGTTCACGCGTCTGGATCATGAGATGCAGGAGGAAACCCAGCACGCCGATGCGCTGCTGCGCCGCATTCTGATGCTGGGCGGCCGCCCCGACATGCGCCCCAAGGAATTCACGCCTGGCGAAACCGTGCCCGAGATGCTGCGCAAGGATCTGGACACCGAATACGAGGTGCGCGCCGGCCTGCAGCAAGGCGTGGCGCTGTGCGAGCAGCACCGCGACTATGTGAGCCGCGACATCCTGCTGACCCAGCTGCACGATACCGAGGAAGACCACGCCTACTGGCTGGAAAAGCAGCTGGGTCTGATCGACAAGATCGGACTGCAGAACTATCTGCAGAGCCAGACCTGAGCCTCTGCGACGCAACGCGGAGAAAGACAAAGGCCGTCCTTGAAGACGGCCTTTTTCATGGGCAGGAGACGAACTCGGCAACCATCACTGCCGCCCATGGCGGGCGGCAAGCAAGGCCGGCAAGCCGGGCTCACTCGAAGGGCTGGGGCCGCTTGGTGGCATCGCTGGAAGGCGGCAGTATGGGCAGCACCAGCTTGGGCTGCTCGCCGGTCAGCGTCTTCAGGAACGCGACGATGTCGGCGTTCTCGCTCTTGCTGAACTTCTTGCCCAGCTGGATGCGGCCCATGGTGTCCACTGCCTGCGCCAGGGTGTCAGCCGCACCGTCGTGGAAGTAGGGATAGGTCAGCTCCACATTGCGCAGCGTTGGAACCTTGAAGCTGAAGCGCTCCGCATCGTTGCCCGTGACGGCAGCACGTCCCTCTGCCGGATTGTCGGTCTTGTAGGGTTCGACCAGCCCCATCTTCTGGAACGAGGCCCCGCCAAAGTTCACGCCGTTGTGGCAGGCCACGCAACCCGAGTTCTTGAACAGCTGATAGCCGCGCAGTTCCTGGGCGCTGATGGCTTTCGTATCGCCCTCAAGCCACCGGTCGAAGCGCGCATGGGGCGTGACCAGCGTTTCCTCGAAGGCCGCAATCGCCGCTGTCACTTCCTCTATCGTCAGCTTGTTGCTGCCGAACACGCTCTTGAATTCGGCCACATATTGCGGAATAGAGCGCAGCATGTCCACGGCCAGATCATGCGTGAAGGCCATTTCGCCGGGGTTGGCGATAGGGCCGCCCGCCTGCTCGCGCAGGTTCTTGGCACGCCCGTCCCAGAACTGGGCCAAGTTCAGACTGGAGTTGAGCACCGTCGGCGAATTGATGGGGCCTTTTTGCCATTTGTCGCCGATCGAGGTCTTGAGATTGTCCGAACCGCCCATGCTCAGGTTGTGGCATGAGTTGCAGGAGATGAAGCCTGAGCGCGACAGCCGTGGATCGAAGAAGAGCTTCTTGCCGAGTTCGACCTTGGCGGGCTCCGTGACCCGGTGCGCCTTGATGGGCTGCACGGGTTCCTGAGCCGATGCGAGAGTGCCGGCCATCATGGCGGCGGCGGATACGGCACCCAGCACGAATCTCCTGAAGTGCTGGCTGGAGGTGGGCTTGTTTTTCATCGGGAACTCCTTTTCTTGCGCAGCCTGCTGAGGAACGCGATACCGCTGAGCCCTCAGCACCGGCACATCACAGAGATGCACCAATGCCGGCTGCATGGTTATTCTTAAGGAGTACCCCTATTGACTCGTTGAGCAAACACAAGATCCGAGTGCAAGCAGCATCGGATAGGTCAACCCCGGATGAATCAATCCCGGGTGGGTCGAGACTCTCGCGGAGTGCGAGATGCGGCCCTGTATCAAATTCAAATAGGGCGATGGACAGCCGATCAAGGCCGACTGCCCGCAGCCCGCTCAGCGCATCGCCGCTGCGGGCGCGACCTGCACCTTCATGCTGCGCACGATGGCCGCCAGAACCACGCCATATGCGGGAACGAACAGCAGCAGGCTCACGCCCAGCTTGATGACATAGTCGACCATGGCGATTTCCACCCAGTTGGCCGCCATGAAGGCATCGGAGCTATTCCAGAAGGCGATGGAGAAAAAGGCCGCGGTGTCCAGCACCTGGCCGAACACCGACGCGGCCGCCGGAGCCAGCCACCATGAATGGCTTTTCTGGCGGATGCGGTCGAAGACCTGAATATCCAGCAACTGGCCCAGCACATAGGCGGCAAAGCTGGCCAGTGCAATGCGGAACACAAAGCCGTTGAAGCTTTGCAGCGCCTCCCAGCCATTGAAGCGGCCCTCGTGGAACAGCACGCCCACCACATAGGACACCACCAGCGCGGGCAGCATGGCACGCATGATGACACGCCGCGCCGCGGTCTTGCCGATCAGGCGCACCGTCAGGTCGGTGGCCAGAAAGATGAAGGGGAAGCTGAAGGCGCCCCAGGTGCTGTGAAAGCCCAGCAGCGTGATGGGCAGTTGCACCAGATAGTTGCTGGCGATGACCAGCGCGATATGGAACGCGACGAGAACGGAGAGGTAAAACGGCACGCGCGACGCTTGCGTCTGCACGGCATGAGCGGATGTCATGACAGTCCTTTTTGGTCGATGGGGGCGAGGGAACCCATGGTTGCGAAGAGTACGCCAGCGCGGCGCAACCGTGAATTTTACGCGGTACGGAATTATCTCTGCCTCCCTTGGCCCGCTTATCCGCCCGGACACATGGCGGATATAACGAAAAGCATAGCTTGTAGCGCCTGCCAATCCATGTTTTCAACACCAAATCAGCCCACATTCAATAGATGGCAGGCGCTAGCCGCTATCCTTTTCTGCACCACTCAAAGCGCAAGCTGCGCCTCCTGCCTGGCCTGATGGCGCGTGGCACGCAGCCCTGCCCACTGCAGATCGGCCAGGATCAGCACCACAACCGCCTGCGCCGCCACCCAGGCCAGGCCCCAGGCACTGAGCGCCAGACCTGAGCCAAACACCAGGACCGCGCAGCCCAGTGCCCAGCCCAGATTGCCGAGAGCCACCAGACCGATCAGCGTGCGCGGCAGGGGCTGGCGACGCGCCATCCAGGCAGCGGCCGATGCATAGACCAGCAGGAAAAGACCTGTTGCCGTCAGCAGCAAAGGCGGCAGACCCGTCAGATCGGCCAGCGGCCGCTGCAGGGCCAGCTGCAGCGCACCGGTGGCGGCACAGGAGGCCGCATCAGCCCACATCACAAGACGCAGAAAACGGGGAGAAGCAAAGAGGGACATGGAAGACTCCTGTTCTGAAATCAAGTTCTTGCGACCGGCCCTGTGCCGGCTGCTGGGGTCCATGATTGCCAGCCGCGCGCACAGCGTCGATAACCTCGCAGGTCATGGCTGCATGTGCGGCCTGCCACTACGATGCGACCATGACTTCCAGCACCGCCCCCTCTTCTTTTCATGCCGCTCACCTGCCGCCCGGTGCACGCGCGCCGTTCGGCGAACACCTGCGCCACTGGCGCCAGCACCGTCGGCTGAGCCAGCAAGGGCTGGCACTGGAGGCCGAGATCTCGACACGCCACCTGAGCTATGTGGAAACAGGGCGCGCCCAGCCCAGCCGCGAGATGGTGCTGCGCCTGGCCGAGCGCCTGTCGGTGCCGCTGCGTGAGCGCAATGCATTGCTGGTGGCGGCGGGCTTTGCGCCCATGTACCAGGCCCGCCCGCTGGACCATCCCGATCTGGCCGCCGCGCGCCAGGCAGTAGAGCTGGTGCTCAAAGGGCACGAACCCAACCCGGCCCTGGCCGTGGATAGACACTGGAATCTGGTGGCCGCCAATGCCGTCGTGCCGCTGCTGCTGGACGGCGTGGCGCCCTGGCTGCTGGAGCCACCCGTGAATGTGCTGCGCCTGAGCCTGCACCCCGAGGGACTGGGGCCTCGTCTGGCCAACTCCGCGCAGTGGCGCGCCCATTTACTGCATCGCCTGCAGCAGCAGATCGCCGCCACGGCAGACAGCGAGCTGCAGGCACTGCATGACGAAATCGCAGCCTATCCGTTCGCAGCCCATGGCGCGGCAGCCGCCAGTGCTGCTGCCAGCCCGGTCGCCAGCCATATCGCCGTGCCTTTCGAGCTGCACACCGATCTGGGCACGCTGAGCTTCATCAGCACCATCACCATCTTCGGCACGCCCGTGGACGTGACACTGCAGGAGTTGGCCGTGGAATCGTTCTTTCCCGCAAATGCCGAGACACAACAGGCGCTGCAGCGGCTGCAGGCCCGGCGCACGGCCTGAAAAGTAAAAAGCCCGCAGGACTTGCATCCTGCGGGCTTTGGGGTCGGGCCCTTGAAGGCCCTGTCATCTGGCGCCTGAGCGCTTAGATCTTGGCCGCCACTTCAGCGTACTCGGCGATTTCGTTGAAGTTCATGTAGCGGTAGACGGAGGCCTTGTCGGCATCGATCACGCCCATCTCCTTCAGGTACTCTTCCTTGGAAGGCAGGTAGCCCAGACGCGAAGCGATGGCTGCCAGCTCGGCCGAGCCCAGATACACATTGGTGTTCTTGCCCAGACGGTTGGGGAAGTTACGAGTGGAAGTCGAGATGACAGTCGCACCTTCACGCACTTGAGCCTGGTTACCCATGCACAGCGAGCAGCCGGGCATTTCTGTACGAGCACCAGCAGTACCGAAGGCAGAGTAGTGACCTTCCTTGATCAGCTCGTCCTGGTCCATCTTGGTGGGAGGAGCCACCCACAGCTTGACGGGGATGTCACGCTGGCCGCCCAGCAGCTTGGCTGCAGCGCGGAAGTGACCGATGTTGGTCATGCAGGAGCCGATGAAGGCTTCGTCGATCTTGGCGCCGGCCACGTCAGACAGGGTCTTGGCATCATCAGGATCGTTCGGGCAGCAAACGATGGGTTCCTTGATGTCGGACATGTCGATTTCGATGACGTGAGCGTACTCAGCGTTCTTGTCGGCTTCCAGCAGATCGGGCTTGGCCAGCCATGCTTCGACCTTTTCGATACGGCGCTGCAGAGTCTTGGCGTCGGCATAACCGTCAGCGATCATGTTCTTCATCAGAACGATGTTCGATGTCAGGTATTCCTTGATCGGCTCAGGGTTCAGCTTGATCGTGCAACCGGCGGCAGAGCGCTCGGCAGAAGCGTCGGACAGTTCGAACGCTTGCTCGACCTTCAGATCTGGCAGGCCTTCGATTTCCAGGATGCGACCCGAGAATTCGTTGATCTTGCCAGCCTTGGCAACCGTCAGCAGACCTTGCTTGATACCGTACAGAGGAATTGCGTGCACCAAATCGCGCAGGGTCACGCCAGGCTGCATTTCGCCCTTGAAGCGCACCAGCACGGATTCGGGCATGTCCAGAGGCATCACACCGGTAGCGGCGCCGAAGGCCACCAGACCGGAGCCTGCTGGGAAGGAGATACCGATGGGGAAACGGGTGTGGGAGTCGCCACCGGTACCCACGGTGTCGGGCAGCAGCAGACGGTTGAGCCAGCTGTGGATCACGCCGTCACCAGGACGCAGGGCCACGCCGCCTCGGTTGCTGATGAAGTTGGGCAGTTCGCGGTGGGTCTTCACGTCCACGGGCTTGGGATAAGCCGCCGTGTGGCAGAAGGACTGCATCACCATATCGGCGGAGAAGCCCAGGCAGGCCAGATCCTTGAGCTCGTCGCGGGTCATGGGGCCGGTGGTGTCTTGCGAACCGACGGTGGTCATGCGAGGTTCGCAGTAAGTACCGGGGCGCACGCCCTGGCCTTCGGGCAGACCGCAGGCGCGGCCGACCATCTTCTGGGCCAGCGTGAAGCCAGCGTTAGAAGCAGCAGGCGCCTGGGGCAGGCGGAACTCGGTGGACGCGGGCAGGCCCAGGGCTTCGCGAGCCTTGGCGGTCAGCGAACGGCCGATGATCAGGTTGATACGGCCGCCGGCTTGCACTTCGTCCAGCAGCACGTCGGACTTGAGCTGGAAGTCAGCCACGGTTTCGCCGTTCTTGACGATCTTGCCGGCGTAGGGCAGCACGTCGATCACGTCGCCCATTTCCAGCTTGGAAACATCGACTTCGATGGGCAGAGCGCCGGAGTCTTCCTGCGTGTTGAAGAAGATGGGAGCGATCTTGCCACCCAGCGTCACGCCGCCAAAGCGCTTGTTGGGAACAAAGGGAATGTCCACGCCCGTGCCCCAGATGATGGAGTTGGTGGCGGACTTGCGCGAAGAACCGGTACCGACCACGTCACCTACGTAGGCAACCAGGTGGCCCTTCTTCTTCAGGTCTTCGATGAACTGCATGGGGCCGCGCTTGCCGTCTTCTTCGGGCTTGAACGCAGCGTCGGGACGCGTGTTCTTGAGCATGGCCAGGTAGTGCAGAGGAATGTCGGGACGGCTCCAGGCATCGGGAGCGGGCGACAGGTCGTCGGTGTTGGTCTCACCAGGCACCTTGAAGACGGTGACGGTGATCTTTTCCTCGACCTTGGGACGCGAAGTGAACCACTCGGCATCGGCCCAGCTTTGCATCACTTCCTTGGCCTTGGCATTGCCGGCCTTGGCCTTGTCTGCCACGTCGTTGAAGAAGTCGAACATCAGCAGTGTCTTCTTCAGCGCATCGGCAGCCACGCCAGCCACTTCGGCATCGTCCAGCAGCTCGATCAGGGGGTGCACGTTGTAGCCGCCCACCATAGTGCCCAGCAGCTCGGTGGCCTTGGCCTTGGAGATGAGACCCACCTTCAGGTCGCCGTGAGCCACGGCAGCCAGGAAGGAAGCCTTGACCTTGGCTGCATCATCCACGCCGGGCGGCACGCGATGGGTCAGCAGATCCATCAGGAACGCGTCTTCACCAGCGGGTGGGTTCTTGATCAGCTCGATCAGCTCGGCGACCTGCTTGGCATCCAGAGGCAACGGGGGGATGCCCAGTGCGGCGCGTTCTGCCACATGGTCACGGTAGGCTTTCAACATGGGTTCTCTCCAATGGTTTTTTAAAAAAGGCTGCGCGTGGAGCGCGAATTACAGGACTGACGCATGTGCGATACGCCAGTCCTCAGCCTCGCCAGACTTATTTGCTGTCCAGCAGGCTGGGAGGTGGGTTCTTGCGGATCGCTTCGGCCACTTGCTGCTGCTCGGGGCTCATGCATTCATCCGCAAGACGCTGCCCGGCCTTCTGGTTCATCAGCATGGACTTGTTGGCGATCTGCAGCCACACGGCACCGGCCGCCTTGTCTTCCAGGCGCACCGTGCCCGTGGAAGTCTTGACGGGAGCCATGTGGTACTTGAAGCCGCGGCCGTCCACGATGAAGTAACCGGGGTTGGCGGTGTCGGCATTCACATTCACATAGGCACCGAGCTCGCAGGCGATGCGGCCCTTGTGCACGCGCTCGGCCACGGCCAGCTCTTCCGTGCCCAGGGCTGCGGAAGCCGGGCCGGCGGCCACGGCAGCAGCGCCCGCGCCGGCAGCAGCCGCAGCGGCGGCCTTGCCCTTGGCGGGAGCTTTCTTGACAGCGGGAGCCTTCTTGGCAGCGGCAGTCTTGGCCTTGGGAGCGGTTTGTGCCACGGCGGAGTGGCTGATTGCGACCAGGGGAGCGGCAATCATCAAAGTGGCGATGAGGGTCTTCATAGGATTTAGCTCCTGCAGACTTGTTATGAGTTCAATGGGTTGGAGCCAGGGCAAACCAGGGTTGAACCTCAACCGGCAAGACCTGCCCCGTCTGGTGAGCGCGCTCCAGCAACTGCCAGAAATAGCGGTAGCTCGCGCGGTCGTGTAGTACACCACCAAAACTGATGGGCGCCCAATTCTGCACCGCTGCAGAGGTAAGTATTTGTGCCGCCTGCCTGACTTCATCCTCGGCAGGAGAAAAAGCACGCAGGATCGGTCGAATCTGGTCGGGATGAATGCTCCACATGCGTGTGTAGCCAAGCTCCCGCGAGGCTTTTTGCGCGCAAGCCTGCAAAGCTTCAGGATTCTTGAATTCGGTGACCACGCAGTGCGACGGCACCTTGCCGTGGGCATGGCAGGCCGCCGCAATCTCGAGCTTGGCGCGCACCACCAGCGGATGCTCGAACTGGCCCTGCGCCGTCATGGCAGAGGCCGGGATGGCGCCGCCATGGGCCGAGACAAAGTCCATCAGGCCGAAGGAGATGCTCTGCACGGCCGGGTGGGCCGCAATGTCGAAGGCCTGCTGCACGGCAGCGGGCGACTCTATCAGGACATGCAGCGGCACAGGCTTGTCTGTCGCGCGCTGCAGCGCTGCTTCAGCCTTGATGACGTCACCCACCGACTCCACCTTGGGAATCATGATGTGGCAGAGCCGGCCTGCGGCTCCACCGGCGATGATGTCCATGTCGGCCTGGAAATGTGCATGGTCCACCGCATGCACCCGGGCTGCCACGCGCGCGCCTGCAGCGGCGCCGTTGGCCAGCTCGACGACCAGACGTGCATGCTCGGCCTCCTGGCCGACGGGAGCGCCGTCCTCGCAGTCCAGCGTCACGTCGAACACGCAGGTGCCGAACTCCTGCATCATCTCGGCCTGCAACTGCAGGCTTTTGCGCATGCGTGCTTCAACGCCACTGTAGTGGTCGCAGATCGGCAGACGCTGAGCGCCACCCTGAGCGTCAAGCAGCACGGTGGCGGGATGAACCAGTTCTTTCGTCATGACTTGCGCTGAGCCACCATGAAAAGTCGTGGGAAAGCCAGCAGACGCTTGCCATCGGCTCGCTCCGGATAAGCCGCATCGATGCGGTTTTGATACTCGCTCAGATACTCGGCCTGCAGCTCCTGGGGCAAACCTTCCACGAAAGGCTTGAGGCCCGTGCTGCTGAGCCACTGCACAATCGCTGCAGCCGAGTCCATGGGATGCTGGTAGATGGTGTGCCACACATCGACGCTCGCAGCCTCGTTGGCGGGAGCCGCCGGCTGGGGCGCTGCCAGCAGGTCGTAATACACCCCTATGGGCAAAATCTCGGTACGCACCTTGCTCGCATTCCCGATGTGCGTCGCAAACCGTGGCAGCTGCGCGACTTCGCGCATGTTTCGGTGCGAGGGTTCCTGACGGTTGTCGGGCATCTGCACTGCCAGCACGCCACCGGGCGCCAGCAGCGAAAACAGGCGGGGAATCAGGCTCTCATGCTCGCCCACCCACTGGATGGAGGCATTGGCATAAATCAGATCAGGCGCTGGCTCACCTTCAGCAGGTGCCCAGGAGGCAATATCACCGGCCTCGAACCTGGCCTGCGGCAACTGCTTTCGCGCAGTCTCCAGCATGGCTTCGGAATTGTCGACACCGAGCACATCGGCGCCGGGAAAACGCTCCACCAGAAGTTCGGTGGAGTTGCCCGGCCCGCAGCCCAGATCCACGATGTGGAGGCTGCGAGCAGGTGAATGCAAGCTGGAAGGTACTCTTGCCAGCAGTTCTGCCGCAGGGCGGGTGCGCTCATTGGCAAAGCGCAGATACAGCGCGGGGTTCCAGTCTTGCATAGGTTTTGCGCTGTTTACAGCAGGTACTTGACGCCGTCTTGCTCGCCTTGCAGCTCAGCCAGAGTCTTGTTGATGCACTCTTGCGAGAAGGCATCGATTTCCAGACCTTCGACGATCTTGTATTCGCCGTCAGCCGTGGTGGTCACGGGGAAACCGAACACGATACCGGCTGGAATGCCGTACTCGCCGTTGGAAGGCACGCCCATGGTGACCCATTCGCCGTTGGAGCCCAGGGCCCAGTCACGCATGTGGTCGATGGCAGCGTTGGCAGCCGAAGCAGCCGACGACAGGCCGCGAGCAGCGATGATGGCGGCGCCACGCTTGCCCACGGTGGGCAGGAACACGTTGGCATTCCATTCCTGGTCGTTGATGGCTTCCTTCACGGACTTGCCGTCCACGGTGGCGAAGCGGTAGTCGGCGTACATGGTGGGCGAGTGGTTGCCCCACACGGTCAGCTTCCTGATGTCGCCAACCTTGAAGCCGCCCTTGGCAGCCAGCTGGGAAGCAGCGCGGTTGTGGTCCAGGCGCAGCATGGCGGTGAAGTTCTTGGCGGGCAGATCAGGAGCCGACTTCATGGCGATGTAGGCATTGGTGTTGGCGGGGTTGCCCACCACCAGAACCTTGACATTGCGCGAAGCCACGGCGTTCAGAGCCTTGCCCTGGGCGGTGAAGATCTGGGCGTTGGCAGCCAGCAGGTCGGCACGCTCCATGCCGGGGCCACGAGGACGAGCGCCCACCAGCAAAGCGTAGTCTGTGTCCTTGAAGGCGGTCATGGGGTCGGCATGGGCTTCGATGCCGGCCAGCAGAGGGAAGGCGCAGTCTTCCAGCTCCATGATCACGCCCTTCAGAGCGTTTTGAGCCTTTTCGTCGGGGATTTCCAGCAGTTGCAGAATAACGGGCTGATCTTTACCCAGCATTTCGCCGGAGGCGATGCGGAACAACAGGGCGTAACCGATTTGGCCAGCTGCGCCGGTAACGGCGACACGGACGGGCTTCTTGCTCATGGTGAAACTCCAAGATTGGAAAAAAGTGAGATGTTATGGGCGCCAGGTTGCACCAGCGTAACCACCAGTAGCGCAAGCTCCGCAAACATGCGGCAAGTGTACTGCTGAAATCAAAGCCCGGTCAATTTGTCTTATGTCTTATATAAGATATGATCTTCACTTAGCGACCAGAGTCAAATCGACTGTTTTTGTGCATCGCATCGCGGAGGCGATACCTTCAAAACCAACTATGCCGACCCCTCACAACACAGCCCCGGACAACAACGCCAGCCATAGCGGTGGCGCCGGCGTCTCCACCCCAGCCTTCAGCCCTCTGTACCAGCAGATCAAGGGCCTGATCCTGCAAAGCCTGGAAGCTGGCGAATGGCGCCCCGGAGAACTGATTCCCAGTGAAATGGAGCTGGCAGCCCGCTTCAAGGTCAGCCAGGGCACGGTGCGCAAGGCAATCGATGAACTGGCCGCCGAAAATCTGGTCATGCGCCGCCAGGGCAAGGGCACGTTTGTGGCCACTCACGCCGCCCAGCAGGTGCAGTACCGCTTTCTGAATCTGCGCCCCGATGCCGGCGACCTGCAGGGCGAAGGCCGCGCAGAGCGCCACATCCTGGAGTGCCGCCGCCTGCGCGCGCCCGCCGAGGTGGCCCGCGCCCTGGCCCTGCGCACCGGCGACGCCGTGATGCATGTGCGCCGCACCCTGTCCTTTGCCGCAATCCCGACTATTTTGGAGGACATCTGGCTGCCTGGCAACGCCTTCAAGGGGCTGACGGCCGAGCAGATGTCCAGCTACCAGGGCCCCACCTACGCAATGTTCGAGCTGGTCTATGGCGTTCGCATGGTGCGGGCCGACGAGAAAATTCGCGCCGTTCTGCCGGATGCCGAGCAAGCCCAGTTGCTGAACATTCCCAGCACCACGCCGCTACTCAGCGTGGAGCGAACTGCTTACACATACAACGATGTTCCCATGGAGTTACGGCGCGGCCTGTACCGCACCGACACCCATCATTACCGCAATGCTTTGAACTGAATCCCCCCGTAAAAGCGTTGATTGCAACAGAGCCCAATCATCTGCTATGCAAATTCGGCTAACGGATTCTGCTGCATTGCAATAGAATTTTGTGTCGCTTCGCACTAGCGATTACAACGCAGTTACATCCACGAAAGTACCCTGCCATGACAGAGCAAAAAGCAAAACAGCGGCCAGAGTTCCGCAATATCAACTTCTTCTCGGACCTACCGACCTATCGCCTGCCCCTGGCAGGCATCGTGTCCATCCTGCACCGCATCAGCGGCCTGCTGATGGCGATCCTGCTGCCGTTCATCATCTGGATGTTCGACCACTCGATCTCGTCGGAAATTTCGTTTGATTCCTTCACGTCGGTATTCGCAGGTCCCTTTGGCTGGTTTGCCAAGCTCGTCTGCCTGGCTCTGATCTGGGCCTATCTGCACCATTTCTGCGCAGGTGTTCGCCATCTGGTGATGGACGTGAACCACCATGCCGTTAACAAGCAGACCGGCAAGTCCACCGCCGCAGTCGTGCTGTGCATCAGCGTTGCCCTGACCGTGGTGCTTGGCGCCAAGCTGTTTGGTCTGTACTGATCAGCGCCCAGTCAATAACACCTCACGATAAGGAAACAACCATGTCCGTGAATTACGGCTCCAAGCGCACCGTTGTCGGCGCGCACTATGGCACCCGCGACTTTCTCGCTCAACGCTCCACCGCCGTCCTGATGGCGCTGTACACCGTTGTGCTGCTGGTGCGCTTTCTGACGGTCAGCGGCCCCGTGGGCTACGAGCAGTGGGCCGGCATTTTTTCGCCCCAGTGGATGAAGTTCCTGACCCTGGCTCTCTTCGTGGCTCTGGGCTGGCATGCCTGGATCGGCGTGCGTGACATCTGGATGGACTACGTCAAGCCCGTGGGCCTGCGCCTTGCACTGCAAGTGGTCACCATTGTCTGGCTGGTCGGCTGCATCGGCTGGGGCATCCAGGTTCTGTGGCGTCTCTGATTGAGACACAGTCTCCACGATTGAAGGTTAAGAATGAGCTACTCCAAAGCAAATATCACCAAGCGCAAGTTTGACGTTGTGATCGTCGGTGCCGGCGGCTCCGGCCTGCGCGCTGCGCTGGAACTGTCGCGCGCCGGTCTGTCCGTCGCCTCGCTGTCCAAGGTTTTCCCCACTCGCTCGCACACTGTGGCTGCCCAAGGCGGCGTGTCCGCTTCGCTGGGCAACATGAGCGAAGACAACTGGCACTATCACTTCTACGACACCATCAAGGGCTCCGACTGGCTGGGCGACCAGGACGCCATCGAGTTCATGTGCCGTGAGGCGCCAAACGTCGTGATCGAGCTCGAGCACTTCGGCATGCCTTTCGACCGCAATGCCGACGGCACCATCTACCAGCGTCCCTTCGGCGGCCACACCGCCAACTACGGCGAAAAGCCCGTGCAGCGCGCCTGCGCTGCGGCCGACCGTACCGGTCACGCCATGCTGCACACGCTGTACCAGCAGAACGTCAAGTCCAAGACCAACTTCTTCGTGGAGTGGATGGCGCTGGACCTGATCCGCAACACCCAGGGCGATGTGGTCGGCGTGACCGCACTGGAACTGGAAACCGGCGATCTGTACGAACTGCACGCCAAGGCCGTGCTGCTGGCCACCGGTGGTGCCGGCCGTATCTTCCAGGCTTCGACCAACGCATTCATCAACACCGGTGACGGCCTGGGCATGGCTGCTCGCGCAGGCATTCCTCTGCAGGACATGGAATTCTGGCAGTTCCACCCTACCGGCGTGGCCGGTGCTGGCGTGCTGCTGACCGAAGGCTGCCGCGGCGAAGGCGCGATTTTGCTGAACAGCGAAGGCGAGCGCTTCATGGAGCGTTACGCTCCCACGCTGAAGGATCTGGCACCACGTGACTTCGTGTCGCGCTCGATGGACCAGGAGATCAAGGAAGGTCGCGGCTGCGGTCCCAACAAGGACTACATCCTGATGAAGCTGGACCACCTGGGTGCTGAAACCATCCGCAAGCGCCTGCCTTCCGTGGAAGAAATCGGCCACAACTTCGCCAACGTGGACATCACCAAGGAACCCATCCCCGTGGTTCCCACCATCCACTACCAGATGGGTGGCATCCCCACCAACATCAACGGTCAGGTCGTGGTCTGGGACGGTCAGCAGAACAATGTGGTCAACGGCCTCTACGCCGTGGGCGAATGCTCGTGCGTGTCCGTGCACGGCGCCAACCGCCTGGGCACCAACTCGCTGCTGGACCTGCTGGTCTTCGGCAAGTCTGCCGGCAAGCACATCGTGGAATTCGTCAACGGCTTCGGCGCTCACCATGAAGCGCCCGCCGACGGCGCTGACCGCACCCTCGCCCGCCTCAACCAGCTGCAAGACTCCAAGGAAGGCACCTACGCCCAGGACGTCGCCGGCGACATCCGTCAGTCCATGCAGACGCATGCTGGCGTGTTCCGCACGCAAAAGAGCATGGACGAAGGCGTCGCCAAGATCAACGCGATCCGCGACAAGGTCAGCTCCGTGACCCTGAAGGACAAGTCCATGGTGTGGAACACCGCCCGCATGGAAGCCCTGGAAGTGGACAACCTGATCGAAGTGGCGCAAGCCACCATGACCTCGGCCGCAGCCCGCAAGGAATGCCGTGGCGCACACACCGTGTACGACTACGAGCACCCTGCCGACCACGCCGAATTCCCGCTGGGCCGCAACGACAAGGAATGGCTCAAGCACACCCTGTGGGACAGCGCCACCAACAGCCTGTCCTACAAGCCTGTGAACCTCAAGCCCCTGACCGTTGCCAGCGTTCCTCCCAAGGTCCGCACGTTCTAATTCAGCAGCCCACGAGAGAAGATCAAAATGAAGCGCACATTCAAAATCTACCGCTACGATCCGGACAAAGACACCAAGCCCTACATGCAAACCGTGCAAGTGGAGCTGGACGGTCACGAGCGCATGCTGCTGGACGCTCTGGTCAAGCTCAAGGCCATGGACCCCTCCATTGCCTTCCGTCGCTCCTGCCGTGAAGGCGTGTGCGGCTCCGACGCCATGAACATCAACGGCAAGAACGGTCTGGCCTGCCTGACGAACATGAACACCCTCAAGGGCGACATCGTTCTCAAGCCCCTGCCCGGCCTGCCGGTCATCCGCGACCTGATCGTGGACATGACCCAGTTCTTCAAGCAGTACCACTCGATCAAGCCCTACCTGCAAAGCGATGTCTACGCCTCACCCAGCAAGGAGCGCCTGCAGTCGCCCGAAGAGCGCGAAGAGCTCAACGGCCTGTACGAGTGCATTCTGTGCGCCAGCTGCTCCACCAGCTGCCCCTCGTTCTGGTGGAACCCCGACAAGTTCGTGGGCCCGGCCGGCCTGCTGCAGGCTTACCGCTTCATCGCGGACAGCCGCGACACAGCCACGGGCGAGCGCCTTGATAATCTGGAAGATCCTTACCGCCTCTTCCGCTGCCACACCATCATGAACTGCGTGGACGTGTGCCCCAAGCACCTGAACCCCACTGCAGCTATTGGCAAGATCAAGGAGCTGATGGTTCGTCGAACCGTCTGATGCTGATGACGAATACTCTGCTCGACGAACGTGAGCGCGACCTGCTGAGGTGGCGCAGCCGCCGTGGTCTGGTTGAGAACGATCTGTTCATCGAGCAGTTCTTCGCCACCTACGGAAGCCAGCTCACGCGGAGACACGCGACTGGCCTGTCTGCCTTGATGGATCTGGCAGACAACGACCTGATGGATCTTTTCTTGCGTCGCAAGGAACCAGAAGGACAACTCGATACCCAAGAAGTCAGGGAAGTGCTGGAGATGGTGCGCAAGCGCCAGCCCGGTAACTGTCCCCAGTAGGCTAGGCAAACTAGAGAAGGAAGTTTGGAAATGAAACTCGCTGACAACAAAGCAACGCTGTCTTTCAGCAATGGCGCTCCCAGTGTGGAAATGCCGGTGTACCAGGGCAATATCGGCCCGGATGTGATCGACATCCGCAAGCTCTACGCCCAGACTGGCATGTTCACGTATGACCCGGGCTTCCTCTCTACCGCTGCCTGCCAATCCGCCATCACCTACATCGATGGCGACAAGGGCGAGCTGCTGTACCGCGGCTACCCCATCGAACAACTGGCCAAGAACTGCAACTTCCTGGAAACCTGCTACCTGCTGCTGTACGGGGAGCTGCCCAACGAGAAGGAAAAGGCCGACTTCGAAGAGCTGGTGACCAAGCACACCATGGTCAACGAGCAGATGCAGTTCTTCCTGCGTGGCTTCCGTCGTGACGCTCACCCCATGGCCGTGCTGACCGGTCTGGTGGGCGGCATGTCGGCCTTCTACCACGACAGCACCGACATCACCAACCCAGAGCACCGCAACATCGCCGCGATCCGTCTGATCGCCAAGATGCCCACTCTGGTCGCCATGGCATACAAGTACGGTATGGGCCAGCCCTACATGTACCCCAAGAACGACCTGTCGTATGCCGGCAACTTCATGCGCATGATGTTCGGCAACCCTTGCGAAGAGTACAAGGTCAACCCCGTGGTTGAGCGCGCTCTGGACCGCATCTTCATCCTGCACGCAGACCACGAGCAGAACGCTTCGACCTCCACCGTGCGCCTGTGCGGTTCGTCCGGCACCAACCCCTTCGCGGCCATCTCCGCTGGCGTTGCCTGTCTGTGGGGTCCTGCCCACGGCGGCGCCAACGAAGCCTGCCTGAACATGCTGGAAGGCATCCAGGCCAACGGCGGCATCGAAAAGGTCGGCGAGTTCATGGAACAGGTCAAGGACAAGACCAGCGGCGTGAAGCTGATGGGCTTTGGCCACCGCGTCTACAAGAACTACGACCCCCGCGCCAAGCTGATGCAGGAAACCTGCAACGAAATCCTGGCCGAACTGGGTCTGGAAAACGATCCCCTGTTCGCCCTGGCCAAGAAGCTGGAAAAGATTGCCCTGGAAGACGACTACTTCGTCCAGCGCAAGCTCTACCCCAACGTGGACTTCTACTCCGGCATCGTGCAGCGCGCCATCGGCATCCCCGTCAACCTGTTCACCGGCATCTTCGCTCTGGCCCGCACCGTGGGCTGGATCGCTCAGCTCAATGAACAGATGGCCGACCCCGAGTACAAGATCGGTCGTCCCCGCCAGCTGTTCACCGGCTCCGTGTCGCGCGACGTCAAGCCTATCGCTCAGCGTTGATCGGCACATTCAGGCCCGGCTTGCCGGGCCTGACGCTGACCAAAAGCCCGCAGACTGCAAAGCCTGCGGGCTTTTTTACGTGAGCTTGCAATCTCGGCATTTGACAAGAAAAGCATAGCTGCTTGCGCATTATCCATATCGGTTTCAGATTGATATCACCATGTAATCCTTTAATAACATACGCTATCTGCTATAAAAATTCACGAATCAATCCGAGTCAGAAATGCCGAGTAGACCCGGAATTGGCTCTTCTATACTGCTCTTCATGCATGCAAAACGACAACGCAATCTGGAGCTGGCCCATGCCGTGCTGGACTGGAACCAGCGCCACCTGAACCGCCGCGCGACACTGAGCCGCGAGCAGGTCGCCGAGTGCTTTGCCGAGCAATTCGTGGTCGAGCCCAACGGCCGCCACTATGCGGCCGACCTCGAGAGCTATCGCGAGTTTCTCGAAGGCATGAAGCAGGACATGGAAGGCATTCGCTACGACATCCGGCACGCCACAGCCGACGAGGACTCGGTGGTCTTTTCCATGGATGTCTGCATCATCAAGACCGATGGCAGCACCCAGAACTTTGTCGCCATGCTGCTCATGCGCTTTGACGAACACGAAAAAGTCAGCCTGTGGCGCGAGGTCTATCTGCCACGCCCGCAAGCCGGCGCTCAATAAGACCTCCACCTCTGGCGTGGGCAGCCCCCCGTCAGGGCACAAGCAAGATGGGCTGCTGGGCGCCATGCGCCTCCAGTTGCCGGTGGGCTTGCGAGGCATCGGCCAGCGCAAACTCCTGCGGCTCGCCCATGCGGAAATGCTTTTTGCGCAGCGCCTCGAACAGGCGCGCAGCCATGGCATCGCGCTCTTTGGGCTTTTTGACGAAGTGAAACACCATGGGCCGGCACACGCTGTTCGACCTGGCGGCCAGACGCGCAATCTCAAGCGGCGGCACCGGGCCGGAGGACTGTCCGTACATCACCAGCTGGCCGCCGATGCCCAGACTGGCCAGCGAACCATCAAAACTGTCTTTACCCACGCCGTCATAGGCCACATCCACGCCTTCACCGCCGGTCAGCTGCTGCACTCGCGCGGCCACATCCTGGGCGCCCTCGCCGCGATAGCGGATCACCTCCACACAACCGGCCTGATCGGCTTTCCTGGCCGTGGCATCGCTGCCTGCCGTGCCGATCACCATGGCCCCCAGCTGCGTGGCCCACTGGCTCAGAATCTGCCCCATGCCACCACCGGCGGCCTGCACCAGAATCCGCGATCCCTGGCCTAGCCGGGCCACCCGGTGCAGCAGCACATCCGCCGTCAGCCCTCGCAGCAGGCTGGATGCGACCAGCGCGTCGCCGAGGTCATCGGGCACGGCAATCAGCTCGTCGCCCGCAATCACGCGCTCGGCGGCGTAGATGGAATAGGCGCCAGAGACATAACAGACCCGGTCGCCGGGCCTGAAGCGGGTAACGCCCTCCCCCACTTCGGCCACCACCCCCACGGCCTCGATGCCGGGCGTGCCTGGCAGCGCCAGCGTCTTGTAAAGCCCGGAGCGCACATAGATATCGTGAAAGTTCACGCCAATGCGCGTGTGCTGCACGCGCACCTGTCCAGCCGTCAGCGGCGGCGAAGCGACCGAGGCGATCTGCAGGACCTCGGGGCCTCCATATTCCGTCATGACAATGGCTTGATGCGTGATCTGACTCATGGCTGGTGCTCCTTGCGGGTTGTAATCCTCCGAATGTAGCCTGCCGCCGCGCTTGTCCCTGCGCCTCGCTGCGACGCGGCAATTCCCGCACAATGCGCCTCCTGCACACCGCTATTGATTCTTCTATGTCTTTTGCCCCCCTAGGCCTGCGCGCCGAGCTTCTGGATGCCACACTCGATCTGGGTCTGCGCGACGCGACGCCGATTCAGACCGAGGCCATCCCCGCCGTGCTGGCCGGGCGCGACCTCCGGGCCTGCGCGCCCACGGGCTCGGGCAAGACCATGGCCTATCTGCTGCCCCTGCTGCAGGCCTGGCTGGCGCAAAAGCGCGGCCACACCGGCTTTGTGCGGCCGCTGGCCACCCTGATTCTGGTGCCCACGCGCGAGCTGGCCCTGCAGGTTCATGAAAGCCTGAGCGACATCACGCGCCAGTTGCGTGAGCAGCCCCGCAGCCGCGTGGTCTATGGCGGTGTCTCAATCAACCCGCAGATGATGCAGTTGCGTGGCAGCGCCGACTTTCTGGTCGCCACGCCGGGCCGCCTGCTGGATCTGGTGGAGAACAATGCCGTGCGCCTGAATGCGGTGCAGCATCTGGTGCTGGACGAGGCCGATCGCCTGCTGGACCAGGGCTTTGCCGAGGAACTCAACCGCGTGCTGGCCCTGCTGCCCGCCAAACGCCAGACCCTGCTGCTCTCGGCCACCTTCCCGCAGAACGTGGAGGCGCTGGCTGCCCGGCTGCTGCACGACCCCATTCGCGTGCAGGTCGATGCCGACCAGGCCGCCGAGCATTCGGCAAGCCCCGAGAACATCAGCCAGCGCGCCATTGCCGTGGACAGCACCCGCCGCACCCAGCTGCTGCGCCAACTCGTCAAGCAAGGCGAGAACCAGCCCGAATGGGAACGCGCCCTGGTCTTTGTCGCCAAGCGCCACACCGCCGAAATGCTGGCCGACAAGCTCTACAAGGCGGGCATCTACGCCACCACCTTCCACGGCGATATGAGCCAGGGTGCGCGCAAAGATGTGCTCGATCAGTTCAAGGCCAAGCGCTGGCAGTTGCTCATCACCACCGATCTGGCCGCTCGCGGCATCGACATCGCACAGCTGCCCATGGTCATCAACTACGACCTGCCTCGCTCGCCCGCCGACTATATTCATAGAATTGGCCGCACGGGTCGCGCAGGACATGCGGGTTGCGCCATCACCTTTGTAAGCCCCGCCGACACCGCCCACTGGCAGCTGATCTGCAAGCGCAATCAGCTGGATATCGCCCTCGAGCAACTGCAGGGTTTTGAGCCTACCGAAGCCCTGCCGCCGCCACCGGTGGTGCAGGATGGCAATGGCGGCATCAAGGGCCGCAGACCCAGCAAGAAGGACAAGCTGCGCGCTGCAGCTGCAGCCGCCAAGCAGCAGCCAGCCGACTAAGTTCCGGATTTCCTCTCCTCAGCTCATCAAAAGGCCGCTCATGCGGCCTTTTTGGCGTCTGACAGACAGCGCCTTCAACCAGGCCGGATGCAGCCGCGCCCCTCCGTCCTCTTTCTGGACAGAGAAAACTTCAATTTTTTATAAACCAAATTGAAATTTAATCATTGATAGATGGGCGCCATCAACACACCCATCAGACCAATAGTCAGAGACATTAAGAAACATGGCTTACATGAACTTTTTAAATAGAAATTGGTAAGCCAGGTCCCTTGGCAACACGGTGAATACCAGCCAAGGATGTCACCGACCTGTCTGCATGCGCCTGAGAAGCGACGCGGGGAACGGTAATGAAGTCGTTAAAAGCACTGACAGGACTGACCATCGTCATTACCTGCTCCGCAAGCCCTGGCCGACGAAGCCAATCCGACTGCCGAAGCCAATCCGCCCGCCGAGGTCAATCAACCTGCCCAGGCCAGCCAGTCAACGGGCGCCTGGCATATCAATCTGCACACCGTCAGCCACCACTTCAGCGAACGGCAACATGGCAAGACATGGAACGAGGAAAACCTGGGACTCGGTATCAGAGGCGAGTTCTCCAGCGATTTTTCCGTGCAGGCCGGCTTCTATCGCAACAGCATCAACCGCTGGAGCACCTACGCCATAGACGAATACACGCCACTGGCCTTTGGAAATTTCCACTCCGGTGTGTATGCCGGCTTGCGCACCAACTACTCTCGCCCCGTCATGGCGGCCGCAGGGGCCCTGGTGTGCTGGCAAGGGGAGCGCTATAGCGTCACCGTGCGCGCTGCACCCAAGATCTGCGGCCAGTGCTCGGCATTCATTGCGCCGGAGCTCGGCTGGAAGCTGTGATCTCCGCTTAAAGCAAGTCATTCGTCAGCAGCATCGGCCTGCCTGCCGCGACCTGTCGAAACATCAGCACGGCAATGTCCTGGAAGCCACAGCAAGTGTGAAGTTTTATCAAAATCAGGACAATCGGCGCCAGATAGAAGAAATTAAATGAAAAACAAGGATGAATAGAGAAATTTAAAAGTCGGATGCTAGAGAAAGTGAACAGGACAGATGTCGATCTGGTTGCCCCGCAACTTGCACCTGCCAGGATCGCAACCCCTTCAAGCGCAGACAGGCGCCCCCCACCCCAGCGTGAGCGACATGCAGCGGAGATATCGTGTGAAGCGGCTGCCGAGGCCGCATCCACACAAGCCCGCAGGCGCCTGTACCTGCCCCTGCAGGCAAAGTTCGCGATAGCCCTGACAGCCAGCGTCCTGTGGGCGCTGATGGCGGCCACCGTGGCACAACGCTGGATTCAGGACCTGTCGCTGATCGTCGGCCGGTGCTTTCCCATCTCATTGTCTGAGGCATCGCTGTCATTCCGGGATTCATGAATGCCTTTCTGGTCGTCAGCCTGCTGATGGACCGGCGTCCTGCATTCACCTTGCAGTCCTACGAAAAGCGCCTTCCAGCCATCACCATCCTGGTGGCAGCCTATAACGAGGAAGCCAGTATTCTGTCGACGCTGGCCAGCATCGACAGGCAGAACTACCCGGGCGAGCTCTCCGTCATCGTTGTCGATGACAGCTCCACCGACGACACGTTGAGGAAGCTGGAAACCGTTGCCTATCCGTGGCTACAGGTTCTTCGCATGCCGCAGAACGTGGGCAAGGCACGCGCTCGTCAGGACAGATATCACACTGACGGTGGACGGCGACTCCTATCTCTACAAGAACGCACTGGCCAACCTGATCCGCCGCTATATCAGCGACCCGCCCAACACCCGTGCCGTGGCCGGAGCCGTGCTGACACGCAACTCCCGCAGCAACTTCGTGACCAAGATCCAGGAGTGGGACTACTTCCACGGCATTGCCGCCATCAAACGGCTGCAGAGCATGTACCACGGGACACTGGTCGCCCAGGGCGCTTTTTCCGCCTATGACACCAGGCTTCTCAGAGAGATCGGCGGCTGGCCGCATACGGTGGGCGAGGACATCGTGCTGACCTGGGGCATTCTGGAAGCGGGCTACCGCGTCGGTTTCGCCGAGAACGCCTGCCTGTTCACCAATGTCCCCGAAACCTGGACCCAATTCATCCGCCAGCGCCAGCGCTGGTCGCGCGGCCTGATCGAGGCCTTCAAAAGTCACTGGAGATTGCTGTTCAAGCCGCGGATGACGACCCTCTTCATATGGTGGAACCTTCTGTTCCCCTATATGGATCTGGTTTTCACCTTCGCATTCCTGCCGGGCCTGATCCTGGCCTGCTTTGGCATTTACTGGATTGCGGGCCCCATGACACTGCTGGTGCTGCCGCTGGCCATGCTGGTGAACTACCTGATGTTTCACATTCAGTCCCATATGTTCCGCAGCCAGCGCCTGCGCGTGCGCCGCAACATCGTCGGCTTTGTGGCCTATGCACTGTTCTACAGCGTGGTTCTGCAGCCCGCGTGCGTCTGGGGCTACCTCAAAGAATTAGTCAGTCGAACCAAGAACTGGGGAACCAAATGAACAAGCACGCTCGCAACTGCGGACTGCTGACGGGCATGCTGCTGCTTGCCTGCAATATCCAGGCCCAGCCTTCCGATACCGCATCAGGCCATGTACTTGGCGGCCTGGACGCCAGCAATGACTCGGACGGATTCAACGAATTCAAGCCCTGGGCGCAGTACGAAGCAGCCAATGGCTGGGGACTGCGAGCCGGCTGGCAGCACTATCGAATGGACAGCTGGTCTGCCACGGGCAAAAGTCTCTTTGCCACCCACAGCCAGAAGAACAAAAGCTGGTCTTCTCAGGCCCGCCTGGGCGTGAACCGCAGCGCCGGACACGACAATCTGGTCGGAGCATGGGATGCCAACTATCAGCTGGCGCCGTCCACAGCCGTGGGCCTGAGCGCGGAGCGCGACATCGTCAATTCGCGCCGCGGCATACAGTAAGGCCTGACTTCGACCAGTCTGCTCGGCGTGCTGGATCATCAGTTCCTGCCGCGCCTGTCCGTGGGCGCAGCATTCGGCAGTACCTGGTTTTCCGACGACAAGCGCAGAGACATCCTCAGAACCCGCTGGACCCTCACGCTCAGCGAGGACCAGGGCTGGTATCTGTACGCACTCACCCGCCACTATCGCAACAGCCAGCCTTATGGCGGCAACTACTTCGCGCCCGAGCGCTTTCGCGAGGCTGCCCTGGGCGTGATGTGGAAGAAGGCGATCACCGATGGCGTGGTGCTCAGCGTCAATGCGGGCGCCGGACGCCAGTACATTGATGGCGAAGGCCAGCAGCTCTGGCATGCCGGCCTGTACCTGTCTTCTCCGCATCGGGCAGCGGTTCAGTGGAAAGTGGGTCTGACGAGCAGCCAGGACCATGCATCGGCGCTTTCCAGCGGCGGCAGCGGCTATCGCTACACCAGTCTGGTTGCCTTCATGCACCTGCCGTTCTAGAAAGCGCAGGATGGCGGGCCTGCGCGCACCTGCTTCGCGGGCTGTTTTCCCAGTACAGTGAGCGGCTACTGATTGATCTGGGAAATCCATGTCCGCCAATGTGAATCACGGCGCAGTCGCAGACGCTACCGAATCCACGCCCGACGAGGCCGCAGCGCCCATCGCCCGCCAACTCGAAAAAAGCCGCCAGGCACTGCTGGACCTGTCTACGCGCAACCGTCTGCTGAGCCTGCCTCAGGCCGCCACGGCACGCGTGCTGCATTTCGCGGATGAGCGCACGGACGAGGTCTATCGCCTGCTGGCGGGCGAGAGCAAGTCCATGAGCTTTGCGCCTGCCAGGACCGAGGAGGAGGAGGAGCAAGTAGCCGCCGGCCCGGCCGAGGAACAAGAGACACCGGCCACCCCCGCCCTGCCCCAGCCCGAGGAAGGCGTCGACGAGCAGCTTGATGCGCGCGGTGTGGCCCAGCGCCATCGTGACCTGAAGCTGCAGACCCGCCTGTCCAGCGAGAAGCTGCAGCGCCGCCTGCTGGACATGTACTCCGACGCCCGTACCTTCATTGAGGAACAGGGCGTCAACATCCTGTTTCTGGCCCTGGGTCAGCTGCAATGGTTCGACCGCAATGCGCCCGACAAGCCGCGTTTTGCGCCGCTGATTCTGCTGCCCGTGGCACTGGAGCGCAAAAGCGCAGCCGAGCGCTTCACCCTGTCCTGGTTGCAGGAGGATGCGGCGGAGAACCTGTCGCTGGCGGCCAAGCTCAAGGCCGACTTTGGTCTTGAGCTGCCCGAATTCAATGCCGGTGACGACTTCGATCCCGGCACCTATCTGGCCGCGGTCGCCACCATGGCTGCCGCCCAGCCCGGCTGGCAGGTGCTGCCCGATGCCATGACACTGGGCTTCTTCAGCTTTGCCAAATTTCTGATGTACCGCGATCTGGATGCTGCGACCTGGCCGCCGGAAAAGCGACTCGACCGGCAGGCACTGATTGCCGCCACGCTGCAGCAGGGCTTCGAGGCCCGCGAACATCTGTTCCCCGAAGACGCTGATGTCGACCAGTTGATCCCCGTGGACAGCCAGCGCCATGTGGTCGATGCGGACAGCTCGCAATCACTGGCCATAGAAGCCGTGCGCCGAGGCGAGAACCTCGTCATCCAGGGCCCGCCGGGCACGGGCAAGTCCCAGACCATCACGAACGTGATTGCAGCGGCGATAGCCGATGGCAAGAAAGTGCTGTTCATCTCCGAGAAGATGGCCGCACTGGAGGTGGTGAACCGGCGCCTGAAATCCGTAGGCCTGGGACCCGCCTGTCTGGAACTGCACAGTCACCACACCCACAAGCGCAAGGTGCTGGAAGAGCTCAAGGCAACGCGCGATCTGGGCAAGCCGCGTGTGGAGCACCGCGAGCAAATCATCCACGAGCTGAGCAGCGTGCAGCAGCAGCTCAACGCGCATAGCCGGACCATGCATCAGGCGCTGGCGCCCTGTGCACTCACGCCCTACCAGATCCTGGGCCAGCTGGCACGGCTGGATGCAGTGCAGATCGCGCACCTGCCCGATCTGCTGCAAGACGCACAGAACTGGTCGCCCGAGGACTTTCGTTCACGCCAGCAGATTGCCGAAGCGCTGCGCCAGGCGGCGTCCAAGGTGAGCCCGGTGACCGGGCACGCATGGCGCGGCGTTTGCCACCCGGCACTGCTCAAGCTCGATGCACAACGTTTCGCCCAGCAACTGCCGACGCTGCAAGCAATGCTGGCCCGGTTGCAGCAGGATGGTGAGCTGCTGGCGCAATCCCTGAGCACGCAGGCCGCACAGACCCTGCAGACTCTGCATGAGCAGATCGCGCTGGCGCAGCAGCTCGCCAGTGCGCCGTCCATAGACCGGCAGTCCGTCGCCAGCAGCATCTGGGATCAGGGCCTGGGCCAGTTGCACAAGTTGGTCGAATGCGGCGCCCAGTTCGGCCGGCAGGCACAGAACCTGCGCGGCAGCTTTGCAGAATCCGCCTGGACGGCGGACTGGAACGCCCCACGCCAGAGCATCGCCGCACATGGCGACTCGTTGTTTCGCATTTTCAACAGCGGCTACCGCGCAGCGATAGCCAGCCTCAAGGGCCAGCTGAAAACGACATTGCCGAGCTCACTGGCAGAGCGCCTGAACCTGCTCGACAGCCTGATCAAAGCCCAGCAACTGCGCCAGAGCCTGGGCCAGCAGCAGACCCTGGGGGCAGATGCCTTTGGCAGCCTGTGGCTGGGCGAGCAAAGCGACTGGGCGCAATTGCAGGCCGTGCTGGGCTGGATGGCCGGCCCTGACGGGCAGGGCCGCAGTGCTGCCTTTCGCCAGCTCTATGCCCAGCTGCCATCACCCGCACATTGCGCGGAGCTGGCCGCCAAGGCCGATGCATCGCGGCAGGCATTCGAGGATGCTGCGCAAGGCGTGCTGAGCGGCTACCAGCTCGATACGCAGGAAGCTTTTGACGCCGCCGACCTGGCCCGCATCCCGCTGACGGATTTCGGCGAGCGACTTGGGCAATGGCTCGCCGAGCCGGACGCCTTGCTGGACTGGACCTCATACCACGTCACCCGGGAGCAGGCGCGCACAGCCGGCATGGCCGCCCTGGTACAGCAGCTCGAGAATGCATCCATTGCACAAGATGCCCTGCCCGCCAGCCTGGAGCGAGCCTATTACGAGTCTCTGCTGCGTCAGGCCACCCAGGTTCACCCCGATCTGGTCGCCTTCAACGGCGATCAGCACAGCCAGAAGGTGCGACAGTTCCGTGCGCTGGACCTGGAGCGCATCGAACTCGCTCGCGCCCAGTCGGCACTCTCGCATTACCAGCAGGTGCCCCGCAGCACATCCGGCATGGGCCCGCTTGGCGTGCTCAATGGCGAGATTGCGCGCAAGCGCGGCCATATGCCGCTGCGCAAGCTGTTCAAGCTCGCGGGCGAGGCCGTCCAGGCCATCAAGCCCGTGTTCATGATGAGCCCGCTTTCCGTGGCCCAGTTTCTGGAGCCTGGTGCGGTCGAGTTCGACCTGCTGGTGATTGACGAGGCCAGCCAGATAGAGCCCGTGGATGCGCTGGGCGCCATCGCTCGCTGCAGGCAACTGGTGGTGGTGGGCGATGACCGGCAGTTGCCGCCCACGCGGTTCTTCTCGCGCATGACCAGCGAGCAGGAAGACTTCGACAACGAGGACGAGAATGGGGACGCCAGCCAGCTCATCGCTGGAGCAGCCGATGTGGAGAGCATTCTGAGCCTGTGCCTGGCCAAGGGCATGCCCCAGCTCATGCTGCGCTGGCACTACCGCAGCCGCCACCAGTCGCTGATAGCGGTGTCCAACCAGCAGTTCTACAACAGCGGCCTTTACGTCGTGCCCAGCCCCTATACCACCCGCTCGGGCATGGGGCTGCGCTTTCACCATCTGCCCGAAGGCCGCTTTGACAGCGGCGCCAGCCGCATCAACCGCGTCGAGGCACAGACCATTGCACGCGCCATCATGCAGCACGCACTGCAGTCGCCACAGCTCAGCCTGGGCGTGGCCGCTTTCTCGCTGCAGCAGAAAGTCGCCATCCAGGACGAGCTGGAACTGCTGCGTCGCCAGCAACCCGAGGCCGAGTCCTTTTTTGTCGCCCATCCCAACGAACCCTTCTTCATTAAGAACCTGGAAAACGTGCAGGGTGACGAGCGCGATGTGATCTTCATTTCTGTGGCCTATGCGCGCAATGCACAGGGCTATCTGCCCATGCGCTTCGGCCCGGTGAGCGCCGATGGAGGCGAGCGCCGGCTGAACGTGCTGATCTCTCGCGCCAAGCAGCGCTGCGAGGTGTTTTCATCCATCACCGCCGACGATATCGATCTGGAACGCGGCAAAGGCAAGGGCGTGGCTGCGCTCAAGGTATTCCTGCAATACGCGGCCACCGGCCAGCTAGCCCTGGCCAGTGTCAGCGGACGCGATCTGGAGTCGCCGCTTGAAGAAGATGTGTACGAAGCGCTGACGGCCCAGGGTCTGCAGCTGCAGACGCAGATCGGCATTGCGGGCTTTTTCATCGACCTGGCCGTGGTCGACCCCGAGCAGCCGGGCCGCTATCTGCTCGGCATCGAATGCGACGGCATGAGCTATCACCACAGCCGCAGCGCGCGCGACCGTGACCGCTTGCGCCAGTCGGTGCTGGAGAGCCAGGGCTGGACACTGCTGCGCATCTGGGGCTGCGACTGGTTCCGCCAGCCGCGCGCCCAGACCGAACGCGTACTGGCTGCCGTCGAAGCGGCCAGACAATCCAGGGATTCTGCAGAGAATCAGCCTCCAGCCCTTATGCACCAATCGCAGGCCGCTACAGAAATCATAGAGCGCGCAGCACTGTCCGATGCCGGCAGCGCCGACACCGAGCCGGCCGCCGCCCATGACGACAACCTCTATCAGGAAGCCCGCTTTGCCGTTCCGGCCGGAGAGCTGCATCAGCAATCCACCACGCAGCTGGCCCAGCTGATGCGCCGCGCGGTGGAGCTGGAAGGACCGATTCATTTTGACGAGCTGGTCACCCGCATGCGTACGCTCTGGGGTCTGCAACGCGCCGGCAGCCGTGTGCGCGATGCGCTAGAGCAGGCGCGGCAATCGCTGCTGGCCGATGAGACGCTGGCCGTCGATGGCGAGTTTCTCGACCTGCCGGGGCGAGCAGTGCGGGTGCGCAATCGCGCAGAGGTAGGCTCGGCCAATCTGCGCCGCATCGACTGCCTGCCGCCAGCCGAGATCCGTGCAGCGATTGCCCTGGCTCTCAGATCCAGCCTGGGTGGCCAGCGCGACGAGCTGCCCGCAGCCGTGGCCCGACTGCTGGGCCTGAGCGCCGTCACCGCGCCCGTGCGCGAGCTCGTGCTGACGCAGCTCGATGCACTGCATGGCAGCGGCGCCGTGGCATTCAACGGAACGCTGTACCGGCTGCCGGCCTGAGTCCTGGGCCAGCTTCGAAAACGCCCTGAAGCAGTTCAGGGCGCTTTTCGTTTCGCAGCGTCGCCTCTGGCCGCCGAGCACATTCCTGTCAGTGCTCGTCGCTGACCTTGTGGTCTTCGCTCTTGGCCTGCTGCATCGCTTCAGGCTCCAGCTCTTCCGCCGAGCGATTCAGGTGCACGAATACGCCCCATCCCGCCAGCAGGACGCCCACGGAAACCAGCAAGGCGGCGGGGTACAGCATCTGCTCGGGGGTCTCCTGTGCCTTGAAGGTCGCCACCAGGCCCTCGATGGCCAAGGCCACCACCAGCACCACCATGAAACGTGACAGAAAGCGGCGCACCCGCGTCGGTCCGCTGATATGGGCCTCGCGCACCACTTCCTCCTCCACCATGGTCTGCGAAATCTGCAATGCCACCACACCCGAGGCCAGAATTCCCAGCGCCTCCACCGCATGCAGCGTGGACTCCGGCTGCAAGCCTCCCACGATGACGCCCCAGGCCTTGGTCACGGCAATCCACACCAGGCTCAGCGCGGCAAAGCCGAACAGCAGGGCAATCAGGGAATGGGTGACGGCGTAAATCAGGTGAACAAGCTTCATGGCGCAACCTCCGGATATCCCGCCAATGCTCGCAGACCTGGCGTGGACACTCCGTAGGACAGACATGGAACTGGTCCGCGCTGCTTATGCGGTGCGCCCGCCCCGAACGCCGTTGCCGCTGGTCATCGATTACAGGCCAGCACCCGGTTTTGCTCATTTCGAGCGCCAAATCGAAATACCATTGCGCAATGCCCCGCCAGAACACCAGTCCCGCAGACTTTCCGCCAGCCATCCTGGCACAGATCGAAGAACTTGCCCAAGGCATCGTGGCGCAGCGCAAGCAACGGGGCGAAACACAGGCACAGTGGGCAGCCAAGCTCGGCATCTCCCAACCGACCATGGCACGCATAGAACGCGGCGACCCCTCTGTGGCCATGGCAACCTATGTGTCCTGCCTGTGGCAGCTCAACCCTGCGCTGGATCTGACCCGGCTGCTCAGCCCGGCTGCAACGCGGGCCAAGATGCCAGCACTGGCACCCGTATATCGCGCGGAGGCGCCCGGCCTCGACAGGAAAAGAGATGCCATGCCAAAGAAGGCGAAACCCGTCGCCGAGCCTGCCCTCGAAACCGTGAACCACGATGAGCAGCAGGCGCAGATCGAGCGCAATTTTGCGGCCGCCAAGGCTGCTCTGGATTTCTTCAAGAGCCCTCTGTTCTGATCGGTCGGCCGAAAGAGTGGCGACTGCCGGGCGGATGCCGCAGGCGCATCAGTCTCCGAACCGCTCCCGATAGGCCACGGGCGTGATGCCCAGCTTGCGCACGAACAGATGCCGCAGCGCCTGCTCGGAGCCGAGGCCAACCTTGGCGGCCACGGTCTTGAGCGGCAGAGAGCCCAGATTCTCCAGCAACTGCTTGGCCCGCTCCAGGCGGGCGTTTTCCACAAAGCTGCTGGGGCTGCAGCCAGTCTCCTGCTGAAAGACGCGGCGAAAGTTGCGCTCGCTCATCGCCGCCTTGTCCGCCAGCAGCGCCAGCGGCATGGGCTGGTCCAGATGCTCCAGCACCCACTGCTGGGCGGCCCGCACGGCGCTGTGCTGCGTGGCTTGTGCGGCCAGGGATACGCTGAACTGCGACTGACCGCCGGGGCGCTTGAGATACATGACCAGATCGCGCGCCACCTGCAGCGCCAGCGCATGGCCAAAGTCATGCTCCACCACCGCCAGCGCCAGATCGATGCCGGCAGTGACGCCGGCCGAAGTCCAGAGCTGGCGCATGCCGTCGCTGTCCTTGATTTCGTCGCACACATAGATCGCATCGGCATCCACTCGCACCCGCGGATAACGCTGGGCAAGCGCCCCGGCCACACTCCAGTGCGTAGCCGCGCGACGGTCATCGAGCAGACCGGCTGCTGCTAGGAAAAAGCTGCCGCTGCACAGCGCAATCATGCGCCCGACCCCTGGCGCCACCCGCGCCACCCAGTCCACCAGCTCGGGCGAGGCCGCCAGCACCTGCTCGATATGGCGCGCCCCCACCAGCAGCACCGTGCACCCCGTGCCTTCGGCCTCGACCTGTGCCAGGGTGTGACTGGCCTGCAAGCCCATCAAGGTGTCCGAGGGCACCAGACCGGCCTGTGACGCCACCACCCGCACCATATATCCGTCAGCAAGGCCTTTGTGACGCAGATGCACATTGGCATAGTCAAACACGGACATGGGACCGATGGCTTCCAGCGCCTTGAAGCCGGGGTAGACAACCAGATCGACGCGGTGGGCGCCAGCGTGATGGTGTTCCATACAAAAATCAGAGCAGTTCGAGCATATACAACCAGCACTGCAGGCACTTGCAGCGCACAAGCCTCGACTATACGCAAGCCCTCTCGGCACCTCGGTCCGGCCGCCTCATCCACTGCTAAAGTCCGGGGCTTCTACCCCTGTGTCTACCCATGATTCCCGGACCACTTTTCACACTGCCCATGCTGTTGCTGCTGCTCGCCCCCCTGGTGGCAGCCGGCCTGAGCCTGTGGCTGCTGCTGCGCGGGCTGTTCTGGTGGCGGCGCCATAGGCGCACACCCGCCTCCGAGCGCCCGCCGTTCTGGTGCTGGCCTGTCGTGGTGGTGGCGATACTGGCCCTGGTCGGCGATCTCTGGGGCCTGGTGCTGGCGCGCAAGCTGGTGCAGATTGAAGAGGCCGTGACGCTGCGGGCCCACTATCGCGAGAGCCGACAGCGCTTTGTGCTGCCCGAGGACTTCCGCTATGGCGAGCAGCTCTTCCCCAAAGGCACCTTGATCAATCGCTACGACGCTTTTGACAACGGCGAGCGCCAACGCCCGCTAGGTCTGCGAGGACTGAGCGCGGCGCGCTTTGCGCAGCCGGTGCAGATCGCGGGCGCCTGGGTCAGCGCCATCGGCAACCACACGGTGGAGCTGGCCCGCGACCAGCGCCTCGGCCCGGTGTTCCACTTCGATCCCAATGCCAAGCAGGGGTATGGTGACTGGGTCATCGACCCTAAGCGACCTTATCTGGAATGCCGCAAGGGCGATATCGCCAGCCTGCATGTGCCCTTGATCGACTATGACATCCAGGCCGAGTTTCTGGTCGGAGCCCCCGATGGCCCCGAGGCCCGCTACCGCCCCAGTCAATGGGGCTTCATCGACTGCCAGGCTGGCAAGCCCGCGATTGAGGTGCAGCCTGCCTATGACGGCCCGGCACCGCCGGGCGCACACCTGCCGGTATGGGGGACGCTGATACCAAATGAGGATTGAGCGAGCGACGCCAGGCTTGCCAGTGCTCTCGGCGCTGCCAGCGCCACTAGGGACGATACATGCGGAACTTCTGCTCATCGCCAATCGAGAAATAGTCTGCTGGCCCCCCCGCGCGCAGAATCACCCCGGAACTGGCCGTGTCGAACACACCGTCCTTGAGCAGCCGACGATCGATGTAGACCTTCACCACCTCTCCAAGCACGAGCCAGGACGGAATCGACTCATGGCTGGCCGTACGCAACTGGTGGATGTCGGTCAATCGGCATTCGAAGCTCACCGGGCTCTGTGCCACTCTTGGCACCCGTATCAGCTCCGAATCCACGGCTTCCAGCCCTGCCAGCTCGAACTCGTTCACCTCCGCAGGTACGGCTGCACAGGTCTGGTTCATGGCATCGGCCAGCTCACGCGTGGCCAGATTCCACGCGAACTCGCCAGTCTCCTGGATATTGCGCACCGTGTCTTTCCAGCCGATGCTGGAGAAGCCGATGATGGGAGGGACGTAGTTGAAGGCGTTAAAGAAGCTGTAGGGTGCCAGATTGACCTGCCCGCTCGCGCCCTTGCTCGAAATCCATCCTATGGGTCGCGGGCCGACGATGGCGTTAAAGGGATCGTGCGGCAGTCCGTGCCCTTTGCGGGGCTCATAGGTATGCGAGTCAGTTTTCATCGCTGGTGGTTCTGGCGTCTGGCCTGTCGGGAAGTGCCCAACTGCATTCTTGGGCGATAGTGCAAGTCTAACGGCGCGCTGAAGGAGTTCAGGCTGCTGGGGGGCCCATCCCGTCGCTATAGCCGCCTCGCACTGGTGATGTGCTCGCCGATGAGCGCCTGTTTTTGCGCAAAAAACCGTCCTTTGAATCTGGAGACCAGCGCCTGCCCCGAGCAACCAGTCGCTCCCGCAACTGCAAATGGCAGTCTACGAAGCTACAGCCAACTTTCTTTGACTACAGACCAGTTGGAAAGTGCACGCCAGCGCGCTGGGCAGCCTGCACGATATGCGCTGCCATGGCCTGCTGTGCCAGCTCCGGCCGGCCCTGGGCCAGACCGTCGATGATGGCCGCATGCTCCTCGCAGGTTGCATGGCGCGCACCACGCTTGTAGAACGGCAGCCGCTGGCTCTCCTGCATGACTTCGCCGCTGCCGCGCAGCACGTCTGCAATCGCGTGATTGCCGGAGATGGTGGCAATCTGCATGTGGAAATCGAAATCCAGGTGGCTGGCCTGCAGGAAGTCCGAGGCATCTATGCATTGCTGCATGCCCTGCAGATTGGCCTGCAAAAGCGTCAGGTCCTCAGGCTGCACCACCAGGGCCGCAAGGCGCGCCGCAAACCCTTCCAACGCGAAGCGCAACTGATAAACATCGGTGAGCGCATGCGAATCGGCAAAGCGCCAGGCTTCGCCGGCTGACGCCTCGGGTGCCTCGGTCACATACATGCCTTTACCGGGCCTCGCTACGACCAGCCCCAGCCCCTGAAGCGTGGACAGGGCCTCGCGCAATGACGTCCGGCTGATGCCCAGCTGCTCCGATAGATCGCGCTGCGAGGGCAGAAGTGAGCCCACCGGATAGGTGCCGGCTTCGATCCAGTCCCGGATCAAGCGGGCGGCCTGGCTGGCAACGGCGACATTGGAGGAGACAGAGGGTTCCATTCGGAGGTAATCGTTCATCGCAAAAGGGGTTGCGCGCCATCTTAACGACTGCGCGCACATCCCGCCTCGAACACCGCCCCCGGTAGTGCTCCCGACTGCACTACGGCAGTGCTTCCAGGCAGTGCCTGCCGCGATGCGAGGCTATTTGTTGACCAGCTTAGCCGGCACGGTATAGGTCAGAAAGGCGCCGAACAGCAGCACGCCGGCCAGCACGAACATGGCCGCATTGGTGCTCTGAGTCGCATCCTTGATCAGGCCGATCATGTAGGGGCTGATGAAGCCAGCCAGATTGGCGAAGGAGTTGATCAGCGCAATGCCGGCCGCCGCCCCTGCGCTGGACAGGATGGCCGTGGGCAGGCTCCAGAACAGCGGCGAAGTTGCAAGGCTGCCGCCCGCAGCCAGCGCCAGCGCCGCCAGGGACAAATAGACATTGCCGCTGAAAACAGCTGACAGCGTCAGCCCCAGCGCCCCCACGCAGAACGGCACGATCAGATGCCAGCGGCGCTCGCGCATGCGGTCCGAGCTACGGCTCACCAGGTTCATGGACACTACGGCCACCGAGAACGGTACCGCCGTCAGCAGGCCGATCTGGAAAGCGCCTTCCACGCCCGACTGACGGATCAGCGAAGGCAGCCAGAAAGTCAGGCCGTACTGGCCCATCACCGTGCAAAAGCAAATCATGGCCATCTTGATGATGCGCGGATCGGCGAAAAGCGCGCGCAGCGTCATATGGCTGTCGGCCTTGCTGGCGTTCTCGCGGGCGATGTTGCGCTCGAGCAGCGTCTTTTCCGATTCACTGAGCCAGTTTGCGCTGCGGATGTTGTTGTCCAGGTACCAGAGCACGGCCAAGCCCAGCAGCAGCGAGGGCACGGCCTCGATCAGGAACAGCCACTGCCAGCCGCGCAGACCGGCCACACCCTGCATCAACTCCATGATGCCGCCCGACAGCGGCCCACCCAGAATGCCAGAGACCGGAATCGCGCACATGAACAGCGCCACCATGCGTGCGCGTCGGTACGACGGAAACCAGTAGGTCATGTACAGGATCATGCCGGGGTAGAAGCCCGCCTCGGCCGCTCCCAGTAGAAAGCGCAGCACATAGAACTGCGTGGGTGTGGTCACGAACATCATGGCTGCCGAGATCAGGCTCCACATGATCATGATGCGGGCAATCGTGGCCTTGGCGCCTATGCGGTGCATGAGCATGTTGCTCGGCACTTCGAAGAAGAAGTAGCCGATGAAGAACAATCCTGCACCGAGGCCGTACATGGCCTCGCTGAACTGCAGATCCGCCAGCATATGCAGCTTGGCAAAGCCCACATTGACACGGTCCAGATAGGCCGCCACATAGCAGGCCATGATGAAGGGCAGCAGGCGCCAGGCGACCTTGCGGTAGACCGCGGCTTCTGCGGCGGTTTCGCCGGCCAGCGTTGCCGCCGGCGCGGCGGCGTCAGGGGTGGAGGAAAGGGATGACATCTTGGATCCTTGTTGGCGGTGGTTTTCGCAACTGGTATTACCGGTATGAATTAACGATCGCAACCATAATCAAGATCAAGACATTACGCACTCGCAATTACCCTAGCCAATCTTTCGAATTGCGATTTGACAAAGCCACTTTGGCAAAACATACTGGTATTACCAGTTAGACCAACCCAAAAAACAACCTTTTATGACCACTGTCCTGGCAACCACGCCCGCCTCCGGCGGCGCCCCTGTCCTCCACCGCCTTAGCATTCAGCCCCTGACTGCCGAAGCCTTTGCCCGCTTTGGTGATGTGATCGAAAGCGCGGGACATGCCCCCATACAGATCAACCATGGCATGACCGAGCGCTACCACGCACTGGCGCAGGTGGACACAGGCGGCGTCGAAGGCCATGCGCTGATCAACCTGTTCCACGCTCTGCCTTACGAACTACCGCTGCGGCTGGAGGAGATGGAACGGCACCCGCTGGGCAGCCAGGCCTTCGTGCCCTTGCAGGAGACCCCGTTCATCGTCGTTGTTGCGGCTGCGGGCGATAGCGTGCAACCGGGCAACCTGCAGGCCTTCGTGACCAATGGCCGCCAGGGGGTGAACTACCACCGCGGCGTCTGGCATCACTCCCTGATCGCCCTAAAGGCCTCTGCACGTTTTATCGTTGTGGATCGCGGCGGTCCCGGCCACAACTGCGATGTGGTGCCCATTGGCGACGGCAGCGGCGTATTGCTGGAGTTGCCGAACGCCAGCTAAAGCCCCGGAGTTTGAAGGCGCAATCACGATGCATATGTGTGCGTGCATGGATCAGGGCCGGTAGTGGGGCCGTGTCGACTTCTAGTGGGTCTGCCAGACCCGCATTAGCTGCCATTGGCATCTGGGAGTTGAGTCACTTCAGACAAATTGCAGCAGGCCGCCAGGCCAAGGGGTGACCGATGGCTCCCAGCCAAACGCAGCCGCCACTACCACCGGACTGGTCAGTCATAACAGGTACAGAAAGTCAGATCGGCGGGAACACGCTGTCGGAGGCAGCGCTGCATGGAGGTGTATTCGCACCTGCCCCCAGCCCTTGGTCAGCAGCAGCCAGATTGAGCACCCACTGACTGTATTGAAGAAATACACTGCCTCTCGATCTGCTTCGGGCGTTAACGGGTTCCAAGAGCCCTGCTTCAAGCAGATTCCGGATATCGACTTCAAACGCTACTCAATAGAACTATCAAGGAGACCCCGTGAACCGTCGACAGATACTTGCTTCCATTGCCGCCGTAAGTACGCTCACCACTATGGCAACCGTCCACGCGGAATCTGCTTTCCCGCAAAAGCCAATTACTTTTGTTGTTCCGTATCTGGCTGGTGGAACCACCGATCTTGTAGCGCGAGTCGTAGGTGAACACATGGCACGCACGCTGGGCCAGGCGGTGGTGATCGAGAACAAGCCTGGGGCCGGAGGCAATATCGGCATGGATGTCGTGGCCAAGTCCAAGCCCGACGGTTACACGATCGGTTTCGGAGCCATTTCCACCAATGCGCTCAACCCGCACATCTACAAATCGATGGCGTTTGATCCCCGCAAGGACTTCACTGCAGTCTCCATGCTGGGCTACTCTACCATCGTGCTGGAAGTAGCCAAGAGCTTCCCAGCAAACAATGTGCAGGAGTTCATCGCCTACATCAAAGCGAACCCAGGCTTTCAGTACGGTACTGCCGGCGCCGGAACCAGCATGCACCTGGCTGGCGTGATGTTCGCGCAAATGACAGGCCTGGATACCGTCCATGTGCCCTATAAAGGCAGCGTACCGGGTATTACCGACATGCTTGGTGGCCACCTGCCCGCCATGTTCGATAACCTGCCCGCTTCCCTGCCACACATCCACGCAGGCAAGCTCAAAGCACTGGCCGTGGCTGGTAGCGAGCGCAGTCCATCGTTGCCCAATGTGCCGACAATCGCGGAGAGCGGCCTCAAAGGCTACGCAGTCGATCCATGGTTCGGCGTATATGGCCCAGCCAAGCTAGATCCAGCAATCACAGCTAAACTCAATACTGCCATCAATCAGGCCCTGAGCGATCCCGCCGTCAAGGACAAGCTGGTGCAGGCCGGTTTCACCCCCAAGGGTTCTACAGCCCAAGGCTTCGAAGCGCTGACACAGTCCGAATACAAACGACTGGGTGACGTGGCACGTAAGGCCCAGATGCAGGTCAACTGACGACGGCCTCTGGCGGTCGAAGGGAAAGCCCAATGGCTGGTAAAGGTGGTAGCGGTCATCGGTCCAATAGAACGGGATGTCGGCCACCACCCTAATGCCGTCGCAGATCGACCGATCGCCATCTTTGACGCCAACTTCTAGCTTGTGCGTTTGCGAACGCGCTCCATCGCATCGGATGACAACGCAAACCCAAGCTTTTCAAAAAACTCCGGAGCCTGAGAGCGCGAGGCTCTGAGCATCCAAGTGATGCCCGCATCGTCGCTCACGACCTCCTTCACCAAGCTCTTGCCAATTCCCTGGCCTCGCCATTCCGGAGTGACCACAACCATTGACAGGTAGCCATTGGATAGCCCGTCGGTGATGGCGCGAGCAAATCCGATCACCTTGTCCTTTGAAACAGCTACAGCTACTCGTTGAGATGCAGAGATGAGGCGTTCAAGAAATAGATGATCCGGAATGCGGTGAGACCAACCATTGGAGGTCAGGAGCTGAAATGCACTGTCTAAATCAGTAGTTGAATATCTACGGATATGCGGTGTGCGGACTTCCATTTTCAAGCATTCGTTCAAGGGGAAATTTATGACGGTGAGAGGTCAGAACACGGTCTATTTCCAGGACTCAAAGAGAGTGCAGCACCTGGTCCCCTGGTGGCAGCTCTTGATCGGCAATCATACTTTTCTTGAAGAACGCTCTTGAGCCCCACAGGGAAAAGCGCGGGCCCCTCAGGCAGGTCGAGCTCAGCCAGATCAAACCATCTTGCAACGCATTGCATTCCACTGTCTTCTTGAAATTCAATGCTGCTCTGGCTCTTAAAAATTTCGATATCGAACAGCACTTCACAAATGAAAAGTACTTCGTGGCCGAGCTCCCCTTCATGGGTATATAGGTTCTCCATGACGAGTGGGGAACCCATTATTTGAACATCAACGTTCAGTTCTTCTTTGAATTCACGTATCAGCGCTGAGTGCCATGTCTCACCGAATTCGATGCTGCCCCCAAGAGGACGAACACCCTTCAGTTGCCCCTGATCATCCAATACCTCCACAGCCAATAACTTGCCTTCTCGCCAGTGAAGCCCAAGCGCTTTGACTTTGATGGATGCTGCAGGCCTCCACTTGCTTATGACCATAATTTGTCTCCGAGCAGGGGTTACCTGCCTTTATTGTGAATGCCTAAACAGGCTGGCTCTTGATCCCGATCTGCACCACCTGCGCTTGCTGCAATTGCGCGAGGGCGTGAAGGCACGACCGAACACGCACGACTTCGCCCAAAGACTCAAGCGCATGTAGATCATGTGTCAGTTGCCAATTCGCGTTAGCAGGCCCGGCACAGGCATCACCAAGTTGCATCTGCTCTGCCTGGCGGGCGTTGGGGCGCAAACACCTCAACCAGATGATCAACCAGCGCCTTGGTTTTGGCGGGCAGATGGGCTCCGCCATGGAACTGGACATACACATCAGCCGGAGGCAGTCGCCACTCGGGCAAGACCACCTTGAGGAGCCCTTCCCGAATGCGGGCCCCTACCTCCCACTCCGATCGCATCAGAATGCCGTGCCCGGCCATGGCCCATGCGGATGCCGACTCCCCGTCGTTCGCACTCAGAGGGCCCCGGACCTTGACAGTCTCTGCCTGTGAACCGCTGCGCAAATGCCAGGTGCCGAATGCCTCATCGCCCTCACGGATGAAAAGGCAGGCGTGCCGGGCCAATTCCTGCGGAGTGGACGGCTCTCCAGCCTCCTTCAAATACAGCGGAGAAGCGCAGAGCACCCGCCGGTTGCGTGCCAATACCCTGGCCGTCCAGCGTGAGTCCGGCATATCGCCCAGCCGGATGACCACATCGAAGTTGTCTTCGATGAGGTTGGCAGGACGGTCACTCAAGTGGAGCTGCACTTCGACCTCCGGGAAACGGCGTGCAAACACTCCCAGGGCTGGTGCGATGTGCTTGCGACCGAAGCCGAAGCTGGCGTTGACACGTATCAGTCCTTGCGGAACGGCTGCCACACCGCCGATGGCTCGTTCAAGGGCGCCCAGCTCGGTCAGAAGACGCCCCCCTTCCACCAGGTATCGCTCCCCTTCGGGTGTGAGGCTCATGCGGCGAGTAGTCCGTTGCATGAGGCGTGCGCCCAGCCTGGCTTCAAGTCCCGCAAGCCGTTTGCTGACCGCAGGGCCTGTGACACCCAGTTGCTGAGCAGCGCCTCGCATGCTGCCTTCCTTGCTGAGCATGGCAAAAAAGGCAAGGTCTGAAAATCCATCCATTGATAACTCCAGCGACCGAAAGCGATTCCTTCGCAGATATTGTATGCTTCTGACTCACCTGTGAAACTGCCAGCACTCCACGACATAGAGCGCGCACATGAATCGCACCCTTTATCGCAAGTTGGTCGACGCACATACCGTCGCCCAGCTCGACGAGCAGAACGTCTTGCTGTTCTGCGACCTGCATCTGATGAATGAGTACACCAGCCCTCAAGCCTTCGCAGGCCTGGATGAGCACGGGCGCCGGGTGCTCATGCCAGGCCAAAATGTGGCCGTTGTAAGCCATGTCATTCCGACGGAGCCAGGCACGATCCGGGTCATCCGAGACGCTGCGCCAGCGCTGCAGGCCAGCAACCTGCGCAAGAATTGCGAGCAACATGACATCCCGCTCTTCGACACCCAGGATGCCCTGCAGGGAATCGAACATGTTGTGGCGCCTGAGCACGGCATGATCCGCCCGGGCATGGTCGTGATCTGCGGGGACTCGCACACCACCACCTATGGCGCGTTGGGCGCCTTGGGCTTCGGCATCGGCACCTCGGAAGTCGAGCATGTGCTGGCGACGCAGACGCTTGTCTACCGGCTGGCCAAGGACATGCGCATTCGAGTCGACGGCGTGCTGCCTCTAGGCACGACCGCCAAAGACCTTATCCTCATGGTCATTGGGCATATCGGGGCCCAAGGGGCCCGAGGCCACGTCATCGAGTTCTGCGGCACGGCGTTCGAAGCGATGTCTATCGAGTCACGCTTCACCGTCTGCAACATGGCGGTCGAAGCCGGAGCTCGCGGCGCTCTGATTGCGCCAGACCGGAAGGCGGCCAAGTATGTGCTTGAGCGTGCAACGGACTTGCACGGTGTTGCGCGCGACGCAGCGCTTCAACATTGGGAAACCCTGCACAGCGATGAAGGTGCGGAGTTCCATATCGAACATCGCTTCGAAGCAAGCGATGCAGCACCCCATGTGACCTGGGGCACCAGCCCTGACCAGGTGATACCGATTGGCGGCGCGATTCCCGACCCGGCTACGCAGACCTCCGCGACAATGCGCCGCAGTACGGAGCAAGCGCTGCGCTATACCGGCCTGGCAGCAGGCGCCCCCCTTGAAGGCACAGCCATCCAGCATGTCTTCATCGGTTCATGCACCAACGCTCGCATCGAAGACCTGCGTGCCGTCGCGGAAGTGGTGCGCGGCCGCCGCGTTGCCAAGGGAGTGCGTGCCATGGTGGTACCGGGCTCCGGCGCGGTCAAGCAGCAGGCCGAAGCCGAAGGTATTGCAAGCCTGCTCATGGATGCAGGCTTCGAATGGCGGGAGCCGGGATGCTCGATGTGCCTGGCCATGAACGGAGACATCCTGGCGGACGGCGTCCGCTGTGCGTCAACGACCAATCGCAACTTCGAGGGAAGACAGGGGCGCGGCGCCATCACCCACCTCATGAGCCCTGCCATGGCGGCAGCCGCAGCCGTCACTGGCACGATTACCGACGTTCGACGTCTGGAGACCCATCATGCGTGAGCAACACATTCTGTCCGGAAAGATGGCGCCCTTGGCCATCGAGAATCTGGACACCGACCAGATCATGCCCAAGCAGTTCCTGCACGGCATCGACAAGGCCGGGCTCGACAAAGGCCTGCTGTACGACCTGCGGTTTGATGCCGAGGGCCGCAAGCGCTCAGACTTTGTGCTCAACAGGCCTGAACGCGCAGACGTCGAAGTATTGGTGGCAGGCGCGAACTTTGGCTGCGGCTCAAGCCGTGAGCACGCGGTCTGGGGATTGCAGCAATACGGCATACAGGCAGTCGTCGCCCCCAGCTTCGGGGAAATCTTCTACTCCAACGCGATGAACAACCAGTTGCTGCTGGTGATGCTCCCGGAAGAGGAAATCACCAGACTCATGGCCGATGCCGACAGCCCGGAGACCTCGCACATCCATATTGACCTTGAGACGCTTCGAGTCAGAAGCTGCAATGTGGATGCATTCTTTACGCTGTCTGAGCGGCACCACCGCATGCAACTGGAGCGCCGGGACCTCATTGGCATGTCTCTGACCTACCAAGCCCAGATCGAACAATTTGCGCACCGTCACTGGGAAGCCCATCCCTGGATGAAAAACGTGGCCTCGCACACTCGCCGGCAGCTGGGCCATACTCCGCGAGCGCAGGGCATTGCCCACTTTGGGGGGGTCGCATGATGTTTGAAGGCTTCACTGCACAAGATGTACCGGTCAACGGCACGGTACTTCGCTGCCGCGTAGGAGGCTCCGGGCCTGCTTTGCTGCTGCTGCATGGACATCCGCAGACCCACGTCATGTGGCACCGGGTGGCGCCTGCTCTTGCCGAAAGATTCACTGTGGTTTGCGCAGACCTGCGAGGCTATGGCGATTCTGCAAGACCCGATGCGGGCCCCGAAAGCCACGCCTACAGCAAGCGCACGATGGCGGCAGATATGGTGGAGCTGATGTCCACGCTGGGCTTTGCACAGTTTCACATCGCTGCGCATGACCGGGGCGCCCGCGTGGCCCACCGGCTGCTGCTCGACCATCCAGGCCGTGTCCAGCGTGCGATGCTGCTGGACATTGCGCCAACGCTCGACATGTATGAGCAGACAGGTGAAGCGTTCGCCAGGGCTTACTGGCACTGGTTCTTTCTTATCCAACCTGCACCACTGCCTGAGAGACTTATCGAAGCGGACCCTTGCGCGTACATCCGGGACGTGATGGGCCGACGCCACGCCGGGCTTGGTGCCTTTGCGCCTGAAGCACTGCAGGAGTACCTGCGCTGCATTGCCATCCAGGGTACCGCTGCATCCATCTGCGCGGACTACAGAGCTTCCGCAGGCATCGACCTGGAGCACGACCGCGCGGATCGGGCCAAGGGACAAAAGGTGATGGTGCCACTGAGAGTGCTCTGGGGCGCGGAAGGCGCGGTTGGCCGCTGCTTTCCGGTGCTGAACCTGTGGCGCAAGGCTACAGCCGAAGTCACGGGAAAAGCGCTCGACTGCGGGCACTACATCGCCGAAGAACAGCCTGCACATTTATTGGAAGAGATGCTGGACTTCTTCGCCACCAGATGAGCCAACATTGAAGAGAGGCTCGCAACAGACCAGGCAATACCGCCGCCGCGGCATTCCAGGTATGCCATAGGCCTCACTTTCCTCTCAGCCCTCTAGCTTGCGCGCCACATGCGATCAACACACCCACGCCGCCTGCGACTTGGTGACAGAGCCGACTAGCGGGCCTTCCTGGACAGGAACTCCCCCATCAAGTTCGCGGGATCGGCCGATTCATAGGCAGCGCCGAAGATTTCAATGCTGTGGCGTATGCTGCCGTCCAGATGCGGCGCCTCACCGGTGCGCAGCACTCTTTTCTGAGCTCGCATGCCGCTGGCGGACAACCCGGCCAGACCTGCTGCCAGCGCTTGGGCTGCGGCCTCCAGCTCAGGCCTTGGCACCACGTCGCTGACCAGCCCCCAGGCTTGCGCCTTCTGCGCATCGATCGCCTCCCCGGTCAGCATGAGCCAGCGCGCATGCCCCTCCCCTATCAGACGACTCAAGAATGCGCCCTGAATGACTGAAGGGATGCCGATTTTCACCTCGGGCATCACAAACCGGGTGTCATCCGCAGCGATACGCAGATCGCAGGAGGCCGCGAACTCCAGCCCGACACCGATGCACCATCCCTGCAGGGCGCAAATGCTGGGCACGGGAAGATCCCGTGCTGCCTCGCACATTTCCGACAGGGCTGCGATAAACCGGCGCGCGGACTGCGGCGTAAGCGCCGCCAACTCCCTGATGTCTGCCCCCCCGACAAATGTCTTCGTGCCAGCCCCCTTGAAGACTACGACGCGCACCGCATCGTTGCCGGCCAGCGCGCGCAGCTGAGCCGCCAGCGAGAGCGCGGTCGAGCTGCTGATGATGTTCAAGGGCCCACCTGCGGCAAACTGAACAGTGGCTATGCCGTCTGCCGAAATCTCGATGGTGGCGGCCTCGGCCGGATTGCAAAGTGATTGATCAGGATTCATGGTGTCGATGATTTGGAAAGGTATTCGTCCGTGTGCTGCCCCGCCCTTGGCGCCAACCCGCCACGAACACCGGCAGACATGCTCGCCGCCCACTCGGGCTGCCCGTCTCTGGCATTGAGCTGAAAAAAACCCGTGCTGCGCAGATGCTCATCGTCAAACAGATCTTCGACGCTATTGACCCGGGCACAGGGAATTTCCGCAGCGCCGAGTATTTGCAGCCACTGCTCGGTCGTCCTGGATGCGAGAACCTCGGAGACAAAGCGGTAGATCGTGTCGTAATGCTCGGCTCTTGTCGCGGCCGAGTTGAAGCACTCATCCAGGTGATAGCGCTGCGGCTCACCGATGACCTCGAAGAAGCTCTTCCAATGCTTGTCGTTGTAGACAATCACGGCGATATGTCCGTCGGCCGTCCGGTAAGGCTTGCGATGCGGAGTCAGCAGGCGGCTGTAGCCGGTCTGCCCCGTTGAAAGATCGAAGGTGCGCTGCCCCATGTGATCGGACAGCACGAACTCCGCCATCGTCTCGAACATCGCCACGTTGAGGTAGCCGCCCTGCCCGGTTCGCTCTCGCCGCATCAGTGCCGCCAGAATCTGGTGAGCCGCCGTAATCCCCGTCATCCGGTCGGCAATCAGGCCAGGCAGATAGCCTGGCTCCGTGCCCATCTGCCGTGCAAACAAGGAAGCCAGGCCGGACTCTGCTTGAATCACATCATCGAAGGCAGGGCGATCTGCGTAAGGCCCGGATGCGCCGTAGCCAGTCAGCTCCGCGTAGACGATATCGGGGTGCAGCAAGCGCACGCTTTCGTAATCCAGCTCGATTCTTGCGATGGCTGCAGCGCGGATGTTATGCACGAACACGTCAAACTTCGGAATGGCGCTGCGGATCCACTGTTGTCCTTCGACGGATTTCAGATCGACCACGACCGAGCGCTTGTTTCGGTTGGCGTGCAGGAACATGGCACCCATGCCCGGCTCCAGCTTGGCGCCCGCATGGCGCATGATGTCGCCCTCCGGAGGCTCCACCTTGACCACTTCCGCGCCATACCCTGCGAGAATCTGCGTGCAGACCGGCCCCATGATGACCGAAGTGAGGTCAAGCACCCGCAGACCACTGAGGGGGCCATTCATTGGTACTGCGCTCATTCCGGCTTGACTCCAGCGGCCTCGGCACGCTTCATCCAGACCTGCTTTTGTTCGGCAGCGAACTTGCGATGTTCATCCAGGGAGTTGGGCGACACGCTCATCCCTGCTGCCGACAACTTGCTCACGGTGAGCGGGTCGCGCAAAACCTCGTTGGCCTCGGCTGCCAGCTTCTCAATCACGCCGGCTGGCGTTCCTTTGGGCGCAGCGAGCCCGACCCAGACGACCAGGTCGAAGTTTCGATAGCCCAACTCGGGCAGCGTCGGGACATTCGGAAACTCCTTGAGGCGCCCTGGCGCCGACACCGCAAGCCCTCTGAGTCGCTCGCTCTGTACAAAGGACTTCACGACAGAGAGATCGGCGAAAAGAAAGTCCACCTGTCCACCAAGCAGATCGGTCACCGCTGGAGGCTGACTTTTGTAGGGTACGCCCAGTGCCTTCACGCCTGCCAGCGTATTGAAGGTTGCTGCGGCGATTCGGGCGGCCGCGGAACCGTAGGCATAGCTCAGAGGCTGCTGCTTCGACAGCTCCTGCAATGCGGCTACGCTGTCGACCTTCAGGCCGAGCCGCGCCACCAGCATCATCGGGATGGAGGCAATCCTGGTGATATGAACAAAGTCTTCAGTGCCGTCATAAGGCACCTTGGCAATCAAGGCGCCTGCGGCCGAATGGGTCGAGCTGCTGGTCAGCACCAGCGTGTATCCATCAGGTGCGGCTGCCGCAACGCTTGCCGAACCGATGGTGCCGCCTGCTCCTGCCTTGTTATCGATGACCACGGGCACGCCCAGCCGGGCGGATAGGCCATGCGCCAGCACACGACCTGCCGTGTCCGTGGCACTGCCCGCGGTGAACGGGACGACGATCTTGATCTGCTTGCCCGGATAGCTATCGGCCTGCGCCGGTGCAGCCAGGCTCAATACGGCCAGACAGAAGGCTGCGACGGCCCCTAGGCGTCGGCTTGCGCGGCCGGTTGCATGAATGCTCAAGGTGTTACCTCCAAAAATCGCTCCGTCTTGGAAGCGCTGAGGCAATGATCAGCCGTGGAGACTCATTCAACAATCGACTAATTTTCATCAAAAGATTCCTGTTCAGAATGAGTGGCGAAGCCCTCCCCCGAGCGTCAGCAAGTTCACCCATGCTGCAGCGCAGCGGGCGGCAAACCAGCACGCAGCGCTTTGGGCAAGCTGGTCATAATGCAGGCAGGTTGCAGCCGCCTCGGCACCGCATCGGGTATGCGGCATCGCCTCCGCTATCGGCCAGTACTCTGTCCGGAGCCACCTTGTCCAGCGAGATCCCCATGAGAATGAACGTGACTTTGCGCCAGTTGCGCGTTTTCTGTGCAGTCTATGAGCGCCGCAGCTTCACCTCGGCTGCCGACGACATGCACATGACGCAATCGGCAGTGAGCAAACTCTGTGCGGAGCTGGAGTCCGAGATCGGGCTGCCGCTTTTCGAGCGCACCACGCGTCGTGTCACCCCGTGCGACGGAGCGGCAGAGCTCTATGAATATGCGCAGGAAGTGCTCAACACCATGCGGCTGGCCGGCCGGCGTCTGTCGGCACTTCGCACGCTGGACCAGGGCAACCTCAGCATCGCTGCATCGCCCATGATGATGTCCGGACTTCTGGCGCCCGTCATCGAGGCGTTCGCACGCGATCACCCCCATGTCCACATCGACCTGCATGAACTGACCACGGATGAATCCGTGGACTATGTCCGAACCGGACGATGCGATTTCGGACTGGTATCCATTGCCGAGCACGATCCGCAACTGGAGTCCAAGGTGGTTTGCGCGGAGCTGCTGTGCCTGGCCTGTACACCTTCCCATCCATTGGCGGCGAAGAAGAGGATCACCTGGGGCGAAGCTTCGGACTACCCCCATATCACGCTGCGCAGCGTGTACAGCACGAGAAAGACCATCGACAGAATTCTCAAGGCTCAGGGGCTTGAGCTGCGTTCAACGATACAGGCGGGCACCTTGGCAACCTCGCTCAGGCTGGTGAAGGCCAATCTGGGCGTGACCTTGATCCCCAGCTATGCCAGGGAGTTTGCACAAGACCTGGGACTGAAGGTCATGGAGATCTACGACAAAAAGTCCTATCCCCATGAACTGTCCTTGCTGACGCGCCGCGGCCTCAAACCCTCGATCGCCGCCACTGCCTTCATGGATGCGCTGCAAGTACATCTGCAAACGCGAGCAAGGCGCAGGCAGAGCCCTTGAAAGTGCCGCACTCAGTGCGCCGGATCTGGCTGTATCTTCGCTGTCGTGACGATGGCCTGCCATTTGGAGAGTTCCGCGCCCACATAGGACTTGAACTCTGGCGCGGACATTCCCGCGTTGGTAGTTCCACGATCCAGCAGCATCGCTTTGAATCCAGGCTCGGCCATCGAGCGTCGGGCCAGTTCGTTGAGCTGCTGGACGATCGCGGGCGGTGTGCCTGCAGGCGCATACAGGCCGATGAAGATCTCGGTTTCGTAGCCGGGCACGCCTTGCTCGGCAATTGTGGGCACATCGGAAAGCGCTGCGCTGCGCTCCCTGGTACTCACGGCGATAGGACGAAGCGTCCCCGAGCGAATGAACTGAACCGCTGACAGAGCATCCACGAATGAGGCATCGATCTGGCCACCGATGAGATCGTTGATCGCCAACGCCGTGCCTTTGTAGGGAACGTGAAGCAATGGCGCACCGGTCCTGCTTGCCAGCAGCTCTCCTGACAAATGTGTCGTCCCACCGGTCCCTGAGGATCCATAAGATACGCCGCCTTTGCGCCGGGCTTGCTCCAGCAGTTCCTTCAAATTCCTTGCCGGATTGGCTGGATTCACGACAAGCACGTTCGGGGTACGTGCCAGCATCGCTACGGGCTGGAAATCCTTGACAGTGTCATATGGCAGCTTCTTGTTGATCGCCGGGTTGACGACATGTGCCGTGGTGGTGATCAATAGCGTATATCCGTCCGCGCGAGACTTGGCCACTCTATCGGCTCCGACAATACCTCCGGCGCCCAGCCTGTTGTCAACGACGACCGGCTTCTGCCATTCCTGCTGCAGCGTCTTGCCGAGCTGCCGGGCCAAGATATCAGTCATTCCACCGGCAGCAAATGGAACCACCAGGGTAATGGGCTGATGCGGATATGCCTGCGCATCCTGTGCCACCGCCACCGCAGGCATGACGCAAGCAAACATGGCATGAACAGCATGGCGCCGAGAAATGAGCTTCATGAGACGGTCTCCAGACTAGAGTTGATGACGCCAGGTTCAGGCGCGGCGAAATGGACTGGTATCAGTGCATGCGATTCACGAGTCTCGAGAGGTATGCCGCATCGCGGTATACCCGCTTGAGATACAGATGTGCATCGTGCTCCCAGGCAAATCCGATCGCTCCATGCACCTGCAGGGAGACCCTCGTTGCCAGCTTGGCCGCACTGGCAGCAAGACGATCCAGTCGTTGCGCCTTGGCCACGAAAGCGCTCGCATCGTGACTGCGAGCCAGATCGCGCGCGGCATACCGTGCGTTGTCGATGCCGACCCAGGCATTGGCGAGCGAATGCTTGACGGCCTGAAACTCGCCGATGCGTTTGCGGAACTGAATTCTTTCCTTGGCATAGGCAATCGCCAGGTCTAGAGATGCAGCTGCGGCACCAATCATCTGCCCGTAGCTGAAGACCAGATACGCCCTGAGAATGTTCTTCACCTGCTCCGTTGCAAGCGTCAGCCGATACTCTGCATGCCCGGATGCAGAATCATTGACCGGCATCGCGACGGGAACTCCCGCATCAAGCCCTTGCACGCAGGACTGCCGGCTGGCAAGCCGCCGTGCAAGAACAGCGCCATCCAGTACGCGGAACCGAAGGTAGCCGATGCCGTCACCAAAGTAATCCATCGGAGCACAGGCCTCCATCTCACCGATATCGACACGGCCGGCGACCGGCAGCCGTTGATCCCATGAGCCCCCCAGAACCCTGGACATGGCATCCGGGTCTGCATCCTGCAACGGCTTGACGACAAAGGCACCGAAGGCAAAAGGCAGACACAGCAGATATCTGCCTGCGATCTCTCCCAGCTGCAACAGCTCTCCCCCCATGGCCTCGGACATCTCCTCTCGACCGAGATCCAGCCAGCCGCCTTGCGCCAGCTCCGTCCATGCCTGACGCGCGGCTGCACTCAGCTGGCCATCATCAGCAAGCGCAACACGGGCCAGACGGACCGGGTGACATTCGGCCAGCAAGCGCTCGAAGGCGGGAGCAAATTCATTGTCGGTATTGTCGGAATTCATGTGATGCCCTAGCCCTTAGGCAGACCCAGGATGCGCTCTGCAATGATGTTTCTCTGCACTTCCGATGTTCCGGCCACAATGGTTTCCGCGCGAGACCACAGGAACTCGCGTGCAGCGCCAGCGGCCATGGGAAAGCGCTCGGCAGCAGCTGGCCCAATCGCCGCCATTTCGCCAAGCAGCTCCATGCGAATTTCCATGACCGACTGACGGGCCTCGCTCCACAGCAGCTTGAGCACGGTGCCATCGACCCCCGGAGTCTTTCCCTTCGCAACACGCTCCAGAATGGCGTCCACCCGCATCCGTATCACGGCACAGGTGTCGCTCAAGCCTGCCAGACGCGCTGACAGCTGCGTTCGCGGAGCCTCTGCCAGAGTCTGGCGCGCGGACAGTTCCAGGACTTCATCCAGCTCGGCTTGCAGCTGGATGACACGAGGAAGAAAGTAGATTCCCCGCTCATATTCGGCGGCAGCCATGGCAATCCGCCAGCCATCGCCCTCCTCTCCGACCAGGTCCGTCAATGGGACCTCCACATCCTCGAAGAAGCACTCGTTGTAGTCGGCTTCGCCCGTAATCTGCCGGATCGGCTGCACGCGCACGCCAGCAGCCTTCATGTCGATGAGCATAAAGCTCAGACCCTTGTGCGCCATCGCATCGGCCTGGGTTCTGAGCAGCGCAAAACACCAGTGCGCCGCATGCGCCTGCGTCGTCCAGATCTTGTGTCCATTGACGATCCAGCGCCCGCCTTCAATCCTGGCTCGGGATGCAACCGACGCAAGATCCGAGCCCGCAGACGGCTCCGAGTAACCTTGACACCATATCTCCGTGCCCAGACGGATGCCCTCCAGAAACCTGCGCTTCTGATCGTCCGTGCCGAACTGCAGCAGCGTCGGAGCCAGAATCGAATGCGCGATGCTGTTCAGCGGCTGCGGAGCCCGAAGCACCGCGCACATCTCATGGAAGCGGATCAGCGTTTGCGTATCCAGGGCCCGGCCGCCATATTCTCGCGGCCATGTCAAAGCGACGAGATTGGCCCGGCAAAGCTCCTCGTTCCAGTGTCTGCGGCATTCCGGATGCGGAAACTCCCAGACAGCAAACCTCTGGCGCAAACGCAGCATCGTGCGCTCCAGCCACTCCCCTGCGTCATGCAGGAATACTTCGGAGCTGCTGTCCCGAATCCCGGCAGCAATGTGATTCGTCATGCGAGTCTTTCCTCGGACTTTCCTGCATCCAGCACCTTGGCGTGCGCATTCCATCGCAAGCGGCCATCCACCCTCCGCCTGACTTCCGCCTCATCGATGCCGCGTACCAATGCAATCGGGTGAAAAGCGTTCTCGACAATTTCAAAAACGCCCATTTCGGTGTACACGCGATTCACGACGGCCTGACCTGTCAATGGCAAGCGGCAGCGTTCGCGCAGCCTGGATGTCCCGTCGCGGGTGCACGAGTCCATCATCACCCAGACCGCGCGTGCCCCCTGTGCCAGATCCATGGCGCCGCCGACCGACGGCAAGGGGTCGTCCTCGCCCAGCGACCAGTTGGCCAGATCGCCGTTGGCAGCCACTTCGAAGGCCCCCAGCACGGTGACATCGAGATGACCGCCACGCATGATCGAGAACGACAGCGCATGATCAAAGATCGAGGCTCCCGGAATCAGATGCACAAACTCCTTGCTGGCATTGATCAGATCCGGATCCCCCTCTTCCTGCGCCTCCAGGCCCCGCATTCCCAGAATCCCGTTCTCGCTGTGAAGCAACACACCTGAATCGGCGCGCAGATGACGCGCCACCAGGGTGGGCATGCCGATACCCAGATTGACCGCGGAACACCTGGGCAAGTCATGCGCAACCAGATCCGCCAGCTCGCTTCGTGAAAGAGTCTGCATGCTCATATCCTCACCAGTCTGTCGACCAGAATCCCCGGCGTGACAACGTCTACCGGATCCAGCTCGCCCACGGGAACCAGGGACTCCACCTCCACGATGGTGACGCCGGCCGCCATGCACATGACCGGACCGAAGTTCCGCTGCGCATAGCGATAGACCAGATTTCCCGAATAGTCCGCAGTGCAAGCTTTGACAAACGCAAAGTCGGCATGCAGCGGCTGTTCCAGCACATATCCCCTGCCATCGATCACGCGGCACTCCTTGTCCCTGGCGAACGCCGTTCCGTAACCCGTCGGCGTAAAGAATGGCCCCAGGCCAGCGCCTGCGGCGCGCATGCGCTCGACGAAAGTGCCCTGTGGCATGACCTCCACGGTCAGCTTCCCGGCCTCCACCTGGCGCCGGATCGTCTCCGATCCCGGCATGCGCGGGTAAGAGCACAGAATGCGGCGCACACGGCTGGCGTCGACAAGACGCAGAAAGTTCGGATCGCCGGCGCCGGCGTTGTTATTGATGAGGGTGAGATCGCCCACGTCCGTGTCCTCGCACAGAGCCCTCAACAGCTCGGCCGGGATTCCCGATCCCCCGAAGCCACCGACAAAAATCGATGCGCCCGAGCGTATATCCCCAATGGCGGCCGAAATATCGGTCTGCTTGTTCCTGAAGGCATGCATCACTGTCGCTCCCATTGCGCCTTACCGTACGCAATCTCGGATCCACTGTTTTCCGAGATGCAGCGGAACGCGGCCTGGTCGCCGTCAGCCCACAACTGCACCCTCATCGTGTCCCCTGGATAAAAGACGCCGGAGAATCGCACCCGGAAATCCGAAAGCACTTCCCGGCTCGACTCGGGCTGCACGCAGCGCAATGCCCGGTTCACCATCCCCACGGTTGCTGCACCATGCAAAATTGGAGCTGAAAATCCCGCATCGCGCGCCGCCCGGGCATCCACATGCAGAGGATTCCGGTCGCCATTCAAGCGGTAGATGGCAGCCTGATTTCTGGCGGTCGGGAGCCTGATCTCCAGGTCGCAGCTTCTCTGCGGAGCTCGCTCTACGGGCTCGGGCAATGGATCGGACCGCTGCGAATTTCCTGCCGAGTAGCCTCCATCCCCTCGGCAGAAATTGGTCTGTTCTACGCAGGCCACCAAATCACCAGCCTCATCCCGGAGCTCACGCGCCATCACGACCACAGCGCCCTTGCCTTCACCCCTGTCGGAAACACTGAGGACGTGGGTCGATCCGTACAGCGTGGCCTCCACCGGCAAGGCCTTTTTGATCTGCAGACGCTGCTCGCCATGGACAATCCGTCTCCAGTTCAGCCCATATCTCGCGTCCCGCATCCAGAAACCTGCATAGCCGACAACGCAAGCCATGGCAGGCAGAGTCTGGAGCTGTTCCTCGTACAACAGCGCCAGCTCATCATTCAACGGGGCCTTGTCGCCGAGACCCGCTCCCACGCTCAGGGCGTAGAGAATGCATCTGTCGCGACCATACGAATCCCTCACCACAGGAAGCTTCAAGGCCTTCAGTTGCAGATAGTCGAGAGCCATGGAGCACCTCTTTCAGACAGGATCCCAGGCAAAGACCTCTGCAGAGGTATCCAGAGGCATGAAGGAGCCCTTGAGCGCCGCCATTCCATGGTCTGCAATCGTTTCCGCAGTCCAGCCATCGGAACGGTGAACAGAGCGAACGGGGCGCGATTGCGACATCAGGAAAATCTCGTTCAACCGGATCGCAAACACCTGCCCTGAAACATTGGCCGCAGCGTCCGAGCCCAGAAAGGCAACCAGCGGCGCGATGGTTTCCGGCCCCATGCGACGGATTTTTTCGATATGCCTGGCCTGCTGCTCATTCTTCGCCGGGATCGTCTCGGTCATCCGGCTCCAGGCCAGGGGCGCAATGCAGTTGGAGCGAATATTGCTCTGTCGCAGATCCAGTGCCATGGCCTTCGACATCCCGACGATGCCAAGCTTGGCAGCGCAGTAGTTCGCCTGTCCACGATTTCCGATCACGGCGGAATTGGACGTCATATGGATATAGCTGCCGCTGCCCTGCTCACGGAAGTGATCCACCGCGGCCCGGCTCACGTTGAAAGAGCCGTACAGATGCACCTTGACCACAGCATCGAAATCTTCGGGGGTCAGGCGATGGAACATCTTGTCCCGAACAATTCCGGCGTTGTTCACCACAATGTCTATGCCGCCAAAGGTATCCAGCGCCTGCTGGACCATGCGCTGCGCACCTTCGTAATCAGCCACCGAATCCGTATTGGCAACCGCGCGCCCGCCTTGCGCGTTGATCTCCCCGGCCGCCACTGTGGCGGCATTGCCCTGCCGCTCCTTCCCGTCGATGGAGACGCTCAGATCGTTGACGACCACATTGGCCCCCAAGCCTGCCAGATGTACCGCTATGGCTTTTCCAATACCTGCGCCCGCGCCTGTGACAAGCGCCGTTTTCCCGTTCAACATCACTGCCTCTCCTTTGAAAGAATGGTGGTTGCCTGTGCGCTCAACACGCCGCCGTTGCCATGAACCAGCGCGATCTCCGCTCCCGTCACCTGACGTGGGCCGCATGCGCCTCGCAGCTGCCGCACGGCCTCGATCAATGCGAACATGCTGTACATGCCGGGATGCACGCAGGACAGGCCACCGCCGTTGGTATTCACCGGCAGCGCACCGCCGGGAGCAATGCGCCCGTCCGCCACAAAGGCACCGCCCTCGCCTTTCTCACAGAAGCCAAGGTCTTCCAGAAAAAGAACCGGGTTGATGGTGAAGGCGTCGTAGAGCTGCAGCACATCGATCTCGCTGCGGGACACTCCCGCACGTGCCAGGGCAGACCTTCCGGTCTCTCTTGCGGCTGTCACCGTCAGATCGGCCATGCATGAGATCTGGCGGTGGTAATGCGCCACGGCCGTGCCCAGCACATAAACCGGGTCTGCCGGGCCGTCGCTGGCGGCATCGGCCGCCCGGACCACAATGGCGCCGGCTCCGTCCGTGACGAGACAGCAGTCATGCACCGTGAAGGGCGAAGACACCTGCTTGGCCCCGAGCACATCCTCGATACTGAGTTCGCCCTTACGGAAAGCCTCGGGATTGAGATTCGCCCATTGCCGGGCGGACACGGCCACCGCAGCCAATTGCTCGCGCGTCGTTCCGTACTGGTGCATGTGCCGCATGGCCGCCAGCGCATAGCTCGTGGGCGGATTGAATGGCCTGAACGGATCCTCGAACGGATGGGGGTCCATGGCAGCGCGCGCCGGCGATGTGGCCGAGACACTCTTTCCACCCCGAGGCGTGGCACCGTAGGCAATCACGATATTGCTGCACAGACCGGCTCTGATCGCTGCGGCCGCAATCTGCAGATGCGCCACAAAGGCGGCCCCTCCGATCTGTGTGCTGTCGGAAAACCGCGGGCGAATGCCGACATATTCCGCGAGCTTGACCACCCACATGGAAGAACTCAGCCCGGCGCTCATGAAGCCATCGATCTCGTCGCAGGAAAGCCCTGCATCGGCAATTGCGCCATGAATGGCATGGGCACACACTTCCAGATCCGTCTGGCCACCGGCATCACCAATGCCGTAAGTGGCGCAGCCGGTAATGGCGATGCAGCCACGCAGCGCATCGTCCCAATCATCAATGCGAGCGGTCATTGCGCCTCCACGAACACCAGCCGCGTGGGCTGGCTGTCGGTATCCACACTGGCCTGAACCCTGGCCCCTATGCAGTCAGCCTGAAGCTGCATTCCCGGGCAGGTCGACATCATGCGAAACCCTTCATCCATGTCCACGAGCACCACGTTGTACGAAGGCTGCTCGCCCTTGGCAGGAATCGTGGAGTACGAATAGATGGTTCCGAGCAGATCCATCTCCACCCATCGATAGACCCCGCCCTTGCAGGACGGGCAATGGGTGCGAGGCTGGAAGAAATGCAGTCCGCAGGCTTGGCATTCCTGCACTTTCGGAACGCCCGTCGCCAGCTCCTGCAGAAAGCGCGCCTCGGGCGATTCATGCGACGGCGCCGATGTCGACTTAGTCATCCTTGACATTCGCTTCCTTGATGACGCGTGCCCATTTGTCGAACTCCGAATTCACAAACGAGGCATAGCCTTTCAGGTCCAGATCACCCGGCTCGGACCCTGTCGACTGGATGTAGGCGGCGGTGTCGGGATTGGCGATCGCCTTGCGAATCTGCTCATTGAGCTTTTGCAGAATCGGCCGAGGGGTTCCGGCCGGTGCGTAGACCCCCACCCAGGTGCTCAGGTCGATGCCCTTGTATCCGAGCTCGCTCAGGGTCGGCACCTGGGGGTATTGCCTGCTTCGCTGTGCCGAGGCCACGGCCAGAGCGGCAATGCGCTCATCCTTCAGGTAGGCGTCTGCGGTCACGGATTCGGAAATTCCGAACGGCACCTGCCCGGACACCAGATCGGCCATGGCGGGCCCAGCCCCCTTGTATGCCACATGCACCAGCGGCAACCCACTCTTCCTGGCAAGCACTTCACCAACGATATGCGGAGAGCCTCCCGCCCCCGCCGTGCCAAAGGGAAGCGTTTTGCGCTCGGCGGCAGCCTGCTTGAGCTGATCGAAGGACTTGATGCCCAGCTTCGAATTGACCAGCACCAGATTCGGGCTCACCGCAAAGAGAGCGATGGGATCGAAAGCCTTGCGTGCATCGTAGGGCAGCGACTTCTTGAGAGCCGGGTTGATCACGTGACTGGTGGCACCGACCAGGATGGTGTAGCCGTCCGCAGCACGTCGCGACACGTATTCCGTGGCGATCTGCCCCGTCGCACCGGCCCGGTTCTCCACGATAAAGGGCTGTCCCATGGCGACTTGCAGATCCTTTGCGACGCGGCGCGTGAGAATGTCCGTCATGCCGCCAGGCGCATAGGCCACCACCAGAGTGACGGGCTTCGCGGGATAGTCCGCCTCTGCCCAGGCGCCTGCGCCCGCCACCAGCGTGCAGGCCAGAAACAAAGCTCTTTTCATGTTGTCTCCAAGTTATGTGGAAGCTGCCCACTTGGCGAAACAGTGCAATTGCCACACCATGCGCACAGCGCTCAAGCACCGGACTGGCGCCGGTTCGCTGAGGCGATCACGAAGGACCGTTGCAACAAATTCTGTGAGGCCGCATTCATTTGCACAATCGACTAAATTTCATTAACAGATTCCCGCGAGGAATAAGTGAGCAAGCCGCTCTCGCCCGGAAAACAGGGGGCTGACAGCTCGTTCGAAGCAGCTCGTGACAAGGCAAAATTCGCGCTTTCTTCAAGCCATCGAATGGCCGCATCGAGTGGCCGCATCGAGTAGTCGAAGAGGCACTACGACAAGACAGCCCCTTGAGCTTGATCACTGGGGAGCACCGACAAACTCCTGGCGGGCCGTACTGCTCTGCCTCGAGCGCCATCAGCCCCTGACATTCGGCCAAAGAGCCGCCATCAGCGGCCACGAATTTCCATAGCGCGACGGGATCGCCTACATTCACACTTCACACCCGGTGCGTCCGGTCAGGCCCAGACCCTGGCCGCGCAGCCACCGCATCCTCAGCGTTCCAAGAAAGACCTGCCCATGAAATCCCGCGCCGCCGTAGCCTTCAAAGCCGGAGAACCCCTGCAAATCGTCGAAATCGACGTCGCGCCCCCCAAGGCTGGTGAGGTGCTGGTCAAGATCACCCATACCGGCGTCTGTCACACCGACGCCTTCACCCTGAGCGGAGATGACCCCGAAGGCATCTTTCCCGCCGTGCTGGGCCATGAAGGCGCGGGCATCGTGGTGGAAGTGGGCGAAGGCGTGACCAGCGTCCAGCCCGGCGACCATGTGATTCCGCTGTACACCGCCGAATGCGGCGAATGCCTGTTCTGCAAGAGCGGCAAGACCAATCTGTGCGTGGCCGTGCGCGCCACCCAGGGCAAGGGCGTGATGCCCGATGGCACGACACGCTTCAGCTACAACGGCGAGCCCATCTATCACTACATGGGCTGCTCGACCTTCAGCGAATACACCGTGGTTGCCGCCGTCTCGCTGGCCAAGGTCAACCCCGATGCCAACCCCGAGCAGGTCTGCCTGCTGGGCTGCGGCGTGACCACCGGTCTGGGCGCGGTCAAGAACACCGCCAAGGTGCAGGAAGGTGACACCGTGGCCGTGTTCGGCCTGGGCGGCATCGGCCTGGCCGTGATCCAGGGTGCCAAGCTGGCCAAGGCCGGCCGCATCATCGCCGTCGACACCAACCCCGGCAAGTTCGAGCTGGCCAAGACCTTCGGCGCCACCGACTGCGTGAACCCCAAGGACTTCGACAAGCCCATCCAGCAAGTGATCGTCGAGATGACGGGCTGGGGCGTGGATCACAGCTTCGAATGCATCGGCAATGTGGACGTGATGCGCGCAGCGCTGGAATGCGCCCACCGCGGCTGGGGCCAGTCGGTCATCATCGGCGTGGCTGGTGCCGGCCAGGAGATCAAGACCCGCCCCTTCCAGCTGGTGACCGGCCGCAAGTGGCTGGGTACGGCCTTTGGCGGCGTCAAGGGCCGCAGCGAGCTGCCCGGCATGGTGGAAGACGCCATGGCCGGCAAGATTCAGCTCGAACCCTTTGTCACCCACACCATGGGCCTGAAGCACATCAACGAAGCCTTCGAGCTGATGCACGAGGGCAAGTCGATTCGCTCGGTCGTCAACTACGCCGACGCGGAGTAACGCCCCCTGAGGCGCTGCGCCTTCCCCCCTCTTTATTCGGGAGGGGGACGACTGCATCACTGCGGGGCGGCAGGGCCGCCCAGGCCCTTGCTTGCTGTCCCTTACTAAGGATGTGCCAGTTTTAGTGCAATACCCTGTACTTTCAATTTCATAGCTTCTTGCGTATGAACTGACTGGATTTCAGATACAAAACTGCTGCAATCGCTTTACAAACAAGCGCTAGCAGCTTTTCTTTTAGGAGTAAGCGCCATGGAACTCAACAACGCCCACGCCTGCTTTGGTGGCGCCCAGCGCTACTACGAACACCATAGTTCCGAAACCGGCCTCGCCATGAAGTTCTCGGTCTATCTGCCCCCCAAGGCCGTGATGGGCGAGAAGGTACCGGCCCTGCTCTATCTGGCCGGCCTGACCTGTACCGAAGAAACCTTCATGATCAAGGCTGGAGCCCAGCGCCTGGCCTCCGAACTCAATATCGCCCTGATCTGCCCCGATACCAGCCCGCGCGGCGCTGGCCTGGCGGGCGAGGCCAACAGCTGGGACTTTGGCGTGGGCGCCGGCTTCTACCTGGACGCGACTACCCGGCCCTGGGCGCTGCACTGGCGCATGGAAAGCTACATCCTCAATGACCTGCTGCCCCTGGTCGGCAGCAAGCTGCCCGTGGACCTGCAGCGTCTGGGCGTCTTCGGCCACAGCATGGGCGGCCACGGCGCACTGACCCTGGCATTGCGCCACCCCGGCCGGTTCAAGTCGGTCTCGGCCTTTGCGCCGATTGCCAACCCCATCAACTGCCCCTGGGGCCACAAGGCTTTCAGCGGCTATCTGGGCGAGGACAAGGCCGAATGGGCCAGGCATGACGCCAGCGAGCTGATGGGCGCGCAAGCTTCTGCCCCCTACCCCGCAGGCATCCTCGTCGACCAGGGCCTGGCCGACAAATTCCTGATCGAAAAGCAATTGCTGCCCGAAGCCTTCGAAGCTGCCTGCGCCAAGGCCAGCCAGCCTCTCACGCTGCGCCGGCATGCGGGCTACGACCATGGCTACTACTTCATCCAGAGCTTTGTCGACGACCACCTGCGCCACCATGCGCAGCAGCTGAGCGCCTGATCCTGCAGGCGTGGCCCGGCCAGTGGCGCTGCCGGGCTCTTCTGCCAGGCCTCAGGCCAGGCCGTAATTCGATTGGCTTCCATCCGCGACGACCGCCCGGTGCCCGGCCTGCCGCTTGGCGGCATACAAGGCCTGATCGGCGCGGCGCATGATGTCCTCCAGGCTGCTGTCGGTCGGCATGAAATGCGCAATCCCGACGCTGAGCGAGGGCACGGGGTCAGTCGTGGCATACAGTTGCAGCGTCTGCCTCCCCACGTCCAGCAGCCCCCGCGTCAGGGTGGTGATCTCGGCAATGCAACGGCCTCCGCACAGCACGGCGAATTCATTGGCCCCCAGGCGACCGAACACATGCTCTGGAGCCAGCAGAGGACTCACGGCAGCTGCCAGATCGCGCAGCGCCTGATCCCCTGCGGTATGGCCCAACCCCTCATTGATGGCTCTGAAGTGATCCACATCAAAGCTCAGGAGACAGGCCGATAGGCCTTGCTGCCTGTGGGCCGCGTAGGCCTGAGCCAGCTCGCGCATAAAGCCCCGACGATTGCGCAGCCCCGTCAACTCATCGGTCAGGCTCTGCTCCTGCAGCTGTTGCTGCAGGCGCTTGTTGGCCGTGATATTGCCGGCTACCCAGACTACCGCCCGTTCACCCCAAAACTGCTCCTCCAGGGCGCTGATGCGGCCTTCGAACCAGATCGCCTCGGCCGGCCCGCCATCGGGCAGCCCCAACAGATCGGCTGCGCCGAGCTCGTACTCCACCACCAGCACCCGCTGGCTGCTCAGCGCCTCCCGGATCTGCTGCAGAAACCAGAGCGCCTTGGCAGGAGCCAGCACATCGGCAATGAACTGGCCGACCAGCGCCGTGGCGTCATGGCAGCAGCGCTGGTGTTTGCCGCCGAGGACTGCCGCATAACGTCCCGACTCCGTGAAGACGAAAGTGGGGTCCGGCAGGCCGCTACAGAGGCTTTTGTACTGGCGGGCAGTGAAAAATGGGTTGTCGGGCATGAGCGCAAGCAGAGCAGGATCGGGAAATTCGCGAAGAATCGTTTTTTCGACCGCCGGCAGTGACACGGGCGTACCTCATGCAAAGATAACCGCCTGATGGCGGCTGTGCTTTCATCTACATCAAACCATGAGTGATGCGCTCGCTTTCAATCAATCCTCGGAGCGCTCCGCTCTTTTCGCGCGCCGCTGCTGCTCGCGCTCATCGGCACGCTGAGTCTGTACATACAGCTGCTCCACCTGCTCGCGCGCCCAGGGCGTCTTGCGCAAAAACTTCAGGCTCGAGGAGATGCTGGGGTCCAGATTGAAGCAGCGCACGGGCACGCGGCGCCCTAGCTCGCGCCAGCCGTAATAATCCACCAGATCGGTAACGATGCGCTCAAGCGTCAGCCCATGCAGCGGGTTGCGCGGTTGTTCTTGGAAAGTCATGGGCGCATTGTCGGGGAATCGCCCTCCAAGCGTCTGCTCCGGGGACAAGCGCCAGGCGGTACAAGGCGCAAACCCTGTCCTGCGCAGCCGGGGACACCGGGAATGCGCCACGCCAATGACATGGATTTGGCTTTCCTGCGCAACGACAAGAGATCACACTTTTGCCAACCAGCCTGACAGGCGGCCAGCCTGACAGGCGGCCAGCCGCAGCGAGCGCGAACGCAGTTCGCCTCAATGGCAGTGACGAGGCGTGAAGGAGCATCGGATGTCCAACCAACAACAAGCCCCCGAAACCCGGGGGGTGGCAGTGCAAATGCTGGCCACGCTCGACCTCGGCCCCGAAATCGAAGGCATGGCCGGACGCCAGCTTCGCATGCGCCTGGTGACCATGGCGCCAGGCGGCGTCTTCGGCCCGCTTCACGACCACAAGGACAGACCCGGCATGGTCTACATCCTCGAAGGATGCATCACCGACCATAGAAATGGCGTGGCCACCGACTATGGCCCGGGCGTGGGCTGGCCCGAAGACAGAAACACCACGCACTGGCTGGAAAACCGTTGCGCCGTGACGGCGGTGGAGATTTCGGTCGACATCATCAAGCTGCACCCAGCTCCAGGCTAGGTGCCGTCGATCCAGGTGACTTCAAGCGTCGGCCACAGCCGAGCGGCAGCTCAGGTGGCGCGCGGTGCCTGCACTTCATAGAGCCGCAGATCCCGCTGCCCGATCCCCAGCTCCGGCCAGGCGGCGCGCCAGACCTGGATATGCGCGGATGCGAAATGTGCATCCAGCGCCGCCTGATCCGCCCACAGCTCCTTCACATGGATCAGCCCCGGCACCAGCACATCCTCGGCATAGCTGTACTCAAGACAGCCCGGCTCGGCACGCGAGGCTTCCACCATGGCACGCATGGCGGGTCGGGCAAGGGCCAGGTTTTCGGATGGCAAACGCACCGTCCCCACGATCAACAGCATGTCTTCTCCTCTTGAGCACAAGCAAACATCGTAGCAAGCAGCGCCAACTCGCTCTGCCCGGGCGCAAAAAAGGGAGGGCCATGCCCTCCCTGAAACACCTTCCACGCATTGATGCTGATCAGCAGTCCTCAGGCCCGCATGAAGGACTCGAAATAGGCGCTCAGTGCAGCGTGGTCGCCCAGGGGCAGAACCTGGGCCACATACTGGTCGGGACGCACCACCACCAGAGCGCCCTGCTGGCGGTCGATGCCGCGCAGCTCGAAGATGTCCTGACCGGCATTTTTCAGATCGGGGCTGAACACCTTTTCATAGTCGATCATTCCCAGCTGGCCCTTGGGGGGCAGCAGCAAGGCAGGCAGCGTCTCCAGCGCCACTTCGGTATATGCCTGAGGGAAGATGGCACGCAGATCAAAGATGCTGTCGATATCCTGGCCGGTTGGCGTGAAACGGCGCAGCGGCGATGCAGCGTCGCCTTCCAGGAAGCGGCACAGCGCCAGCAGGCCGGACTCGGGCTGCGCCAGGTCGTTCTGGCCTGCAAACGCATACAGGCGCCAGCGGCCATCGGCCTTGCCGCAGTGACCCAGTTGCACGGGCTTGGCATCACAGACGCGCACCACCGGTGCGGAATGGAAGCGCATGCCCACCGTGAAGCCGCTGGCCAGTGCCTGATGCGTGGCCTGCCCCGTCAGCAGCGAGGGCGCATAGTGCGTGCCCACGCCGGCCGTGAAACGGCCATGCTGTTCGAAGTACTTCTGGAATTCCTTGGGGTCCACTCCGCCCTGACCGCCTTCCTTGGCCGGGTCGCTGAACATCTTGGCCCATTCGCGGTCAAAGTCGATCAGTTGCTGAGCCACGACCTGGCGCTCGGAAGAATAGGTGTGCAGCAACTCGGGGGCACATTGCTTGCGCAGCACGGCGGCCAGCTTCCAGCCCAGGTTGAAGCTGTCCTGCATGGAGAAATTCATGCCCTGCCCGGCCTTGGGGCTGTGGGTGTGGCAGGCATCGCCGGCGATGAAGACGCGCGGCAGGGGCGAGTCCGGCGTGGGCACGGCATCGACCACATCGTCATATTTGGCGCAGATGCGCTGGCCGATCTCGTACACCGACCACCAGGGCACATTCTTGACCTCGAGCTTGTAGGGATGGAGCACGCGCTGGGCGGTTGCAATCAGCTGCTCCACCGTGATGTTGCGGCTGGCCACACGCTCGTCGGCATCGAGCTTGTCCATCTCCACATAAAAGCGCACCAGATGGCCGCCTTCGCGCGGGATGATGAGCACATTACCCTGCTCGGACTGAATGGCCACCTTGTAGCGCACATCAGGGAAATCCGTCACGGCCAGCACATCCATCACACCCCAGGCCTGATTGGCCGAATCGCCGACCAGCTGGCGGCCGATGGCCCGGCGCACATTGCTACGCGCGCCGTCGCAGCCCACCACATAGCGGGCCTGCACGGTTTCGATCTGACCGGCATGGGCGGCGTCGCAGCGCTCCAGCGTCACGGCGACCGGATAGTCCGCTGCGCCATGGTCGATCTTCACATCCAGCACGCGGCGGGCGTAGTGCGGCTCCAGACGGCTGGGCGAATTGCGCATGCGCTCCAGATAGTGGTCGTGCACGCGCGCCTGGTTCAGGATGACGTGAGGAAACTCGGACAGACCGTCTTCCGTATCCTGCACACGGCCATGGCGGGCGATCCGGCCGGGCTGGGCGGGATCAGGCTTCCAGAAGGTGACGTCGTTGATCCAGCAGGCCTCCTTGAGGATGGAGTCTGCAAACTCGAAGGCTTCGAACATTTCCATGGTGCGGCAGGCAATGCCGTCGGCCTGGCCCAGCTCCATCGGGCCTTCCTTTTGCTCCACGATGCAGGTACGGATATCCGGGAAGGCCGCCAGCTGCGCGGCCAGCGTCAGGCCGGCGGGGCCGCAGCCCACGATCAGCACATCGACCTGCGACGGAACGGCCTCGGTATGGGCAGGGGCCAGCGGCGAAGCCGGAGCGATCAAGGGGTTGCCGGGACGAAAACCGTTCAAATGAAATTGCATGGAGGCCTCAAGTTCTTCAGGTGCGCAGACGCCAGTGTCTGCCCAATCAGTACGCACACAAATAGTATGTATGCATACAAAATGCATGCATCGTATTATTCGAACCTTGAAATGCCAACCCCACCTAGGGAAAACCATGACTAACTCTGCACTGCCAAACGCTGCCTCAGACAGCGCCAGCAGCCACCCCTTCTTTCCACGCCTGGAGGTGGAAACCTTTCCCGGCCACGGCATACGCCGCCTGCAGCAAGTGGCCGTGGCCGTTTTCAGCCAGGCCACGGAAGCCTGGGGCGTGACGCCGCTGCAATTTGCCGTGCTGCAGAAACTGGTGCATCTGCCGGGCATAGACCAGCGCACGCTGAGCATGGAAGTGGGCTTTGACAAATCCACCATCGGCGGCGTGATCGACCGCCTGGAAGCACGCGGCCTGCTGTTGCGCCAGCACACGGCCAAGGATAGACGCGTGCGTCTGCTGTCCCTGACGATCGAGGGCGAAGCCCTGCTGGCAGACGCCGGCCCATCCGTGCTGCAAGCCCAGCAGCAGATGCTGGACCCGCTGAGCGAGACCGAACGCGAGCTCTTCACACAGCTGATGCGCAAGGTCATCGAGCATCACGAGCAGCTCGATCCCGAGGCGCAGACGCCCGCAGGCTGAGCCCAAACCGCAAAAAAAGCCCCGGGCCGTCAGGCCTGGGGCTTGGCTGTTCAGGGCCGGGCTTGCAACCGGGTCTGCAAGCTCCAGAGCCGAGTCCTAGAACGGCATTTTTCCGGCACGCATCTCGGCCGCGATCTGCGCCAGCACAGCTGGCAGATCGGCCACGCTGCGCACCACGTAATGGGCTCCAGCCTTTTTGAGCTTGGCTTCTGCCACGGCGACACGGGCCTCGACCTCTTGCTCGGGCGCACAGGCAAACTCCTGCACGCTATAACCAACCTCGTTGCCCGACAGGCTCAGGCCCACGGTCCACATGCCTGCGCGCAGACCCTCCTCAATGCCGGGCACGGTGTCGTCCACCTTCACGCAGGCACGCACATCGCCAATGCCCAGCGCCAGCACATTCGCCAATGCCATGAAGGGCCCGGGGCGACCACCGGCTTCCAACTCGTCGCCCGCCACCACATAGTCGGGCTTGAGGCCTGCGCCCTCGGCCTGCGGCAGCAACTGGTTGAGCACCTCGCGCGGGTAGCCCGAGCAGGAGCCGACCTTCAGGCCCTGGGCGCGCAGCCATTGCAGCGTCTGCACAGCGCCTTCAATGGGGGCCGAGAACTCGCCCACCTTGGCAATCTGCAAAGGCATGAAGCGTGCGTAGATGGCATCCACATCCTCATCGGTCGGCATCCGGCCAAAAGCGGCCTGCCACTGCGCAGCAATGCTCTCATCCTGCAGCAGCTGGTGGATATGGTCCCATTTGGACAGGCCCATGGGGCCGCGTGCCTGGGCCAGGGTGATGGTGATGCCGAAGCTGGCAAAGGCTTCGACAAAAATCTGCGTGGGTGCGAGCGAACCAAAGTCCACCAGCGTGCCGGCCCAGTCAAAGATGACGGCTTGCAGCGGTGACAGATCGGCGGCGGGCTGGGACAGCACCAGAGTTTCAGCTTGAGCGATGGAGTTCATGGTTTTCAGTGGTGGCTTCAAGAGGATGGAAAGCGGAAACAGGTTCAGGTTCCGGGACTCAGTTCAGAGAGCGAATGAAGTTACGGCCGCGCGGGCCGCTGGCGGCTTTTTGCACCATGGCGCTCCAGGCCTGGGGCTGCACGCCATAGTGGGCCGGATCGGTGGCAACGCCCAGACCTTGCAGAACGCCGCGCAGATGCTCGATGGCCGCGGCAGGCGTGCTGGCATCGAAAATGGAGAGCAAGGCCGCATCGGCCGCCGCGTCTGCACCCAGCGCCATCTCCAGCACCAGGGGCAGGCTGAACGAGCAGGCCAGCCCGTGCGGTACGCCATGCTGCAGCGTGATGTCGTAGGACAGCGAATGCGCCAGTGCGGTCTTGGTGTTGGAAAACGCCAGGCCGGCCATCAGCGCTGCCTCGGCCATCTCGCTGCGCAGCTGCGCGCTGCCCAGATCCTGCATCAACGCGGGCAGCGTGGCCAGGGTGCGGCGGGCAGACTGCACGGCCAGCGCCATGGAGACGGGGTTGCGGTTCACGTTCCAGATCGATTCCAGCGCATGCGACAGCGCATCCAGCCCCGAAGCCAGAGTGGCACCCGCCGGCAGGCTGAGCATCAGCTCGGCATCGATCACCGCGGCCTCGGGCCAGGTGCAGGACTGGTGTAGCGAATACTTCTGGCCGGCGGCCTGATCCCAGATCGTGGCCCAGGGCGTGACTTCGCTGCCGGTTCCGGCCGTGGTGGGGATGGCGATCAAGGCCTTGTGCCCTTCCTGCCCCAACTGGCCGCCCTGCTTGAGCAGCGCCAGCAGGTCGGCAAACCGGCCTGAAGGCGTGTGGCAGATCAAAGCCTTGGCCGAGTCGATGGCGCTGCCGCCACCCAGGGCCACGATCACGGGCACCTCGGCATGGTCACGCTGCACCTGCTCGTACAGCGGTGCCAGCCACTGCACATCGGGATTGGGGGCAATGCTGTCGATCACGCCGTGCAGCTGCGCTCCCAGCAACTGGCGCATGCGCTGCACCAGGCCCAGGCTCTCGGCCTCGGGAAAAGTGACCAGCAGGCAGCTGCGCCCGGCCAGCAAGGCCGGCAGCTGATCGAGACTGTTGCGACCCACGCTGATGTGCACGGGGTTGTGATAGGTCCACACGAGAAAGCCCTTTGACGTTTTTTGAGCGAAATCAGCCCTTGGCGCTTATGCAACAAGCGCTGATAGCTCATATTTTTGATGTTTTCAAGCGCTGCGGCGCACACCGGCACCGCAGCGAGATCAGTGGCGAGCGCCCTGCTGTATGCGGCTGCGCAGCCAGTTGGACGCCATGTCGGCGGCAATCACCATCACCGTGATGACGATGATGCAGGTCGCGGTCTCCTGGTAGCGGAACAGCTTGAGGCTGCTGACCAGCTCGAAGCCCAGACCGCCCGCTCCCACCATGCCCAGCACGGTGGCCGAACGCAGATTGACCTCGAAGCGGTAGAGCACCACGGCAATCCAGGCGGTGATGACCTGAGGCACCACACCGAAGGCGATGATCTGCAGCTGGCTGGCACCGGCGCTGCGCAGGGCCTGCAGCGGGCCGTCGTCGATCTCCTCGATCGCTTCGGCAAAGAACTTGGCCAGCATGCCCATGCCATGCAGGGCCAGGGCCAGCACGCCAGGGAAGGGGCCCAGGCCCACGGCCGAGACAAATACCAGCGCCAGAATCAGCTCGTTGATGCTGCGGATCACATTGAGAAACTGGCGCGTGATGCGGCGCAGCCAATGCCAGCCGTGCAGATTGCCGGCCGCCACAAAGGACAGCGGCAGCGCCAGGATCACGCTGAGCAAGGTGCCCCAGATGGCGATCTGTATTGTCTCCAGTGCCGGTGCCCACAGGCGCGGCAGCATGCTCCAGTCCGGCGGCACCGAGCGCGAGAGAAAGTCGCCAATCTGCGGCATGCCGCCCGCCAGCTCGCTCCAGCTCATCTGCGCGCCCGCAGCGCTCCAGTGCAGCACCCAGCCGATGACCAGGGCCAGCGCGGCATAGCCCAGCCAGCCGCCCGTGCCTTGCGGGCGTGCGGCCGTCCATTGCCAGCGGTCTGGCTGTTTCAGGCTCTGACTGTTCATTGCAGACCTCCTGCGACCGCAGCGGGCGACATCGCCCCGGGCAGCCAGTTGCCAGCTGCGGTGCTGCTGACATGCAACGCACCGCCCTGCTCTGTGGCATGTCCGGCGGGCTGCGGCTCGCCACTGTAGATGGCGTTGAGCGCGGCCTCGTCAAGCATGGCGGGCACGCCATCAAACACCATGCGCCCCTGGGACAGACCGACGATGCGATCGCCAAACTCCCTGGCGTAATCGACCTGGTGCAGATTGCAGACCACGGCAATGCCCAACTCGCGCGTGGCATCGCGCAGATACTGCAGCACGCTGCGCGCGGTCTTGGGGTCCAGGCTGGCTACAGGCTCGTCGGCCAGAATCACCTGCGGCTGCTGCGCCAGTGCACGGGCAATGCCCACGCGCTGCATCTGCCCGCCCGAGAGTGCCTCGGTGCGCTCATCGGCCTTGTGGGCCAGGCCCACGCGCTGCAGGCATGCGTCGGCCAGTGCGATATCGCTTTGCTTGAACAGCTGCAGCACCGAGGCCAGCGTGCCGACCTGGCCCAGCCGCCCCGTGAGCACGTTCTTGCGCACCGACAGACGCTGCACCAGGTTGTGGTGCTGGAAGACCATGGCCACATGGCGAGCCAGCTCACGGCGCGAGTGCCTGCGCATCAGATCGATGCCGCCCACCTGCAACTGGCCGCTGTCGGGCTGGTTCAGCCCGTTCATGCAGCGCAGCAAGGTGGACTTGCCCGCGCCCGACAGGCCCAGCATGACCACGAACTCGCCGGCCTTCACATCCATGTCGATGCCATGCAGCACATGGTTGCTGCCATAGCTTTTGCGCAGATTGCGGATGCTGATCATTTCATCTTCCCGAGGTCCAGGTTCAACGCCTTGGCGGTCTGGCGCACCACGTCATAGGCCTGATCGTTGGTGGGCGCAAAACCATTGAGCTCGCCACGGTCGCCCCAGGGCAGGCCCTTGATCTCGGCCAGTGCCGCAGCCACTTTCTTCTTGGTGGCTTCGTCCAGATTCTTGCGCCATGCCATGGGCGACTCGGGGATGTCCTTGGAGCGCCAGATGATCTGGAAATCCTCGGCCTTCACATGGCCCTTGGCGACGGCCGTCTGGAAGATGGGATCGGCCACGGCCGCCGCATCCACCTTGCCGTTGGCCACGGCCATGATGCTGGCGTCATGCGAGCCCGAGAAGATCACGCGGGAGAAATATTTGTCGGTATCGACGCCCTCGCCCTTGAGGCCGGCCTTGGGAAACAGATGGCCCGATGCCGAGCTGGGATCGACAAACGCAAAGGTCTTGCCCTGCAGCTGGGGCACGGTGGTCAGACCCTTGTCCTTTTTGCTGATGATGATGCTGTTGTACGAGCTCTTGCCCGACTTCTTGGCCACGGGAATGGCGAATGCCTCGGCATTTGCCAGCTGGCTGGCCAGCACATAGGAGAAGGGGCCGAAATAGGCCACGTCGATCTTGCCCGCGCGCATGGCCTCGATCACGCCGTTGTAGTCATTGGCCACAAAGGGCTTGATCTTCAGGCCGGTCTTGGCGGCCAGCTGGTCCATCACCTGCTGGCTGGCGCGCATCATGGCCTGGGCATCCTCGGAAGGGATCAGGCCCACGCGCAGCTCGGTGGGCTGCTGCGCCATGACGCCGGTGGTGGCGGCCAGGGTCAGGCTGGCGACTGCGGCTTTGAGCCATGTTTTGCGGGTCATCGTCACGGAATTCATCCTTTGCATGTGCGTGTGAAATGCAGCTTTTTTCCGGGCTGCCGTCGCACCGTCATTGCAGTGCGTTGACGCAAATGTTAGGGACGACATATGACTGTCATGTGAAGGTTTCAGAATCAGTTTTGACAGCTTCCATAGATAAAACCTTGAGATGACATTTGCATGAGCACCGCCCGCTACCGAGCTTTCATCGCCGTGGCCCAGCAAGGCAGCCTGAGCGCCGCCGCCCGCGCATTGGGCGTGAGCCAGCCCACGGTCTCCAGCCAGATCGCCACGCTGGAGCGCCAAAGCCAGATCGAACTCTTCCATCGCCAGGGCTATCGCATGACGCTGACCGGCGCCGGCCACAAGCTCATGACACTGGCGCAGAAGCTGCTCGCGCTGGAGTCGGAAACCGAATTCTTTCTGCGCGACTCGGGCCAGCTCAACCAGGGCGAACTCAAGATCGGCGCGGTGGGGCCGTTCCATGTGATCGAGATGGTGGCGGCCTACAGTGCCCGCCATCCCGGCATGAAGCTATCGATTCGCATGGGCAACTCGCAGCAAGTGCTGCACGATCTGGAGAACTACACCACCGATGTGGCGGTACTGGCCGGTCTGTATGACAGGCCCGAGCTACTGGCGCGCGAATATGCGCGCCACGCCATCATCCTGTTTGCCCATATCGACCATCCGCTGGCAAGGCGCGAGCAGGTCGAGCTGGCCGAGCTGCACGGCCTGCCACTCTTGCTGCGCGAGCAAGGCTCGACCACTCGCACGGCCATCGAAAAAGCGCTGCAGACGGCCGGCGTGAAGCCCCGCACCCAGCTGGAGATCGGCAGCCGCGAAGCCATACGCGAGGCCGTGGCGCGCGGCCTGGGCATCGGTGCCGTGTCCGAGGCCGAATTCATTGCCGACCCGCGCTTTCGGCCTGTACGCATTGCCGGCGACCCGGCCAGCACCACCACCTATGTCTATTGCATGAAGGAGCGCAGCGAAAGCCTGCTGGTGCGCTCCTTCCTCAAGGCCATTGACGGTAGCGCTGTCCTGCAGACCGCTCCAAAACCCTTGATCGCTCCAACGGCCAAGAAGCTGGCGTAATTCGTCAAACCCTCTGTCCCCCTTGCGCTGAAAATTTTGACAATGCTGCCCGGGCGCCTCGGCCCCAACTCTCGCCGGGACGGTGCGGCGGCCAGGCACAGCGGCATGCTGGATCAGTTGCCGGGCTGTCAAAACAAGAGGAGACAAAGATGAAACAAACCATGCCCTGGAAGGCCGTTGCCCTGGCTACCAGCCTGAGCCTGACTGCAGCTGCCATGCCGCTGACCGCCCATGCCCAACCCACAGCCTGGCCCGTCAAGCCCATACGCCTGGTGGTCGGCGGCCCGGCCGGCGGCAATGCCGACTCGCTGGCTCGCCTGCTGGCCGACGGCATGCAAAAGCAGCTGGGCAAGCCGGTGATTGTCGAATCCAAGCCCGGTGCGGCCGGCGTGCTGGCCGTCAACGACCTGCTTGCCAACGGCAAGGACGCCCATACGTTCTTGCTGATCCAGGGAGGCATCGTCGGCGAGACGCCGCTGGCCTACAAGGTCAGCTACCAGCCTTTCAAAGACTTGAAGCCGCTGGCCCAGCTCAGCCGCAACGGTCTGGTGCTGATTGCCAACAAGGACTTCCCGGCCAGCAATCTGCAGCAGCTGGCCGACTACGGCAAAAAGCAGCCTGACGGACTGGACTTTGCCTCCTACGCCACGGGCATGCGCGGCCATACCTCAGGCATGCTGCTCGGGCAGTTGCTCAATATCAAGATGAAGCACCTGGGATACAAGGGCTCTCCCCCGGCGCTCAGCGACCTCATGGGCGGCCATGTGCCGCTGATGATGGATGGGCTCACCACTGCCCTGCCCCTGATCAAGGCAGGCAAGGTCAAGCCGCTGGCCGTGAACTACCCCACTCGCATGGTGCAGCTGCCCGATGTGCCCACCTTCAAGGAACTGGGCTATCCGCAACTGGCCGAGGTAAGCTGGTTCGGCGTCTGGTCGCGCCCCGACATCCCTGCCGATGTGCAGGCCAGAGTCAGAGAGATTGCGCTGCAGTATTTCAAGCAGCCGCAGGTCGAGGCCAGGCTCAGAGATATGGGCATGGAACCCGGCACAGACGCCAGTTCGCAATCGCTGATGAACGAGCTGGAAAAGGCCTACCAGCGCCAGCAGGCCTTGCTCAAATCGATTGACTACCAGCCTCAGTAGCAGGCCGGGCCAGCGGGGCCTGACTCATGCCTGAGTTCGACTCGCTACTGCAGTCCTTTTCGGGGCCTGCACCGCCAACAAGACGGCAGACTCAGGGCTCGGACCGGTCAGGGATACACCACCGTGACGGTCGCCTGCGCCTGCATGTTTCCAGCTGGCAAGGTGCCAGCCTCCCCAGGCGCCCGGACATATTGCACGTAAAAATCATGAAAGAAGCTCGTGTTTGCCAGGGTCAGCTGGTTGGTCACAGCAGGGGGATGGAGCGGAAGGCTGCTGCCCGTGGGCGCGATGCCAAACTGTACGGGCTCGTTGTTGGAGCCCTGATACAGCCGGAGGTTGACCTTGCTCGCCAACTGCCCGGTGCCATTCAGATAATTCTTGGTCGCACCGGCCGCATTGGTGTCGGTGAAGTAGATGGAATAGCTCGCTCCGTCACCGCAATTGATCGCACTGATATTGAACCGCGTCTCGCTGCCTGCCCCCTCCGTGCGGGCAGACCCATTGGCCGGAACCCTGCCGGTGGTAGAGAGATTGAGCCCAACGGTCTGATTGAGATTGGCAACCGGAAACTGGCAGGTCGGCGTCGGCGGCTTGGGCAACTCGGGCAGCGCGATGATGCCACCTGAGCCCATTGCCTGCGCAAAGTCCGAAATGACGGGGGAACATGCCTGGTTCGTGATCGGCGCGCTAAGGTCGGCGATGAAGGGCATGATCTGCATGCCTTTCAAAATTGCCTCGCGCGAGAAGTCGCCTCCGCCGCCTGCGTAGGTCTTGACATCAGTCACGACAAGCTCGAACTTCCATTTGATTTTGAACTTCTTCGTGGGGACATTGGATGCGAACGTTCCGGTCACGAAGTTGAATGCGTTGCCAGTGACGACCGCGCCCGGCGACTTGCTCTGGTTGTTGATCACCCCATCTTGAACGTTGTCGGCACCAGCCCAGCTCCACCGCAGGCCCAGGCCCGGAAACGTGGCAAGCGGAAAGGTCTGGTATGCGCCCGAGGCGCTTTGGGGCGCCAAGGTCGTGAGCGCCATCGTGAAATTGGCCAGCGTATTGGTGGCCGTGATGGTCTGGCTGAAGGTGACATCGGCAACTGCCACACCGTTCGCAATGCCGGCGAGGTCGGATTTGAGATTCCAGCCATTCTCACGCACCATGGGTGCCACGGTGCATTGCTGCCCGTTTGCTGCAACGGCATTGGGCACATGCAACGCACCGGCAGTCACGGCACAGACCGCCATAGCCTTGGCGAACCAGATCCAGCGCAAGGACTGGCTGTCAGGCATTGCAGACGAATGGAAGCTGTTTTTCACAATTCGATTTCCTTAGTTCTGTGCCCAATGAAAGGCAATATGAGAGGCAGTCGGTGTATAGGCGAATGCTATAGAGCGAGCGACTACTCATGACTAAGATCAATCCGAATCTGAATTTGAATCAATAACAGCTGTATCAGACCGGGCATTTGCAGCGCCTCGCTGGGCAACCGTTCAACCGGCCAGACCTTTTGTATTCACGGCCAGGCGCTAATGGCAGGAGCTATCGCAGGCGCTTATAGCTGGCCTATGGCGACCCAGGCAAAGGCCGTCAGGATGAAAATCGCCAATCGGCAACCCCGGGCCACCCAGCCAGCACACAGGCACGCTGGCGCTGATGAATGAGCTGCAGAAGGCCTGTCAGCGCCGGCAGACCTTGCTCAAACCCATCGAATTACCAGCCCGGCTAAGCAACCACCAAGACAAGGCAGGCACCGCTGCGGCCAATGGTCACAGCCCACCTCTGCCGCCATGGCAGGCGCATGGCGGCACAAGCCCGGGCCGATCACCGGGGCTGCCAGGCTCGTGTTCCGGGCCGACAATGTCCGGGCAGGGGCAGCCGCATCCCCTGCGGCGGCGGCCCTGCCTGCAGCCGCCATACCCATGATCTGCTTTCCCGGTGCGGGCGGGCGGCACAGGTGCACGCGGCGGCCGCAACGCCAGCTTTTCCAGGCGACGCTTCAGCCGCTTCAAGCGCTCCAGCCAGGATCGACGCCCGGCGAGGTGAATGGCTGGCTCGCGATGCGCCGTCCATGCCTCAACATCGCGGCAACGGAGCATGCCTGGCCACCGCGCGCGAAGGCGGCGGGTGCTAAAGACGGATAAAAAGCGAGTTCTCATGAATCAAGCACCGTATGTCGGCACATGGTCAGTGCAATGCACTGATGGTTCTTCACGTCTGCCCTGACAGGCGGCCCGTGAGCGCTGCGGCGCTCCCTGTCTCTCCAAAAGAAGGCCTGGTCTGACCGCCTCTTGGTTAATGGCCCGAGGGTCTTATGCCGACTCCAGCTGCTTCATCAGATGCCGGCGCATCAGCTCGGCCATCTGGCGCGCCAGCTCGCCATCCACACGCCACAGACCTTGGCTGGTCATGATTTCGAAGCCGCTTTGCATGGCCGGTACATGGCGGCTCAGGCTATCGCCGATCAGCTGTGCTTGAAGGCTGGCAGCCTGCGCCTGCGGCACAGAGGCGGGGGAAGCAGCGGGGTCGGGGTCGGGGTCGATCTCGGCATCGGGTGCAGAACCCGGGCATTCCACGATCTGCTCGAAGAGACTTGTTTTCATATCAATACCTCAACGTGGTCTACCGGTCTGGTGGCCCGGTAGCCGCCATGGCGCAGAAACGTCACCTGTTTGAGGTGACGCTTCTGGGACTCCAGCAAGGAGCGGGCTGATACGCGCAGTTTGGCAAGCGCATTAAGCGGCGCCAGCTTGCCGGCGCTCAGGTCACTAACGACGCTCAGGGATAGACCACCGTGGCAGTGGTCTGCGCCGACAGCGTTCCCGCCGGAATGATGCCGGCGTAGCCAGGGTCCCGAACATATTGCACATAGAAATCGTGCAGGAAGTTCGAGCCCGCCGGGGTATTGTTGTTCGCCACGCCAGGGGCACGGCTTGGCACGGTGCTGCCCGAGGGCGCGGAACCATACTGAACGGCGGTGCTGTTGCTGCCCTGGTACATCCTGAGATTGACCTTGCCCGCCAATGCTCCGGTGCTGCTCAGGTAATCCTTGTTCGCCCCAGCCGCATTGGTGTCGGTAAAGTAGATGGCGTAATTGCTATTGGCACCGCATTGGTTCGCCTGGAGACTGAACCGCGTCTCAACCGCTGCCCCCGCCGTACGGGCAGAGCCATAGGCTGCCACCCTGCCGGTCGTCGAGTAAGTGAGCGGAACCGTCTGATTCATGGAGGAAATCGGAAACTGGCAGGTCGGCGTTGGAGGCTTGGGCAGCTCGGGCAATGCGATGGCTCCGCCAGCGGCCAGTGCCTTTTGAAAGCTGACGTTGGTGTTGTAGCACGACATGCGTGTATTGCCGTCATAAATAATGGGAATAACAGACGTCATGCCCTGACTCAGATTCGTTTCTCTCATGAAGTCGCCAGTGCCGCCCGCGTAGACCCTTACATCGGTCACCACAAGATCCATCCTCCATAAGAATTTCATTTTCCTGGTGGTGAAGGCATTGCCGGTGGAGAAGTTCGAAGTGCCAAAATTTGCTACGGGGTTAGCAATGACTGTCCCGACAAGGGAATTAAAAGCATTCGGGCTAAGGTCCGCGCCTCCATCGTTGACATAACCAGCGAAGCTCAACCTTAGCCCCAGGCCTGGAAATGTATCCAACGGAATGGTCTGATAGGTCCCCGCCTGGGGTCTCGCAATCAAGAGATACACCTGATTACCAATGACCGTCTGTGAGGCCGTGGTGGTCTGGCTGAAGGTGGCATTGGCAATCGAAACATTGTTGGCAATACCGGAGAAATCGGACGTGACAACCCAGTTTGTCTCCTTGACCATATCGCCATTGGTACATGTTGGTGTCGCCAAGACAGCGGGCGCATACAGAGCACCTGCAGTCATGGCGCTGGCTGCCGCGGCCTTGGTCAGCCAGCCCCAGCGCTGGGGCTGGCTGGCAGGAGATGAGGACGGATAAATACGGGCTTTGATGGATCGAAACATGGATCGAACTCCTTGTGAGGTACGGTGAACTTGGGCCTAGGCAGCGGGATCAGGACCCCTGCTTGGACACAAGATCGGGATCGGTGGCCTGGGCCACGCCGGATCCGCTTTTGTTGGTAGGGGTGGGCACAGGCTTGGCATCAGTACAGCTCAGCGCCATGCGCTGGTAGTTCTCGCCCTGCTCCTTGGCGGGCAGGTCGTAGCCGATACGGCACTCCTGCTCTTCCCAGATGACGCGCAACTGGCCCTGGGCCTGGTCCTGCTCCAACATGGTCAGCACGCGCCCGCGGGTGTCGGTAATGCCGAGTCGGCTGCCGTCGGCGCCTTCCACAATCGCGCCAAACGGCATGGGGGAGCCATCGGGCTGGGTCAGCTCGAACTGCACACGGCGGCCCTCTTCGCTCTTGAAGGTAGCCAGCGGTACCGCGCCGCGACGCGGCACGACCTGCTCCATGCCGCCTTCGATCTCGACGTCGGCACTCAAGCCAGTGGCATCGATCGCAATCCAGTTGGCGCGATAGGGAACGGCATTGGGAATCACGGCATAGCCGTTGTTGCCCGTTGCCACGCCGCGGTAGCTGGACACCCGCACACCGGGCACCGCTGGCTCGACCTGGGCCAGTGCAAAGGTTTCGCCCACGGGCTGGCCAAGGTTGATACCACCCTGGTGCGCAACGATGGAGCCGCTGGCCTGCACCGAAGCGGTGTTCGAGCGGTTGCCGTAGGAATAACCTGCATTGAGCACTGCCATCGAGGTGGAAGCCCCCAGGAAGGCGGAGGCCGAGGCATCGCCATTCACATCACGCTGCCCCATCACCGAGTAGCTGATGTCGCGGTCGTTCGGCAGCCTGCCGGAAATACCCGTCTGCACATTGGTGCCGGCCTTCTGGTGGCCCACATTGGTGTACATATTGGGGGCGTTGCTACCCTTGCCCAGCGGGAAGGTAACGGACAGAAATACACCCGTATCGCTTTGGCGGCCGCTCGCATACTGCGCGCTGGCCACATTGCGCGAATGCGTGAGGCTCACGTTGAAAGAAGCGGGCCCCAGGGTGTTGCTATAGCCGGCCGACACACTGTTGGACTTGGAGCCATCCCAGTTGCGACCTGCCGTAGCACTGGTGTAGATGCTGCCGTAACGCGTGCCGACGCCCAGGTTCTGGCTCAGATACATGCTCAGCTGGCTACGGGGCAGCACGGAGCGAAAGCTCAGCCCGCTTTCATTGCCAGCCCAGTTCCTGGCCTGGACGTGATCGTTGAGGTTGCGAAAGCCCTCGTTCAGGCTTTCCTGGGCCGTGAACGAAACCTGGGTCGCAGTGCTCTCGAAGAACTTGCGGTAATTGAAGCGCAGGCGGCTGCCGGAATTGGTGTCGCCGTTGACACTGCTGCGCGAATGTGCGGCGTCCAGCGAAAAGGCACCGACCGTGGTGTTCAGGCCCGCGCCTCCCGAAAGAATCTGGTAGCCCGGGGCCGCCTGCATACCGCCCGCCAGGGTGATATTGCTGGTCAGACCGTAGAGAGCCGAGGCGCTGCCAAATGCCGGCGTGCTGCCGCCGTTGTAGTTGTTGCGAAACTGACCGACCGTGGCGTCGTACTTCAGACGGCCTTCACGCACCATCAGCGGCGGAGCAGAAAATGCCTGAACCGAGACGCGGCGCCGGCCGTCGGCCTCGACAACGGTGATTTCCAGATTGCCGTTGGTGCCCGAGGGAGCCAGATCGGTAATCTCGAACGGGCCCGGGGCCACATTGGTGCTGTAGATCAGAAAGCCGTTCTGGCGCACTTCGATGGTGGCATTCGACTCGGCGTTGCCACGGATCACGGGTGCATAGCCCTGCATGCTGTCGGGCAGCATGGCGTCGTCGGAGGCCATCTGCACACCGCGAAAACGCACGCTGTCGAACAGCGGAGATGCGGTGTAGGTCTCGCCCAGCCAGAGCTGGCTGCGCAGATCGGTCAAATCGCGCTGAATATAGGTGTTCTGGCTGCGGAACTGGGTCGATTGCTGCGAGCCGCTGCTGAGGTAGGAGTTGTTGCGGAAATGCCAGGGGCCAATATTGACGCCCATGTTCAGGCCCAGATTGGTGCTGCGCTGGTCGGCCATGCCGCCCGAGTTATTGGTAAAGCGCGAGCTGAAGTTGTAGTTGGCAAAGGCCACGGGCACGCCCTCGCTCCACTGCGACGGCTCGACATAGCCACGGCGTGCCTGGCTCATATAGACCTGGGGAATGTTCAGGTTCAGACGCAGGCGCGCTGCATCGAATTGCGCGGTGGCTTGAGGAATCAGCTCGGGCAGGCGCAGGCAGGACGGGTCCTGGCTGGCAGCCTGCTCCCAGTCGATCTTGGCCATATCCACGCCGGCCTGCGCCAGCATTTCCTTGGTAAGGCAGGGCTCGACCTCGCCCGTCTTGGCGTTCATCGTGAAGTTCACGTCGATACGGCTGGTCTGCAGCGTGTTGACCAAAAGGTCGACGCGGTAGTTGCCGGCAATCACCTCACTGCTGGACAGCAGGGTCTTGACGTCGACGCTGGCCCCCAGGCCTTGCAGGAATGCCGTACTGAAGCCCTTCATCACACCCTGGCTCAGGGCAGCATGGTCCAGCGCGGCCACTTGCACGGGCGCCTGGTTGGGGGCGGCGGCATTGACCACAGGTTGCACGGCAGCTTGCTCACCCGTAGACGACAGAGCCAGCTGCGCTACCATCTGCGCCGGTTCAGTTGCAGGTGCAGCGACTTCTTGCGCAAAAGCCCAGAAGGGCAGAAACACGCCCAGCGAACCAAACAGAATCTGGTACAGCGGGTTCAGGCGAAACGAGGTGTGGTTGCCGTGGGACGGCGCAAAGGGAACCTTGGACTTCAGCTTGCTCATGATCGAACGCTTGGGGATAGTGAATTTCGGACAAAAGTCCCCACCGCCCGGGATCGCCTCAGGCGATCCAGACTCATAAGTCTTCGGTTGTAGGGTCTTGCGACTGGGGCGCGCGAGGCGCCTAGTTCTTGCTTTGGCTACGCTCGGTGACCCGGCTAGCCTGTGCCGGCGATGCGCCGCCGATGCTGGCCTGATACGACTCGGAGCCGCCGTAGTCGTTGATGGAGGTGAAGCTCAGCGCCGAGGCGGAAGCTGCGCCGCTCTTGAGCGCAAAGGTACGACTCTCTCCGGGGGCAATCATCACGGCCTCGCTGACGCGCTGCTTGTCGGCGCCGGAGCCCATATCGATGCCCGTGGTAGAGACGTGGAACGCTGTGGGGTTCTGCACTTTCAAAACCTGCTTGCCGTCAGCGCTGTCTATGCTCCAGCGCAGGGCCGCGGGGGCTTCTGCAGCCGAGCCTGGCAGACCCGTGGGGCGGAAAAACATCTTGATGCGCTGGCGAATGGCGATCTGCAGGGAGTTTTCAGCTTCAGCCTGCTGCGGAATTTCCTGCACATTGACCCACACTACCGACTCGCGGTCCGAAGGCATGGCGTTGGCACCGCCGGCATACAGCACACGCAGCAATTGCTGGCCGTTGACCTGCATTCTTGCCAGCGCCGGGGTGATGGCAAAAGGCAACTCGCCCTTGTCGCCGGGAGTATTGCTTTCCAGCCAGGACTGGATCAGAACGGGATTGGCACCGTTGCGCACAACCAGGCTGGCTTCTTTGTTCTTGCCGTCAAAAATGACGCGGGTGGTGTTGAGCGAGATATCGGCATGTGCGCCGACAGCGCCGGTGAGCATCAGGGCCAGCAGCACGCGCCGAGCGAAGGTATGAATACGAGATACGGACACGGTGTGGGGCCTTTCATGAAGCCCTTTCGCAGGACTGAACATGCAGCCCGCGAAAGGGAAAACGATTTAGTTGTAAGACAGAACGTATGCAAGAGAGCCGTTGGCAGAACCCGCCGCAACCTGACTGGTGGCTTTGCCCGCTTGCAGCGTGTAGTAGGCATTCAGGACAAAGTTGGCCTCGCCGCCACTCAAAGGAGCTGACAAGGTCCAGGAGCCGGTATTGGAGAAGTCCAGAATACCGGCACCTTGCATCAGCATGATCTGCACATTGCTGGCGCTGCCGCTTGTGGCAATGCCCTTGCCCATGCGGGTTGTGGGAGTCAGCTTCAGCTCAACCGAGGAGCCGCTGGCGCATGCCAGCCGCAGATTCATGAGGGTGGGCGAGGCAATACCGCCAGGAGTGACAGGGGTCGCGGGCGTAGCTTCGGAGCCCAGAGACTTGGTGGTCACCATGCCCATGTCATAGGACAAATTGCCGCTGGTGATGGTGGCACCACTATCTTGCAAGGAGCATGTTTCTGCAGTGAGACCACCGTTGAAGGTGATGTTGCCGGTTGCGCCAACGTTGGCAGCATGAGAAACGGCGGAGAAACCTAAAGCGGACAAAACGGCAAGGCTGAGGATTGCTTTTTTCATTTCCGTTAAAACCTATGAGATGAATGAGAGACGATCGCTGGAGCCGGTTGCACGCATATCCCGGTTGATGGCTTGCTCAAGGCAAGGCACGACCGGAGAGAGCACCGAGACAAAGATCGTCGTAAGCTCTGGACAAGTCCTGCTCATCACTGCCAAGCCTGTGGCGATATCAATGCCATCTGAGCGGCAGAAGATCTGCATCAAATCCGATACGGACCAACCCTCCTGAGTAGAAACTCCCGAATCTGTCTGCCAAAAAAACCGGGGCGATGGAACTCGAGTTGCGCGAGTCAATCAAAGAATCGCCAAAGCCCCGGCTGCTTTCATTCATGCAACCTCTTTCGCAGGCTTGGCAGCCTGCGAAGAGGGAGCCGATTTACTCGTACGACAGTTCGTAAGCCACGGAACCGTTAGCGGGACCGGCCACCACATCGCCAACACCCTTGCCTTGTTGCAGCGTGTAGAAGGCGTTCAGCGAGATATCAGCCACGCCATTGGTCAAAGGAAGGTTGGCCTTGGTGTAGGAGCCAGAGCTGAAGTCCAGCTTGTTTACACCTTCCATCAGCATGATCTGCACGTTCTGAGCGCCACCGCTCACGCCCACACCCATACCAACGCGAGTTGTGGGAGTCAGCTTCAGGGAAACATTGGTGCCGTTCATGCATTCCATGGTCAGGTTCACGGGCACGGGCAGAGTGGTGATGGTGCCGCCAGTTTGGTTGGGGAATTCTTCAGTGCCCAGAGCGTTCGCAGAAACCGAACCCATTTGATAGGTCAGGTTGGTACCGCCGGAGGAGTTGGCACCGGCGCTGTGCACCACGCAGGTATCGGCGTTGATTTCACCTTGAAAGTTGATCATGCCCGTAGCGCCCACAGTGGGAGCGGCGTGGGAAACTGCGGAGAAGCCCAGAGCGGACAGGACAGCGATGCTGAGGATAGCTTTTTTCATTTCAAGAACTCTAATTAAGTGAGGTTAGTGATGGATGGAGCCAGTTACGCAACGATCGCGGTTAGTAGCTCTATCGCAGCCATGTGCCAACGGGTCAGCACATAGGAACGAAGTTTAGGGAGGGGGTCCGGCCGCAGGCCTCGGACGATTCCTAATCGCTAACCAAAAAAGCCGTTCAATGTCAAGCAATGTCAATTAGGGTTAGCCTTTGGCCATATTGCGATGGATCGCCCCGTTTTAGAGCTTCGCTCACCCTCTGCTGCTACCAGGCCATTGCCGCAGAAATTCAGGCCAAATCAGCCTCTACCCCAGTCACAGCAAGCGCAAACAGCTATCAAAAATAGCATCGCCTTGTCGCCAGCGACAGAGGCCTTGCCGGCCACGCCGGGATTTCGCCCCGGCAGGCGACTCACTTTCTGTTGCCAGAAAGTAAGCAAAGAGCACAACCCGACCATCTGCGTCCCTGCGCTGCGGGCAAACCTGCGTCACGCCATTCGGTCTGCGCTGCCGCCCAACTCGCTGCGCGGCTTTGCCGCTTCGCTCAGACAGACGGCGGCAAGTCAGTTCAGGATGCAACACTGTCCTGCGGCAGCGTTGCCTGCCGCCCGAACCGCGTGCCGCAGGCGCACATATACGGGTGGATGCGGGCGGCCTGCAAGAATTGGGACGAAGCCGGTTGTTGGTCTCACCCCTTGTGCCAACGCCTGCGATGGCAAGCTCTTGCGGCGCGCAGTTGCACCGCAGAGTGCAACTGCATCATCATCCAATCTGCGGCCGTTTGTCTGAGCTAAGCGGGCAAGGCACGCTCAACGAGTTGGGCCGCACAGCCGCAAGAGCTTGACGGCGCAGGTTGCCCGCAGGCGCAGCCGCAGGGACGGGGGCAGCAGGGGCTGGCTCTTTGCCTACTTTCTTGCGGAAGAAAGTAGGTCGGCTGGCGGGCCAAGACCCGTCGGGGGCGCCTAGCCCTCGGTCTAAATATCGGGCATGTTGCAGAAACAGAAGTCCAAGCAAATCACCCTCTAGCCCAATCACCGCAATTGCAGGCAGCTATCAAAACTGCATCCCTTTGTCGCCAGCGGCAGAGGCCTTGCCGGCCACGCCGGGATTTCGCCCCGGCAGGCGACTCACTTTCTGTTGCCAGAAAGTAAGCAAAGAGCACAACCCGACCATCTGCGTCCCTGCGCTGCGCTCCGGGCAAACCTGCGTCACGCCATTCGGTCTGCGCAGCCGCCCAACTCGCTGCGCGGCTTTGCCGCTTCGCTCAGACAGACGGCGGCAAGTCAGTTCACGATGCAACGCTGTCCTGCGGCAGCGTTGCCCGCAGCCGAACCGCGTGCCGCAGGCGCAGATACACGGGTGGATGCGGGTGGCCTGCAAGAGTTATGGCGAATCAGCCTAAAACGCTTATCCATAAAGCGATAGCAGCTATCAAAACTGTATCGCTTTGTCGCCAGAGGCTGAGGTCTTGCAGGCCGTGCCGGGTCTCGCCCCGGCGGGCGAGTTACCTTTATTGCATCCGCATCGCCCCTATCCCAAAAAGCACGAGCCCTCAAACCCAACATCCGCAGAACTTCAATCAGCGATACCAATCAATCAGCGAGACAGCTCCAGGAAGTGAAGCGGCCGGGTTGTAAGGCATGGGCCTGAACTCTCTTCAGGGCATGCAGTAACAGCGCTTTCTCGATGGCCGCACACGGCAGATTCGGATTCCTCTTAGCCTCAGAAATGCGCTCGGTTCATAGCATTTGCCTATGCACCGACTGCCCCTCAAGCCCATCACCAAAAATGCCGCGACGGCCACGCGCCTGCCCACGGTATTGCTGTATGCGCTTGCGGCTTCCTCGCTGCTATGTATCGTCACCATGGCATTGCTCTACAGCTTCTGGTCGATCAACGAGAGTGTTTCGGGGTATCGGCGCCAGATGAACGCCGCAGCCTACAACGCGCAGCTTTTCTTTGATCAGCGCGAGCAGCTGCTGCGCGCCACGGCCGCCTCCGCTGTCCGCAGTCTCAAACCATTTTCGGCGCCCGAAACACTGGGCTTGTCCGGCCTCTCCAGGCAGCTTGAGGTCTACCCGTTGCCAGAGGGCGAGAGTCGCCACGAGTGGGCCTTGGCTCTGACGCCACGGGATGTTCATGACAACAGCCGTATCAAGACGACGCTTGTCTACACGTCCAAGAGCAGCGGCACAACCCTGCCGGTATTGGGCGACAAGGCCTCGGCAACGCCTGATATTTCGCCGCAAACCCAGAAGTGGATTGCAAGTACTCTGCTGCTTGAGAACCCCAAGGTCGGAATCTCGGGCAGCTCGCCGCTGGTATGGCTGAATCCGCCCACCGACGACAGTGAAAGACTGTTCCTCTATACCCCCATCGACGGAACCGATACCGCCAGCGGGTGGCTGGGAATCACCTTCGACGATATCGGCTCAGCCCTGGACCTGACCAGCACGGCCGGGGGCAGCTATGTCCTCTACGACCCCAATGGCCATGCGACGCTGCGGGGCGCCAATGCACCCGACATGGACAGAGATTCGCTGCACATCACGCGCACCGACAACTTCGGCATCGTATGGGAGGGCAGCATTCCCAGATATCTGGCACTGAGCAAATCCGTAGGCCACGCAGGCTGGCGCCTGAAGTACTACATGCCCGTCAGGCAATTGCTCAAGGACAACGCCGCCAAGCTTTACGGGGCGCTGACTCTTTGCGCTGCGCTCGCTGTGGTTCTGCTGCTGGCGTCTTTCTATATCCACCGCAAGCTGCTGGCCCCCGCGAGATCCAACTTTCTAGCGCTGATGGACAGCGTGACACTGAACAGAAAGCTGCTGAAGACCGCTCCCATCGGTCTAGCCCTGCTGCGCCACGACGACCGCGAGCCGCTGCTATCCAACGAGCTGGCGCAGGCCTGGCTTAAAACCGAACACGAATGGAAGCATATCGTCGAGTCCCCCGACCTGAGCAGCGTTGACGAAGACCTGGAACTTGAAGATGGCCGCGTGGTCCAGCGCACCTTCACTCCGATGACCTATTGCGGCGGTCCAGCCATGCTGTGCACTATCAATGATGTCACCAAGCTCAAGCAGACGGAGTTGTCACTGCTCAACGCCATGCAGGCGGCCGAAGCGGCAAACCAGGCCAAGACGCTGTTTCTCACGACCATGAGTCACGAGATCCGCACGCCGCTCTATGGCATTCTTGGCACGCTGGAATTGCTGTCGCTGACCGGTGCCACCGAGCAGCAGCAGCAGTATCTGGACACCCTGCGCCATTCGTCCACCGTCCTGCTGTCGACCTTGAACGACACCCTGGATCTGTCGCGCATCGAGGCTGGCTACATGACGCTGGAGCGCCGGCCGCTGGCTCTGCTGGAGGTGCTGGACAATGTGGTTTCCACCTTCTGTGTGCGCGCAGAACGCAAGAACCTGAGGCTTTACTCCACGGCCTCCGTCAATACGCCATTGCAGGTGCTTGGAGACGTCACGCGGCTGCGTCAGATCCTGGACAACCTGGTCAGCAATGCCATCAAGTTCACGGTGAGCGGACATATCGTGCTGCGCCTTCGTTCGACCCCGGTCGACGATTTCCATGTGCAACTGGAGTTCGAGGTCGCCGATACCGGCATCGGCATCGCTGCCGAGCATGTGCCGCAACTGTTCCAGCCCTATTTCCGCACCGACTCCGACATCGACCAGCTCATCCAGGGCACGGGCCTGGGCTTGTCCATCTGCTCGCGCCTGTCGCAGATGATGGGCGGCGAACTTGCTGCGACCAGTGAACTGGGCATCGGCACACGTATCTCGTTCAAGGTGACACTGCCGATTGCCGTGGAGTCCAGACCGGACAATCTGCCCAGGCTGTCACCCCAGAAGATCTACGTACGCTGCGCAATCCCTGAGGTCGTGAGAAACCTCTGCGGCTGGCTGCGCCTCTGGGGCGCAATGGCGATGCCCTACCGCGAGCATCACTCATCCATGGATACGCAGTCACTGCTGATCGAGGCCTGGCCCTGGGCGATGCCGCTTGCGCAATGGCCGCACCGGCGCATCGTCATGCACCCGCCCGGCGCCCGGCATGGCATCACCGCAGACCGCCACACCTTGCTGATCAGTGCCCACGGCATCCTGGGCCTGGGCCGCGCGATACATGGAATGCAGCAAGGACAAGGCCTGGTCACCACCACCGGCCAGGTCGATCTCGACCTGATCAACATGAACCTGCTGGTCGTCGAGGACAACCCGATCAGCCAGCTGATACTGCGCGAACAACTACAGCACCTGGGCTGCACTGTGGCGGTTGCAACGAATGGGCAGATGGCCCTGAACCGACCCGACATCCAGGATTTCGACGCCATCCTCACCGATCTGCACATGCCGGTGCTGAACGGGTATGAGCTGGCTTTTGCGCTGCGGGAACGTGGCTACACGCGTCCGATCCTCGGTCTGACCGCCAATGCGTTTCCCGAGGAGCAGCGGCGTGGCCTCACCTCCGGCATCAACGTTTTGCTGATCAAGCCGCTTGCGATAGACCAACTGCGAAAAATCCTGAACTCGATCAAAGCCGAGGGGAGTTAACCATCATGCTTTCCAAATACAGAATCCTTGTCCTGGACGACCACGAGTTTTCCTGCGCGCGCATCTGCTCCATCCTTGCGGATGCTGGATTCGTTCACGTCAAGGCCGCGCAAACCGGCGAACAGGCCTTGAAGATGATGCATGCGGAGCACTTTGAAATTGTCATCATGGACATCAGAATGCCGGACATGGACGGCCTGCAGTTCATCAGCCGGCTCGCAAGCGAAAGCCTGACGCCCATGCTGGCGATCTCCAGCTCCTGCTCGCGCCGCATCATGAACAGCGTCAGCCTGATGGCCAAGGAGGTCGGGCTGTTCGTGCTGGACGCTTTCTCCAAGCCGTTCGACCCCTGCTATGCCCACAAGATCATCGGCAAGCTGCGTCACCGCGTGGCGACGCCGACCTCCAGCCCGGATCTACGCTTTGGCCAGCCCCTGGTGTTCGACAAATCGGCCATAGAGACCGCATTGAGCACCCGCAAGATACAGGCGTGGTTTCAGCCCAAGATGGCACTGCGCACCGGTGAAATCGTCGGCGCCGAGGCACTTGCCCGCTGGGATCATCCCGAGCACGGCTTCATGCTGCCGGGCTCGTTTCTGGCCGCCATCCAACATTGCAAACTCGAGCGACAGTTGCTCCAGCGCATGCTCGAGGATGCGCTGACCGCGCATCGACAGTGGCGCGACATCGGCTATACGATCCCCGTCTCCGTCAATCTTCCGGTCCCCCTTCTGGAGAACCCGGATCTGCCGGACGAACTGGAGCGGACCGCTCGCAAATGGGAGGTGCCCCCAGGCAACATCAATTTTGAGTTGCTTGAAGACGAGACAACCGCCGCGCCTGCGCACTACTATATGGGTGCAAGTCGGTTGAGGCTGAAGGGCTTTGGCCTTGCCCAGGATGATTTCGGTAAAGGATACAGTTCCATGTACAACCTGATCTCGATGCCGTTCACGGAGCTCAAGATCGATCGCGCATTCGTGACCGGCGCCACCGATGATGCGACCCGCGGCACGGCGCTGACGTCCGCAGTGCAACTGGGCAAGCAGTTGGGCCTGACCGTCACCGCTGAAGGCGTCGAAACCCTCACGGACCTTGAATTTCTGCGCCGCATCGGCTGCGACTGTGCACAAGGCTTCCTGATCTCTTCCGCACTCAAATCCAGCGACTTTGCCATGCTGCTGAACAACGATCAACGCAGGCAGTTGTTTCCTCCGGAGGCTGCGTAGTCATCGCTGATATGCAGAACACGCCAATCCATCGAATCACGCGCACGTCGCGACGGCAAAACTGGCTGCTGTTCGGCATACTTCCCATAGTCGTCGCTCTGGTGAGCGCGCTGCTCTGGGGAGGACAGCGCATCATTGACCGGGAGCGCGACCGGTTGCTGGTCGACTTCAGCACCTTGATCGGCTACATCAAGGAACAGGAAATCTTCCTGAGCCAGCTTCGTGCTCAGAGCCAGGACCTGGAAGCCATCCCTTACTCTCGGGTCACCAGTTTCCATGAAGTGGATGCACCTGCGGACTGGAGGGCGCGCCTCTTCCTGGGCCAGGAATCAGTGGTGGACATGCCGTTTTCGCTGGCCTGCGCCCTGCCCACCAAATGCTCTGCCGCTCCTGGAACACTATTCCAGCTGGGCAGCTATCTGTCCGATTTCTATTCGACGTTCTGGGCGTCCTCCTATTTCCCGGCTGCAGCCGTCTTTTTCGTGAATCCGGCGGACAGCACCAGCATCAGCGTGCCGGCGATCAATACCTATGCCGGCTATGAAGCCATCAGCATGGACATGTTCCGGACCGCGGTTTCTGCGATTCAGGAAAACCTGGCGGCACAGCCGGGTCCCGCCACGCAGTCACCCGGCAAGCGGCTGCCGTCGTTCAATCCCAACGAAGTGCACTGGTTCAAGGCTGCGGCCTTGCCCAACAAGATGATAGGCTGGGTCCCGGCGGGATTCCCGTCCGGACTGTGGGGCCCGTCCGGCCCCTCCCAGAACATCTATGCAGCCACGCTGCTCAGCCGCGAGCGCATCAACGTGCTCGAGAGAAGCACTGCCAGCGGACTGCCCTACCAGTTCTGGCTGAAGCATCAAGATGTCACTCTGATGGGAGGCGGCTCCGAACCAGTTGTCACCAAGCTTGGTCTGTCCTATACAAGCGCCGGACTGGTGTGGAAGGCGCTGGACGCAACCGGCACCTGGAGCGGCACCTATCTGATCAGCTACACCAGCTTTTTTAGAGGCCATATGGGGCTGCTCGTCGGTGCGGCCATCTTTGTTGCACTGAGCATGCTGGCAGGCCTGAGCTACACCTATTGGTACAAGCGCCGGGTCATGGAGCCCGCCGTGGACGCCCAGCGCAAGATTGACGAACGCGATGCGTTCAATCGCACGTTGATCCAGACAGCCCCCGTCGCGCTATGCGTGATCAGCAAGGCAAGCGGCGAGCTGGTTTTCAGCAACTCCATTGCCCTGGACTGGCTGGGCGGTGAGTCTGGCCATGCACAGCCGCTGCAGGCCAACGCCGTCCAGCTCCTTCGCTCCCTGCGCGCTGTCAACCAGTCCGGCAGCATGGACAACCTGTATATAGACAACGAGCGCACTCTGTCGGTTTCCTACACCCCAGCGCGCTATATGGATGAGGACGCCGTCTTGTGCGCGTTTACCGACATCAGCACGCGCGTTGAGATCGAACGGGCCCTGGAGCGTGCACGCCGCGCAGCAGACGAGGCCAGCGAAGCGAAATCCACCTTTCTGTCCACGATGAGCCACGAGATCCGTACGCCGCTATATGGCGTGCTGGGCACGCTGGAGCTCTTGACGGCCACGCGGCTGGATGGGCAGCAGCGTCAGTACGTCAACCGCATTGAGGGCTCCTCTCAAATCCTGCTTCAGCTGATCAGCGACATTCTGGACGTCAGCAAGATAGAAGCCGGACAGCTCAAACTGGAGCGCCTGGCCTTCAACGCACGCGAACTCGTGCAGGATTGCACAGGCTCCTATGCGGCCATGGCGCAACAGAAAGGACTGCTGTTTTTCTCTGCCGTTGACACCAGGATTCCGGATTCAGTGCTCGGCGACCCCGTTCGCGTGCGCCAGATTCTCAGCAATCTGATCAGTAACGCGATCAAGTTCACCAATGTTGGCAGCGTCATCGTTCGCTGCCTGGTCCTGGATCACACTCCTGGCCACGTGACGCTACAGATCGAAGTCGCCGACAGCGGCGTGGGTATAGACCGTGAGGACCAGAATCGCCTTTTCACGCCGTTCTACGTCGTCGACGGCAGCCGGCATGTCGTGCGTGGTGCCGGTCTGGGTCTGTCGATCTGTGCACGACTGGCCGAACTCATGGGTAGTTCCATGCAGGTCAAGAGTGAAAAACAGGTGGGTAGCGTCTTTTCCATTGCTTTGACACTGGATGTGGACAATCAGACCATCACCGACTTCCCCGACCTCTCCGACACCCAAATAGCCGTGCGTACACCGCACCCGGAGCTGACGGAGAACATCTGCGCCTGGCTGACCCGCTGGCACGCGCAGGCCGAGCCGCTTGCCCAACCCACCTCGGCCCACACCTCGCGTGCCCTGCTGCTGGATGTGCTGTCGGGCAGCACCACGGCGCCTCCCGACTGGAAGGGGCACTACGTCAGCATCTCTCCCCTGCAGCAGGAGTCCACCCACCCTGATATCGACGCTCAAGATGTGCTCAGCATCGGCCGAGGCATCCAGCGCATCCTGCACAACCAGCAACTGATAGTCCCGCCGGAGCCCGTCATGCCACGGTTCTCGATACGCATCCTGGTTGCCGAGGACAACCCCATCAACCAGACCACCATACTGGATCAGCTCGAACGACTGGGATGCCAGGTCACCTTGGCCGAGGACGGCGAGGATGCCCTGGCGCTATGGGACGTGCAGCCACATGACTTCGTGCTGACCGACGTGAACATGCCGCTCATGAACGGCTATGAGCTGGCCCGCACGCTCCGCTCGGAAGGCGTGATATGCCCCATCATCGGAATTACCGCCAATGCCATGCTGGACGAACAGCGGCGCTGCGTCAGCGCCGGCATGAATACCTGGATGGTCAAGCCGATCGGCCTGAATACGCTGATACAGATGCTGCGTGAGTACGCGCCTCACTCCGAAATCGGAGCCCATGACACGGTAGCGCCCAGACTGCCCGACATCGCACCAGTGCATATACCCGAAGGGCCTGCGCAAGTCCCCTCCAAGTATCGTGATCTATTTTTACGGACCATGCACGAGGACGTCCTCAAGCTGGAGCGGTCCAAGCAGAACAGGCGCGTGGACGACATCATCCTCACCTTGCACCGCATCAGCGGCGCTCTGGTCGACGTCAATCATTTCTCCTTGGCGCAACGAATGCAAAAACTCGAAAAGCACTTGCACTTCGACAGCTTGAACGACGACACTGAAGCCGCACTGAACTTCATGATTGAAGACCTGAAGAGTTTCCTCGCGGAGGTGTAGTTCAAGGAGCCGTTGTCAGACTCGACCACTTAAAGAGCAATAACATGGAAAAAATCCGCATAGTGCTGGCAGACGATCATCCTTTGACGCTCGTCGGCATTCAGGATCTGCTGGAGCGCGATATGAACATCGCCGTGACAGCGGCCGTCTCAACGTCTACCGCACTGGTGGAACAATTGAATTCGTCGTTGCCGGACATCATCATCACGGACTACACCATGCCCGGCGACAGCGTGTATGGCGATGGCATCCGATTCGTGGATTACCTGATCCGTACCTACCCCGGCCCCAAACTGCTGGTGCTGACAATGATCTCGAACCCGATGATCATCTCCTCGCTTTACGACGCAGGTGTATGGGGTGTGGTGCTGAAACATGACAAGCTGACGGAGATTCTTTCAGCCATCAACAGCCTGAGGCTGGGGAACAAGTATTTCCCCACGAACTATCAGCAGAACGTCACCCGTGAGCAGAGAAACACCTCTGTCGCCGATCGCATCAAGCTGCTGTCTCCACGCGAGTTCGAAGTGCTTCGCCACTTCGTACGTGGCGACAGCGTCGTACAGATCGCAGCCAATCTCAAACGCAGCGTCAAGACGGTCAGCACACAAAAGACATCTGCCATGGAAAAGCTGAACGTTCAGTCCAACCAGGAGCTCATCACCTTCTGTGTCGAGAACGGTCTGTTTGAATAGCCTCAGCGTGGTGCCCACGGGATGCCGAGGCCTTGCCTCAGGGGCTGATCAGACAGCGGAGTTCCATCCCCGCGCGAAACAAGCTGCTGCCATCCTTGACCAATGAGGTCCGGCGCATCCGCGGCCTCGGACTCCTATTTCACGGGTTTAGATCAACAGCAGCGTCTACTGTTGCCCATCGTCCGTATCACGCCCTCTTGACCAGGGCAAGTACGAAGCCAATCCGCACTGACGGAGTGCGAGATGACTTGGCAGTTTGCGGCGCAGCATTGACAATACCCGCAACGCACCAAGTTGGTGCTTCTTCTCGAATGCCTTGGCCCGGACAACACCGTTGCCCGGGCTTTTGTCCGTTTGCGCTACGCAAAAGCGCCAACCACACCATCTCGCAAGGGAGTTACTACATGGAGCGCAAGCCCAATATCACTCTGTCCTCCTTGGACCTGGATCGCATTGAATCGCTGCTGGAAAAGAACAACAGCCAGTTCCCCGGCCGCGATGCGCTGGAGGCGGAGCTGGACCGAGCAGATGTGCTTGATCCCGCTGAAATGCCCGCCAACGTAGTGACGATGAACTCCACCGTGCGCTTCACCATGCTCGAGAGCGGCAAGAGCAGCACGCTGACACTGGTTTACCCCAAGGATATGGATGGCAGCGCCGACAAGGTCTCCATCTTTGCGCCAGTGGGCATCGCCCTGCTGGGCCTGTCCGTGGGCGACGAGTTCAAGATGCCCAACCCTACCGGCCAGGTGACCGTGCGCGTGGATGACATAGAGTTCCAGCCCGAACGCGCAGGCGAGCTCCATCGCTGAACCTGCTCGCTCTATAAAAAAAGCAGCTCACCGGAGCTGCTTTTTTCATTGCCAGGCTCCGGCTCAGCGCAAGCCCGCCACCATCGTGGTCAGCAGTCCGGCCCCGATCAGGCCAGCCTGCCAGCGCAGAGCCTGACTCCAGGAGGAGACATGGCGCTCCACCAGCTGATACAGGGCATAGCCAGCGGTCAGCGACAGCACAAAGGCAAACGGAATGCCCACCACAGCGGCTGTGACCGAACCGTGCCAGAAATGGTTGACCACTGCATTGACCAGCAGACAGATTGAAAAGTGAATCAAGAACACCGAGTAGGAGATCTCTCCCAGGCGACGCAGCGGAGCAAGACCCTGCCAGCGGGCAATAGCCTCGGTACGCATGCAGACGATCAGCAGCATCGCGGTCACGCCGGCGAGAAAAATGCGGTCGCGCCACTCATAGACCAGCGCACCGATGATCAGTGCAGCAATCAGCATGCCCCAGCTCCAGGCCGTGAGGCGCTTGTCTGCCGCCACCGCCCAGAAGGCCATCATGCCGACGCCATAGGCGCCCATGAAGTAAATCGCCCAGACATCAAGCTCTGCATCAAGGTTGAAGCTCAGCAGCGAAGCCGCCGTCCCCAGAACCACCAGCGCCTGCATGCCGCTCACAGCCCACGGCCACCAACGCTTCATGGCCGCATCGCCCCAGCGCGCCACTGCCCATTGCTGCAGCCAGCGCACTCCGGCCAGCAGCAGCACGGTGCCCGCAAACAGCTGAAAGTCTATGGACACATACCAGACGCCAGCTGACAGTGATTCCTCGCCCACGATGCCTTGCAGCAGCAGCGCATGGGCCATGAGCTGCCATAGACCGGGGTCGGCGGACACTGATTCGTGATCGAACCAGGGGCGAATCGCGGCAGACACCACAATCGTCACCACCAGCGCCACGGCATAAGGCACGACCAGGCGAACAAAGCGCTTGCCGATCTTGGACCAGGGCGAGTCAAAGCGCGCCAGACCTTGCGGGGCCAGACTGGCCGCAGCCAGAAAGCCGCCGATCACCAGGAAGATCTGCACGGCCATGCGAGCGTACTCATAGAGCCAGTCCAGCAGATTCGGCATGACGGGATGAGCCACATCGGACATGGGGCCGTAAAAAGCCAGGTGATGCCAGACGATGGCTGCGCAAGCCAAGCCTTTGGTGCAGTCGATGAGCGCGCTGCGGGAATGAGAGGAAATAGAACTTTGAGCCATCTGATCACGGCCGCCAGCAGCCCATGGGCTGCCCAGCGGCAGGGTGAGTTTGCCCGGCAACAGGCAACGTAAAAAAACCGACTTAAAACAGGATGGCGATTTTGCGCTCATTCCCAACAATTTGCTGACAGCATTGCAAGTTTTACGAAACATATCTGCGCGGACCTCTGGCGGCCATGCATGAAAAACCAGGGCTATTGCAGTCCGGCTTGATTCCCCTGCCCCACTGAGCCCCCCCGGCAAAGGCACAATGGAGGCCATGACGCAAGCCAAACCACTGTCGGAGCTGAGCCGACAATTTGTTTCGCATTTCGGCGAGATGGGCAGCCGCTGGGGCATCAATCGCACCGTGGGGCAGATCTACGCCCTGCTGTTCATTTCGCCCGAACCGCTGAACGCAGACCAGATTGCCGACACGCTAGAGTTCTCACGTTCCAATGTGAGCATGGGACTCAAGGAGCTGCAGGCCTGGCGGCTGGTTCAGCTGCGTCACCAGCCCGGCGACCGGCGCGAATACTTCCAGGCGCCCGAGGATGTCTGGGAAATCTTCAAGCGACTGGCCGAGGAGCGCCGCCGCCGCGAGATCGAGCCCACGCAATCCATGCTGCGTGCAGCCATGATGGAAGAAGCCAGCACCGACGAAGAGCGCTACGCCCAGCAGCGCATGCGTGACATGCACGAGCTCATCGACAAGCTGATGAGCTGGTTTGACGATGTGCAGCGTCTGTCCCCCGAGACCGCCATGCAGCTCATGGGCATGGGCTCGGCCGTGACGCGACTGCTGGACCTGAAGGACAAGATAACCGGACGGGGCAAGTCAGGCTCGGAGGCCTGACTCCGACCACTCAGGTGCTGGCCCTGGGCACCAGCCTGAAGCCCAGATCCACGCTAGCCTCTCTGACGGTGTCCCCTGCCAGCAATTGCAGCAGCATGCCGGCAGCTGTGCTGCCCACTTCGTCCCTGGGCGTGTGAATGGTGGTCAAGGGCGGCACCATCTGATCACTGCCCGGAAGGTCGTTAAACCCTGCGATCGCCACCTGCTGGGGCACTTTGACTCCCATGCGGTTGGCTTCCAGCAACGCGCCTTGTGCAATGTCGTCATTGCAGAAAAAGATGGCATCAACCGTGGTCTGGGCCTTGAGAAGCGTCTCGAACTGCCTTGCACCCAGTGCCAGTGATGAGCGCTCGGGATTGAGAATCTCCAGGCTCTGGTCATATAGACCCACCTGTTTGAGCACCTGCCGATAGCCTTCCAGGCGCTGCATGACACGTGCGTCGAGCTGGGCTCCGCAAAATGCGATGCGCCTGTATCCCTTGTCCAGCAGATGGCGGGTCATCTCGGCGCCCGCAGCAATCTGCGAGAAGCCCACGCTGTAGCAATCGGGACCGCTACCGGGCTCGCGCAATTCCATGAGATGCACGCGCGGCACGGGATTGGCGGCCAGCAGCTTCCGCGACTCTTCACTATGGTCGAACCCGGTCAGCAGCAGACCGGCAGGCCGCATGGGCAGATAGGCCCGCAGCAACTGCTCTTCTTCAGCCGGGTCGTAGTGGGTCACGCCGATCAGCATGTGATAGCCCTGGGAAAACAGCACCTTGTGCACCGCCTCCAGGACCTCCACGAACAAGGTGTTGGAGAGCATGGGCACCAACACCAGCACCTGGGTGCTTTTTTGCGAGGCCAGCGCGCGGGCCGCCAGATCGGGCACATAGCCCAGAGAAGCCGCAACCTCGCGCACTTTGTCGACCAGGGCCGGCGCTACTCTGCGCTCTCCGCGCAAGGCTCTGGAAACCGTCATCGGGCTCACGCCCGCAGCCTGTGCCACATCGCTGAGCGTGACACGCCCGCTGGCGCGAGACCGCCTTGAAGAAGCGCTGTCTACCGTGGTTTCACTCTTGGTACGGGTCTCGGGAGGCAAGGGAATCTCCTAATCAGATGCCTGAGGTTTCTTGATTATGATAGCGCTATCCAGACTTGAAATGAAGTCTGTGGAAGCAGCTTGATGAAAGCACTGACTTGCCTTCGACCGAGGTCCGAAGCCAATCGCAGAAAGCAGCAGGCTGCTCATTTTTTAACCACTTCGGATAGCGCTATCCAAAAATGATTCAAAGCAAGATCCAGCCTCCGGGCACCATGTCGGCACTCGTCGTCATGGGTGTCTCCGGCTGCGGTAAATCGAGCGCAGGAGAAGCCATCGCCCGGCAGCTGGGGTGGACCCTGGTGGAAGGAGACAGCTACCACTCCCCCCAGAGCGTGGCCAAGATGCAGGCCGGCATTGCCCTGACGGATGCCGACCGCGAAGGCTGGCTCGAACGCCTGGCGCAGCGACTGGCACAGGCAGATGCCGAACACGGCCTGGTGCTGACCTGCTCGGCGCTCAAGCGCAAGTACCGCGACCAGTTGCGCAGCGCACAGCAGCTGGGCTTTGTGTTTCTCGACCTCGACTACGCCACGGCGCTGGAACGCGTCCAGACGCGACCCGGGCATTTCTTCTCGCCCGACCTGGTGGCCAATCAGTTCACGACACTGGAAGACCCGCGTCAGGAGCCTGATGTCCTGACCGTCAGCGCCACCATGAACCTCAACGATATCGCGCTCGCGGCCCGGCAATGGGCAAGGCGCGAATCCCAAGCATAAAAACAGCAGGAGACAGCCAATGTCTGAAGATCGCAAAGAGGCACAGGGCCGCAAGCCATGGCTCAAGCGCCTGGCCGAAGGCCTGATGGTGCTGGCCCTGGCCGGCATGGTGATTGCCGTTTTCGTCAACGTGGTGCTGCGCTACGTTTTCCACACCAGCATCGTCTCCTATGAGGAGATCTCGCGCCTGCTGTTTGTGTGGCTGGTGGCCATCGGCGCCATCGTGGCGGCTTTTGAAGGCGCCCACCTGGGCTTCGACATGGTGACATCGCGGGTCGGCCCGGCCACCCGCAAAGTCCTGTTCTGGGTCTCGCAGCTGCTGATCGGTGTCTGCATGGCCTTGCTGCTGTGGGGCTCCTGGGAGCAGGTCGTTGCCGGCTGGAGCAGCTACAGCACCGTGCTGGGCTATCCCCTGGCGCTGGGCGCAGCGGCGACGTTGGTGCTGGCCATAGGTATGTTGCTGGTTGTGGTGCGCGACATGTTGCGCGGCACCCCGACCGAGTCTTCTGAAACCAGCGTGGAGTAAGGCGCCATGATCGTCACCCTGATTTTTCTCGCCGTGCTGATCGGCGGCATGGTGATCGGCATGCCGATTGCCCATGCACTGATACTCACCGGCGTAGCCCTGATGTGGCACCTGGACTTTTTCGACACCCAACTGCTCGCACAGAATCTGCAAGCCGGGTTTGACAACTTCCCGCTGCTGGCCGTGCCCTTCTTCATCCTCGCGGGCGAGTTGATGAATGCCGGCGGCCTGTCGCGCCGCATCATCGACCTGGCCCGCGCCTTTGTCGGTCATATTCCGGGCGGCCTGGGCTATGTGGCCATCGGTGCAGCCGTGCTGCTGGCCTCGATGAGCGGCTCGGCCATTGCCGACACCGCCGCGCTGGCCACCATATTGCTGCCGATGATGCGCGACCAGAAGTATCCCGACAGCTACAGCGCCGGCCTGCTGGCGTCGGGCGGCATCATCGCCCCCATCATTCCGCCGTCGATGCCGTTCGTGATCTACGGCGTCACCACCAACACCTCCATCAGCAAGCTGTTTCTCTCGGGCGTCGTGCCTGGCCTGTTCATGGGCGGCTTTCTGATTGCCGCCTGGTGGTTCATCGCGCGCAAATACCAGCTGACCTCGGGTGAGCGCGTGAGCTGGGGCCTGCGCCTGAAGGCACTGGCCAAGAGCTTCTGGGCCATGATGATGCCGGTCATCATCCTGGGCGGCCTCAAGGGCGGCGTGTTCACGCCGACCGAAGCCGCCGTAGTGGCCGCGGTCTATGCGCTGTTTGTCTCCATGGTGGTCTACAGGGAGATGAGCTGGAGCCGGCTCTACGAAGTCTTCCTGGGCGCCTCCAAGACCACTGCCGTGGTGATGTTCCTCTGCGGCGCAGCCACCGTGACCGCCTACATGATCACGCTCGCCGACCTGCCCAATATGCTGGCCGACAGCTTCTCGGGCCTGCTGGATCAGCCCCTGCTCTTCATGGCCGTGATGATGCTCTTCCTGCTCGTGGTCGGCACCGCCATGGATCTGACCCCCACCATCCTCATCTTCGGCCCGGTCTGCGCACCGCTGGCCGTCAAGGCCGGCATCGATCCGGTGTACTTCGGCTTCATGTTCATCTATGTGGGCTGTATCGGCCTGATCACTCCTCCGGTGGGCACGGTGCAGAACGTAGTGGCCGGCGTGGGCAGGCTGCGCATGGAGACCGTGATCAAGGGCACCAACCCCTTCCTGATGGTCTATGTGCTGCTGGCCGCCCTCTTCGTGCTCTTCCCGCAGCTGGTGACCGCGCCACTCAAGTGGATGCATTGAGGGCCAGGCCATGGCGATCTCAAAAACTCCCAAATCAATAGCTGTCAACGCTTACCACGTAAGCGCTAAAGCCCAATTTCGCTTCAACCAAAGGGCCCAGGCCCACACAAGCAAGGAGACGGGTATGCGTATCAAATTTGCAGTCGCAGGACTCACGGCAATGCTGCTGGCCACCGGCGCCGTCCAGGCGCAGGACTTCAAACCCCGCCTGGTGCGGTTCGGCTACGGCCTGGTGGAAGACTCCAACCAGGGTCGTGCGGTGCGCATGTTCGCCAAGGAAGTGGAAAAGGCCAGCGGCGGCAAGATGAAGGTTCGCGCCATCGGCAACGCCTCCCTGGGCTCAGACACCCAGATGCAGCAGGCCCTGATCGGCGGTGCCCAGGAAATGATGGTCGGCTCCACCGCCACGCTGGTGGGCCTGTCGCCCGAAATGGCGATCTGGGACACCCCTTTCCTGTTTGCCAACACCAAGGAGGCCGATGCGGTGCTGGACGGCCCCGTGGGAGAGAAGGTCAAGGCCAGCCTGGAGCCCAAGGGCATGGTGGGTCTGGTCTATTGGGAAAACGGCTTTCGCAATCTGACCAACAACAAGCGCCCCATCACCAAGCTGGAAGATCTGCAGGACGTGAAGCTGCGCGTGATGCAGAACAACGTCTTCCTGGACAGCTTCAAGACCCTGGGCGCCAATGCCGTTCCCCTGCCCTTCTCCGAGCTGTTCACGGCGCTGGAAACCAAGGCCGTTGACGGACAAGAAAACCCCTTCAACACGGTGCTGTCGAGCAAGTTCTATGAAGTGCAGAAGTACCTGACCGTCTCCAACCATGTCTACAGCCCCTGGATCGTGACGGTCAGCAAGAAGTGGTGGGACACGCTGAGCTCTGCCGAGAAGAAGGTGCTGCAGGACGCGGCGATCATGAGCCGTGAATTCGAGCGCAAGGACACGCGTGAAGAAGCCGCCAAGGCCCTGGCCGAGATCAAGACCAAGGGCATGCAGGTCAACGAACTGCCTGCCGCAGAAGCAAGCCGCATGCGCGACAAGCTCGGCGCCGTCAATGCCGGCATTGCCAAATCCGTGGGTCAAGGCACCTGGGATTCTGTGCAGACCGCCGTCAAGCAAGCTCGCGCCAAATAAGCGCGCAACCATGGAGCCATGCCCCTGGGGCATGGCCCTAACCCATTCCAAGACAATGCCTGCGCCCGAAGCACAGGCATTGCTGCCCAAGGACTTTCATCATGGCACTTCACCCCGTTCTGGACCAGGTGACGCGGCGCATCCAGGAGCGCAGCAGCGCCAGCCGCTCCGACTATCTGGCACAGGTCGATGCCATGGCCGCGCGCCCTCCACAAGTACGCACCATGGGCTGCGCCAATGTCGCCCACGCCTTTGCGGCTCTGCCCGGCTCGGACAAGATTCGCATCGTTGAGGAAAAAGGCCCCAATGTCGGCATTGTCACGGCCTATAACGATGTGCTCTCCGCCCATGCGCCGTTTGCGCACTATCCCGATATTCTGAAAGACGAGGCCAGGCGCAACGGCGCAACGGCCCAGGTGGCCGGCGGTGTGCCCGCCATGTGCGACGGCGTGACCCAGGGCATGCCGGGCATGGAGCTGAGCCTGTTCAGCCGCGACACGATTGCCATGTCCACCGCCGTGGCTCTCACGCATGACACTTTCGATGCAGCCCTGATGCTGGGCGTCTGCGACAAGATCGTTCCCGGCCTGCTGATCGGCGCCCTGCATTTCGGCCACCTGCCCATGGTGTTCGTGCCTGCCGGCCCCATGACTTCGGGCCTGTCCAACAGCGACAAGGCCAAGGTGCGCGAGCAGGCGGCGCAGGGCCTGGTCGGCCGGCAGGAGCTGCTGGCGGCAGAAAACGCGGCCTACCATGACCAGGGCACCTGCACCTTCTACGGCACGGCCAACAGCAATCAGATGCTGCTCGAAGCCATGGGCCTGCATGTTCCCGGCACAGCCTTCATCAACCCCGCCGACGCGGAGCGCGAACTGCTTACACGCGAAGCCATGCGTACCGTGCTGTCCATCACCCGGGGCCGCCGCTTTGCCCCCATCGGGCATGTCGTGGACGAGCGCTGCATCGTCAACGCCATGGTGGCCCTGCTGGCCACCGGCGGCTCCACCAATCACCTGATCCACTGGGTTGCCGTGGCCCGTGCCGCCGGCATTGTCATCGACTGGGATGATTTCGAGCAGCTGTCCGCGGTGGTTCCGCTGCTGGCCCGCGTCTACCCCAATGGCAGCGCCGACGTGAACCAGTTTCAGGCTGCAGGCGGCCCCGGCTACGTGATCGCCCAGCTGCTGCAGGCCGGACTGATGCATGGCGACGTGCTCACGGTGCGGCCCGAGGGGCTGGCTGCCTTCGGGCGCATCCCCCATGTCGAAAACCATCAGCTGCAATGGCAGGATGCGGGCATCTCCGGCGATGACACTGTTCTACGCCCTGCCAGTCGTCCCTTCAGCCCTACGGGTGGCTTGAAGCTGCTCAAAGGCAATCTGGGCCGCAGCGTCATCAAGATCAGCGCCGTGCCAGAAGATCGCCACGCACTGCGGGCACCGGCATGGGTCTTTGATTCGCAGGATGAGCTGCAGGCGGCCTTCAAATCCGGTGCGCTGGAGCAGGCCTGCCAGACCAATGGCTTCAATGGCGTCGTCTGCGTAGTGCGCTGGCAGGGTCCGCAGGCCAATGGCATGCCCGAGCTGCACAAGCTGACGCCTCCGCTGGCCGTGCTGCAAGGCAAGGGCTATGTCGTGGCCCTGGTCACCGACGGCCGCATGAGCGGCGCATCGGGCAAGGTTCCAGCCGCCATCCATGTCAGTCCCGAAGCACTGGCAGGCGGGCCGCTGGCCAAGGTGCAAAGCGGCGACATCATCGTGCTTGATGCCCCCGCCGGTCTGCTGCAGGCCGAGCTGACAGATGCCGAATGGCAGGCCAGACCGCAAGCCATCATGCCCGCCGAGCTGCAGCAGGCCAATCATCGCGGCATGGGCCGTGAACTGTTTGCCGGATTCCGGCGCAATGCGCTGAGCGCAGAAGAAGGAGCTTGCACATGGCTGCTCAAATGACCGCCTTGTCCATCATGCAGGATGCACCTGTGATTCCGGTCATCGTGCTGCACAGCACGGAACATGCAGTGCCCATGGCCGAAGCACTGCTGGCAGGCGGCATCAGGGTTCTGGAGGTCACGCTGCGTACGCCTCAGGGCCTGCCCTGCATAGAGGCCATCGCCAAACAGCTGCCCGAAGCCATCGTCGGTGCGGGCACCGTGCGCAATGCGGCCGATGCCGCAGCGGCAGCTCGGGCCGGCGCGAGGTTTGCCGTCAGCCCCGGCTACACCGGCAAGCTGGGACAAGCCTGCCGCGATCTGGACCTGCCGCTGCTGCCCGGCGTAGCAACCAGCAGCGAAATCATGATGGCTCAGGAAGACGGTTTTACCGAGCTGAAGTTCTTCCCCGCCGTGCAGTCCGGCGGCATCCAGATGCTGAAAGCCTGGCAAGGTCCATTCGGGGAGCTGCGTTTCTGCCCCACGGGCGGCATCTCACCCGCCAACGCGGCGGAGTTTCTGGCGCTGTCCAATGTGGTTTGCGTGGGCGGCTCCTGGCTGGTCCCCACCAGTGCGGTGGAGAGCGGCAACTGGTCGCTCATCACCGAGTTGGCCCAGGCGACGCAGACCTTGAGAAGCTCTCGCACGGCCTGAGCAGAACAAGGCCTGATCCATGGAAAAGCCCGGTCAGCTCAAGCCGACCGGGCTATTTCACGTCTTAGTGACTCAGGCGTCGGGCAGCGAATTGGTTCGCTCCAGAAGCTTGCGACGCGTTGCCTCGTCATCCATCAGCTCGAACCAGATCGCATTGAGCACGGCAAAGGCTGCAGCAAGCGGCAGACCCAGCAACCAGGAGAAATACCACATAAGTTTCCTTTCATTCGGCCCATCCACGGGATGAGCCCACCAGTTTTGAACCGCCCCGAAGAACGCAGCACAGCGTCCCGGGGGCATCCCGTCTCAATACGAATGGCCCTGGCCGGTCACGATGGCCTTCAGGTCCACCTTGCCGCGCAGCACCGAGTACACCCAGCTGGTATAGGCCAGGATCAAGGGCAGGAAGATCAGCACGCAGACCAGCATGATGAAGAGCACGACATGGCTGGAGGAAGAGTCCCAGACCGTCAGGCTGAAGCGTGGATCGATGCTGGAGGGCAGGATCATGGGGAACATGGCGGCCCCCACCGTCAGGATGATGCCGGCAATCGCCAGACCGCTGGCCAGCAGCGCCAGCCATTCGCGACGGCTGCGCAGGCCGATGGCCACGATCAGCGGCATGAGCAGGCCAATGCCGGGCACCAGCCAGAGCCAGGGATGGGACTTGAAGTTGGCCATCCATGCACCGGCAGCCACGGCTGCGGTCTTGTTCAAGGGGTTGGAGGGACCGACGGGGTTGATCTCGCTGGTAATCACATAGCCGTTGATGCCCGTAGCCAGCCACAGGCCGGCGGCCGCAAACAGCAAGGTGGTCAGCACGGCAAACAGGCTGCCATAGCGGGCCGCGCGGCTCGCGACTTCGCCATCGGTCTTGAACATCAGCCAGGCCGCGCCATGCATGAGCAGCATGGACAGCGAGACCAGACCGCAGAGCAGGGCAAAAGGCGTCAGCAGACCGAAGAAGCTGCCGTCGTAGTAAATGCGCATATCGTCGCCCAGACGAAACGGTACGCCAAGAATCACATTGCCCACGGCCACGCCGAACAGCAGCGCAGGCACCAGGCCCGTGATGCACAGCACCCAGTCCCAGCGGTTGCGCCAGGACGCATCTTCATGTTTGCTGCGGAACTTGAACGCCACGGGACGCAGGATCAGCGGCACCAGCACGGCAAACATGGCCAGGTAAAAGCCCGAGAAGGACACGGCGTAAAGCTGGGGCCAGGCCGCAAAGATGGCACCGCCACCCAGAATCAGCCATACCTGATTGCCTTCCCACACGGGGCCGACGGAGTTGATGGCTGTGCGGCGCTCGACATCGGTCTTGGCCGTGGCGCGCAGCAGGCCCATGGCGCCGAGGTCAAAGCCGTCGGTGACGGCAAAGCCCACCAGCAGCACGCCGAGCAGCAGCCACCAGATGAGGCGCAGCACGTCATATGAAATCAGTTCATGCAAGATCATTTGGTTGCTCCTCTCAGCTTTGGCCGCGTGCCAGCTTCTTGATCATGGGTTCGTAGAGGCTGAGATGAGGCTCGCTCTCATGCTCGGGGCCCTTCTTGATGGCCGTGACCATCAGCTTGAGCTCGATCACCAGCAGCACGGTATAGATCAGCACGAAGCCGGCAATGGTCAGCAACAGCGTCTTCGCACCCAGGTTCGAAACCGCCATGGCCGTGGGCAGCACGCCTTCGATGATCCAGGGCTGGCGACCCAGTTCGGCCACAACCCAGCCGCATTCGGCGGCAATCCAGGGCAGCGGAATCGAGAACACGGCCACCTTAAGCAGCCAGGGGTAGGCATCCAGCCTGTGGCGGGCAGCCAGCCAGAAGAAGGTGCCGGTCAGCACGATGAAGAACATGCCCAGGGCCACCATGATGCGGAAGGTCCAGAACAGTGGCCCCACGGGCGGTACGGTATCCATTGCCGCCTGCTGGATCTGCGCTTCGGTGGCCTTGCGGGGATCATCCACATAGCGCATCAGCAGCAGGGCGTAGCCCAGATTGGCACCATTGTTCTCAAAGCGCAGGCGTGCCTCGGCAGGAATCTCGGCATCGGTCTTGGCCTTGCGAATGGTCTGCAGCGCGTCGTAGGCGTCGATACCGTTTCGGATATTGCCCTCGGCATTCTTGACCAGTTCGTTAATGCCGGGAATCGGGGTGTCCAGAGAACGCGTGCCGATCAGGCCCATAACCCATGGGATGTGCACGGCAAAGTGGGTCTCGCGCGCCTCGCGGTCGGGGAAGCCGAAGGCGGTGAAGGACGCCGGTGCGGGCTCGGTCTCCCACATGGCTTCGATCGATGCCAGCTTCATCTTCTGGTGTTCCGAGGACAGGTAGCCAGACTCGTCGCCCAGCACCACCACCGACAGCGAAGCGGCCAAGCCAAAGGATGCAGCCACCGTCATCGAGCGCTTGGCCAGATGGATGTGACGGCCCTTGAGCAGATACCAGGCCGAAATGCCCAGCACGAACAGCGAGGCCATGACATAGCCCGCCGACACCGTGTGCACGAACTTGGCCTGTGCCACGGGATTGGTGAGCACGGCAAAGAAGTCATTCACTTCCATGCGCATGGTCTGAGGGTTGAAGCTCGCCCCCACGGGGTTCTGCATCCAGCCGTTGGCCACCAGAATCCATAGGGCCGAGAAGTTGGTGCCTATGGCCATCAGACATGTGACGATCAGGTGCTTGACCTTGGAAAGTCGGTCCCAGCCAAAGAAGAACAGGCCGACAAAGGTCGCTTCAAGGAAGAAGGCCATCAAACCCTCGATCGCCAGCGGCGCACCAAAGATGTCGCCCACATAGTGGCTGTAGTAGCTCCAGTTCATGCCGAACTGAAACTCCATCACCACGCCGGTGGCCACACCCATGGCGAAGTTGATGCCGAACAGCACGCCCCAGAACTTGGTCATGTCGCGCCAGATGGCACGGCCGGTCATCACATACACCGTCTCCATGATGGCGATGAGTATGGACAGGCCCAGTGTCAGCGGCACAAACAGAAAGTGGTAGAGCGCCGTTATCGCAAACTGCAGTCGCGATAAATCGACGATATCGAGGTCCATGGTCAGGTCCTTTCTCTCGGTACTTCAAAAATCAATCGGAAAAACATATGTCCTGCGGTGCAACAGCCCCCAAGGTGTCGGGCCTCAGCTTCGCCATCAACTGCTCGAACTCCGGCGTGCCGCGCAGGGCCTGCGCTTTCACCTGCCCTGCCTGCAGATACACGATGCGGTCGGCAAGGCACGCCTCACGCTGCCAATGCGTGGCAAAAATCAGCGTTCGTGCGCCGCTCTCGGCAGCCTGTGCCAGGCGCTGCAGAACGTCGGCAGCAGTGACGGCATCCAGTCCCTCGCTCACCTCATCGAGCAGCCAGCAACGGTCGGGGCTCAGCAGCAGCCTGGCCAGTGCCAGCCGGCGCGACTGGCCTCCGGACAGGCCCAGGCCGCCCTCACCCAGCATGGTGTCCAGCCCCTGTGGCAAGGCCATGACGTCGCGTCCGAGGCCTGCAGCCTGCAGGGCGGCCCACAATTGCTCATCGCCGGCCTTGGCGTCGGCCAGCCTCAGGTTGTTGCGCAGGCTGTCCTGAAACAGCTCGGTTCTCTGTGTCATCCAGCTGCAGCTGCGGGCCTGAACCACGCCCTCGTCCGGCTGCTGCTCACCTGCCATCAAGTGCAGCAAGCTGGTCTTGCCTGCACCGCTGCTGCCAATCAGTGCCACGCGCTCGCCCTGGCGCACATTCAGATCTACAGGGCCCAATTGACGAAGCCGCACAGACTGCAGGCTGAAGGCCATAGTCTGCATGGGCTGCGGCAGGCTCTGTGCCGTATCCGCTGCGGCCATCAGCGCGGGAGCCAGCCTGCGCAGCGCCAGCCAGGTGCGCCCGGCCTGCTCAGCCCCTCGGCGCAGGGCGGCAAACGGCTCAAGGGCAGATAGTGCCAGCAAAATACCCAGCGCAGCAACCGGCGCGTTGATGCGGCCCTGCTCCATCAGCCAGGCCATCAGCAGCACGGATGCGCTCAAGGTCATGGCCGACACCACACCATAAGCCTTGGCGGCAGCCGCCTCGGATTGATAAAGCCGCTCATCGGCCCGGGCACAGCGAGCATCGCTGTCCAACACCTGTTGTACCTGGGCAGTCAACTGGCCTGCCATCAGCAGCTCGGTCTGGCCGGCAACCAGATCCACGGTCTGGGCACGCATGGCCTCCAGTGCCATGGCACGGCGTACGGCGGCCTTGCGGCTGCGCAAACCATGCCACAGGGCAATGCCCCAGCCAGCCAGCAGCAGCCACGCCAGGGTCAACAGGCCCAGCCACCAGCGCATGAATCCGTAGGCCAGAGCTGCCAGCAAGGCCGCGCCCAGCGCCGCGATGGCAGGCACCAGCAGGCGCAGATAAAGATTGTCCAGTGCGTCCACGTCGGAGGTCAGGCGCTGCAGCAACCTGGCCGGGCGCTGCAGCAGCAGACGGGCGGCCTGTGGGCGAGCCCAGCTCAGAAACAGTCTCTGGCGCATAGCGGCCAGTACGGCCAGCGTGGCGTCGTGAGTCACCAGACGCTCTGCATAGCGGGCGCCGGTGCGGCCCACGGCCAGCAGGCGAATGCCGGCCGACGGCATGAACACATCGAACACCAAAGCGCTGGCCGGCGCCAGACCGGCCAGCGCCGTGGCCGTGATGAACCAGCCGGACAGGCCCAGCAAGGCCATGCCCATCAGCACCGTGAGTGCGGCCAGCGCGGCGCCGCCCAACCATAGCTTGCGCGGTGCCATCCGACCGAGCACCTTCAGCATTTCGCGCACTGAAAAAGCTTGCTTCTTCATGACTGCGGCCCCTGCGCCGGTTGCAGTAGCGGCAGTTCGATCACGCGATCCATGGCTGCGGCCAGTTGCGCGTCGTGGGTGGCAACCAGCATGGTGCGCCCCCTGGCCAGATGGCGCAGAGACTGCGTGATCTGGGCCGCTGTCTCGGGATCAAGATGGGCAGTAGGTTCATCGACCAGCAGCAGTCCGGCTTCCGTCTGCGCGGCCATGCGTGCCAGGGCCAATCTCACCACCTCGCCTCCGGAAAGCCCTGCGCCGCCCTCGCCCAGGCTCGCACCGGGGCGATGCGCCAGGGTCTCGTCAAGTGCCGCCTGCTGCGTGGCTTGGGCAATCTGTTCGGGCCCTACCGAGCTGCGCCCCAGCGCGATATTGCGCGCGGCCGAACCAGCAAACACATGCGGTAGCTGACCCAGCCATGCCATGCGCCGACGCAGCTGCGTTGCACTGCGGGCATCGAGTGCTTGCCGATCTAGTTCGATACGGCCTTGCTGTACCGGCAAAAGGCCGGCAATCTGCGCTAGCAGCACGGACTTGCCACTGCCACTGGGACTCCACAGCGCCACATGTTCCCCAGCCTGTATGTGCAAAGTCAGCGGTGCAAGGCTGGAGTCGCTGCCTGGAGCCTGAACCTTGAGCCCGCAAACGCTGATGGACACAGGCTTTCCAGGGGATAGCCGCTCATTGACCAAGGATGCTTCGGCGGCATGCTGCGCCCCCACAATCTGCACGGACTGGATCTGCATGTTCTGCAAGGTCTGCAGCGCTGCCTCGCCCGCAGCTCTGTCATGCCAGACGGCCGAGAGATCGCGCAAGGGCTCGAAAAACGCCGGCGCCAGCAACAGCACGAACATGGCTTGGCCCAGACCGAGCTTGTCGCCCCAGGCGCCGAAGTTCAGCGTGCCCAGCAGGTGAAAGCCTATATAGACGGCCACCATGGCCACGCCCAGCGCCGAGAGAAGCTCCAGCACCGCAGAAGATAGAAAGGCAATGCGCAGCACACGCATGGTGCGGGCGCGCAGATCTTCGGCATGGTCGCGCAGCCGCTGGCCTGTCAGATCCACGGCATGCAGAGCGCGCAGCGTGCTCAGACCGCGCAGGCGGTCCAGCAAGAAAGCGTTCATATGCCCCAGTTGCAGCATCTGCTCTTCGCTGGCCGCCTTGGCACGCCAGCCCACTATCGCCATGAAGAGCGGAATCAGGGGCGCGGCCACTATCAGAATCAGGGCCACCACCCATGACTGCCAGGCAACGGTTGCCAGAATCACCAAAGGCAGCAGGCGCACACGCCACATCGCGCTCTGATAGCGCGCAAGCCACGGAACAATGGCCTCGGCCTGTTCGACCATGGCGCTGGCAGCCTGACCCGAAGCAGGGCGGCTCTTGTCCAGCGGCGATGCCTGGGCCAGCGACTGCAGCACCAGAGCGCGCAAGCTGCTCAGCTGTATACGCGCGGCACGATTGGCGAGCAAGCCGCCATGACCTTCTGCCCAGGCGCGCAACAAACCCAGCAACAGCACGCCCGCCGCCATGGGCCAGACGACCGCCACGCCCTGCCCCTCGGCCATGAGCTGTACAGCCCAGGCCAGCAAGGCGGCCTGCGGCAGCCAGATCAGTCCGGCAAACACCTGCCATACCGCGCCCGCACTGGGGCGGCGGATGACGCTCGCCAGTGCGGCATGCGTCGCATCGGTCTGATTGTCTATTGAGGAAGAAGGTATTTGCTGCATTTCTTAATTTTCAGTATTTACTGAAATTAACGGAATACTACTCTTCTTTTGACAATCATCATGACTTGATATGCAAAAGCCAATTGCAGGACCGGGCCTACATTGATGTCCATCAACTCCACAACGATTTATCAAGGGTTAACCCTTGTTTTAGTCGTGCTTGAGCAACATCAGACGAGCAGGCCGCCCATGAAAAACGGCGTCCGAAGACGCCGTTGGCACAGGGGAGTTGCGGATCCGCTTCAGGCTGCCAGCAGGCTGGCCTTGGCTTCGGCATATTCGCGCTTGAGGCGCGCCACCAGCTCGGCGGTGGGCTGCACCTTGTCGACAGCACCGATGCCCTGGCCGCAACCCCAGATGTCCTTCCAGGCTTTTTGCGCACCGCCGCCAAAGTTCATCTTGCTGGGATCGGACTCAGGCAGATTCTCCGGATCCAGACCGGCTGCACGGATCGAGGGCGCCAGATAGTTTCCATGCACGCCGGTGAAAAGATTGCTGTAGACCACGTCGTCGGAGTTGCCCTCGACAATCGCCTGCTTGTACGCTTCCACGGCACGCGCCTCGTCGGTGGCGATGAAGGCCGAGCCGATATAGGCAAAGTCCGCTCCCATTGCCTGGGCCGCGAGAACTGCTCCCCCCGTGGCAATCGAGCCGGACAGCGCCAGCGGGCCGTCAAACCATTGGCGAATTTCCTGCACCAGGGCAAACGGGCTCTTCACGCCCGCATGGCCGCCTGCGCCGGCCGCCACGGCAATCAGGCCGTCGGCACCTTTTTCAATGGCCTTGCGCGCAAACTTGTTGTTGATGATGTCGTGCAGCACCACACCACCCCAGCTATGCACGGCCTGATTCACATCCTCACGTGCGCCCAGGCTGGTGATGATGATGGGCACTTTGTACTTGGCGCAGACCTGCATGTCGTGCTCGAGACGGTCATTGCTCTTGTGCACGATCTGGTTGATGGCGAACGGCGCCGAAGGACGATCGGGATGGGCCTTGTCCCAGGCTGCCAAAGTCTCGGTGATCTCGGCCAGCCAGTCTTCCAGCAACTCGGCGGGACGGGCATTGAGCGAAGGCATGGAGCCGACGATACCGGCCTTGCACTGTTCGATGACAAGCTTGGGATTGCTGATGATGAAAAGCGGCGAGCCGATGACAGGCAAAGCCAGTTTTTTAAGAACGGGTGGCAGCTTGGACATATGTTGTCTCCTTCTTCGTTTTGTATATAAAAGAGCTGTAGCGCTTGCTCCAGATACGCCGGCAGCTCTTATTTCAGAAGCAGTTCGTTGAACGATCCACTCTCTGGCACTCCTGTGCCGACAGCAGCCTCGTCCGACTGGCCGATGGCCAGTTTCGCCTGCCATGGCGCCACTTCCTGTCCCCTGGGCAACAGTTTCTGCATCTGTTTTGCACGGCGGATCATCGTGATGGAATTGGCTGCAAAAAAGGCCTGAACGAGAAGCGTGTCAGGCCTTGGTTTCTTACTGCGTCACACGTCCTGCGGCGTTGACGATGGACAGGTCCACATATTTGGAGCCCACTTGCCCGGGCTTGAAGTTCACCCAGTAGCCGCCCAGGTCAAGAGACTCCAGTCCGCGCAGGGCGGCGCTCATCTTCTCAGGCGTTACCGGCTGACTGCGACGCATGGCCTCCACGATGACCTTGGCATTCACATAGCCTTCCATCATGGCAAAGCTCACCGGCACGTCCAGCGACTTGCCGGCCGCAATCGTCGCATCACGGAACTCCTTGTTGAGCTTGCCCGAGACCTTGTAGGGACTGGGCACCACCTGGGCGATCGACAGGCCGCTCATGTACTCCACAGGCAGGCGCTTGGCCAGTTGCTCGATATCCGCCTCGGCCGTGGCATAGATCTGGGCCGTGCCGCCCTCCATGCGATAAGCCTCGACAAAGGCCGCCGTGGCAGGGCTGGAAGCCACCAGCAAAATGGCCTGGGGCGAAGCCTTGGAAGCCTGTAGCTCCTGCACGGCCTTGTCCGAGCCACTTCTGCTCTTGATCATGGCCGAGGTCACCATCTTGGCTCCACTTGGGTTCACGGCCTTGGTGACCAGGGCCGTCAGTTCCTGAGCATCGGGACGCTCCTCAAACACCAGGGCCAGGCGCGTGATGCCGACAGTGGCCAGATGGGTGGAAATCTTGGCAACCTGCTCTACCAATCCTGCGCGCGTGGAGAACATCTGCGCCGACGCCAGCACACGGGTGTCCGTGCTCTGATAGCCCACCAGCGGAATCTGCGAGCCATCCAGCGACTTGCTCTCGAGCAAGGCCGAGAGATTTCGATTGCCGAAATAACCGGCCAGCACCACGGGTTTGGACTCGCTCAGCAGTTTGCGGGTCTTGGCCACAGTCTCTTCGGGATGACCCAGATCATCAAGCGAAGCCAGCTCCACAGGTTGGCCCTGCACGCCACCGGCCTTGTTGACCTGGTCAAAGTACAGACGCATGCCCTGCGCATAGGCGCGCCCCTGACTGGCTTCAGCCCCCGACATCGGAGCCACCTGCCCCACCGTCCAGGCCTGTGCCACCAAAGCGGCACCCGCACACAACGCGACCAAACCGGCTCGCGCCAACACCCAATGCTTGCGATTCATCAGAGTCTCCCTCTCCATCAATGCAGTGGGTCTGAAACGCCCATGCAGCTGCCGAATTATTGTTGATGGCCCGGTCCGTGCGAGCCAGACGCCCATGGAAAAAGAGGGGCTTGAAGCCCCTCTTTTGATGTGCGCCAAATTACAGCGCCTTGACCAGTTCAGGCACGGCGGTGAACAGATCGGCTTCCAGACCGTAATCGGCCACCGAGAAGATCGGTGCCTCGGGGTCCTTGTTGATCGCCACGATCACCTTGGAGTCCTTCATACCGGCCAGATGCTGGATCGCTCCCGAGATGCCGCAGGCAATGTACAGCTGCGGCGCCACGATCTTGCCCGTCTGGCCCACCTGCAGGTCGTTGGGCGCATAGCCCGCATCCACCGCAGCGCGCGAAGCGCCGATGGCCGCCCCCAGCTTGTCGGCCAGCGGCGACATGACTTCCTGGAACTTCTCGGCCGAGCCCAGCGCGCGACCACCAGAGACGATGATCTTGGCGGCCGTCAGCTCGGGACGCTCGCTCTTGGTCACTTCGCGGCCCACAAAGCTGCTCTTGCCGCTGTCCGCAGCTGCAGCCACGGTTTCCACGGCCGCAGAGCCGCCAGTGGCAGCTGCTGCGTCAAAGCCCGTGGTACGCACGGTGATGACCTTGACGGCATCGGCAGACTGCACGGTGGCGATGGCGTTGCCCGCGTAGATGGGACGCTCGAAGGTGTCGGCCGAGTCGACCTTGGTGATGTCGCTGATCTGGGCCACGTCCAGCTTGGCGGCCACGCGAGGCGCCACGTTCTTGCCCGAGGCAGTCGAGGGGAACAGGATGTGGCTGTAGTTGCCGGCACCATTCCCAGCAAGTGCCAGCACCTGGGCGGCGACGTTCTCGGCCAGGCCGTCCTTGAGGCTGGCGCCATCGGCGTGGATGACCTTGGAGACACCGGCGATCTGGGCAGCAGCGGCGGCCGCAGCGGCCGCACCTTCGCCGGCCACCAGCACATGCACATCACCGCCGCAGGCCTTGGCAGCCGTCACGGTGTTCAGGGTCGCGGTCTTGATCGAAGCGTTGTCGTGTTCTGCAATAACGAGAGAAGTCATTTGTCGTTCTTCCTTTAGATCACTTTGGCTTCGTTCTTGAGCTTGTCGACCAGGGCGGCCACATCGGCCACCTTGACGCCAGCGCCGCGCTTGGCAGGCTCGGAGACCTTCACGGTCTTCAGGCGAGGCGTCACGTCCACGCCCAGGTCTTCGGGCTTGAAGGTGTCCAGCTGCTTTTTCTTGGCCTTCATGATGTTGGGCAAGGTGACGTAGCGGGGCTCGTTCAGGCGCAGGTCGGTGGTGATGACGGCGGGCGTGGCCAGAGCCACGGTTTCCAGGCCACCGTCCACTTCGCGGGTCACGTTGACCCTGTCGCCAGCGACTTCGACCTTGGAGGCGAAGGTGGCCTGGGGCAGATCGGCCAGGGCCGCCAGCATCTGGCCGGTCTGGTTGGCATCGTCGTCGATGGCCTGCTTGCCGCAGATGACCAGACCGGGTTGCTCCTTGTCCACCAGGGCCTTGAGCAGCTTGGCCACGGCCAGGGGCTGCAGCTCGACATCGGTCTCGACCAGGATGCCGCGATCGGCACCGATGGCCATGGCCGTGCGCAGGGTTTCCTGGCACTGGGCCACGCCGCAGGAGACGGCGATGACTTCGGTGACCACGCCTTTTTCCTTCAGGCGCACGGCTTCTTCGACGGCGATTTCGTCAAAGGGGTTCATGCTCATCTTGACGTTGGCGATGTCCACACCCGTGCCGTCCGACTTCACGCGGACCTTGACGTTGTAGTCCACCACGCGCTTGACAGGGACCAATACCTTCATTGCTGCGGCTCCTTAATGATTACTGCATTGACGTTTACGTAAACTGGATTCATTTTATGCGGCACTGCAACACTCTCTGCACAATTTTCCAGACAATCTGCCCGGAGAACTGTGCAGCAAGCTTCGCAAGCGGGCTGACACAAAAAGAACGACCGTTCTATTTTATGCACAAGCCATGCGAAATCATGGGTATCAGATGAGCCCAATCAGGGTAAAACCTAGGAATTGAGCCCATCAGCGCCATGCCTGCATTCAGACAGGTCTCACGGTAACATCGCCCGAAAGCAGCCTCGTCGTTCAAATGGACGGGCCTGAAGCACAAGACCGCGATGCGTGGCTGCAGCATCCGCCCGGATCAGCCAGCCCGGCAGGCGATGGCCGAGGTTTCAAGACCAGCCAGGCTTGCGCTTCTCGAGAAAAGCCAGGGCACCTTCCTGTGCGTCGGCATCCAGCATATTCGTCGCCATTGTCTGGCCCGCCAGCTGATAGGCCGACTCCAGTCCCATCTCCCGCTGGCGATAGACCAGCTCCTTGCCCATCCTGATGGCCGTACGAGGCTTGCTCACAATCGCCGCCACCAGCTCCTCCACGGCGGCATCGAGCCGCTCGGGTTCGGCCACACGATTGAGCAGGCCGTAGTGCAGAGCCGTCTGCGCATCGATGAATTCCCCCGTCAGCAGCATCTCCATGGACTGTTTGATGGGCATGTTGCGCACCAGCGGCACACTGGGCGTGGAGCAGAACAGGCCGTACTGAATACCGCTGGTGGCGAAGCGAGCATCGCTGCTGGCCACAGCCAGATCACATTGCGCCACCAGCTGGCAGCCTGCAGCCGTTGCAATACCCTGCACTCTTGCAATGACGGGCACCGGCAGCTTCTGAATCGACAGCATCATGCGGCTGCACTGGGCAAACAGTTGCTGGTAGTAAGCCAGCTCCGTGTTCTTGGTCATATCCTTGAGGTTGTGCCCTGCGCAAAAGGCCCGCCCCTCGGCCGCCAGCACCACCACACGCACCTGCCCGTCCCTGGCCACGGCATCCAGCGCCGACTGCAGGGCCGCAAGCATTTCACTGCTCAAGGCATTGAAGCGCTGCGGATCGCTCAGCGTGATGCGCGCCACGCCGCGCTCGTCCTGGCTCAGCTGCACTAAGGAATCGCTCATCGCTGTCTCCCTGCTTTCGGACTAGATATCGGCCAATACGCGCAGATGCGCCTCCACACTGCGCGCCAGCGGATCCATCACATAACCGCCTTCGAGGCATGAAACAATGCGGCCCTTGGAAAAGCGCCGTGCGATATCCTTGATGCGCGTGGTGATCCAGGCAAAGTCGTTTTCCGTCATGCCAAGCTGACCCATATCGTCTTCGCGGTGTGCATCAAAGCCGGCACTGATGAAGATCATCTCGGGCTTGAATGCTTCGAGGCGCGGAATCCACATCATCTCGATGATTTCGCGAATGTCCATGCCCTTGGTGTACGCGGCCACAGGCACATTCAGCATGTTCGCGGCCGGATCCTTGTCGCCGCTGAACGGATAGAAAGGGTGCTGGAAAATGCCGCACATCAACACGCGCGGATCTCCGGCCAGGATGTCTTCCGTGCCATTGCCGTGATGTACATCAAAGTCAATCACAGCCACGCGCTTGAGATGGTGACGCTCCAGCGCATACTTGACGCCCACGGCCACATTGTTGAAAAAGCAAAAGCCCATGGCCTGGTTGCGCGTGGCGTGGTGTCCGGGCGGACGCACGCTGCAAAAAGCGTTTTCCAGTTCACCGGCCAGCACTGCATCGGTAGCCGCCAGCGTGGCGCCCGCAGCGCGCAATGCGGCCTTGAAGGTGTGGCGGTTGATGGAGGTATCGGTGTCGAGCTGCCTGTACTCAGGCCCGCCGGCGGCCAGCTCCTGCTCCAGTCTGTCTGTCAGGCCCTGCAGGGCGGCAATATGCATGGGGTCGTGCGCCAGCTCAATCTCGGCCAATGAGGCCAGCGGCACATTGCAGCGCTCCAGCGCGTCGCCCACGCCACTGACCAGCAGCCTGTCTTCTATCGCGTCCAGCCGCGCCGGGCATTCAGGGTGGCCCGGCCCCATCTCGTGCAACCAGCAATCCCGGTGGGTGAAATAACCTGTCTTGCCCACAGTCATGTCTCCGCTATCGCTTATTTAGGATATGTTTCTGCCATGCATGCACAGAACACAATTAATGCGCTTTTGAGTCAGCTTAACACGGTGATGGAGGGCAAACCGGATCAGGTCAGAGACGGTGTCGCCTGTTTGCTGGCAGGCGGTCACTTGCTGATCGAAGACGTTCCCGGTGTAGGCAAGACCACCCTGGCCCATGCGCTGGCACGTAGTTTCGGCCTGCAGTTCTCGCGTGTGCAGTTCACTGCCGACCTCATGCCCAGCGACCTCACAGGCGTCTCCATCTACGACCGTGGCCAAGAGGCTTTTGTGTTCCACCCCGGGCCGGTGTTTGCCCAGGTGTTGCTGGCCGATGAAATCAACCGGGCCAGCCCCAAGACCCAGAGCGCACTGCTGGAGGCCATGGAGGAGCGCCAGGTCACTACTGAGGGCAAGACCCACAGCCTGCCCGCTCCCTTCTTTGTGATTGCCACCCAGAACCCGCTGGAGCAGTTGGGCACCTTTGCGCTGCCCGAAAGCCAGCTGGACCGATTCCTCATGCGCATCAGCCTGGGCTATCCCTCGCGCGATGCCGAGCGCAAGCTGCTCGCTGGCAATGGCCGCCGCGCCGCTGCCGACGCGCTGCTGCCCGTCATCTCCGAGCAGGAGCTGCAGCAGTTGCAGACCGCGGCACTGGCCGTGCATGCCAGCGACGCCCTGCTCGACTATGTACAGGATCTGATTGCTGCCACACGCAACGGCCAGTGGTTTGCCCAGGGCCTGTCGCCACGCGCAGGCATCGCGCTGCTGCGTGCGGCCAAGACCATCGCGCTGATGGAGGGCCGCGACTATGTGGCGCCCGACGATGTACAAGCCATACTGCCCCAGGTGATTGCCCACCGTCTGGTTCCCGTGGGCCATGCCGGCCGTGGTGCCGTGGAGCAGGTGCGCGCCATGATGCAGGCTGTTGCTCTGTCTTGATGCCGATGGACTTCGCCATGAATTTCATAGCATGAAGCGCTCGGCATCAAAGGGCAAACAGCCAGAAGCATCCAATACCCTCCGGCGGTTCTCTCCCCGTGCCAGGGTGCGCGAGTGGATGTTTGCGCGTCTGCCGCGCAGCGACCAACTCACGCTGACCCAGGGCAATGTCTACATCCTGCCCTCACGCGCGGGCTGGGCCATGCTGGCCACGCTGATCGTGCTACTGATCGCAGCCATCAACTACCAGCTCAATCTAGGCTATCTGCTCACCTTTCTGTTAGCGGGCAGCGCCGCCGCCAGCATGGTTGTGGGCCATGGCAATCTGCGCGGCCTGCAACTGAGCCTCGGCGGCGCAGGCTCGCAAGGCAACGCATCGAGCGGCTGTTTTGCCCATGCCCCCTGCCCCATGCATATCAGTCTGCACAATGCCCGCCGCTCGCGCCGCTGGGGCATAGGCCTCGCCTTGCACCAGACCCGGCAAAGCGCCGATCACTCCGATGCCTGGACCTGGGTCGATATCCCCGAGCAGGGCAGTACCGCCGTGCAGCTGAGCTTCATACCCACACGCCGCGGCCGACAGGAGTTACCCGCCGTCTCCATACTCACGCGCTACCCGCTGGGTGCATTTCGCGTCTGGGCCCTGTGGCGGCCCCAAACCCTGGTCTGGGTCTATCCCGCACCGGAAACCCATGCCCCGCCGCTACCGGCCGCCAGCCCCGAAGCCGGCGGCCGCAGCAGTGCCCAGGTACGCAGCGGTGATGAATTCGACGGCGTGCGCAGCTATCAGAATGGCGACCCGCTCAAGCTGGTGGTGTGGAAAAAAGCGGCCCAGTCCTTTGCAGCAGGCGGTCATCAACTGGTCAGCCGCGACCGGCCCATGGCCCACCATCACCGGCTCTGGCTCGATGTGCGCCAGACCGGCCTGGCCGACCATGAGGCGCGCCTGTCACGCCTCGCCGCCTGGGTGCTGATGGCTCAGCAGCAAGGCCGCACCTGGGGCCTGCGCCTGCCTGGCGGCCAGGAAATCGCACCGGCCAGCGGTGCACAGCACACCACGCGCTGCCTCGAAGCATTGGCCGCCTGCCCATGAAAAAACACAGCCCCCACGTTCTCTTCGACGAGCGGCTACTGCCCATCCGCAAGACCACTCTTCACCCCGGGGGAGCCCGGCGATGAAGAACCCCGCCACCTTCGGCCGGCCCATCCAGGGCAGCTGGCGACAGCGCCTGACAGCCCTGCCGCGCGATGCACGAGACACCCTGTTTCTGCTCGCCGTCATCGCCTGGATCATGCTGCCGCAGATCCAGCACACCGCCTGGTGGACCTGCACCTTTGCTGCAGCCCTGTTGCTATGGCGAGCACGCCTGGCGCTGACCGGCGCCCCCCTGCCCGGCCGCTGGGTGCTGGCAGGCACGCTGGCTGTTGCCATTGCCGCCACCTGGGCCACGCACAAGACCATTGTGGGCCGCGATGCCGGCGTGACACTGATCGTCATGCTGCTGGCGCTCAAGACGCTGGAACTGCGCGCCCGGCGCGATGCCATGGTGGTGTTCTTTCTGAGCTTCTTCGTGTTGCTCAGCAATTTTTTCTATTCCCAGTCGCTGCCCACTGCCGTGGCCATGGTGCTGGGACTGATGGGCCTGCTCACGGCCCTGGTCAACGCCCATATGACAGCGGGCAAACCGCCATTGATGCAGGCACTGCGCACCGCGAGCTGGCTTGCACTCTGGGGCGCACCCGTGATGGTGGCGCTGTTCCTGTTCTTTCCGCGCATGGCGCCGCTATGGGGCGTACCGTCCGACGATATGGCCGGCCGCTCGGGGCTGTCGGAGAACATGCGCGTGGGCGAAGTCGCTGCGCTGGCTCTGGACGATAGCGTGGCCCTGCGCCTCCGATTCGATACTCCCGGAGGCCAGGAGCCGCCCGCCAACACCCTGTACTTTCGCGGCCCCGTGCTCAGCCAGTTTGATGGCCGTAACTGGCAGGCCGATCCTGTGCTTGACGCCATGACCATGCCTCAGCTGCGTGTGAGCGGTGAACCCGTTCGCTACCAGATGCTGATCGAGCCCAGCAAGCGCCGCTGGCTGACGCTCCTGGACGTCGCCAGGACCGAGCCCCAGATTCCGCCTGGCGCCTCGGTAGGCAGGCTGCGCATGAGCTCCAGCCTCCAGTGGCTGAGTTGGCGCCCGATTACCGATGTGCTGCGTGTCGATGCCCAAAGCTATCTCGACTTCAGCCACGGACCGCTGCAGCTCACGCCAGAACTCAAACGCTATCTGCAGCTGCCGGCCGGCAGCAACCCACGCACACGGGCTTTAGGCGCACAACTACAGGCCGAATTACGCGCCCAACCGGGCTCTGATGCGGATACGGACAGATTGATTGCCGCCGCCCTGCAGCGCCTGAAAACCGGCGGCTACACCTACACACTGGAGCCCGGCGTGGTGGACAGCGTCCACACCGCCGATGACTTCTGGTTCGACAGCAAGCAAGGCTTTTGCGAGCACATCGCCTCAGCCTTTGCCGTGCTCATGCGCGGCATGGGAGTGCCCGCGCGCATCGTGACCGGCTACCAGGGCGGCGACCGCAACAGCGTGGACAACTACTGGACCGTGCGTAACAGCGATGCCCATGCCTGGACCGAAGTCTGGATTGCCGGCCGGGGCTGGGTCCGTGTGGACCCCACGGGCGCTGTCGCACCCAGCCGGGTCGGCCAGTTCCAGCGCCTGAGTGCCCCCCCCGGCGCCTTTGCCAGCGCAGTTGGCAACTTCGTCGATACCGGCACGCTGGAGAAGCTGCGAGCCGTCTGGGAGGCCGTCAACAACCGCTGGAACCAGTGGGTGATCAACTACACCCAAAGCCGTCAGCTCAATCTGTTGCAAAGCCTGGGCTTCGAGTCGCCGAGCTGGACGGATCTGCTGCGCCTGCTGGCGGGCAGCTTGAGCGCCCTGGCGCTGCTGTGGCTGATCTGGGCCCGCGCCACACGACCGCAGCGCGATGGCTGGGCTCAGCTCATGCACACTGCCAGGCTGCGGCTGCAGCGCGCCGGCATAGCAAACGGCGCCAGCGACTCTGCGCGCAGCCTCTCGCGCCGCGTGCAGGAGCGCTGGGCCGAGGAATCGGCATCTGCCCCCCTGGCTGCGGCCTTATCCGACTGGCTGCTGGACATGGAGAGGCTACGCTATACGCCATCCTCCAACACCGAATCCAACGAACTGAAAACCTTGCGCCAACGCTGGCGGTCCATCCAGAAGCAGCGCTGGCCCCAAACCATCAAAAATTAAAAACATGAGCATCCACCCCAATCACAGCAATCGCTTCAGTACTAGAACATTGAGCACTCTGGCCCTGTGCCTGCTGACCGCCGGCGCCATCGCCGCACCGGCAAAAAAGGCCGTCCGCAAGGCCGCACCGGCAGCAGCAGTCACGGCTGCAGCCGCTACGGCCGTGGCTTATGCCGGCCGCAGCGACGCCATGCAACTGGCCGACGAAATCGCGGCCCGCCGCGATCTGCCTGTCGACTGGGTGCGTGCACAACTGAGCGAGGCACGCAATCTGCCCGTGGTCACACGCCTGATGACCCCGGCCGGCAAGACCTTTGTGAAGAACTGGACCGTATACCGCAGCCGCTTCATCGACCCAGTGCGCATACGTGCCGGCGTGCAGTTCTGGCAGGCCAACCGCCAGGCACTCGCGCGAGCCGAGCAGCAGTTCGGCGTGCCCGCAGAGATCATCGTCGGCATCATCGGCGTGGAAACCATTTACGGCCGCAACATGGGCAACTTTCGCGTGATGGATGCACTGACGACGCTGGCTCTGGATTTTCCGCAGGCCCACCCTCGTGCACAGGCCCGCAGCGACTACTTCCGTGGCGAGCTCGAGCAGGTACTGGTCACGGCCAGCCGCACGGGCAGCGACCCGTTTGCACTACGCGGCAGCTATGCCGGCGCCATGGGCCTGGGCCAGTTCATGCCCACCAGCTGGGACAAGTACGCAGTCGACTTTGACGGTGACGGTCGCATAGACCTGTTCAATAGCGCCACCGACGCCATCGGCTCGGTCGCCAACTACTTCGTCGGCCACGGATGGAAACCGGGCCTGCCCACGGCCTTCACGGTGGACATGCGCGCCCAGGGCGAGAATCTGGCAACCCTGCTGGCGCCCGATATCAACCCCACGTTCACGGCCGCGCAGATGAAAGAACGCGAAGTGCGGGTGCTCGGAGCCGACAGCTATGAGCGTCCGCTGGCACTCATCGAGCTGAAGAATGGCAGCTCCGGCCCCACGGAGTACATCGCAGGCACCGAGAATTTCTACGCCATCACGCGCTACAACTGGTCGGCGTTCTATGCGCTGTCAGTGATTGAGCTGGGACGGGAGGTGCATGAGGCCTATCTGAGCAGCCAGACCGCTGCGGCCATACGAAACTAAGCCAATTCCGGATCAATCTTTTTATCAGACATCGGTTTCAGCTATAGATTCAGTAGCAACCCTGTACCCACAGCGCTTGCCGACGCGAGAGCACTCGTAGTCCGGGACTCGAAAATCTCGCGCGACTCCATGCCCCCCTTGATCGACGGCGCCCAAAGCACATCAGGCTCAGATGCCAGAAGATTGACGCTGTCGGCTTGGGTGTTTTCAAGCGCCCTCGCAGGCCTGCATCATGGGCCGCCATGCGAGGGCAGGCCACATCTAGTGATAGCTCATCATGTAAGCGACCGTGCCGTTGGCAGAACCAGCCATCACATTGGAGGCCGTACTGCCCGCCACCAGCGTGTAGTAGGCCTTCATATGTATATTGGCTTTGCCGCGAATCATGGACGCATTGATCGTCTGGCTGCCGCCCGAGAAATCGACAGGCTTCGAGCCATTCATCAGCATGATCTGTACGTTTTGGGCGCCACCGGTCAAGCCAACGCCCTTGCCCGAGGCGATAGCCGGCGTCAACGTCAGATCGACAGCCACACCTTCCACACATTCCAGATTCATATTCATGTCGACCGGCAGCGCCGTGATGCGGCCACCGGCTGAGGTCATGGGAGCAGCTTCCGAGCCCAGCGCGTTGACGGATACCGGCCCCATGTTGTATGTCATGGCGCCGCTGGTTTGCACTGCGTTGCCATCGCGCAAAGCACAGGAGTCGTTGGTGATCGAGCCAATGAACTTGATCAGACCTGTGGCACCCACGGTTTTGGTTTGAGCCTGGGCGGTGGCAGCCAGACAGGCGATGGAGACAATGGCGCTAGTAAGGAGAAATTTCTTCATTTGTAAGCACTCCATAAAACGGTCATGGGTGAAATGGATCACCGGGATTTCCTCTCGCCCTATGTGCGCTATCAGCTAGAGCACACGCCTCGATATGAACATGCAGCAGAAATAATTGCAACATTTTGTAATTAGTGTTTCATCTCACAGTCATTGTTCGCGACAAATGCTTGCTGCCAAAACACTGCGTTGCCCTTCGGCCTTACCGGGCCGATGCATCTTGTGCTGAGCAAGGAGGAAACTGCCGGATCACCGGCTTGCGTCGCCTTTGCCAAAGGGCTCGTCCGCTTGAAGCAAGTCAATGAACCTCACCGTTGTGCGGCATCTGCAATTCGTTAGGACGAGACCTGCACGCCCAACAGCAGGAGCCAATACAGGGGCCAAGACAGGCCAGGCTTTGACGGAGACGCTCGCGTGGAACTGTTCAACGACACCATCGATGCCATGGATTCGGTCACAGACTGCTTCGCCAGCCGTGCTCCACAACACACGCGCCTGGAGCGAGAATCCGGCAACTCTGCCGTGCCTCAATCGGAGGGAAAGATGCTGGTGCCGGCTGCCGTATATGAATTGACTGTCGGCACTTCATGACACCGACTTGTCGGCCCCGGTGGAAGCTCAAGGGTATCGGGCAATTCAATTGCCACCGGCGTCTTGACCATGCCGCAGCTCGGCAGCACCTCAAGCGCAAAGGACGCAAGAACCATGCGATTGAATGACGTCGGATTGCGTGCTTCAAGCCCCCTCGCGGGACCCGTTGCCACACGAGGGAGCAACCCACATCTAGTGGTAGCTGATCATGTAACCGATCGTGCCGTTGGCAGTACCAGCCGTCGCATTGAATACCGTGCCACCTGTCACCAGGGTGTAGTAGGCCTTCATATGGATATGGGCTATGCCGTCGCTGAGGGGCGTGTTGATCGTCTGGCTGCCGCCCGAGAAATCGACAGGCTTTGATCCATTCACCAGCATGATCTGCACGTTTTCGGCAGCGCCGGTCAAGCCAATGCCCTTGCCCGAGACGATGGCAGGGGTCAACGTCAGGTCGACAGCCACACCTTCCAGACATTCCAGCTGCATATTCATGTCGACCGGCAGTGCCGTGATGTTGCCACCGGCGGATGTCGTGGGTGCCGCTTCCGTGCCCAATGCATGGACAGAAACCGGCCCCATGTTGTACGTCATGGCGCCGCTAGTTTGCACAGCATTGCTATCACGCAGAGCGCAGGAATCCGTGGTGATCGAACCCATGAAATGAATGAGACCTGCAGCGCCAAGGGATCTGGCCTGTGCCTGGACTGCCACCGTCAGCCCGAGGATGGAAATAATCGCACTGCGAAGGAGAAATTTCTTCATTTTGTCGGCACTCCTGTAAGAGGCTCGGTGAAGACGGATCACCTCGCCCCCTGTCACTCATGTGCGCTGCCATCAACAGCACACCCGTCAAGATGAACTTGCATCAAGGCCTCAATATGAACATGCATCAACCCCAGATGTAATGAGTTGCAACACATCTCTTGAGTGCCATCAAGACGGAATAAGAAATAGATAGCGGCCGAATCGAGGCTGACTTTCGCAGTCGAGAATCTGAACTTTGCCTACTCAATCGACGAGGCCGATGCATCTTGTGCAGAGCATTGAGACGCACTGCTGGGTGACGAACTTGCACGGCCTTTGCCAAGGAGCTCACGCGCTCGAAGCAAGTCAATGAACCTCACCTTTGTGCGGAGCCATCCGTTCGCCGCACAGGCCTCTTAGCAAACGCGGGCTCCGACTGAGCCATATGCAAGACCTAACAAGGATGCGGCTGCGTCCACAGCAGTTCTTGCAAGTCTGGGAACAACAAGGTCTGCCTGCCCAACGGCAGGGGCAGGTACAGAGGCTGAAACAGGCCCGGCTTTGGCGGCGACGCTCGCATGGAACTGTTCAATGGCATCATCGATGCCACAGATTCGGTCGCCAGCCAGACGCCATCAAAACACGCGCCAAGGGGGAGAATCCGGCAACTCTGCTGGTGCCTCAATCAATCCCTGCACAAAAGGCAAGATAAGCGCTGACGCAGGCAGCCATGAGCGCCCACAGGCGTTGATCGGGCTGAAAAAACGGCAGCGCCCCACGAAGTACATCGCGAACGACGCTGGCTTGCGCTTCGTCACACAGCGCTGCATGCGCCGTCGATGAGCAACGAAGGCGCGAGCTGCATCAGGCCACACTGATCAGGCAGTCCACCTAAACCAGGAAAAATTGAATCAAATTCGACTCAATCGCTTTACCAGAATGCGTCCGAAGCTACCTATTCAGTAGCATCCCAATGACTCAGAAGCGCTTCATCTGGCACTGGCCGGGCATTTCGGCCCTGCCCGCCGCAATCTCGCGCACGACCTTGAAGCCGTAGCCCGAGCCTTCCACATCGAAGTCCACGCCGGCACTGCCTTTTTTTTCCATCATGCCCACCACCAGCGATTGCTGGAACTGGTGGTCTGTCGCCCGCATGCTGCCCGAACGGCCCGCCATCTGCACCCTGGCATGCTCCATGGCCTGGGCCACGGCGACGGTGTCCGTGCTGCCGGCTTTTTCGAGGCTCTGCGCCAGAGCCTCGATCATGAGTTGCATGCGCATATGCACATAGTCGTCCTGAGGCCTGGGAAAACGCTGGCGGAAGGACTGGTAGAAGCCCCGGCTCTCTGCCGTGGGCACATTGGGCAGCCAGTCGGCCACGGCCAGCACCTTGCCCACACCGGCATCGCCCAAGGCAGCCGGGGCGCCCAGGGCATTGCCGTAGAAGGTGTAGAAACGCCCTTCGTAGCCGGCCTCGCGCGCAGCCTTGACAAGCAGCATCAAATCGTTGCCCCAGTTGCCCGTGATCACGGCCTGGGCACCGCTTTGCTTGATCTTGACCGCATAAGGCGCAAAGTCCTTGACGCGGCCCACAGGGTGCAGCTCATCGCCCACGATGCGCACATCGGGGCGCTGCACGGCCAGCTGGCGCCTGGCTTCGCGAAGCACGGCCTGGCCAAAGCTGTAGTCCTGCCCGATCAGATAGGCACTGTGCACGGCCTTGTCGTCCTTGATGACCTCCATCAACGCGGCCATGCGCATATCGGCATGGGCATCAAAACGGAAATGCCAGAAGCTGCAGCGCTCGTTGGTCAGAGCCGGATCCACCGCCGAGTAGTTCAGGTAGAGCACGCGGCGCGAAGGGTCGCGGCTGTTGTGCTTGTCGATGGCGTCGAGAAGCGCTGCCGCCGTGGCCGATGAATTGCCCTGCATGATGATGCGCGCACCATTGTCTATGGCTGAGCGCAACGCCGACAGCGCCTCTTCATTCTGGCCTTTGCTGTCATAGCGCTCTATCACGAGCTCATGCAGACCGTCGGCCAGGCGCACACCACCACGCGCGTTCACCCGCTCGGTCGCCCACAGCAGGTTGCGGAACACGGCCTCGCCCGTGTTCGCAAACGGACCCGAAAGGCTCTCCACCAATGCCAGCTTGACGGGCTGCGCAAGCCCGGCCCTGGCTGCCGCAACCGCAGCGCCAGCAATGCCGAACGGCGCGCATAGTAGTGGCAACTGCAGGTATTTCAAGGCATCACGGCGCAATTTATTCATCAAAAAAACCTCTTGAAATGCGCTTGCCACCACCTACCTATGAGTCAAGCGGCAACAACGCAAGCCGCGCAGTTTAAAGGAGTTAAACACCATGTTCTTCGCCCCTGTGATGAGCCGTAATACCTTTGTATCCCCTCGCGCCGCCGACTTGGCCCTGCAACGTTTTCTGCAGGAAACCCTGGGCGCTGCAAGCCCTGTACAACGCCAGGTTCAGGTCAGCCGCGATGAAAAATTCACCACACTGACCCTGGATGTGCCTGGCCTGGCACGCGAGCAGCTCAAACTCTCGCTGGAAGGGACTGTCGCCAAGCTTGAAAGCGTGGAAGGCGCGGCCCGTCAGGTCAGATACAGCTGGGATCTGGGCCATGAAATCGATGCAGCCAACAGCAAGGCCAAGCTCGAGCATGGAGTGCTCACGCTGACCCTGGCCAAGCTCGAGCCTCAGAGCAAGGCCGTGACGCTGAGCATCGAATAAGTGCTGCTTTTCGCCTACCGGTCTGCCTCATTCTTTCTTCCATCTCCTCTTAGCGGGGCCGACCGGAAAGCACAAGCCCGCAATGCCAAGGCGTTGCGGGCTTTTTTGCGAGCAAGTCTTCAGCACTTATCGATAGGCAAGCGGACTGGTTCTGAATACCGTCGGATAGCCATCTGCACCCGCCGAGCTCCCGTCTCCCACAAAAAGCTGATTCTTGGAAATACCCAGAATGTTCTTGCTCATTACACCGAACTCCATCTTGGCCTCAGCCTCGCTGACCGTGACATTGCCTGTCACTTCATAGCCTGTGTAGGTGCTGATCACGCGCACTGGATTGCTCCAGCCACTGACTGTCGCGGCCTCCCAGCTAATACTGCCAATCAAGGTCACAGTACCCTCAAGCTGGGTGCATCCAGAGTCTGAATAGATTCTGTGCGTATATGACATCGTTGACTGTGTGAACTCATAGCCGACGGGAGCAACGCCCTTCTGACTTTGCATGGATGCTGGAACCACAGGCCAGTTATCCGTGCAATAGTTATCCGAATCGTATTTCCAGCTTCCCAGGAACGGGGAAGCGACTGTCGCCGTGCTGCCCCCCGCGCCAGAATCTGGTGTCGGAGGCGTGGAGCTGCCTGCTTGGCTGTCGACGCTGCCTCCATCTCCCCCGCCTCCACAGCCCATCAGTATCAGGGCCATCACGCCAGCCGCAACCCATAAAGTCCGATTTCTGTTCATCTCCCCCCCTCTTTAAAGCATCCGGCCCGAGCCATTAGCGGCTCGGGCCGGATTCAGTATGCCGACGGATCCATGAAGTTGATAGCGGAAATGGCGCATGTCGATCTCTGGCAACGCTCGCACCAAGGGTTTGATCTGACTCAATACGAGGGCATCAAAGTCTCGCTCCATATATGTTTGAAGCGATCGACCTGTCTGCAACCGGGCAAAGGCCCATCAAGGCGGCTCGACCATATCTGGCGATGACGAGCGCCCCAGTCCACCATGAGTCAACCTCTTAACAACGCCAAGACTCGAACATCAGGACCAAATTCTGCGCAGCTGCAAAAGCGAGACCGAGATTCCTTCAATTCGGCGCTTTGGCTTACAACTGCAAGCCATCTATGGAGCACGGATCGCTGCCTGAGCTTTCTAAACTATGCGCACATGCGCGAGGCGGGGTCTGCCTCTTCTTTCACTCCTCGAGGAATTCACCCATGGCAAAAGTGCTGGTTCTCTACTATTCCATGTACGGTCATATCGAAACCATGGCTCAGGCCGTGGCCGAAGGCGCACGCAGCGTCAGCGGTGCCGAGGTCACCATCAAGCGCGTGCCCGAAACCATGCCCGAGGACGTCTTCAAGAACGCAGGCGGCAAGGCCAACCAAGCCGCAGAGGTCGCCAGCCCCGCCGAGCTGGCCAACTACGATGCCATCCTGTTTGGCGTGCCCACGCGCTTTGGCAATATGCCGGGCCAGATGCGCAGCTTTCTCGACCAGACCGGCGGTCTCTGGGTCAAGGGGGCCTTGATCAACAAGATCGGCAGTGTCTTCACTTCGACCGGCACCGGCGGCGGCCAGGAAATGACGGCCACGACCACCTGGGCGACGCTGGCCCATCACGGCATGATCATCGTGCCGCTGGGCTATCCGCTGCCCGAGCAGACCAATCTGAGCGCGGTCAAGGGAGGCAATTCGCCCTATGGGGCCTCCACCATTGCGGGCGCCGACGGTTCGCGCCAGCCTCATCCCGACGAGCTGAGCATTGCCCGCTACCAGGGCCAGAACGTAGCAAAACTGGCCGTGAAGCTTGCCGGATAAGCGCAGGCAGCCATGAAAAAAAGCAGCCACCTGGGCTGCTTTTTTGCTGTACGGACTCACTTGAGCGAATCCAGCGGCCAGCGCGGCTTCACATCAAATGCATATTCATGCAATGCCTGCTCGCGCCCCGCCTGTATGCGCATGGCGGCAGCCATGGCAATCATGGCGCCATTGTCGGTGCACAAATGCAGCTCGGGGTAATGCACGCGGATCTTGTGCTTGGCGCAAGCCTCATTGAGCTGTTCGCGCAGCTGCTTGTTGGCTCCCACACCTCCCGCCACCACCACCCGCTTCATGCCGGCCTGCTTGAGTGCAGCCATGGTTTTCTTGACCAGCACATCCACAATCGCGGCCTGCGTGCTGGCGGCCAGATCGGCCTTGCGCGCTTCCAGCTCGTCACCCAACTTCTTGGCCTGGGTCAATACGGCCGTCTTGAGGCCGGCAAACGAGAAGTCCAGATCGCCCGAATGCAGCAGGGGACGAGGCAGCTTGAAGGCTTGGGGATCGCCGCCCTCCGCCAGCTTGGAGAGCACAGGACCGCCCGGATAGGGCAAGCCCATGAGCTTGGCCGATTTGTCGAAAGCCTCGCCCGCCGCATCGTCGATGGTTTCACCCAGGATTTCATATTCGCCCACGCCGTCTACACGCATGAGCTGGGTGTGGCCACCCGAGACCAGCAAGGCCACGAACGGGAACTCCGGCGGGTCGGCACTGAGAAAGGGCGAGAGCAGATGGCCTTCGAGGTGGTGCACGCCCAGCACGGGCTTGTCCAGCGCTGCCGCCATGGCACAAGCCGCACCGGAGCCGACCAGCAGAGCCCCGGCAAGGCCTGGGCCGCGTGTAAAGGCAATCACATCGACATTGTCGAGTTGCTCCCCGGATTCGACCAGCACCTTCTCGGTCAGCGGCAACACGCGGCGAATATGGTCACGGCTGGCCAGCTCGGGCACCACGCCGCCATAGGCGCGATGCATTTCAATCTGGCTGTGCAGCGCATGACTCAGCAAGGTGGGCACACCTTGGCCGTCCGGCGTGCGCACCAGGGCCACACCGGTTTCATCACAAGAGGATTCGATTCCCAGGATCAGCAAACTCATGGCCGCAAGTGTAGAACTTGCGCCCTCCAGATGCAGGAAAGGCGGACATTAGCCCTGTCCGCCTTTACTATTCAATTCATAGCAGCCTATGGCTGATTCACATTGGGCGTCCCGGAAATATAGTGCTCCAGCTGGTGGATCGTGAACTGCTGGGCCGAGATGATTTCCTTGACGATGTCGCCAATCGAAATCAGCCCCTGCAGCTCTCGGGTCTCGTTGATCACGGGCAGATGGCGCATGCGATTGCTGGTCATCAGCGACATGCACTCCTCGCTGGTCTGGCGCGGCAGCACGCAATGCACCTTGCGCGTCATGACCTCGTCCACCCGCGTGCTGGCCGAGCTTCGGCCCTGCAGCGCGATCTTGCGAGCGTAGTCGCGCTCGGTCACGATACCGGCGATATCGCCACCTTCGAGCACCAGCAGCGCGCCAATGCTTTTTTCCGCCATGAGCTGCAGCGCAGCCAGCATGGTGTCGGAGGGAGAAACGCTGTAGATAGTGCTGTTGCCCTTGGCGCGCAGAATTTCGGCGACGGTCGTCATCTGGTTCTCCTTTCTGGATCGGCCCGTCATGCAAAACGCATGACGACATGACCAGTGTGAGAATCCTGCTGCATTGCGGCAATCAGGCTATGCCCGTATACAAAAACAAAAAAGGCAGCCAAAGCTGCCTTGATACTGTCACCCAATCGCGGCTCAGCGCCGACCGCCCAGCAGACCTGCGCCCAGCTTGAACAGATCTCCGGCATCGAGCTTGCCGTCGCCATTCTGGTCGAGCAGGCTGCCGAGGATGCCTCCCGCCATGCCGCCTTGCGACTGGATCTGGCCACGCTCCTGATCCAGAGCATTGCCCAGGTCGCCAGCCCCCATGCCCTGCGACTGGACCCGATTGGCCAGGAAAGACATCACCAGCGGAGCCAGCAGCGCCAGCAACTGACCTGCATTGCCCCCCAGACCCGTGGCCTGACCCAGCCGGGACTCGGCCTGCTGCTGCTGACCGCCAAAGATATTGCCCAGAATGGCGCCCGCGTCCAGCTGCGAGTTGCCGGCACCTGAGCCGCCTCCCAGCACCGAACCCAGAATGCTGCCCAGCCCACCCAGGCTGCCAGCCGCACCGGCGCCACCGCCTGCGCCGCCGAGCAGGCCACCGAGCCCGCCCAGCAGACCGCCCATATCCATTGCGCCATTGGCACTGCTGTGATCGCGCTGCAGCGCACCGAACAGATCGGCAGCTCCCTGAGGCTCGGCCGTGTTCTGGCCCAGCGCACCAAACAGCATGGGCAGCGCCACACCCACGGCCTGCTCGGCCTGCACGGAGTCGATGCCCAGTTGCTGGGCCAGGCCCTGCATGGGAGCGCCCTGCAGCTGGCCCATGAGTTCGTCGGTCAAAGATGCGTTAGCGGTCATTTCAACACTCCTCAAAAACAGCGCACATGGTACGCGCGCCCTGTGTCCCGAAATGTGATCAATGTTCATTCACTACGCAAGCCCCTCCCGAGCTATAGACCATTGAGGCGGCCTGCGCCCTGAACAGGGCTTCCTGCAGGCCGCAGCGTCCTGTGACGGCTTGGCTCAGAAGAGGTCTCAGAAGGAGTGCGAGATGCCGACCAGCAGCGAGCGCGGCTTGCTGCCCTTGGGAACCGCAGGCCCGGCATTGCTGGCGCTGTTGATGGTGAATGCTGCGTCGGCCTCATTGCGGATTGCGGAGACGCCCGCATACAGCTTGGTGCGCTTGGACAGCGCATGGTCGTAGCGCACGCTCAGGGCACGGGCATCGCTGTTCGCGCGCGCACGCCCCTGGAACTGCCCATAGGACAGCAGCACCTGTCCTGCCGTGCTGACCGGTATGGTCATGCTGGCTTCAAAGAAGCGCCCGCGCTTGCTGGCGGCATCCGGCAGATCATCCTCCCGGGTGGAAAGCAGCAAGGCCGCCCGAGCCACCTTGAAGTCATAGGAGCCGCCCAGCAAGCGATAGCGGTCGGTGTTCTGGGCCGTGGTGCGACGCTCCCACAGTGAAGCACCCAGGCTCCAGGGGCCACGCGTGTAGTCCAACGAGCCGCCAAACTGGCGCCCCACATTGGTGCCGGCGTTCTCCCCGAACGAGTACATGCCCCGCACCACCAGCCCCGCCATGGAAGCCGACTGAAAGCGCAGCGAGTTGTCTGCGCGCAGCACCGTGCCGTCACGGAAATAGTTGGCGGCATTGCCCCAGATCAGGCCCGTCAGGGCATAGGAAGCCAGCGAGGTATGAAACGTGGTGTAGTGGCGGCCCACCGTCAACTGACCCCAATCGCTACCCATGCCGACAAAGATCTGTCGACCAAAGGCGAGCCCGCCCTGACCGCGCTCGCCGGTATCGGCATTCAGTCCGGCCTCCATCACGTACAGCGCACGCAGGCCGCCGCCCAGATCCTCGGTTCCGCGAACGCCCCAGCGCGAGCCCGCCAGAACACCGCTTTCCGCACGCAGGGTACGACCCGCGCCGGTGGACACAGACTCGGCGGCCATGTCCACCACGCCGTACAGCGTAACCTGAGATGTGGCAGGCCCAGCGGTCTGAGCCTGAGCCAGCGAACATGTGGAGATGAAGGCAGCGGCCACGGCCAAGCCTCCCGATTGCAAGGATGTCATGAAGTCTCTCTTTTTAATAATGGATGGGCCTCGCAGCAGAGTCCTGCCGCTGTAGAGCCACTGACAGCGGCATCCGCCGCAGTTGCGGGGATGCCGTGTGGGAGTCCGGCGCCTCAGATGGCGCCGGCCGCGCTCATTCGAGGCGGATGTTCTTTTGCGTAATCAGGCTGCCGTAGATGCGTGCATCGTTTTCGATGCGCCTGGCCAGCGAAGCTGCGCTGGTGTCGTCAATACGCCAGCCCTGGGCCAGCAGCTTGCTGCGGATATCGGGAGCATGAAGAATCTTTTCCAGGGCCGCGGCCAGCTTGGCGCGATGCTCGGCGGGCATGGAAGCCGGTGCCATGACCGCATTCCAGACTTCGATGTCCACATTGCCGGCACCAATCTCGGGCATGGCCGGGACGCCGGGCGCCAGTGGGCTGCGCTTGCTGGAACTCACGGCCAGGGCGGCCAGCTTGCCGGACTGGACCAGTGGCATGACGGTGGAGGCCGGCAGCAAGGCCATCTGCACCTGATCGCCCATCAAGGCATTGACCACAGCCGGGCCACCGTTATAGGGCACATGCTGCAGATTCAGGCCCATGGCTTCCTTGATCAGCTCCACGCCCAGGTGGCCGCCGGACCCCGTGCCCACCGAGCCGTAGTTGCCCTGGGTCCCGGTCTTGAGTGCCTTGAAATAAGCCCCTGCATTCGCGGCCATGGACTTGGGAGCCACCAGCACCAGAGGGGCCGAACCGATCATAGCCAGCGGTGCGAGATCCTTGATCGGATCGTAGGGCAGCTTGCTGTAGAGAAACTTGGAGCTGGTCAGCGGGCCGTTGCCGATCACGCCTATGGTGTGGCCATCGCCGGCCTTGGCCACGGCGTCGGCGCCGATATTGCCGCTGGCGCCCCCTTTGTTCTCCACCACCACGGGCTGCCCCAGGGCTTTGGTCAAGGGCTCGGCCAGCAGGCGGGCCTGCACATCGGGCGAAGAGCCGCTGGCATAGCCGACGATCAGACGTATGGGGCGGGTGGGCCAGTCAGCCTTGCCCTGGGCCTGAGCCGCCAAGGGCAGGCACGCAGCGGCGCACAGCAGCAGGGCAGCCCGGCGCACGGGCATCGATTTTTTTGTCATCTTTATGTCTCCAGAATCTCAGTCTCAGTCTCGGATCAACAATCGGCGTATCCAGCCATCAGCTCCATCATCGGTGGCAGGCGTCCGCTGGCGGGCAAGGCCAGCTGCGAACGGTACACCCGGGTTTGCAGGCCAAACGCCTGATGTGCAGGCGTTTCGAGGTGATGCGCCTGCATTCGGTCGGCCCACCATTGGGCGCCTTGGGTGCATGCCGGTCCGTCGAGATGCTCGGCCAGCATGACCACCGTGACTTCCCCCTGGGCCTGCTCGGCAATGCGCTCCCCGCCAACGGGGTAATGCAAGGAACGCTCCACAGGCACCACACCCGCCATGACGCGCAGCAGACGCCCCTCCTGCACCGCCTGCTCAGCCCAGCGGGCTGCCTGCGCGGCCCAGGCTTGTACATCGGTGGTGACGGCCTTGAGCGTCGTCAGCGCCGCACCGCTGGATGCTCCAGCCTGCACCTGCAATATGCAGGGCCTGCGCATGAAAGCACTCAGGCGCGGCCTCATGCGTGCCGACCAGGGGGTGGGATTGGCGATCACATCCGCGTACTCGGCCGAGTCCAGGGCCGCCAGCGACTCCAGACCGTAGAGCGTGAAGTATCCGCAGGCGCCGACATAGCGATGGCCGTAGGCAAAGCCTGGCAAACCCACGCGCTCGGGAACATGCTCGAAGGCATGCCAAGCCTCGTATTCTGCGCGAGCCTCGGGCCGGTCGATGTCGTTCCACAAAGCCAGGAAGGCGGTGCTCATGATGCAGAACCCGCGCCGGGTTGAATCAGCACCTTGCTCGCCAGCCGTGCACGCGCCAGCTCAAACCCCTGCCCGGCCTGCGCAAGCGGCACGCGATGGGTGATCATGAGCCGCAGCTGATCCTGATGGGTCTGCATGAATTCAACGACCTCCAGCCAGCAGCGTTCCGGCGTGCGATAGGAGCCGCGCAGCTGTTGATGACGTCGCACCAGGGCCGTCAGATCCAGCGGCACGGGGGCTGAATGAATGCCGGCAATCACAAGCACACCATGGGTCTTGAGTGCACGCAGGGCCGGAGCCAGCACGGCGGCCGCCCCGGTGGCTTCGATCACCACGTCAAAGAAAGCTTCCTGCGTATACGCGGCAAGGGCTTCGTCGATGTCCTGCCCCTCGAAGTCCAGCAGATCCTCGAACCCCATGGAGCGCAGGACCTCCAGCCGCGCGGCATCGCCATGGCCGGCAACCACCACCTGGGCCGCCCCTGCAGCACGCGCAAACAGCGCAATGCCCTGACCGATATTGCCGGGCCCCAGGATCAGCACGCGATCGCCGGGCTGGACATTGCCCGTGCGCACGGCTTCGAAGCTCACCGACAGCGGCTCGGCCAATGAGGCAACCTCGGGGTCCACGCCGTGTGGAATCGCCACGCAATTGCGCAGGGGCACGGCCACATACTCGGCAAAGCCGCCATGGCGCATGACACCGATGCCGCGGCGGGTAGTGCAGGCATCGAATTCGCCGGCACTGCAACTGGGGCATCTGCCGCAGGTGACCGAAGGCCGCACGGCCACCAACTGGCCCAGGGGCAGATGCTCGGCCCCCTCGCCTCTGGCCACAATCTCGCCGCTGAACTCGTGACCCACGGTCACCGGCAGCGCGGCCTGCAAAAAGTGATAGCTCGCCGTCCAGGCATCGATATGCAGATCCGTGCCACAGACACCGGTGGAATGAACCCGCAGCAGAACCTCGCCTGCGGCAGGCGACGGCATGTCGACCTCGTTGAGCTTCAGTCCCTTGGCGGACTCGGTTTTTTGCAAGGCTTGCATGGGACAGGCAATGCATGCGTGGACATGCATCTCAAAACGAACAGGATCGGCAGTGTTGCCGCCCTTCATTCATATGTCCAACACTGATTTAATATAAAAATCATACTTTTGAAATATGGATTGATTCAGGCATGGAACTGAGACATCTGCGCTACTTCGTGGCGGTTGCCGAGCAGGGCAACGTCAGCAGGGCAGCCCGCAAGCTATTCATCGCCCAGCCGCCGCTATCACAGCAGCTCAAGCAACTCGAGGACGAGGTCGGCACGCAGCTCTTCACCCGCCTGCCGCGCGGCATGCAGCTCACCGCTGCGGGCGAGTCGCTGCTGGAAGATGCGCGCGTCATATTGGCACGCGCCGAGCAAGCCCCCTTGCGCGCGCGCGAACGAGAGCGCAGCAGCCAGACCGTGCTGCGCCTGGGGCTGGTTCCCTCGGCCATGCAGTCCCTGCTGCCCGGCTTGCTGCTGGCTGTGGCGCAGGCCGGCTGTGACGTGCAGATCGAAGCCCGTGAAATGATTTCCTCCCAGCAACAGCGGGCCTTGCGCCAGGGCGAGCTGGAACTCGGCTTTGCCCGCCCCGGGCACAGGGAGGCCGACGAGCTTGAGCTGGCCAGCATTGACGACCCCTATTGTCTGGCAGTGCCGGCCTCCCATCCGCTGGCCGGAGGCAGTGGAATGCTGGATCTTCAAGCCGCCGTGCATCAGCCCTTTGTGGGCTTCACCCGCTATCAGGACACCGACTACTTCGACCGCACGGTCGCGCTGTGCGCCGAGGCCGGCTTCACTCCGCTGATACGCCACGAAGCCGGTCAGCTGGTGAATGTGCTGGCGCTCGTGGCCTGCGGTCTTGGCGTGGCCATCGTGCCGGCATCCTTCGCGATGTTCCACCGCGAGCAGATCGTGTTCCGGCCGCTTCGGGCTTCGCGCCAGGCCAGTCGGCTCGCCGTTCTGGCATCTGCCGAAGCGCTTAAGCGCAACCCCATGCTGGACCTTGTCGCCCAGCTCGCGCAATCCCAGCTACAGGCGCTGGCTGCACAGCTGGCGCAACAAGGAGCGACGGTTTTCCGACCACGACCGGTTTGATTTATATAACCAAATCGTCTGACAACTCATGGTTTTTATAGCGACAATTACGTTAATCATGAGCATCAGCCAGTACATCAAGGAAATCGGTCGCGGCACCAAGGGCGCGCGCTCTCTTTCGCGAGCCCAGGCCTGTGATCTGATGGGACAGGTGCTGGACGGCAAGGTCAGTGACCTGGAGCTGGGCGGCTTTTGCATTGCCATGCGCTTCAAGGGCGAAAGCGCCGAAGAGCTGGCAGGCTTTCTCGACGCCACCCAGCAACGTCTGCCTGTGTGGCCTCAGGCCCATAAGGCCCTGCCCGTAGTCGTCATCCCCAGCTATAACGGCTCGCGCAAGCTGGCCAATCTCACCCCGCTGCTGGCAGGTCTGCTGGCGCAGCAAGGCCTGCCCGTGCTCGTGCACGGCAGCCATACCGAGGACAAGCGCCTGGGCACGGCCGAGGTATGGCGGCAACTGGGCTGGACGGCCATCGAGCGCCCCGTCGCTCTGGAACCTGGCGACAAGGTCTGGATGCAGACCCGTCATCTGCTGGCACCACTGGATCGGCTGCTGCAGATTCGCCGCCAGATGGGCCTGCGCAACCCCTCGCACAGCATCGTCAAACTGCTGGACCCTATCCATGGCAGCAGCACCGCGCAGTCCGGGCTGGTGCTGGCCAGCTACACCCACCCGGCCTATGCCCAACCCATGCTCCAGACGCTAGCCCTGCGCGCGACCAGTGCGCTGCTGGTGCGCGGCACGGAAGGCGAGGCTGTGGCCGCCCCCCACCGCGAACCCGTGAGCACGGGTGTGATTGCCGGAGAAATCTGCTTTGAGCGTTCTTCCCTGCACAGCAGCCAGCTCGCATCCGGCACCGAGATCAGTGCCCCGGAACAAGATCTGAATGCCGAGCAGACAGCTAGGCTGACGCTGGACATTCTGAACGGCCAGCAGCCTGTGCCGGCGCCGATCGCGCAACAATTGGAACAGATACAAGCACTGCACCAGGCCATGCAGGTCACCGATGCCGGCGCTGCCGCCAGCCGCGCCGCACTGCAAGCCTATAACCGCAGCCCCGACTGAGACCCCACAATGACTGCCATTTCCCATAACCCCAATCAGCGCGGCTCGTGCATCCTGGTGGGTGCCGGCCCCGGCGACCCCGAGCTGCTGACCATCAAGGCCGCCAAGGCCATTGCCGCAGCCAGCGTGCTGTTTGTCGACGATCTGGTCAGCGACGGTGTGATGAGCCACGCCTCGCCCAGCGCCCGCGTGGTCTATGTGGGCAAGCGCGGCGGCTGCAAGAGCACCCCCCAGGCCTTTATCGAAAAGCTCATGATTGCCGCCGTGCAGGACGGCGAACGCGTGGTGCGCCTCAAGGGCGGCGACCCCTTCATCTTTGGCCGTGGTGGCGAAGAGGTCGAACATCTGCGTCAGGCCGGCATCGAGGTGGATGTCATCAACGGCATCACCTCCGGCCTTGCGGGTCTGACCAGCCTGGGCGCCCCGCTGACCCACCGCGACCGCGCGCACGGCGTGCTTTTCATGACCGGCCATGCCAAGCCCGGCGACAGCGGCCCCGACTGGCGCCAGATCGCCGCCACGGCCCATGCGGCCAAGCTGACGCTGGTGATCTATATGGGAGTGAGCAGCGTCGAGCGCATCAGCAGCGAGCTGCTCAGCGGCCTGCCCGGCAGCACGCCCGTAGCCGTGATCCAGCATGCCAGCCTGCCGCAGCAGCGCCATGCGCTGACCTTTCTGAAGGATTTGCCACAGAGCATTGCCGAGCATCAGCTGGGCAGCCCCAGCATCATCGTCGTCGGCGATGTGGTCCAGGGTATTGCCGCCTGGCAGAACCAGTCCCAGGCCTTGCCGCAATCAGCGGCGGCCTGAGCCACGACCTTCCCCGGCTGTCGCTCAACCCGGGCGGCCGGCAAATGCCGCCTCGGCTCAGGGAGTACGAGTCTCGGCGAAGCGCTCGGCCAGTTCCTTGCGCAGTTCCTTGCGCACGATGGCGGCGTCCCAGCGGCGCTTTTCCTCGTCGGTTTCGAGCTGCAGCGGTGGCACGGGGGCAGGCTTTTTATCATCGTCCACAGCCACCATGGTGAAGAAGCAGCTGTTCACGTGGCGCACCACCTGGCTGCGAATCTCCTCGGCAATCACCTTGATGCCGATTTCCATGGACGACTTGCCGGTGTGGTTCACGCTGGCCAGAAAAGTCACCAGCTCGCCCACATGGATGGGCTGCAGAAACATCACCTGATCCACGCTCAGCGTCACGACATAGCGGCCTGCATAGCGGCTGGCGCAGGCATAAGCGACCTGGTCCAGCAGTTTCAAGATGGCGCCGCCGTGCACATTGCCGGAGAAGTTGGCCATGTCAGGCGACATGAGCACGGTCATGCTCAGCTGGTGGGATGGTGTATTCATGGGGCGCGATTCTAGAAGTGATCCATGGCACATGCAGAGGCTTGCCTCATATCCCAACAGGACAACGGGCTGGCGACTGCACAGGCATCACGATCCGCGCATTTCGGGACTTTGTCAGCCCCTCAAAACCCAGTGACCGGCCATCTGGGACAATGACCGGCTTTGTTGTTCGTGCTTCAGCGCCCTGCCCGCCGTGTCCTCCACCCCACAGGTCCCCTTCCAGATTTTTGACGCCATCATCATCGGCGCCGGTGCCGCCGGCCTGTTCTGCGCGGCCCAGGCCGGCCAGCAGGGCCTGAAGGTGCTGCTGATCGATCATGCGCCCAAGGTGGCCGAGAAGATCCGCATCTCGGGCGGCGGACGCTGCAACTTCACCAACCGCGATCTGGACGTGCGTGCGCCGCACAAGCATTTTGTGGGGCAGAACCCTCAGTTCTGCCGCTCGGCCCTGTCACGCTTCACACCCGCCGACTTCATCACGCTGATGGACAGACACGGCATTGCCCACCACGAAAAGCACAAAGGCCAGCTGTTTGCCGACCATTCGGCCGAGGACATCATCGCCATGCTGCTGGCCGAGTGCACAGCGGGCGGCGTGCAGCGCTGGCAGCCTTGCCAGGTCAAGAAAGTAGTGTTTACACCGGAAAACCCAGATACAGAAAGCGATTGCAGCTATCAGATTGAAACCGATCGTGGCCTGGTACAGGCTGCCAATCTGGTCATTGCCACCGGCGGCCTGAGCATTCCCAAGATAGGCGCCACCGACTTCGGCTACCGGCTGGCCCAGCAGTTCGATCTGCCGCTGATCGAGCGCACGCCCGGCCTGGTACCCATGACCTTCGACGGCGAAGGCTGGCAGCCCTACGCAGGCCTGGCCGGTCTAGCCCTGCCCGTGGAAATCAGCACCGGCAGCAAAAAGGAGCGCATGAGCTTCCACGAGGATTTGCTGTTCACCCATCGCGGCCTCTCCGGTCCTGCGGTGCTGCAAATCTCCAGCTACTGGAAGCCCGGCACCCCGCTGCAGATCAATCTGCTGCCTGGCGTGGATCTGGCCGAGGTGCTGGCCCAGGCCAAGCTTCACTCACGCAAGCTGGTAGCCAACGAGCTGGCCGCCCACCTGCCCGCGCGCCTGGCCGATGCCTGGGTCAGCCGCATGCCCGAGCTGCAGCGCCCCATCAACGAGGCCGGCGACAAGGCCCTGGCCAGACTGGCGGAACAGCTGTCGCGCTGGGAAATCACCCCCACGGACACCGAAGGCTACAAAAAAGCCGAGGTCACGCTGGGCGGCGTGGACACCAAGGTGCTGTCCCAGCAAACCATGGAGTGCAAGAGTCGCCCAGGCCTGTACTTTATCGGCGAGGTGGTGGACATCACGGGCTGGCTGGGCGGCTACAACTTCCAGTGGGCCTGGGCCAGTGCCGCTGCCTGCGCCCAGGCCATGGCGGAAAAGCAGTCGGTCCAGGCTTGAGCAACTGAAATCGGAGCGGCGGCGGCCATCAAAAAAGGATGGCCGAACCATCCTTTTTGCTGGCAGCCCCAGGGCCCACCATGCGCTCAGACCGCAAACTCCGGGCCTTCATAGTGCTCGGGAACCTTGAGCTGCCCCGAGGAGATGGCTGCGGACGCCCTGGCCACGCGCTCGCGCACAGCCGGTGCCACTGCCTGGCCCATGGTCAGGCGTACGGCAGCCGGATCGCTCAGACCGATCTTGCGAATACCCGGGCCGGGCGCACCGCGCTCCTGCATGTCCTTGACGGCCAGGAACGCGCCAATGCCCACATCGGCCCAGGCCGAAGCGACGAACACCTGCGGGTCCACCGTGGTCCAGTCGATCACATTGCCGATCTGGCGCGTGCCCGCCTCGCGACAGGCCTGGGTCACGCCATCGCGGCCGGAATTGAGCATGGTGAAGATCACATCGGCACCGGCTGCCATCTGGGCCCTGGCTATGCGGTGCGACAAGGCGTTGTCGTCCTGATCGCCAGAGAAGTTCGTCAGCAGCTTGACCCGGAGGTCGGTATCGCGCACGCCGGCCGCATAGGCGGCGCGCCCTTTGAGTCCCGGGGGCACGCGAATGCCCGACATATGACCGACCACACCGGTCCTGGTGGTCAGCGCCGCCAGCACGCCGGCCAGATAGGCCGACTCTTCCTGCAGCACGTCATAGCTGCAAAGATTGCTCCCCTGCACCGCGCCCTGGGTCACGACGAACTGGGTCCTGGGGAAGCGCGCCGCAACTTCGGCTGCGGCCTGATTGTTCTGCCCTCCATGGGCAATTACCAGTTGCGCGCCCTGCCCCGCGAGCTGCGCGAGAGCCGGCTCCAGCAACTCCTTCCTGGGTGCCATGCCGTCGAGAAAACGGGTCTGCACGCCCAGCTCCTGGCGCGCTTTTTCCAGACCGCGCCATCCGGCCTCCATAAAGCCCTTGTCGCTGCGCGAGCCCGCAAACAGACCGCCCACCACCAGAGAACTGCCGACTGCAGCAGCGCCCGGCGCCTGGGCCTTGCCGGCACAGGCCGTCAGCGCCAGCAGGCCGGGGACGGCGATGGCCGAAGCCATCCATTGACGACGCGAAACCGATGAGGAATGAGAAGCGCTGGACAAAATGAAAGCTCCTTGGACACGGAAAAGACAGCGATGCGCACAGGCACCAGGTCACTCGCTTCCTGACTTTGGTCAAGAAACAGAGCCATCAAACTGTATGCAATTTCCGTACACAAGATGCTCCACACAAACCCCAGAGCCCAGTTGCACTGGCATAGGCTTGACCCCGCCTGCCGAAGGCCTGTGTATTGCGCGCGTCAAAGGCATGAAGACGGGCACAAAGGCAGGCATAAAGGCGCAGTAGCGGTGCCTGAACCAGGCCTTAGACAGCGCGAACCGTTAGCGGCAAAGCACTGTCATCCTGTCCAGCGCAGGATTGCTTGGCAGTGCAATGCAGACGCGGTCCAAGTCTTGGTCTATAATGCTCGACTTTGCTGGCATTACCCCGTCGGCCATACTAGTTAAAAAGTGGCGGGGAAACCGCTGTACACGGCTCTCAGGCCCGATCTTCCCGAGAACCCTCTGTCAGCACAGATATATCTGGAAATTAAATGACTACCATCCGCGTCAAAGAAAACGAGCCCTATGAAGTTGCCCTGCGCCGCTTCAAGCGCACCATCGAAAAGCTGGGTCTGCTGACCGATCTGCGTGCTCGCGAGTTCTACGAAAAGCCCACAGCCGAGCGCAAGCGCAAGAAGGCTGCTGCCGTGAAGCGTCACTACAAGCGCGTTCGCAGCATGCAACTGCCTAAGAAGCTGTACTAATCGTTGATTAGGACCAGTCGGCCTTAAAACAGCCGCAAACCCGCGCTCGGGACGCCAGGCGCGGGTTTTTTGTTTTCTGGCCACTGCCAGGCCTGCCCGGCTGCGCAGTGACCTCCCAGCGCATGGATAGTCAACGCACCACCATTCGCCCACCCCAAGGAGAAAGCCATGAGCCTGAAAGCCCAGATTACCGAAGACATGAAGACCGCCATGCGTGCCAAGGACAGTGCACGCCTGGGCACCATCCGCCTGCTGCAGGCCGCGATGAAGCAAAAGGAAGTGGACGAGCGCATCGAGCTCGACGACGCAGCCGTCATCGCCATCGTCGACAAGCTGATCAAGCAGCGCAAGGACTCCATCGCCGCCTTCGAAGCCGCCAACCGCAGCGATCTGGCCGATGTGGAAAAGGCCGAAATGGAAGTGCTCAAGGTCTATCTGCCCGAACGCATGGGCGAAGCCGAGATCACCGCTGCCGTGCAGGCCATTGTGGCCGAGCTGGGCGCCTCCGGCCCCGGCGACATGGGCAAGGTGATGGGCGCCGTCAAGACCCAGCTGGCCGGCAAGGCCGATATGGGCCTGGTGTCCGCCGCCGTGAAGGCCGCGCTGACAAAGTAATTGACCACCGGCCTGAGCCATCACGCGGCATCAGGCTCAAAAACAGAAGCTGCTTGCGCTTGCTGTACATATTTTTCAGACTAAAAATACTCTGAAATTCATGTATATCAAACGATAGTAGCTTCTTTTTTAATAGCATTCCTGAATCCCGTAGGCGCCTGTTTGCTGAAGAACTCCTGCAGGAACTCGACGCAGACCCGCACCTTGGCCGAGCGCTCCAGCCGCGTCGGATAGACGGCCCAGATATTCGCCTGCTGCTGCCACTCGGGCAGCAACTGCAGCAGGCTGCCGGTCTGCAAATCGGCCGCCACATCCCACAGCGAGCGCAGCACGATGCCATGGCCGTCGCGGGCCCATTGCACGGCCATCTCGCCATGATTGGTGGACAGCGGCCCGGTAACTTTGACGCTGCGCTCCTGATTGCCCGAGCGCAGTTTCCAGACACCGAAGGGATGGTCGCGCTCTTTGATGACCAGGCAGTCGTGCGCGGCCAGCTCGTCGAGCGTGCGCGGACTGCCACGCCGCTGCACATAGGCCGGGGCCGCGCACAGCACGCGATGGTTGTCGGCCAGATGGCGGGCAATCAGATGCGGCGCGATCTCGTCGCCCACACGCACATCGAGATCGAAGCCCTCGGCCGCGACATCGACGATGCGGTCGAACACCTCCAGGCGCAGCTGCAGCGTCGGATATTGCGCAATCAGCTGCGACAGCGCGGGCGCCACCACATTGCGGCCAAAGCCGAAGCTGGTGGACACCCGCAGCAGGCCGCGCGGCTGGCGGCGCGTCACATCCACCTCCTGCAGCAGATGCTCGACCTCGTCCAGAATGCGCTGCGCCCAGTGGTAGACGCGCTCGCCCTGCTCGGTGACAGCAACCCGCCGTGTAGTGCGATGCAGCAGCTTCACACCCAGCTCCTGCTCCAGCAGGCGGATGCGCTTGCTGACAAAGGCCGGCGAAGCATTGTGCGCGGCCGCAGCCTCGGCAAAGCTGGCTTTGCGCACCACGGTGGTGAAGACACGCAGGTCTTCGGGCGAGGGCATTTTCTGCACGATCTGTAAACAATCAGGCCACGATCAGTCAATTGTATTCAGTTATGCAAGGTGCAAAAATACCGTCAGGCACAGGCCGAGCCGCTGCCTCGCCACCCAACACATTCACGAGAGAGCACCATGTCCACTCCCAAAAAGATTGCAGTCATCGCCGGCGACGGCATCGGCAAGGAAGTCATGCCCGAAGGCCTGCGCGCGCTGGAAGCCGCAGCCAAGCGCTTCGACCTGCCGCTGGAGTTCCACCATTTCGACTGGGCTCACTGCGACTACTACGCCGAACACGGCCAGATGATGCCTGACGACTGGAAGGCCCAGCTCTCGGGCATGGATGCCATCTTCTTCGGCGCCGTTGGCTGGCCCGCCACCGTGCCCGACCATATCTCGCTGTGGGGATCCCTCCTCAAGTTCCGCCGCGAATTCGACCAGTACATCAATCTGCGTCCGGTGCGCCTGTTCGAAGGCGTGCCCTGCCCCCTGGCCGGCCGCAAGCCCGGCGACATCGATTACTACGTGGTGCGTGAGAACACCGAGGGCGAATACACATCTCTCGGCGGCGTGATGTTCGAAGGCACGGACCGCGAGATCGTGATCCAGGAATCGGTCTACTCGCGCAAGGGCGCCGACCGCCTGCTCAAGTACGCCTTCGATCTGGCCCAGAGCCGCGCCAAGAAGCACGTGACGCTGGCCACCAAGAGCAACGGCATCGCCATCAGCATGCCCTGGTGGGACAAGCGCGCCGATGATGTGGCCAAGGACTACCCCGAAGTCACGCTCGACAAGCAGCACATCGACATCCTGACCGCCCGCTTCGTGCTGCAACCCGGCCGCTTCGACGTGGTGGCCGCCACCAATCTGTTTGGCGACATCCTGTCCGACCTGGGCCCTGCCACCACGGGCACCATCGGCCTGGCTCCATCGGCCAACCTCAACCCCGACCGCACCTTCCCCTCGCTGTTCGAGCCCGTGCACGGCTCGGCGCCCGACATCTATGGCAAGAACATCGCCAACCCCATCGCCATGGTCTGGTCGGGCGCGCTGATGCTGGACTTCCTGGGCCGCAGCGAAGGTGCCTGGCGTCAGGCCCACGACACCATCGTGGCCGCCATCGAGCACACGATCAAGGCCGGTCCGCTGACGCCCGATCTGGGTGGCAAGGCCAACACCACCGAGGTGGGCGAAGCCATCGCCGCGGCCATCGCCAACGCCTGAAGACTCCGGGCTGGCCCCAGCCGGCCTGATTCAAGATAAGAAGCACCCCGCGCAGACTGAACCTGCACCGGGGTGCTTTTGCACGCCCGCACACCCAGGGCCGCCAGTTGCGGCGACCTAGGCTTCAAACCGGAGGTTTGGCTTTGGCCTTGGCTTGCGAAGCCGATTTCCTAGCCGACCGGGCCTGGGCATTGCGCTGCGCAGCGGCCTGCACCAGCGCCTGGAACGCTGCGCCGTCGAGCGCTTCGCCCACATGCAGGTCTATGGCCCGGCGCGTGGCGCCTTCAAGACTGGCATTGAACAAGCCTGCCGGATCGGCCAGGGCCGCGCCATGCGCGAAGGTCAGCTTGACCACGGCCTTGTAGGTCTCGCCCGTGCACAGAATGCCGTCCTGCGACCATACGGGCGTTCCGCGCCATTTCAGCTCTTCCACCACGGCGGGCAAGGCCTCAAGGATCAGCGCGCGCACGCGGGCCAGCATGGCACCGCGCCAGTCGTCCAGGCTGGCAATCCTGGCATCGATCAGAGCCGAAGCCTCGGGGCCGCTGACGGGCCCGGCAGAGGACGCGGGTAGCGAAGTGCTCATGGATAGCTCTCCTTCATCAATGCGGCCCCATGCGCAGGGCCTGGCACGGCAGCTGAAACGGCACCCTGCGGACCTGCCGATGGTGCCCGGCTCAGCCCTGTCCCCTGGCCACCTCGCGCAGGCATTCGACCAGCAAGCCCGTGGTCGGCGTCAGCGGCTGGCCGCGCAAGGTGATCAGCCCCACGGGCGGCAGATCGATGGGCACGACCAGATCCAGCATGGCCAGTGTACCCAAGGCAGCATGGCAGCGGGCCACGCCACGCGCCATGAAGGCCACGGCGCCGCGCTGGTGCACAAAGGTCAGCTGCGAGAGAAAGGACGCGGTCTCCACGATGTCGGCCGGCGGATGCAGGCCGTGGGCATAGAACTGCTGCTCCAGCTTCACGCGCAGCGAGGCCCAGGGCGGCGGCAGCACGCAGGGCTGGTCCGCCAGAGCCAGCCAGCTGGCCGCGCCCGGCGCCAGCAGCGCATGACCGGGTCGCACCACGGCCACCATAGGATCGTCGTACAGCGCCTCGGTCTCCAGATCGGGCGCGGCATAGCCGGGCTCCAGCCGCCCCACGAACAGATCCAGCTCGCCCAGGCGCAGCTTGGGCAGCAGGCGTGTCAGATCCCCCTCCTCCACCATCACCGTGGTCTGGTCCGAACGCGCCTTGAGCCGCTCCACGGCACTCGCCAGCAGCACCGGCGTGGCCACCACCATGGCACCCACGCTGGTGCGCCCGCGCGCGCCGCTGGCCTCGGCAGCCATCTCGTCGCGCGTGCGTTCGAAACCGGCCAGCACCGAGCGCGCAAAACGCACCATGCTGACACCGGCTGCCGTGGGCTCGGTGCCGCGCGTGGAGCGCTCGAACAGCGCCATGCCCAGCATGCGCTCGACCTCAGCCAGGGTCTTGGAGACCGCGGGCTGGGTCACGGCCAGAAACTCGGCCGCGCGGCCCAGGTGACGAAACTGGTCCAGCGCCACCAGCAGCTGCAGATGGCGCAGCTTGAGGTTGGAGCGCAGCACACGATCAATCTTGCTCATGGGCTTCATTACTTATTAGTTATGAAGAGAGTCTATCTTTTCATTGGATTGTCATGGAGCAGTTTTGAACAATCGGGGCTAGCAGTTCAAATAACGACAGGAGACACGCGATGATCCCCCCACGCAGCAGCCGGCGCAGCTTTGTGCTCGGCGCCCTCGGCGCAGCCACGCTCGGAAGTTCCACCCGCCTGCTGGCCCAGGCCTGGCCCGAGCGCCCCATCACCTTCATCTGCCCCTGGCCTGCCGGTGGCACGGCCGACCAGTCCATGCGCGCGCTGTGCACCGTGGCCGGCCGCATCCTGGGCCAGGCGATTGCCGTGGAAAACCGCGCCGGAGCCTCCGGCATGATCGGCTCCAAGGCTCTGGCCTCGGCCAAGCCCGACGGCTACACCATCGGCCAGATCCCGATCTCAGTCACGCGCTTTTCCCAGCTGGGCACGCTGCAGGCCGATCCGCGCAAGGACTACACCTATATCGCGCGCACCTCGGGCCAGACCTTCGGTATCGCCGTACCGGCCAACTCGCGCTTCAAGAACTTGCAGGACTTCGTCGCCGCCGCCAAGGCCAAGCCCGGCAGCATTACCTACGCCCACGCCGGCGTGGGCGGCGCCACCCATGTGGGCATGGAAGAATTTGCGGCTGCAGCCGGCATCCAGCTCAGCCATGTTCCCTACAAGGGCGGCGCCGAAGCGCTGCAGGGCGTGCTGGGCGGCCATGTGGATGCACTGGCTGACTCCAGCTCCTGGGCCCCGCATGTCGAAGCCGGCAAGCTGCGCCTGCTGGCCACCTGGGGCGAGCAGCGCACACCACGCTTCAAGGACGTGCCCACGCTCAAGGACCTGGGCTACAACGTGGTCGTCGATGCGCCCAACGGCATCGGCGCGCCCAAGGGCCTGCCGCCCGCCGTCGAAGCCAAGCTGCGCGATGCCTTCCGCCAGGCCGTGGCCAGCCCCGAGTTCAAGTCCGTGGCCGACCGGCTGGATGCCCCACTGCTCTACCTGGACGGCCCTGACTACGCCAAGTATGTGAACACGATCTACCAGAAGGAAACCGTGCTCATCGACAAACTCAAACTGCGCGACCTGATGCGCTGACGCGCCGCGCCCCCACCGCCTCAAGCCCGCCATCCCCGGACTCCAAGATGCTCTCCTCCTCTTCTTCCCTGCTGCACCTGCACCCCAACGACAACGTGCTGGTGGCCAAGACCGCCCTGGCCCTGGGCCAGGACATTCCCGAGCTGGGAGTGCGAACGCGCGCCCAGGTGCCGGCCGGCCACAAGATCGCGGCACGCCGCATCGCCGAGGGCGAGCAGGTCAAGAAGTACGACACGGTGATCGGCGTCGCCACACGCGACCTGGAGCCTGGCGACTATGTGCACAGCCACAACCTCAAGCTGGTGGACTACTACCGCGACCCGTCGTTCGGTGCCGACGTACGGCCCGTGGACTACGTCCCCGAGGAAGAGCGCGCCACTTTCCAGGGGTTTGTGCGAGCGGGCGGCGGCGTGGGCACGCGCAACTTCATCGGCATCCTGTCCTCGGTCAACTGCTCGGCCACAGTGATCAAGCGCATCGCCGCGCACTTCACGCCCGAGCGGCTGGCAGCCTTTCCCAATGTGGATGGCGTGGCCGCCTTTGCCCAGAGCAGCGGCTGCGGCATGTCCTCGCCCAGTGAGCACTTCGACGTGCTGCGCCGTACTCTGGCCGGCTATGCGCGCCACCCCAATCTGGCAGGCGTGCTCATCGTGGGTCTGGGCTGCGAGCGCAACCAGGTCGATGCATTGGTGGATTCGCAAGGCCTCAAGGAAGGTCAGTTGCTGCGCACCCTGGTGATGCAGGAAGTGGGTGGCACGCGCGCCACCATCGAAGCAGGTATTGCCGCCATCGAAGAAATGCTGCCCATCGCCGACCAGGCCCGGCGTAGCACCGTCGCTGCCAGCCACCTCAAGATCGGCCTGGAATGCGGCGGCTCCGACGGCTTTTCGGGCATCACGGCCAACCCAGGCCTGGGCGCAGCCATGGACATCCTGGTGCGCCATGGCGGCACGGCCATTCTGTCCGAGACGCCCGAGATCCACGGCGTGGAGTTCATGCTCACGCGCCGTGCCATCAGCCCCGAAGTCGGCCAGAAGCTGCTGGACCGCCTGGCCTGGTGGGAGCGCTACGCGGCCGGCCAGAACGCCCAGTTCAACGGTGTGGTCGGTCATGGCAACCAGGCCGGCGGCTTGGCCAACATCTTTGAAAAGTCTTTGGGCAGCGCCATGAAGGGCGGCACCACACCGCTGCGCGCCGTCTATGAATACGCCGAGCCCATCACCGAAAACGGCTTCGTCTTCATGGACTCGCCGGGCTACGACCCGGTGGCCTCCACGGGCCAAATCGCCAGTGGCGCACAGCTGATCTGCTTCACCACGGGCCGCGGCTCCATGTTCGGCAGCAAGCCCGCACCCACCATCAAGCTGGCCAGCAACACGCCCATGTACCAGCGCCTGCAGGAAGACATGGACATCAACTGCGGCGTGGTCGTCGACGGGGAGCTGACCGTGCCCGAGCTGGGCCAGCAGATCTTCGAGCAGATCCTGCGCCATGCCAGCGGCGAACAGACCAAGAGCGAAGTCCTGGGACTGGGCGACCATGAATTCGTGCCCTGGCACCTGGGCATAGTGAGCTGAGGAAACGCATCTTCCAGAGCTTTGCGCCCTTATCCGATCTTCACTTTCTGCGATTTTCACCATGAACGCCACGCCACTCAGACTGCAACGCACCGAACTGCAGCGCAGCGCCAACTTCATCGCCGGCGCCTGGACACCCGCCGCCAGCGGCGCCAGCTTTGCCGTGACCGATCCGGCCACGGGCAGCACCATTACCGACGTACCTGATTCAGGTGCAGCCGACGCGCGCGCCGCAGTGGACGCCGCCCAGGCGGCGCTGCCAGCCTGGCGCAAGCTGCCGGCCAAGCAACGCGCCACCATCATCAAGCGCTGGAACGACCTGGTGCTGGCCCATCAGGACGATCTGGGCACGCTGATCTCGCTGGAGCAGGGCAAGCCGCTGGCCGAAGGCAAGGGCGAAGTGGCCTATGCCGCCAGCTACATCGAATGGTTCGGCGAGGCCGCCACGCGCATGAACGGCGAAGTCATTCCCGCGCCCGTGCCGGGCCGGCGCATGTTCGCCCTGCGCGAGCCCGTGGGCGTGGTCGCCGCCATCACGCCCTGGAACTTCCCGGCCGCCATGATCGCGCGCAAGATCGCGCCCGCCCTGGCCGCGGGCTGCACCGTGGTCTGCAAGCCGGCCGAGGACACGCCGCTGACTTCACTGGCCCTGGTGCTGCTGGCGCACGAAGCCGGGGTGCCGGCCGGGGTGCTCAACATCGTCACGGCCTCGCGCGAGCGCACGCCCGAGGTGGTCGATCAATGGCTGGATGACAGCCGCGTGCGCAAGATCACCTTCACCGGCTCCACGCCCGTGGGCAAGCACCTGGCGCGCCGCAGCGCCGACACGCTGAAAAAGCTCTCGCTGGAGCTGGGCGGAAATGCGCCCTTCATCGTCTTCGAGGATGCCGATGTGGCAGCCGCCGTGGACGGCTTCATGGCCGCCAAGTTCCGCAACGGCGGCCAGACCTGCGTCTGCCCCAATCGCGTCTTTGTGCACCGTTCGGTGTACGAGGCCTTTGCCCAGCAGCTCAGCGCCCGCGTGGCAGCCTTGCACGTGGGCCCGGCCAGCGACCCGTCCTCACAGATCGGCCCCATGATCAATGACCGCGCGGTCGAGAAGATCGCCCGACATGTGGAGGACGCAGTGGCCAAGGGCGCCAAGGTACTCACCGGCGGCAAGCGCCTGACGGATCTGGGCCCCACCTACTACGCCCCCACCGTGCTCTCGGGTGCCACTGCCTCCATGGCCTGCGCCTGCGAGGAAACCTTCGGGCCCGTGGCTCCGCTGACCATGTTCGACGACGAGGCCGAGGTCATCGCCGCCGCCAACGACACGCCGTTCGGTCTGGCCGCCTACTTCTACAGCCAGGACATACGCCGCATCTGGCGTGTCGCCGATGCCCTGGAATCGGGCATCGTGGGCGTCAACGAAGGCGCGCTGGCCGCAGAGGCCGCCCCCTTTGGCGGCGTCAAGGAGTCGGGCTACGGCCGCGAAGGCTCCACTCACGGACTCGACGATTACCTGCATATCAAATACGTCTGCCAGGGACAACTGGATTGACGCAACACGGTCGCTAGAACCATTCACAACAGGAGACAAACCATGAGCAAATCCCGATACCTCACCCGCAGGCCCGTGCTGGGCGCGCTGGCAGCACTGGCCCTGACCGGTGCCATGCCACTGGCACAGGCCCAGGGAAACTTCCCGAGCAAGCCCATCACCTTTGTGGTGCCCTATCCTGCGGGCGGCGCCAATGACATGCTGGGGCGGCTGGTCGGCCAGAAGATGGGCGAGGTACTGGGAACCGCCAGCGTGGTGGACAACCGGCCCGGTGCCGGTGCCTTGCTGGGCGCGGGCATCGTGGCGCGCGCGCCGGCCGACGGCTACACGCTGCTTGTCGGCGGCCTGGCCACGCACGCCGCCAGCCCGCATCTGATCAAGACCGAGTACGACCCCGTCAAGGACTTCGAGCCCATCGGCATGATCGGCAGCGCCCCCATCATCGCCATCACCGCCAACGACTCGCCCTACAAATCGCTCAAGGATGTGGTGGAAGCGGCCCGCAAGGACCCGCAGGCCGTGATGTACGGCTCCTCGGGCAACGGCTCGCCGCTGCACCTGGCCGGCGAACTGTTCGTGTCCATTGCCAAGGTCCCCATGACCCACGTGCCCTACAAGGGCGGCAATGCCCACATCGTGGATCTGATCGGCGGGCGCATTCCGGTCATCTTCGATACCGCGACCAACTCCATGCCCCTGCTGCGAGGCGGCAAGGTGCGCGCCCTGGCCGTGGGCTCCACCACCCGTCTGCCCGAGCTGCCCAATGTGCCGACCTTCGCCGAAGCCGGCTACCCGCAGTTCGAGTTCTCGGCCTGGTACGCACTGTTTGCTCCGTCCAAGACCAGCGCCGATGTCAGCGCCAAACTCTCCGGTGCACTGGCCAAGGCCCTCAAGCAGCCAGAAGTGGTCTCCAAGCTGCGCGATCTGGGCGTGACCCCGGGCAGCGGCGACGCCACAGAGCTGCGTGCCTTCGTGCCCCGTGAATACCAGCGCGTGGGCGGTCTCATCAAGACAGCGAAGATCAAGGCCGATTGACATGTCCCAAGCGGCTATGCCGCTTCCCCGCAGCAGATAAGACTCTCACTTTTACTCGCTGCGGGGCGGCACGGGCTGCATGGGCGGCACTGGCTCTTGCCAGGTCCCATCCATCGGCCCGCACCGCAAACAGGAACATTGAAGACAGCACACTGTCATGACAAACCAAGGAAAACCAATGCTTGATGGATTGCTGCGCCCACATGCCGAGGACCCGGACCGCCTGGTGGCGGACCTGCCTTCGCCTTGTGTGCAGGCCCATGCCGCCAATCTGATGGTGCTGGACGACGGCACCCTGGGCTGCGTGTGGTTCGGCGGCTCCATGGAGGGCCGCTCCGACATCTCGGTCTTCATGTCGCGCCTTGCCCCCGGTGCCGCGCAGTGGTCCGAGCCCACCCAGCTCTCCCACGATGCCGAACGCTCGGAACAGAACCCCGTGCTGTTTCCCGCACCGGGCGGCGAACTGTGGCTGCTGCACACGGCCCAGCACTCGGGGCACCAGAACACCTCGGTGGTGCGCCGGTGCCTGTCTCGCGACCAGGGCCTGAGCTGGGAGCCCACCGAGACGCTGGCCGATGCGCCAGCCGGCACCTTCGTGCGCCAACCCATCCATGTACATACGGACGGCAGCTGGCTGCTGCCGGTCTTCCACTGCCGCGCCCAGCCGGACCAGGCCTGGGACGGCAGCCTCGACGACAGCGGCGTGCTGCGCTCGGCAGATCAGGGACGCAGCTGGCAGCGCATTGCCGTGCCCGGCAGCCTGGGCTGCGTTCACATGAACATCGTGCAGGCTTCGGACGGCGGCCTGCTGGCGTTCTTTCGCAGTCGCTGGGCCGACCATGTCTACCGCAGCCGCAGCGACGACGGCGGCCTGAGCTGGCAGGAGCCCCAGGCCACGGAGCTGCCGAACAACAACTCATCCATCCAGGCCCTGCGCCTGGCCGACGGGCGTCTGGCCATGATCTTCAACGCCAGCAGCGCCGCCGATGCCACGGAGCGGCGCGAGTCGCTGTATGACGAGCTGGGCGACAGCTCGGCAACACCAGCCAAGGCTGCAGCCGGCGAGCGCCGAGCGTTCTGGGGCGCTCCGCGTGCGCCCATGACGCTGGCCCTGTCGGCCGACGACGGTCTGAGCTGGCCCTGGCAGCGCAACCTCGAGGTGGGCGACGGCTGGTGCATGAGCAATGATTCCGAGCGCGGCCGCAACCGCGAATACTCCTACCCATCCATCCGCCAGGGCGCCGACGGCGCGCTGCATCTGGCCTATACCGTGTTCCGCCAGCATATCCGCCATGTGCGCGTGCAGCCGGACTGGGTGAACGAACAAGCATGACCACAACCTCCACTCCATTCAATGTTCTCGTCACCGCCGAGCACTGGGCGCCCGAAGCCCAGGCCGTGGTGCAGCAAGCCGGCGGACAGATCCATTTCATGGCCGAGCCCATCACTGAGCAAAGCCTGGCCCAGCGGCTGGCGCAGACCGGCGCCCAGGCCCTGGTGCTGCGCGGCTCCAAGCCTGTGAGCGCCGCCGTGCTGCGAGCAGCCCCCGCCTTGCGCATCGTGGCCAAGAACGGAGCCGGCGTGGACAGCGTGGACATGGAAGCTGCGCGCGCCCAAGGCGTGGCCGTGGCCGTGGCACAGGCCGCCAATGCCCCTGCTGTTGCCGAGCATTCACTGGCACTGATGCTGGCGCTGGTGCGCCAGTTGCCTCAGCTGGACCAGCAGGTGCGCGCCGGCGGCTGGGCCGGCAGCAACTGGCAGGGCCGCGACTTCCGCGGCTCCACGGTGGGTATCGTCGGCTATGGCGCCATAGGCCGCGCCACCGCTCAGCTGGCTGCGGCCCTGGGCGCCAAGGTACTGGTGCTGCGCCCCGCGGGCCAGGCTGACGACTTTGACTGCGAGCCCGATCTGCGCCAGTTGCTGCCCCGCGTGGACATACTGAGCCTGCATTGCCCGCTGACCGAGCAGACACGCGGCCTGATAGGCGCGAAGGAACTGGCGCTGCTGCGCCCGGGCAGCCTGCTGATCAACACAGCACGAGGCCCCGTGGTTGACGAGGCCGCGCTGCTGGCAGCACTGGAAAGCGGCCACCTGGGCGGCGCCGGACTCGACACCTTCGACATCGAGCCGCTGCCCCAGGGCCATCCGCTGGCCCGGCTGCCGCAGGTGCTGCTGACGCCGCATGTGGCCGGCGTGACGCGCCAGGCAGCGCTGCGCGTGGCGACGCTAACCGCCGCCAATATCGTCGACCACCTGGCTGGCAGGCCGCTGCCCGCCGGCCACCTGCTGTGAACCAGTGCCTCCTGCATCGCCGTGGCCCCATGCCACGCCATGAGTAGTCAAACCGAGAAAAGCATGCCTGCATACAACCCGTTCAAGACCGCCCTCTCCGCCCGCCAGCCCCAGATCGGACTATGGCTGTCCATGGCCGACCCCTATCTGGCCGAAGCCGCCGCCACCACGGGCTATGACTGGCTGCTGATCGACGGCGAGCATGCTCCCAACGATCTGCGCAGCACCCTGGGTGCCCTGCAGGCAGCAGCCCCGCACCCGGCCCAGCCCGTGGTGCGCGTGCTGGAAGGCAGCACGGCCCTGATCAAGCAGATGCTGGACATAGGCGTCAAGACGCTGCTCGTGCCCATGGTCGATACAGCAGACCAGGCCCGGGCCATCGTGGCAGCCACGCAATACCCGCCCCTGGGCGTGCGCGGCGTCGGCAGTGCCGTGGGACGCGCCTCTCAATGGAGCAGCCGCGCCGACTATCTGAATGTGGCCGACGACGAGGTCTGCCTGCTGGTGCAGGCCGAGACCACCACAGCCCTGCAAAATCTCGAAGCCATCTGCGCCGTGGATGGCGTACACGGCGTCTTCATAGGCCCGGCCGATCTGGCGGCCTCCATGGGCCACCGCGGCAACCCCGGCCACCCTGAAGTGCAAGCCGCCATCGAGGCAGCAATGCGGACCATCATCGCCAGCGGCAAGGCGGCAGGTACGCTGACCTCGGACCCCGCGCTGGCACAGCGTTACCTGGATCTGGGCTGCAGCTTTGTGGCCGTGGGCGTGGACGTGCTGATGTTCGTGAACGCCGCGCGCAAGCTGCGCAGCCAGTTTGCCGGCGCAACCGTCGCCGCTCCGGCTCGGCCAGGTGCGGCCTACTAAAGCCAGGTGGCAGGCGCAACAGCCTCGGCCGGGCTCGTACTGGCCTGCAGGCTGCTTTGTCGTCACGCATCAAGTTCGCCAGATGTGAGGCTGCAAAGCTCCACATCCCGGCTGATGCACCTCATGCTCCTGCCCGCCGCGGCAAGTTCATGCGGCTATGTCACCGTAGGCCGTCTGCACCGGGCAGGCTGCGTTGGCAGCCAGCCAATGCTCGAACTCCTGCGGTGCCAGAGGCCTGGCGAACAGATAGCCCTGTGCCACCGGATAGCCCTGCTCGCACAGCATCACGCTCTGCGTCGGCGTCTCCACGCCTTCGGCCACCACGGTCAGGTGCAGGCTCTTGCCGATGCCCAGGATGGCACTGCTCAGTGCCCGGGCCGCTTCGTCGTGCTCAAGATCGGCCACAAAGCTGCGGTCGAGCTTGAGTTCGCTGACCGGCAGTCGGCGCAGATAGCTGAGGCTGGAATAGCCGGTGCCGAAATCGTCCATGGACAGACGCACGCCATGTGCATGCACCTCGTTGATGGTCTTCATGGTGCTGGGATTGGTGTCCAGCAGAATACTTTCCGTCAGCTCCAAGGTCAGGTCCTGCGGCACCAGATCGTTGCGGTCCAACGTGTCGGCGATCATCCGCGGCAGGTCCAGGTTGTGAAAACTCGATGGCGACAGATTGACCGACACCGCAGGGACTTCCAGCCCCTTGGCACGCCACTGCGACAGCTGGCGACAGGCCTCCTCCAGCGCCCAGCTTCCCAGCTCGGCAATCAGCCCGCATTCTTCGGCCAGCGGGATAAAGCGGGCAGGCGAAATTTCGCCCAGTTCGGCATGGCTCCAGCGCGCAAGGGCCTCCACGCCATACAAACGGCCGGTGGCCATCTCGATCTGGGGCTGATAGTGCAGGCGCAGGCCACCGCTTTTGAGTGCCTTGCGCAGTGCGGTCTCCAAGGCCAGTCGCTCCTGGGCCAGACGGTTCATCTCGCTGCTGAAGAAGCAGAAACGGCCCCGCCCCTTGCTCTTGGCCTGGTACATGGCCATGTCGGCCCTGTGCACCAGGGTCTCCATATCCCGGCCATCCGAGGGGAACATAGCAATGCCGACGCTGGCGGAAATGGCCAGCGAGGTGTCTGCAATGTTCAGGGGCTCGGCAAGCAGCTCCTGCAGGCGTTCGATGGTATTGGCCACATATTCCGCATCACAGTGCGGCAGTACCGCCACGAATTCGTCGCCCGACAGGCGCCCGGCAATATCGGAGCTGCGCAGCACGCGCTGCAGTCGCGCCGCGACACTGCGCAGCAGTTCATCTCCCACAGGATGGCCCAGAGAGTCATTGACCTGCTTGAAGCGGTCCAGGTCGATGAACAGCACGGCAAGCTGTGCATCGTGGACAGCGGCCGACGCAATCGCCTGATCGGCCTTGGCCTGCAGCAGGCTGCGGTTGGGCAATCCGGTCAGGCCGTCGTAGAAAGCCAGCTGGCGGATGCGTGCGCGCGACAGTTCGCGCTCCAGCGCCAGGGCACAAAGGTGGATGCAGGCGTCCACCAGCTGCTGGTGAAACGCCGAGGCGCCGCCCGTCAGCGGCTCCCGGTAATAGAACGCGAAAGTGCCTATCGGCTTGCCCTCGCTGTTGCAGATAGGCGTGGACCAGCAGGCCTGGAACCCCAGCGGCAGGATCAGGTGCCTGAAATCAGCCCACAGCGGATCCTGCGCGATATCGTCCACCTGCACCGGCGCATTGCGCCATGCCGCGGTTCCGCAGGAGCCCACGTTCGGGCCTATGGCCAGTCCGTCGAGCAGCGCCGAATAAGACTGGGGCAGGCTTGGCCCGGCCAGCGGATGAAGCAGACCCTGGGCATCGACTTCGAGAATCGATGCCGTTACCTCGGGCGCGATTCTCTCGACTTCCAGGCACACCATCTCCAGCACTTCCACCAGTGGCCGCTCACGCGCCATGGCTTCCAGCACGCGATGCTGCAAGGCCTCGTGCATCTTGGAGCGGGTGATGTCGGTCAGCATGGACACCGTGTATTGCCAGTGTCCGTCGGCGTCGAGGATGGGGTTGCTGATGACCTTGGCCCAGTAGCGCTGGCCGTGCTTGCCGACCACGATTTCCTCGCGCCCTACGGGCTGGCCGGCGCGCAAATCCGAACGGTAACGATCCACGAAAGTCTCGGACACCTGAGGCGCCAGCAGGGCAATCGGCGTGCGTCCCGCAACCTCCTCGGTGCGCCAGCCGAACATGCGCGTGAAGCCGCCGTTGACATGCACGATGCGCGAGGCTCCGTCGCTGATGACGACTGCCGTATCGGAAGCATCGGCCACCAGGGACAGGCGACGCAGATGCTCCTGCTGCGCCTGCTCCCGGGCACGCCGCTGGGTGACGTCGGTGGCGATCTTCAGGATATGCGTCACCTGCCTCCGGGCATCCATCACCGGTGAATAGGTCGCCTCCAGCCAGCAACTGCTGCCATCGCTGCGCAATCGCTCCACCACGCCGGAATAGGCATTGCCCGCGCACAGATGGGCCCAGATTTCCCGATATCTGGCACTGCCGGCCAGATGCGCAGAGCAAAAGCTGCGGTGCGCACGCCCCAGAGACTGCTCGCGCGTCAGGCCCATGAGCTGCAGATAGTTGTCGTTGGCGCGGCAAAGCACCCCATCCAGGTCGAACTCGGCCATGGCCATGACCCGATCCAAAGCCTGCAACCGGGCCAGCTGCAGCTCCGGAGGCATCGCGCCAATATCTCCCTCACGCATCATTATTCCTTTGCATGCTCACATCCCGGGCCGGCTCGAATCCGGGATGGAAAGTCATGCTTTTGTATGAATGCCAGCAATAATAATGACGAATACGAGATTCAATATTCGTGATTCAAGCCGAATGATCAAAAAAACCGGGATCGGCAATAGTCCCTGACCAGCAGCTCAACGCCGCCACCTACCGCCAAACTGGTTGACCACCATGCCCAGCAGAACGCCCAGCGTACCCAGCCATTGCAGGCCGTTGGGCGACTCTCCCAGCAGCAGCATGGCCGACAGCAAACCGATCACCGGCACCAGCAGCGACAAGGGGGCCACGGTGCTGGCGGCGTAGCGCTGCAGCAGCCGGGTCCACAGGCCATAGCCCAGCAAGGTGGACAGAAAGGCCAGATAGGCGATCACCCCCAGCTCGCTCCAGCCTATGGAGCCCAGCTGCGAAGCAACCGACTCCGTGCCATCTACCCAGACCGACAGCGCCAGCAGCGGCAGCATGGGGAAGACGCTGGTCCAGACGATGAAGGACACAGGCTCATAAGAGCCTTGCCGGGCCGCCACGCGCGTCAGCAGATTCGAGCCCGCCCACATGGCGGCGGCGCCCACGGTCAGCACAAAGCCGACCAGGGTCATATCCGATGCCCCCTCACCATGGGCGGCGCCGATCAGCAGCAGCCCTGCGAGAGCGATGAGCAAGCCCAGCCATTGCCAGCGCTGCGGCTTTTCCTGCAGGAACGCAGCCGCCAGCAGCATGGTGATGAAGGCCTGGGTCTGCAGCACCACGGATGCCATGCCCGCAGGCATGCCCAGCTTCATGCCGGTGAACAGCAGGCCGAACTGCCCTACCCCCTGCACCAGCCCATAGGCGGCCAGCAAGCCCCAGGAAAGATTCTTGGGCGGGCGCACGAACAGCAGAAACGGCAGCGATGCCGCGGCAAAGCGCAGCGCGCACAGCAGCAGGGGCGAGAGCTTGGCCAGCCCCCACTTCATGACCACGAAATTAAGACCCCAGACCACGATGACGATGATGGCGCTGAGCCAGTCCGGACGGCTCATGCCGGAGGTGGGCGAGGATGCAGAACTCATGACACTGACGACTATTGTTGGATTTTCCCGATCAAGCCCCCTAGTATGACTTGCCATCCGTCAAGAAGCCGACGAAGAGGGCAAATCGGACAAGGGGGCCGGCCGCCAGCCGCAGGCAATGGCGTTACTTGAGCAGATAGCGATCCATCTTGATCGGCAGCATGAGCAAGGCCTTGAAGGCATACAGCACGATCAGGGTTCCGCTGAAGTCGCCCACAATCATCACCAGAAGCTGGTCCAGTTGGAAGCCATCCCCTCTGACGGCGGACCAGGCCTGGTGCAGCAAGGCATTGCTCAGCCCGTAGATCACACTGAGCCACAGCAGGCGCTGCGGCGTGAGATGGCTGAGGGAGCGGCCGAGCCCCATCCATTTGCGGGCCGCGCAATAGGTGCCATAAGGGGCAAGCGTGGCCATGATGCCGCCCGCAAAAGCGCGCAAGCCGTCATCCGGGAAGAAGTAAAAGTTGCAGACCAGCCATGACACGAGAAAAAGCCCGACCACGCCCGCTTCCGCAAAAAGCAGGGTACAAAGTAAACGCGCACCTGCAGGCAGGTAAATCCAGTTGACGCCTCTGACAAACTCCAGTTCGGAGAAAATCCACTGATTCAAGGCCAGCATCGCCAAGAACAGCAAAGCCGTGATTACCGCCACCGAAAATTGCGTCCAAATGTTCTTCATGCGCTGCTGCCGACCCTGTTCACTGTCTGCGCAGTATTATGAGTGCCGTTTATTCGCTCTTCATTAGCGGCACGTCGTCTGTTTTTGCCTTCTCATGTCAAAGTCCCTGTCTGCCGATATCTATTTACGCTTTCTGCACCTGGCAGCGACCATCCGCAACCTGCCGATGCTGCCCGCACTGGACCCGCTGGAAGAGCGCCTGCTGGAGCAGATTGCCAATGCCGGCACGCGCCAGGAGCGTCTTTGCGTCCGGGACCTGATGGCCCAGCGTGAACTGGGATCTCCAGCCACGATTCACACCCGCCTGAAGTCCATGCGCCAAAAAGGCTGGATTCTGCTGGCCGATACCGAAGATGCCAGACGCAAGCAGATCGAGCTCAGTGCCGATGCGCACAAGCATTTCGAGAAGCTCTCGCACTGCATTGTTCAGGCCGCCGCCGAGAGCTGATACAGACACAAAAAAAGCAGCCACCGGCTGCTTTTTTCATGGAGCGATTTGCGGCGATCAGCTGCCCGCCACCTTCATGCGATTGACAAGAATGGAGCCCACGGTCTTGGCGCCGTAGTTGTAGGCATCGGCTCCGATGGCCTCGATGCCCTTGAACATGTCCTTCATATTGCCGGCAATCGTGATTTCGTCCACGGGGAAGGCGATCTCGCCGTTCTCCACCCAGAAACCGCTGGCGCCGCGCGAATAGTCGCCGGTCACATAGTTCACACCCTGGCCCATCAGCTCGACCACGAACAGACCCGTGCCCAGCTTCTTGAGCATGGCGTCCAGATCGTCGCCCGCCTTGGTGCGGCGCGAAGTCATGACCAGATTGTGCGAACCGCCGGCATTGCCCGTGGTCTTCATGCCCAGCTTGCGCGCCGAGTAGCTGGACAGGAAATAGCCTTCCACGCGGCCAGCATCCACCACCTTGCGGGCCTGCACGCGCACTCCTTCCTCGTCGAACGGCGAGCTGCCCTTGCCGCCTAGGACGAAGGGGTCTTCCTCGATATCGATGTGCTTGGGGAAGATGGGCTTGCCCATGGAGTCCAGCAGGAACGTGCTTTTGCGATACAGCGCGCTGCCGCTGACGGCCTGCACAAAGCTGCCCAGCAGGCCGGCGGCCAGGGGCGACTCGAACAGCACCGGGCATTCGATGGTCGGAATCTTGCGGCTGCCCAGACGGCTCAGTGTGCGCTCCGCGGCATAGCGGCCCACGGCCTCGGGCGAGGCCAGATCGGCCGCATTGCGCATGGAGCTGTACCAGTAGTCGCGCTGCATCTCGCCATTCTTGCCGGGCAGCTTGGCGATGGGCGCCACCGACATGCTGTGGCGCGAGCTGGCGTAGCCGCCGCGAAAACCGTTGGTATGGGCCGTGAAGAAATGGCTTTGCTGGGCCGAGACGCCCGCACCCTCGCTGTTGCTCACACGGCGGTGGGTCTTGAAGGCGGCCTCCTCGCAGCGCAGCGCCATCTCGGCGGCCTGCTCGCTGGTAATGTCCCAGGGGTGGAAAAGCTCCAGATCACGATGCGTGCCGGGCAGCGCGATATCGGCGCTGTCGGGCAGGCGGGCAAACGGGTCTTCGGCCGTGAAGCGCGCGATGTCGTAGGCGGCCTGCACGGTCTGCTTGATGGCGGCCTCGGAGAAGTCCGAGGTGCTGGCATTGCCACGGCGCTGGCCCAGATAGACGGTCACGCCCAGCGACTTGTCGCGGTTGCGCTCCACGGTCTCCAGCTGGCCCTTGCGCACGCTGACCGACAGGCCGCAGCCTTCGGAAGCCTCGGAGCCTGCGTCCGTCGCACCCAGCTTCTTGGCGTGGCTCAGAGCCTGGTCCACCAGGCCTTCAAAAAAGGCTTGGCTGAAGCTGAAACCGGCTTGCGGTGCGGATTGGGCCTGTGCACTGGAAGTGCTTGTATTGCTGGAGCGAGGTTTTTTCATAGCGGCGGATATGATAGCCGCCACTGCGGCGCCCTCTGCGCTGCCACCGATATTGCCCCCTTACCATGTCACGCAAACCCACCAAAGGCTATTTTGTTCGCGGAAAGTTCGTTGCCGAAGGCAGCGAGTTGGACCTTGAACTGAAGGCCGAACTCAAAGGCACTTACGACTCCACCAAGACCGACCTCAAGCGCGAAAGTGATGCGCTGCAGGATCTGGGCAAGGAGCTGATGACGCTGCGCAGCGACCTCTTCAAGCGCCTGCAGCTGTCCGACCAGCTGATCGACGCGCTGGCCGAGGCCAAGCGCATCACCAACTTCGAAGGCAAGCGCCGCCAGCTCCAGTATGTGGGCAAGCTCATGCGCAAGCTGACGCCTGAACAGGTCGCCGCCGTCAAGCAGGCACTGGACGAGCAGCGCAATGGCTCGGCCAGCGAAAAAATGTCGCTGCAGGTAGCCGAGCAATGGCGCGACCGCCTCATCGTCGAGGAAGCGGCCCTGTCCATCTGGCTGGAGCATTTCCCCGGCTCCGACGTGCAACAGCTGCGCTCGCTGATCCGCCAGTCGCGCAAGGACATCGAGAAAGCCAAGGAACAAGCCGCCGCAGCGGCCGCTGCCGCCGGCCCCGATGCCGAGCCCAAGGAAGTCAGCAAGGGCCGCGCCTACCGCGACCTGTTCCAGCTGGTGCGCGAGCAGTTGGCCAGCGCCGGCAAGGCCGATGCGGCTGCCCAGGACGACGGCGATGAGTGATGCGCCCGTATATCTTCACGATGCCGTGAAGATCGGCATTGTCTCCATCAGCGACCGCGCCAGCAGCGGCGTCTATGAAGACAAGGGCCTGCCCGCGCTGCAGGAATGGCTGAGCCGCGCGCTCAAGAACCCCATCCAGTTCGAGCCGCGCCTGATTCCCGACGAGCAGGCCGGCATCAGCGCGGCCCTGATCGAGCTGGTCGATGCGGGCTGCAGCCTGGTGCTGACCACCGGCGGCACCGGCCCCGCGCCGCGCGATGTGACGCCCGAGGCCACCCTGGCCGTGGCCCACAAGGAAATGCCGGGCTTTGGCGAGCAGATGCGCCAGATCAGCCTGGCCTTTGTGCCCACCGCCATCCTCTCGCGCCAGGTGGCGGTGATACGCGGCAGCAGCCTGATCATCAATCTGCCGGGCCAGCCCAAGGCAATTGCCGAGACGCTGGAAGGACTCAAGGACGCCGACGGAAAATCCAAGGTCAACGGCATTTTTGCTGCCGTGCCCTACTGCATCGACCTGATCGGCGGCCCCTATCTCGAGACCCATGACGAGATCTGCAAGGCCTTTCGCCCCAAGACCGCGATTCGCGCTCCCCGCACGGCCTAGCCTGAAGCGCCGGGTGCAAACCCTGCCAAAGCATCTACCAAAGCAGCCTGCGGGCTGCTTTTTTCATGGCCCTGGCGCAGCATCTGTGCCACCAGTATCTCGCTGCAACCGCTATCAAAATAAAAGCGCATTGCGCCTTTAATTCATTGATTTCAGCAATAAAACCATCTGAAATCGATTAAAGGCAAGCGATAGCAGCTATCAGAGTAGCTATATCCTTTGGGATTTCCCGCAAGTGCTTGCCCCGATGCCAGACGCATGGGCCGCCCCTAGCATGTTTGCTGCGATGCAGCGACAGCGGCCACCCGCCGACCGGACGCTGCACGCTCTCTCCACATTTCTCATAATTTTCAGGAGACTCCATGCATCGCTTGTCCCAGTCTGCGCCCGCTGCTTCCCTGCTGGCTCTCGCCCTGACGGCGGCCTTCGCGGCTCCCGCCATGGCACAGGAAAAAGTCAAGATCGGCTTCATCACCGACATGTCCAGCCTTTATGCCGATGTGGAAGGCAAGAACGGTGCCGTTGCCATACAGATGGCAATTGACGACTTTGGCGGCAAGGTGCTGGGCAAGCCCATCGAGCTGCTCACGGCCGACCACCAGAACAAGGCCGATATCGCGGCCAGCAAGGCCCGCGAATGGATAGACACCCAGGGCATCAGCCTGGTGTTCGGCGGCACCAACTCCGCCACGGCCCTGGCCATGGCCAAGGTCGCGCAGGAGAAAAAGCGCGTCTTTATCGACAATGGCGCGGGCAGCTCGGCCCTGACCAATGAACAGTGCAGCCCCTATACCGTGCACTACGCGTTCGATACCGTGGCCCTGGCCAAGGGCACGGGCGGCGCCGTGGTGGACACGGGCGGCAAGAGCTGGTTCTTTGTGACGGCCGACTATGCCTTCGGCCACGCCCTTGAAGCCGACACCAGCAAGATCATCGAAGCGCGCGGCGGCAAGGTGCTGGGCTCGGTCAAGACACCACTCAACGCCAGCGACTTCTCCAGCTTCATGCTGCAGGCCCAGAACAGCAAGGCGCAGATTCTCGGCCTGGCCAATGCCGGCGGAGACACCATCAACTCCATCAAGGCGGCCAAGGAGTTCGGCGTCACCAAGAACATGAAGCTGGCCGGCCTGCTGGTCTTCTTCAGCGACATCCACAGCCTGGGCCTGAAGAACACCGAAGGCATGCAGTTCACCGCCCCCTGGTACTGGGACATGAATGACGGCTCGCGCAAGTTTGCCGACGCCTTCATGACCAAGACCCAGCGCCGCCCCAGCGAGATCCAGGCCGCCGACTACTCGGCCACCATGAACTACCTCAAGGCCGTGGAAAAAGCCGGCACGCTGGATGCCGACAAGGTCATGGCCACCTTGAAGAGTACCAAGATCGACGACTTCTTCGGCCAGGGCTATATCCGCGAGGACGGCCGCTATGTGCACGATATGTACCTGATGCAGGTCAAGTCGCCAGCTGAGTCCAAGGGCACCTGGGACTATTACAAGATCATCAAGAAGCTGCCGGCCGAGCAGATCTGGACGACCAAGGCCGAAAGCAAATGCCAGTACTGGCGATAAAGCGGATTGGCACGGACAGAAAAAACATGGGAGCTCAGGCTCCCATTTTCTTTACTGCCTCGAGCAGTGCGAATGGCAAGCCAGGGCTGCGCCGCCTGAAAACTCCGCCGCTGAAATCAATGCTCTAGAAAATACCAAATCAATGAATAAGTCACATATTTAAAACATAAATTACAAATTAAAACACACCGATTTTAGATTGAATTGCTTTACTATCAACTTGAAAGCATCAAATCTTCTACAGACATAGATTTCAATTGTTTTCTTAAATAAAAATCCTGCATCACTCAGGACTTTTCGGTTATTAACAAAACACCTGAATGCAGCCTATTTCGCTATTGGCATTTGTGCTGAGTCAATAAATGGTTGCCACGCCATGTTTCGGTTTGGGCAGTCTCGTTGGGCCATGCTCAATACAACCCACGGACAAGGCTACACTGCGCCGCGCCTTATCGGCTTTACGCCTTCCTCACTACCTAAAAACAGGTAGTTTCTTTGACCCGTAGCAACGCAGCATGACTGCCAGTTGCGGCGCCCTGACTTCCAAACTCATGTTTCCACGCTGGACTCTGACTCTCCTGGCAAGCCTTGCCCTGACCGCCTGCGGCGGCGGTGGCTCTGGCGACTCCTCCCCTGCCACGCCTCCTGGCTCCGAAACCCCTTCGCAGCCCGGCACTCCCGGCGTCACGCCTCCCGAGGTCGCACCTCCTGAAGTCGATCCGCCTGCGGTGCTGCCGCCCGTCACCGAGCCGCCGACCAGCAGCCGCATAGAACAGGCCTTGCTTGCCGGTAACAGCCGCCTGCTGCAGGCCGAAGACCAGACGGAGCTGCTGCAATCGGCAACGCAGCTGATCCAGCAAACCCGGCTGCAGCAGCAAAGACTGCTCGCCCAGTTGCTGGATGACAGCACGGCCGCGGCCCTGGACTTCGGCAACAACAGCCAGCGCGTCAGCCCCTTGCTGTCGACCAGCGCCAGCCCGCTGCTGGTGGCCAACAACGGCAATGTGCTGGCCAGCATGGCAACAGCCCAGAATGGCCGCGCCCTGGCCTATGGCAAAGATCTGATGGGACAGCTCGCCACGGCCTCGGGCGCCAATCAGGCGCAGTTGCCCCTGTTCAAGCGCAGCTTCACCTGGCTTGCCACCGGCAAGGCGCAAGGTCCGCTGCCGGCCACGCTGCGTATGGCGGCGCAGAACTACAGCCAGGCTTCGGTCACGAATCTGGTCGCCCGCCTGGGCAGCAAGGCCGAGATGGTGAGCTGCGCCATCACCGATCCCGCCAACAGCTGCTGGGAAAGCATCGATGTCTTTGTCTTCGGCCAGGACACGCCGTTCTCGGCGTCGCTGAGCAACCAGGTCAGCCGCTACCTGCAGGCCGGCAAGGGTGTGATCTATCTGCACAGCAACTGGGGCGACTCGGCCGGCGGCCGCCAGGTGCTTCAGGCCATGGGCATGGAGCTGGGCGGCTATGCCGGCAACTACTGGGCGCCCGCCGACGGCTACCAGATCGGCGGCAGGACCGCTGCCCAGCAGCGCCAGGCGGCCGACAGGCTGGGGGCGCATGAGTCCGCGCTCGCAGCCCTGAAAAACGGCAGCAGTGCCGACTTCTCTGCAGACACCAGCCTGATCGGCGCTCTCGACGGCATCCGCAACGATCTGCTCGGCCAGGAAGGCCAGGGCATCAACCTGTTTGCCGACAACTACTATCTCAAGCCCTATATGGCGGCGCATCGCCGCCTGGTGCTCTGGGCCGATCTGGCACGCCAGCAGGTGGACTATGCGCAGGTGCGGCGCTCCGATGCCAGCACCTTTTTCCGCACCATGGCGGCCGACACGCTGAGCTATGCCGTGCGCGAGCATGAAAGCACACCGCTGAATTTTGCCGACTGGATGCCCAAGGCCTCGCCCGGTCTGGCCACCAGCGACAGCTGGGAAACCATCGAGGTCACCATTGCCCAGACCGATGGCCGCACGGCCATAGGCCGCGGCGCCGTGCCGGGCAAAACCGTGCAGGTGCAGATCGTGGATGCCGCGGATGCGGCACTGGCACTGCGGGTGGGCAATATCCGCACCCGCGGCAATCCTCTGGCGCAGGAAAACTACACCAGGCCACGCTTTCCCGATGGGCACCAGGCCAGCCTGAGCCCGGGCCAGACGCTGAGCTACACCACGGCCTGGGGCGGTCCGCTGTTTCTCAACTACTCGGGAGCCAAGGCCGGCAGCGTGGTCAAGCTGCGCGTACGCGGCAGCGTTAAATACGCGCATTTCGACTTCACACGCAATCCCGGCGCACAGGAGATTGACGAGGCCGTGCAGGCGTTGCAACGCGGCGACTTTGGCTGGCAGACCTCCAAAATGGTGGGGGGCGAGGTACAGCAGACCATTGGCTATGCCCAAAGCGCCATCGGCAGCCACCATCCGCGCACCTATGTCGTGGAGCGCCTCAAGGGCATGATCTTCGACAGCAACCACCTGGCCAACGGCTACAACAATATGAGTGCCAGCGCCAATGTGAACAACGTCTGCGCCACGCTGGGCTGGGATTGCAGCGGCAGCATCCAGCGCGCGCCCGGCGTGCAGCATTTTGTCGGCTGGCTCGCGGCATGCGGCTTTCTGTGCTCAGGCAATCCCTCGGACGGCGCTGCAGGCCTTGCCCCCGGGTGGGGCTGGTGGCATGAGCTGGGCCACAACACCGTGATGCGCCATATGACGCTGCTGACCGCCGACGGCGGCGGCTGCCCTGTGGAATGCGACAACAACATCCTGGCCAATGCCAGTGCCCTGCGCCAGTACGCCATCACCAATGGTGCCGAGAACGACAGCGGCGAGCGCATCGACCATAAGAAGCTCTATCTGGACATCCAGGCGGCACGCGCCACGGGCAAGACCGGCGATGCTTTGCAAGCCGATATGTTCCAGCGCTTCTGGACCAAGGCCAACAAGTCCGACAACGCCATGCGCGCCGTGCACTTTCAGCTGGCCTTCATCTACACCCGGGAACGCCTGGGCCAGGCCCAGCCACAGCCTGCGGATGTGATCGACTTCCTGGGCCTGCTGGGTCGCGGCGAGCGCCTGATCTATGACAATGCCTACTGGAGCGCCAACAAGAACGCACTGGGCATGAAAGACTATGCCAGCCGGGACATCAGCAACCATGAGCTGCTGTATGTGCTGTCCAGCCGCATCATCGGCCGCGACATGCGCCAGGTCTTTGCCCATTACGGCATTCCTCTGAGCTCGGTCGCTCTGAGTTCGATCGCCGCTCATGGCATGCCTCAGCTCGCTCCCGAGTTCTACGCCATGGTGCCCGGCAAGGGCAACCAGCTGGAGCTGGGCCGCTGGGTGGATCTGACGGGAGGCGTTCCCAGCTACCCTTTCTAAGCCAAACGCCGCAGCCCTGCGGCATCGCTCAGCAAAAAAGGCAGGCCTTGCGGCTTGCCTTTTGCATTTCGACAGCCAGCTGGCGCAGACTGGTGCCCGTCGCCGGGCAATCTGCGCTTCCGAGACCGGAAGAGGATTGCGCGCCGGACTCGATAAATTCGCCTGACCCAAGATGCAACTGATCGATCAATACCTTCCCACCTTCCAGTTCCAGGAGCGCCATACCCTCATCTCGGACCTGCCGCCCAAAACATTGCTGGATGCGGTCATGCTCCCCGGCACCACGCAAGACCCATGGGCCAAGGGCTTTATCCGGCTGCGCGAGCTGCCCGATCGTCTGCTTGGCACGCTGGGGGCAAGAAGCGGACTGAGCCAGCGCCCGGCTTTCAGCCTCGAAGACTTCATGCCCCTGGGTCGCGACGCGGACCAAGAACTGGCCTTCGGTCTCCTGGGACGGTTCTGGCAGCGCGACTACGGCCTGGTCCGGCTGCAGGAACCTGAAGCACAGTTTGCCCGCTACACCGAGGCCAACCTGGCCAAGCTGGTGCTCAACTTCAGCACGGAACCGACGCCCGAAGGCCGGACGAAGCTGGTGACGCAAACCCGGGTACATTGCACCGATGGCAGCGCCCTGCGCAGCTTCACCCCCTACTGGTGGTTGATCCGACCGGTCAGCGGTTTGATCCGGCGGCGCCTGCTCACCCGAATCCACAGGGTCGCTGGATCTCTCCATGAATAAGCAAAGGCCGCAACAATGAGCTGGAAAAAAACTGGCCGATCTGCCCGGGCAGAAAGTGATTGGCACTTACGGCAGCGAACTCTGGGCCTTGCGGGATGCCAAGGTCTGGCATCAGGGACGCAGGCTGGCGACCGCCGACGCGGCGAGCTTCGAGATTTTTGAAGATCAGCAATTCATTGCCAGAGATGCCTACAGCATCTTTCACGCCTGGAGTCGGCTGCCGAATATCGACCGGAACAGCTTTCGCCAGCTGGGCATGTATTGGCTGGACCGCAGCAGTATCTATTTCGAATATGAAACCTCGCTCAAGCCGCTTGCGGGTAGCGACCCTCTGACTTTTCGCGACCTGGGCGGCGGCTATGGATCCGATGCCCAGACAGCGTGGTACTGGGGCAGAAGAATGAAAAACTGTATCCTCAGCCGCCATCTGCAGGTGATGCCGGGCAATGATCTGTATGCCAGCGACGGCGAGCAAATCTATTGCGACGGCAAACCTCTGCGTGGCGCCAATCCTTTGCGCTGGCGGATTCTGAACTCCGGATTCTCCGGCGACGACCTAGCCATCTACTACCTGGAGCGCAAGCTGCCGCGTGCGGACCCGCCCTCATGGCAGCATATTCATGGCGCATGGTCCAGAGACAGAAAAAATGTCTTCCATATGCATCTGATCGAGAAGAATGCCGTGCCGGAGTGCCCGGACCCGGCCTGTGCACCAGGCTGCAGCCGATAAGATCCCGCCCAGCGCGAAAGACAATGTCCCGGATGCGGGACGCTGCCTTGCAGCCCATATACAAGGAGAGATGATGAAGTACGACGACGCGTCCTGGCACTACGGCGGGGATTTTCCGGCCGATCTTCCGCAGGCCGCGGGCGCCACGCATATAGGCATGTTTCTGGCTTGGCTGATCCGCAACGACTGCGCCAGCCAAGAGCTGATCGAAGAAGCCGAAGACGAGATCGAGCTGCTGAAGAACGAGAAGCTGAGCGGCGCCCAATTTCTGTTGCGTGTGCTCGACGAGAAGTTCACGAACCATGAACTGAACGAAGAAGGCAATGCCTTTGCCGTGGCCTATTACCGAGGCGAGGACCACGACAGCAGGTTTGTGGATGACTATTTCGAGGAGTTCGGTGTCGACGAACAGACCATGTATGGCGTGAGCGACGACTGGGAGCAGTTCCACCGGATTGCGCCGAAGATCAATGCCCGATATCGAGCTTGGGTTGCAGCCGGTCGCCCCGAATACCTGATCTGACCTTCAGGCTCGGCCAGGCCTCACTCGCCCCAAAAAAAAGCGCAGCCAGGGCCTGCGCTTTTTTCATTGGATAGCTGCCAGCTCAGATCAACGTGCCGTGGTGTCCGATGCGATGGGAATATAGAAATCCCCACCCGCCTTGTTGAACTCCTGGGCCTTGGCCTTCATGCCCGCGGCAATGCTGTGCTCGGCGCTCATACCCTGCTGCTTGGCGAAGTCGCGCACTTCCTGGGTGATCTTCATGGAGCAGAACTTGGGTCCGCACATGGAGCAGAAATGGGCCACCTTGGCGCTGTCCTTGGGCAGGGTCTCATCGTGGTAGGCCTGGGCCGTGTCAGGGTCCAGGCCCAGGTTGAACTGGTCCTGCCAGCGGAAGTCGAAACGCGCCTGTGAAAGCGCATCGTCACGCGAGCGCGCGCCCGGATGGCCCTTGGCAACGTCGGCGGCGTGGGCCGCGATCTTGTACGCGATGATGCCCTGCTTGACGTCGTCGCGGTCGGGCAGCCCCAGATGCTCCTTGGGCGTGACGTAGCACAGCATGGCCGTGCCGAACCAGCCGATCATGGCCGCGCCGATGGCCGAAGCAATATGGTCATAGCCGGGAGCGATGTCGATGGTCAGCGGGCCCAAGGTGTAGAACGGTGCCTCGTGGCAGTGCTTGAGCTGCTCGGTCATGTTCTGCTGGATCATGTGCATGGGCACATGGCCGGGGCCTTCGATCATGGTCTGCACATCGTGCTTCCAGGCGATCTGCGTCAGCTCGCCCAGCGTGGCCAGTTCGGCAAACTGGGCATCGTCATTGGCATCGCTGGCGCAGCCGGGGCGCAGGCCGTCGCCCAGCGAGAAGCTTACGTCGTACTGCTTCATGATGTCGCAGATGTCTTCGAAGTGCTCGTAGAGGAAGCTCTCGCGATGATGGGCCATGCACCACTTGGCCATGATGGAGCCGCCGCGCGAGACAATGCCGGTACGGCGCTGGGCCGTGAGGTGGATATAGGCCAGGCGCACGCCGGCATGGATGGTGAAGTAGTCCACGCCCTGCTCGGCCTGCTCGACCAGGGTGTCGCGGAAGATCTCCCAGGTCAGGTCTTCGGCAATGCCGCCGACCTTCTCCAACGCCTGGTAGATGGGCACGGTGCCGATGGGAACGGGCGAGTTGCGCACGATCCAGTCGCGCGTGGTGTGGATGTTCCTGCCGGTGGACAGATCCATGACATTGTCCGCGCCCCAGCGAATGGCCCAGACCAGCTTTTCCACCTCTTCCTCGATGCTGGAAGTCACGGCCGAATTACCGATGTTGGCGTTGATCTTGACCTTGAAATTGCGGCCGATCGCCATGGGCTCGATTTCAGGGTGGTTGATATTGGCCGGAATGATGGCGCGGCCGCGCGCCACCTCGTCGCGCACGAATTCGGGCGTGATGATCTTGGGAATGCTGGCGCCCAGGCTGTTGCCGGCCAGACGCAGTTCGCGCGCCGCGTCCTGCTGGTACTGCGCCATCCATTCGCGGCGGCCGTTCTCGCGCAGGGCCACATACTCCATTTCGGGCGTGATGATGCCGCGCTTGGCATAGTGCATCTGGGTCACGTTCTGGCCGGATTTGGCTCGGCGCGGCTGGCGCTGCAGCGCGGCTGCCTCGGCGCGCAGCTGGGCAACGCGGGCATCTTCCTCGCCACGCTTGCCGCCGTCGTCCAGCGCCACGCGCTGACGACCCACGTAGTACTCGCTATCGCCGCGCGCTTCGATCCAGGCAGCACGCACGCTGGGAAGACCCTGGCGCACGTCGATCTGCACGGCGGGATCGGTATAGGGGCCCGAGGTATCGTAGACGCTGACCTGCTCTCCATTGGAGAGCGCAATATCGCGCACCGGCACACGCAGCTGGGGGTGCAGCGCGCCGCTCAGATAGCTCTTGGTCGATGCCGGAAATGGCTGGCGCGACTGGGCCAGCAACTCGGCAAAACGGGCAGCATCGGGGGCATGGCCTGCAGCAGGCGTAAAGATGGAATCAGGGGCGTTCATCGCAGTCTCCTCAAAGCGGTTGAAATGCATCAAACGCTCCGTGGAGTGCGGCCCCGCTCTGATCTTGCCCTGCACTGGCTCGACCCCCTATGAGGTATCCGGCCTGTGCCGCCGAAATTCTGCAATTTCGGCCTGGTTCTTCACGCACCGGCTGCCCAGAAAAGACAAAACCCCAGTGCGCGAGGCGCCTGGGGTTTGCTGTGCCCATGGTTTTCAGGGCTGGCACTGGTGCCGGCTGTCCTGTCCATCCATAAGCCCTGCGTCAGGGTCCCGCTCTTCTTCCGCCGGTATGAACCGGATCAAGTTCGTCGGGTTCGCCTGCACTGTTTTCACAGTGACTGGCATCTCAGCGCTTTCGCACACCCCGGAGCTGCATGCAGTATAGGCTGGTTTTGCAGCATGTAGTACGTGCATTGCAGCGGTTTAACTCTCCTGACTCTCAGGTGCCTAATCCGCAGCCTCGTCCAGCCCTTTCAGCGCCAGCCATTCATGGCTGGCCGCACGGCTTGCGCGCCACTGGTTGATGGGAGCGCTGACGTCCTCGTAACCCAGGGCGATGCCGAAGGCAATCTGGTAGCCCTCGGGCAAGGCCAGTTGCTCGATCAGCATATCGTTGTACATGCGCCAAAAGCCCTGGGCGCAGGTGGCCAGGCCATGCTCCACGGCCAGCAGCATGAAGGACTGCAGGTAAATGCCCAGATCCACCCATTGCGCATAGCCCATGCGCTCTTCCACAGCCACAAAAATGCCCACGGGCGCACCGAACATCTGGCCGTTCTTGGCCAGTTGGGCCAGGCGTGCGGCCTTGTCCTCGCGGCCGATATTGAGTGAGCGGTACAGATCCTCGCCATTTTCAAAACGGCGGCTGCGATAGGGCTCCCACAGTCCGGGTGGATAGGACAGGCCGGGACGCGGCACCGCCTCTGTCTCTTTGGCCCTGGCACATAGATCCTCGAGCGCCTGCCCGCCCACGGCGGTCACACGCCAGGGCTGCATATTGCCGCCGGACGCGGCCTGCGCTGCAGTCTCCAGCAAGCCCCGCACCGTGGCTGCAGCCACGTTCTGGGGCAGAAAAGCGCGTACCGAGCGGCGCTGCTGCAATGCTTGACGAATATCCATCTCTTGTTCTTTCCAAAATTGCTGCACTGCAGTGTAGAAGCTTGCGGCATTTTCCCAAGTCGCGCCGGATACCTTGAGCGAGCCGCCCCGGTGCTTGCCCTGATGGCGCGGCCTGCGTCAACTGCGACCATGCTGGCTGCCCGTCGCAGTGACCGGGTACTCACCATCTCAGGAGATGACTCTGATGAAGCCTCGCTCTGTTTGCTCCGCTACCGCTTTCTCCCCCAGAACATTGACGCTGGCATTGGGCTGCCTGCTGGCCGCTGCAGGCGCTCAGGCGCAGGACAAGATTCGCATCGGCTTCATCACCGACATGTCGGGCCTCTACTCCGATGTGGACGGCAAGGGCGGTGCTCTGGCCGTGCAGATGGCCGTGGACGACTTCGGCGGCAAACTGCTGGGCAAGCCCATCGAGGTGCTGACGGCCGACCACCAAAACAAGGCCGATATCGCAGCCAGCAAGGCGCGCGAGTGGTTCGACACCCAAGGGATGAGCATGCTGATCGGGGGCACCACTTCCAGTGCCGGTCTGGCCATGGGCAAGGTGGCCGACGAGAAGAAAAAGGTCTACATCATCAACGGTGCCGGCACCTCGGCGCTGACCAACGAGCAGTGCAGCCCCTATTTTGTGCACTATGCCTATGACACCGTGGCACTGGCCAAGGGCACGGGCAAGGCCGTGGTGGAGCTGGGCGGCAAGAACTGGTTCTTTCTGACGGCGGACTATGCCTTTGGCCAGGCGCTGGAAGCCGATACCACGCGCGTCATCAATGCCACAGGCGGCAAGGTGCTGGGCAATGTAAAGCACCCGCTGAATACGGCTGACTTCTCCTCCTTTCTGCTGCAGGCCCAGAACTCCAAGGCCCAGATCCTGGGCCTGGCCAACGCCGGCGGCGACACCATCAATGCCATCAAGTCGGCTCGCGAATTCGGCCTGACCAAGACCATGAAGCTGGCCGGCCTGCTGCTGTTCAGCTCCGACATCCACAGTCTGGGCCTCAAGGCCACGGAAGGTCTGATGTTCACCGACAGCTGGTATTGGGACCTGAATCCCGAAAGCCGCAAGTTCTCGGATCGTTTCTTTGCCAAGTTCAAGAAGATGCCCACTTCACTGCAGGCCGCCAACTACTCGGCCGCCATGCAGTATCTGAAGCTGGCCGAGAAGCTGGGTACGACCGATGCCGACAAGATCATGGCCGGCTTCAAGGCCACGCCGCTGTCGGACTTCTATGCCAAGGGTGTGGTTCGTCCCGATGGCCGCTATGCCCACGATATGTATCTGCTGCAGGTCAAGGCACCGGCCGAATCGAAGAAGGCCTGGGATTACTTCAAGGTACTCAAGACCCTGCCCGGCGACCAGGTCTTCACCACCAAGGAAGAGAGCAAGTGCGCGCTGTGGAAGTAAACCACCGTTATTGAAGAAGCTACCGGGCTGCCTGCATGGAGCCCGGTCTCATGCCGTGCGCTTCATCGGCGGCCCAGCCTTTTCGCCACATAGGCAGAAGCATCAAGCGCTCGCCTGCACCGGCATCGAGACAAGCCTTACTCGAACCCGCGCAGCTCGCACCAGTCCTCGGGCGCAGCCCTGGTGGAGCGCCACTGGTTGATGGGCGCAGCGCTGTCTTCATAACCCAGTGCCAAGCCAAAGGCAATCTGGTAGCCCGGCGGCAGCTCCAGGTGCCGGCTCACAAAAGTGCTGTAACTGCGCCAGAAGCCCTGGGCACAGGTGGCCAGGCCTTTGTCGGCGGCCAGCAGCATCAGAGATTGCAGATAAATCCCCAGATCCACCCACTGCGCATGCAGCATGCGTTTCTCGACGGCCACGAATACGCCGACCGGCGCGCCAAACATCTGGGCGTTGCTGGCCAGCTGCCGCAGCCGCCCGGCCCTGTCCTCGCGCCCCATGCCCAATGAACGATAGAGATCCTCGCCATTGTCGAAGCGGCGGCTGCGATAGGGCTCCCAGAGCTGAGCCGGATAGACCTGGGCCGCATCGGAGTCAGGGGTCGCCTCGGACATGGCCTGGCGCAATGCCTGCAGACTTGTGCCCGTCAGTGCCATCACGCGCCAGGGCTGGAGATTGCCGCCGGAAGCCGCCTGTCCGCCCTGCGCCAGCAAATCCCTGACTAGCACCGCATCCACCGTCCTTGGCAAAAAAGCACGTACCGAATGACGCTGTCGCAGGGCCTGTTCCACATTCATCATTGCTCGCCTTGGGTTTGAGTTGACAAGCAGTCTTGAGCGGATGGACAGGGCTTGCGCCCCTCAAATCGACTACGGGCAAGCACCATGAAAAAAACCAGCGACAGGCGCTGGCTTTCACTATCCAAAAAAGAAGCATCAACCGCTTGATAGATAAGCGTTTGAGGCCTACTTTCCTAGAATCTGATCGATCTTGTCTTTCTGGAAGGCCTCTGGGCGTTCGGACTCGCAAGGCACGCAGTCCTTGACATGGCCCTGGATGGAGAGCTTCTCAATGGCGGCCCACAGCAGCGCGATCTGCTTTTCGTGACCGGCTGCGCCTTCAGACAGCGAACGCATGGCCTGGGCCACGGGGTCGACTTCGGCCGTCACGCCATAGGCGGTGAAGCCGCTCTTGCCGCAATCCTCGTCAATCACGGCGGCCGCTTGCGCTTTGGCCTCGACCTTGGTAGCCAGCTCATGCTCGGTCACATCGGCGCTTTGCCCGGTCTTGCTGGGAATGATGCGCGCCGGAATGCCGACGGCCGTAGCACCTGCGGGCACGGGCTTGATGACCACGGCATTGCTGCCGATCTTGGCACCATCGCCCACCTCGAAGCCGCCCAGCACCTTGGCGCCGGCACTGACCACCACGTTCTTGCCCAGGGTCGGGTGACGCTTGGCACCCTTGTACAGCGAGGTGCCGCCCAGGGTCACACCGTGATAGATCGTGCAGCCATCGCCCACCACGGCGGTTTCGCCGATCACCACACCCATTCCGTGATCGATAAAGACCTCGCGGCCGATGACCGCACCGGGGTGGATTTCAATGCCGGTGAACCAGCGCCCCATGTGCGAGATGAAGCGGCCCAGCCATTTGAAGCCATGCGTCCAGCACCAGTGTGCAGGGCGCTGCAGCCAGATGGCGTGCAGCCCCGGATAACAGGTGATGACCTCCCAGGTGCTGCGGGCCGCAGGGTCGCGGTCAAGAATGCACTGGATGTCGGAGCGCAGGCGAGCAAGCATCAAATAACAACGTGAGGAAATGTTTAGCTTGTGAAGTCTAGCGGGTTGGTGGCTGGCTCTGCAGCATGGCTTTGGCAACACCGCGAAGAATATGGATTTCTTCCTGGGTCAGCTGCGCGCGGTTGAAAAGCTGGTTAAGCCGGGGCATGAGCTTCTTGGGCGCCGCCGGGTCCAGAAAGCCGATATGGGCCAGGGCCTGTTCCCAATGACCCAGCATGCCCTGCACCTGGGCCATGTCGGCGCGATGCACCTCGGGCGTGTGCTCCACCACGGGAAAGCCGCCAAGCGCTGCGCGCCAGTCATAGGCAACAACCTGAATCGCCGAGCCCAGATTGAGCGAGCCGAACTGCGGATTGGACGGAATCGACAGCGCCACGTCGCAGCGGTAGACATCGTCGTTACTCATGCCAAAGCGCTCGCAGCCGAACAGAAAGGCCACGCCCTTCTGGTTGCAGACCGCACCGGGCGTGGGCTGGTTATCGGTCAGACCGGCATCCTCGGCAGGTATGGAGCGCCTATCCAGCTCTCCTTTCAGGAGCAACTCGAAATGCTCGCGCGGCGTGCGTGTGGGCGGGCCGAAGTCACGCGGCGTCATCGCCGTGGCGCACATATGGCTGATGCCCTCCAGGGCTTCATCCAGGGTATCGACCACGCGGGCCCTGTCCAGCACGTCCAGTGCGCCGCTGGCACGCTGGATGGTCTCTTCCTTGCGCAGCACGTTCTTGTAGCGCGGGCGCACCAGCACCAGGTCGTCGAAGCCCATGGTCTTGAGCGCTCGGGCAGCCGCGCCCACATTGCCGGCATGGCTGGTTTCAATCAGTACGAATCGGGTTTTCATCAACGCAGAACAATGCAAAAGGCCCCACTTGTGGCCTTGATAAGACAGCAGCCTACGCGGCCCGTTCTCTCTTGCATCCGCAAGCGCCGCCGAGAAGACCCTCGGGTCGCCGGGACGAACAAGCAAAAAAAGCGCAGGCTGGGTAGAATTGCGCCCATTGTCGCCGCCCCGCATCGCCGGTCGCGGCTTTTACGTTCTTACCCGCGTAGTTCAGCCCAGTTTTGCTCCGGGCTGCATCGCCAACGCACTCACAATTTATGTCGAACTCCCTGCACCCCATGCTCAACGTGGCCATCAAGGCTGCTCGCGCCGCTGGCGCCCTCATCAACCGTGCCGCACTGGATGTGGAATCGGTGCGCGTTGCGCAAAAGCAGGTGAACGACTTTGTGACCGAGGTAGACCAGGCTGCCGAGCGCATCATCATTGAGACGCTGCTCAACGCCTACCCCCAGCATTCCATCCTGGCCGAAGAATCGGGCAGCGAGCACGGTGCCAAGAACTCCGACCATGTCTGGATCATCGACCCCCTGGACGGCACCACCAACTTCATCCACGGCTTCCCCGTGTACTGCGTGAGCATCGCCCTGGCCTACAAGGGCAAGATCGAGCACGCCGTGATCTATGACCCCAGCCGCAACGACCTGTTCACGGCCACCAAGGGCCGCGGCGCCTATCTGAACGAGCGCCGCATCCGCGTCTCCAAGCGCACCCAGCTGCGCGACTGCCTGATCTCCACTGGCTTCCCCTTCCGCCGCGGCGACAACTTCAAGCAATACATGCTGATGCTGGGCGACGTCATGCAGCGCACCGCCGGCGTGCGTCGCCCCGGTTCGGCCGCCCTGGATCTGGCCTATGTGGCAGCCGGCTTTGCCGACGGCTTCTTTGAGTCCGGCCTGTCCATCTGGGACGTGGCTGCCGGCTCCTTGCTGGTCAGCGAAGCCGGTGGCCTGGTGGGCAACTTCACGGGCGAAGCCGACTTCCTGGAGCAACGCGAAATCCTGGCGGCCAACCCCCGCATCTACGGCTCGCTGATCCCCGTGCTCGGCAAATACAGCAAGTTCGCCAGCGCCGGCGAAAAGGCAGCCGTGCGCCAGGCCGTCAAGAGCGGTGAATTCGAAGCCCCCGCCGAAGAAGGCGCCGAGGCAGTTGCCGAAGAAGGCCAGAAGAACGCTGAATAAAAAAGGCGGTCGCCCCACGACTGCGGAAAGGGCCTGGTCCGGTGGATCAGGCCCTTTTTTATTGCCGCCGCCCCGCCCCAATCAATGCCTCTTGACCACACGCAAGGGACAGGCGGCGGAGTCTGGGTCTCTCCACAGAATCCACAAACTCCCGGTCCAGAATCTGCCCGACGACAAATGGGCAGAACAATATGATGGATTTCTTCAGCCAGCACTGGACGCTGGCCATTGACTGGGTATCCGTGCATGCGGTGACTCCCGTGGTCAACGCACTCCATATTGCCGAGGCAGCGGGCGATCCGCGCGAGATTGCCGCCGGCATTCTGATCGCGCTGCTACAGCTGTTTCTGATCGGCTGTGTGATGCGGCCGCTGGAGAGCCTGCTTCCCGCCGAGCGCTGGGCCGACCGCCGCCACACCACGGTGGATCGCAACTACACCCTGCTCATGCTGCTGGGCCTGTTTCCGCTGTTCAGCTTTTTGATCCTCATGCCGGTCGCCCATATGCTGGGCGGCGGTCCGTCCACCTCGGAAGCCAGCGGCCTCAAGGCCTGGGTGCCCTGGTTTGAAGATCACCCCTATGTATTGTTTGGCGTGTACTACGTGGTCTACGACCTCACGTATTACTGGATGCATCGCGCCCAACACGTCATTCCCTGGTGGTGGGCCATGCACAGCATGCACCACAGCCAGCGCCAGATGAGCTGCTGGAGCAACGACCGCAGCAACTATCTGGACGGCATGCTGCAAAGCTTTGTGCTGGCCAGCGTGGGCCTGGCCATGGGCGTGGAACCATCGGAATTCGCCATGCTGAGCCTGCTCAGCGAGCTGGTGCAGAACTTTTCCCACGCCAATGTAGCGCTGCGCCTGGGCTGGCTGGGCCGGGCGGGCGAGCGCCTGTTGGTCGGCCCGCGCTTTCACCGCAACCACCACATGCTGCGCGATGCAGAGCGCCCCGAGCGTCACAACTGCAACTTCGGCCAGGTTCTGCCCTGGTGGGACCAACTGTTCGGCACCGCTCTCTATCACGATGAAGAGCTGCGCCCCACGGGCGTGAGCGACCCTGAAGTGGATGCCGACAACGAGCGTGGCCTGATCGCCATGCAGTGGTACACCCTGAAGCGCTTCTGGGGCGCGGTGAGCTGCCGCGCAGGCTGGCGGCTGGGCGATGTGTCATTCGGGCCGGGCTACCGCCCCATTCATGACGATGATCAGGGCTCTGGCCCTCAATCCGAGCAAAGCGTTCAGACGGCCTCTGCCAAATAGCCAAAAAACAGCCATGCCCCCTGCTATTGGGCATCACGGATAATGGAGCATTCGGCGCCCGCCCAGCACTGGCGCGGCGCCCCCTGTATTGCATACCGCTGAAGCGATGACCCAGAAAAGCACAGAAACCCCGTCGCTGGCCAATTTCCCCGATATGACTGACCTCTCGGCACATACGCCGATGTTCCATTGGCTCTTACGCCACTGAAAATTTTTTGAGTACTCCCAAAGCTACGCCAAAAGTTACGCCATCTTGATAGAAAAAAGCCTCCTAAATCGGAGGCTTTTTTTGAGACGAACGACCTTTCGCCTCTATAGCATCAGACAGCAGTCATTTGTTGTTGCGAGCGAACTCCACAGTGGCCTTTAGCCAACCGGAATTCGGATCCAAGATAAGCCTGTCATTAGTGCCCGGCTCTTGAGCTGAACTTGACAGCCACACAATACAACCACCGGCCCCAAGCTTCTTTAGAGTCGTCAAGCGGAAGTGCATCTGCTCTTCGGTGAGGTAACGTTGGGTCTTATCCGCGTCTGCCCACCCTGGCGTGATGTAGGCAAGGATGGGTTTGTTCGTACGATTGATTGCATCCAATTGCTTGCAGGAGTGGACTGCGTATTCAGCTGCCTGAGCCCATCGCTGGTCGCCGGCAGACGTACCATCATATGCATCGTAGTTGTAAAGCGATGGGCTGTAGTAATCGACTTCGGCGGCCACTGAGGCGTATTTCGGATTCAGCCTGTCGAACACTGATGTGGTGGAATTGTTGATGCCATAAGTGTTCTGCGGCACCTCGCCATAAAGGCCAACCTGGATCGATGGATTGGCCTGCTTAAAGGTTCGCACGATCTGCACCAGGTTTTGTACGATTGACACGCCGTTTGGCGTCGGAGCGTCTGGTCGAAAGCGGTTCTTGTCCCACGCTTCCGCATCCAGAGATACGGGATAGGCAGGGTTGGCCTCATTGGCAATAGACCGGAGCTTGTTTTCGTTCAACGTAGCAGTTGGCCCATCACCGTCAAGAAATCGATTTGAATAGATGAGGTTGATCGGCAACATCCCCAGGCTCTCAAACCACGCCTCATCCAGATAACCTTTAGCAGTCTGAACAACACCCGAGCCATCCCTATAACGCCGGAACTTCAGATATTCACCCACAACAAAGCGATGAGATCCATCTTGCGCGTGCTGGCCACCTAACCCTCCAAGCCCCATCTGGCCGAAAGCGCTCATCGCAAAGCCGCTGCCAAGGGCAAGCCCCCCCACTTTTAGGAAGCTGCGGCGCGAAAGCGCAAGATCTTGATCAGAGTGAGGCGCGAGCGTTGATGCCTGGTTGCGGTGAGTCATCTTTCATTCCTTTATGGTGCTTACACACCCTGAATTTATGGCTGTGTGAGTATTTGCCATCAACTAGATGGCATGCTGAACTAGGTGGGATACATATGGTCGGTCAACCGCTACGCATTCAGCAGACGACGCAGAATGCTACGCTGAAAACCTTGACTCACTGGCCACTCGACACCCTAAGAAATGAGGCAGTGGATCGCAGAAGACAACGAACCATAGACCTGTGCACCACAAATGAAAAAAGCCTCCCCCGGTGCCAAAGCACCAGGGGAGGCTTTCATTTTTCTATCGCTCGCAGCGGCCGCTTGCAGTTGGCCAGGGCCGCTCGCAACTCCGTTTCGTAGCCTGCGCGCCGCTCAAGCTCGGCACCGGCTGCTTGGACGTACATGTCCACGTCTGCACCAGCTGGTAGATGCTCGGTCGGCATGCTCGGCCGCTCCGGCTCAGATTCATCGCAGGGCACAGGCACTGCGACCTTGACCTGCTGAATCTCGACCCTCGCCGGCGGCGCCGCACTGCAACCCATCAGGAGGACAGCGGCCGCCAGCGCAGCCGAGAGTAGGGGTAGACGGCGCATTACTGACCTCCTCCAGTCTTCCGGGACGCCAGCAGCTCGGCCACTCGGGCCTGTGCGCTTGCGCAGGCATCGCCAGGCACAGCGCCCGGCGTGCTCAGGATCTTGTCCGCGCGGGCCTTGTGGCCAGCGGCTACTGCAGCAGCTTGTGCTCGGGCCAGATCGCGCTCGCGCTTGAGACCTTCACCGGCCAGCTGCAAAGCCTCGACAGCCCGCGTGCACACGTCTGCACTAGCACGCGCCAGAGACTCCTTCTCGGCCGCATGGTCAGCATCGGACCTGGCCAGGGTCAGCGCATCGCGCAACCGCAGCACCTCCCGCACGGCACCCACGTTGACAAGACCACTCAATATGAATGCGACAACCAGGACTACGAATCGTTGGCTTGTAGTCATACCTGCTGCACCCCCACCATGGTGGTTTTGCCGTGCACGGTAATCACACGATTGACCGCCTGCAACGGAATACGTGTGGACAGGTGCACCCACTGAGCCCCACCCACGCTCTCGTAGATGATTTGCCCGATGCCCAGCGCGCTGATCTGCGGCGCCAGAGCCTTGGCCACCTCATAGGGTGTGCCGTATGCGGGGATCTTCACATCGGCCGCCATGCCCTGCGCGTGGTCGCTCGATGTCACACCGCCCACTGCGGCATTGACCTGGCGATTGCGATAGCCACTGGTGACTATGACTGCCTTGCCGCCGAGAAATGCGCGCACGCGCTCCAGCATCTGGGCGGTGCGATACAGCTGCTGCAGTGCGTCGGCGGTTGGCGTGTTGTCCACACCGAGCTTGCGTGCGGTGCTGCTGGCCACCAGCTCGGCCAAGGTGAAATGTTCTGTCAACTTCATGGATCAACCCTCCTTAAAACGGGTGCGAATGATGAGAAAAGTGAAGCCCGCGATAACGCAGACATCGGCAAGGGTTGGGGGTGTGGGCCGCAGCCATGGCGCCACCAGGGCGCCGGCACCACCCAGAGCGAGCAGCGCCCAGGCGATGGCCTTGAGCCAGGCCACCAGGCGAGTGCGAGGAGCAAGCCCAGGCATGCAGGGCGCGGTGCGCTCCAGCTTGTTAAGCGCCTCGGCCACAACGACCAGGCCGCAGAGCCAGTGCAGCACGCTGAGCAAAGTAATCACGGGATAGAACATGGTCAGCCCCCTTCCGCCTGGCCCTGCTTCGGCAGGTACTTGCCAATGAACGACCGCAGAAAGCTCTGCGCGCCAGCCCCGACAATGCAAGCCAACGACAGCAGGACGGACTCAGGCACGTTGGCCACCAACAGCACCAGCGGCGTGAGATAGCCCGCCGTGAGGGAGCTGGCTCCGGCCACGGCCATGCGGCGAAAAGCCAAGCGCACCATGTCCCGCAAGGTGTCATTGCTACCCGGCACGATGTTCAGCAAAATGATTGCGATCAGGCTGCCCAGAAAACCGGCGAGCAGCACGTCAGCACGTAGCCCGAGCGGTACCCCAAATGCTGTGAGCGCTTGTGTGGAGACGGCGGCGCCGATGATGGTCACGGCCGCCGCGGTCGATGAAGGTTCTGCCATCTGTTGCCCTCCCTCGGGCATAAAAAAACCCGCCGAAGCGGGTATCAAAAAAGGCGGGTTCTTTCGTGGCTGCATAAATGCCGCACCCACAACCTCTACGGCGTCGTTACTGTTTGCGTCAGCACATAAAGGACTTTCACACCAGGCACGATGTCGGCCGGCAGAGCACCACTTACGGTAATCGTCCCGTTATCCGCTGCCGTCACCGACAAGCTCTGAACACCGCCTGCGCTGTCTTCGTAGTAGAGCAAAGCACCCACCCAGAACACCATTACACCGAGAGGCACTACAGACAGCACACTACCGCTCACTGCAGTCACAAAGCGCTCACGCCGGAATGTGTTTATTCGACGCTGTTTGTTGTCATAGCGAATGCACTCCAAGCCCTCCGCAATACGCCACATATCGATATCGGCATCGTTGTTGTACTGAAGCGTCGTTTTACGTTTCGGCTGGGACATAGATGCATAGTCACGCGGTCCATAGGATGCATATTTGCCTCGGCGCATGATGAAGCGAAACTCCTCAAAGTCGAGGCCATTTGTCCCCGTCCCTGTCGTGATGTCGAACTGGACATACTTCACTACAGATGCGTCCACAGCAAGCATCGTTCGACGCTCCGAGTTGGCAGTGACGCTGTACGCGGCCTGGGCGGAGACCCAGGTGATGCCCGCCCAAGCCACAGGATCAACAGCAGGCCGAGAGGTAATCAGGCGTCGATTTGCGTCGTAACACCGCATCAAAAAGCGGAAGTTGGGCTTGTCGCTCATGTAGGCAAACATGTCACCCTTACGAATAGCGATGAGACCGCTCTCTTGCGTGTACATACGCGCGCCAGCTTGCATGATACGGTACGAGCCTCGGAAATTCTGCTGAATTGCTCCGACCCCTACTAGATCTGTCGTGTAGGCGTTGTAGCCGACAGTTTGCTTGTTGACGCACGAGAGCAGGCCGGTCGCTTGGCCAAGTGCAAAAAGCACGATGTCGTCGCTGAAATCCTCCTGTGCAGTGCTCAGTGTGTTGCCTGATCCCTGATCGTGAATGTCCAGTAGGTCAAAACCGTAGATGCTGTTGGAGAAGCCGGGACTGGATACCCATGTGACCTCGATATGGTTGTTATTCGTCAGGGGACCGAAGTTAACCGTCAACTTCTCGCCGGCCACAATTGTTCGCTCAAAGCGGAAGCCATAAAAGAAGTTGCTACCGCCCACCGGCATATCAATGAGGCCAACGCCTTCCATCGTTCCACCGACAAACTTGTTGTGGTTATGACCGTACAAGCCATCTGCGGTTTTGATGGTGTGGCAGCGGTTAACGTAGAAGTAGTTCTCGTTAACCCATCCCAGCGTTCCAGGCTGACTCTTCAGTTCAATCACGTTCGCGTACGAAAGATCAAACGTGGAGTAGGCCGAAGAGTAACCACTGCGATCCGCTAGGTCGGTCGCATAGACCTGGAAATACGGGGTTCGGCCCACCTTGATGTACTGACCTTTAACGCCGATGGCACGAATAGCCGGAGTATCTGAGGAGTCCACACCGCTAATGCGCACAACCTTACGGAGCACTTGATCAGGGTTGTCCGCACTGTTAGCGTTTCCGCCAAGGATGATGCCGGGGCCGAATTCATGATCCACGCTGATAGTCATCGCCCCCAGCTCAAGGATCACCTCACGAAAATCCACTGTGCCGGTAACTCGGCAGTTGCCCTTCCCGGTCAAGGCAGAACCTCTGGCCTTTGCGAGCTCCACAGCCTTCAGCAATGGGATCGTGTCATCGGCAACGCCATCGCAAACAGCGCCACAGTCACGCGCATCCACAGGCATGTCAGCCAGCTTGTCTTGCACGGTCCTCGGAACCGAACCAACGCCCGGCAACTGAAACCCAACTCTCCCCGAACCCAAAGGAGTTGCAAGGTCCTGCCTCAAACGATCCAGATTGACAACAAACACCGGCGCGCCATCGATAACGACATACCGAGTCCGTGCATGATCGTGATCGGCATCTGCTGCAACCTCGAAGACCTTTTCGTCGGGTTGAGGCAGCTTGGACTGCATCTCCTCTAGGTCCTTGACGAAAATGAAGTCTCCGCTGGCACTGGCGGCGGCAATGGCATCATCACGGGCGTCCTTCGACTCATCGCGATAACCTTCCGCCTCTGCAGTGGCTTCAGATACAGCCAGCCCAATATCCAACTGGGCTTGCTTCAGAACACCATGCCAAGTCTTGCGCGCCTTCCCTAAGCGATCAACCCAAGTCTCGGCGCTCTGAGAGTTAACCAGATGATCCAAGTTTTCCGCGTTGTCAAAGAGATCCTTGGGCGCCATGGAGCCGATCGGATTACCAGTGCTGTAAGTGGTCATGCCAACTCCACAAAACAAAAAGCCCGCTGAGTTGCGGGCGGAATAAGGAAAAGGAACACCGACACAAGGCCGGCTTGAGGAGTCATTCAGCCGGAGGGCTGCCGTCATCGTCGTCAAAAATGCGTGCGTCGTAGTTCACGCACTGCACGCTGGCACCATCGGTGCCGCCGGGGCTGACCTTCTTGACGATGGCCGGGAAGCTCCAGCGGGTGACCGGCCCGAAATACACATGCGGCGGCTCCGGCAGCTTGATCTGCGGCCACTCCCCAGCCGGGATCGGAGCCAGAACTTCATAGGCGCTTGCACCTTGAGTAGCGGGCCACGGGCCGGCCAGCGTGCCGTCAGGCCTGCGAAACGCCACCACATGCGGATCTGCGGACTCCCAGCGCAGCGGCTCCGTCACCTCCAACCGGGCCTGGCCGCCGGCATTGCTGATGCCAGTGAGCAGGGCCGATTGCCCGAAGCCGGGGATGTCATCAACCAGGCTGACAAAGTCGCCGTAGCTGTTGTTCAGCGCATCCAGCTCCGTGGTGAAGGTGTACGTCCAGCGCTCAAAACGCTGCTGCCTGGCACGGCGCATGCCGATGCGCCAGGCGCGCGTGCGGTCTGTCACACCCAGTACCTTGAGCTTTTCCAACTTGATGCCCAGCGAGCCAGGCAGCACACAGTTCACCGTCTTGGTGTTCCAGTTGTCACCGGCGTCGCTGAACTCCACCTCCACGCCATCGTTGTCGTCAGGCCGGATGCCGCTGAACGACCGCGCAATGCCCTCCGTGGTGTTCTGCGCGCTGTAGGCATGACCGTCCTCGACCGTGCGCACACCAGCACGCACAGAGCGCAGCAGGCCATCATCAATCGTCAGCTCAGCCATGCCGGCGCCCAACACCGCCTGCAGGGCGGCAAGCACCGTGGTTTCGTCAAACACATGGTCTGCCGTTTCACCGCGAGCCGTCCAGATCCCATGCAGGCGCTGCAGCTCGGCCATGTCGATGCTGTCCAGCCCATAGCCCACCGTGCTGCTGATGTGTCGCAGAGCGGCCGAGATATCCCGCGTAGGCTGCTCTGCGCTCCAGGATCCATCGCCCTGCAGCACTGGCAGCATGCGCGTGGCCACCAGGTTGACCTGGTTCTCCGACCTGGCTGCGATCTGGCCTAGGCCCCGCACACGCACACTCAGCGTGGTCCAGTCCGGGTAGCTGGTGCGCGTAGGCAGCCGGGTGCGCATGGCGTACCACTGCACCTCATCGTGCACCTGCGTGCTGGTGCTCTTGGCCCCCCTTCGCCTCACTCGCACCTGCGGCCGCATGGGATAGGGCAAGGCGATGCGCTCGGTGTAGCCGATCTGGTCCATGGTGGCATCGGTGTACCACTTGACCACGCTCTGCCAGGCGCCGCCGGCGGCATAGTCACGGTACTGGACCTCCACCCCCACGGATCTGCCCTGCACTTCCCCCTTGTCGGAGACATAGCAAAGGCCTTGGCTGAAGAAGATATCCACCTCCAGCGTGCTGCTGACCTCGGCAGCAGGGCAGCTTACAAAGGGGCCGGCCTGCTCACCGTAGACGGTATCTGCCTGCACGGTAAACGTGGCCTTTTCCGCCGGCACCGTGCGCGGCGCAAAGCCCGCCCAGCTGCCGCCCTCGCTAGGCGCCACCGTCAGCACCTGGCCGGCCACTGCCGTCGCCGTGTAGGTGCGGCCAGCGCGGCACACGGCCAGAGAGATGACGCCATCGAGCAGGTGACTGATACGCCTATAGATAAAGCCGCCATCACCATCGCTGACCGGCTCAGCCAGCGTGATCGTATTGCCGTCGACGGACTCCATCCGCAGCGAGCCGGTAAGCGCGCCCGAAGCTGTGAGCAGCATCCACAGAGATGGCGCAATCTCGCGCCAGTCGGCGGTGAAGGTGTTGTAGGAGCCGCCTTCTTCGCCCGTCAGCAGCACCGTGGCGACCGTCACGTCCTGCTCAAACATCAGCGACATGGCGGTGCCAGAGCCCCAGGCATTGGGCCAGTCCACATCGGCAGTGATCTGGGCACCATTGAGCGCATAGCTACTGCCCGTGGGATTGACGTTGCCCGAGTCAATGGCGCTCAGCTCAAGCCCTGCCGTGCCCGCGCTGGTGCCGCCAACCTCGGGGCAGCTGTACCAGTTTTCATGCTGGGTGATGCCGCCGATGTCGGCGCCAGGGCCATGCACCGTGAACTCAGCGCCCTCCAGCGTGCTCAGCGGCGTGTTGCCGATCTTGACCGTGGCCGGGTCGATCTGGTACTGGCCGGGGCCGACACAGAGCAGCATCTCAAGCCATTGCTCACGCGGCGTGCTGAAGTAGCGGCGCGGCGGGGTCAGATAGTCGGGGTAGCGGATGAACTGGCCCAGCAGCTCAGGCACCACGCCGTTGAACTTGGCCGTGTTTGCCTTACCCTCGGCCGAACTCAGCTGCTTTCCCTGCGGCGTGTCGTAGCGCTGATTGCTGGTGGACGGGAGCAGCCAGCCAAAGAAGAAGTTGAAGATGCTTCCCACCAGCTTGAAGACGCCGCCGTGAGGGATGGGGCGAATATCAACCTGGTCTTCATTGCTGATCACCGTCTCGGCCCAAGCCTCCACCGGCAGCAGCACGCCATTCAGGTGGAGCGTGATGGGCTGGATCTCGCGCGCCGCATAGTCAATGCCAACCGCCTCAAACCAGTCCGCAATCGTGCCCGCCCATGGGTGCGACTCCACAGGCTGGCTCGGCATCTGTCCGGGGTAAATCTTGATCGTCATAAAACAAAACCCGCGTGTAGCGGGCCTGAAATCGGTTGAGAGCAGTCAGACAAGGCCCACCGGGCTCATCGGTTTCGAGTATTCGCAGCTGGCCGTCCACCTCGACCACCAGCCCCACGTGCACGCACAGGCTCGCCCTCCAGGCCGTGGCAACCGCTCCGGCCCGAGGGGCACATGGCGCGAAGCCATGCAAGGCTATGACCTGGTCGACCGCGCGCGTGATGCCGCGCAGCTCACCCGGCCGGGCATCCTGCAGGGTCGGCAGCAAGGCCCGGCCAAACAGCGCCGAGCGCGCATCGCGCACCAGGCCCCAGCAGTCGTAGTCCACAGGGCCGCGCCCACCGCGCACATAGCGCGTCTGCAGGAATTGCCTCATTGGTACTTGACGCCAGGCGCCTTGTCCGCCGTGTAGCGATCACGCGGCCAGGCCAGATTGAGCAGATCGAAGTAGCTGCCCTCCACCTGAAGGACGTTGCTATTCAGATCGCCGCCCTGGATCAGCATCCGCTTGGGAGCGGCCGCCGGCGCCGATGTGTCGGTCGACACATACTCGCGGTAGACCACATAAGAGGGCTGGCCAGAGTCGAGCGCGTCACTGATCAGGCGATGCGCCCGACCATCGACCACCCCCAGGCCAAAGCGCAGGGACTGGTTTCCGATGGTGCTGCGCTCAGGCAAAGAGATCTCCAGGCCGCAGGCCTCGAAGAGTTGCGGCACACCGTCCACGCCCAGCGTGAGATCTTCATAGCTGTGCGCAAGACGTATGTGCTCGCCACCCGGCAGCTCGATGTCCAGCGTACAGATGCGCACGGTCGTGACATCGTCGCCGGTATAGAGCAGCTTCAAAGCGGTGCTGGTTGCCATGACTATCCCTCCGGCCATTCTTGATTCACTGCCCGGTCAATGATGCTGGAGCCGATCACCAACCCCGGCAGCAAACCCCAGCCAGGCGGAAGCAGTGGGCGCGCCCACACCTCGATCTGAGCGGAGATCTGCCAGCGGTCGATCCCCACCAGGTCGGGGCCTTCATACATGTCCATGAATCGGCAAAGCAGCTTTCCCGACCCCATGGGCGTCCTGAGCGGCATGTTGAACCACTGCACACCATCGACCAGGGTTTCAGCAAACCATGACTCAAAGGCCTGCGCCTGCGCCTGGGTCATCAGCCATGCACACGTGTGCACACTCGGCACGCTGGTGAATTTGCGGCGCTGACGCGCCCGACCCGATGCCATGCTGGTGCGCAACAGCGGGCTGGCGTGCCGGGTGGTGTGCCCTTCACGCAGCACGCAGGGGAACCCCTGCGGCCAATCAATGTTAGAAGTGATTGCCATCTATCGTCCTCGGCGTACCAGCCCGTAAGTTGTCTCCAGCGCAAGCGCCTCTTCCCCGCCGTTGCGGATATTGCGAACAAACACGTTCGTGGTGTAGCTGCCGTCAGCGTTTTGCGTCTGCTCGACCTGGCCGGCCTTGCTGGCGTCTTCGATGACGTTGACGATTGGCGCCTGACCACGCAGCTCGGATGCATAGTCGCGCCGCACTGCCGGGGGCACTGCAGCACCAACCACACCACCGACCGAGTAGCCAGAGTGCAAGGACCGTCGGAACGCCTCGAAGGCTCCAGGCCCGCCCAGCGCGCGCATATCGTCTTGAGACAGCACACCCTCGCCCGCGTGCACGATGCCGGCCATCTGATACTTGCCACCCGGGCCGGTGTAGCCTCCGTCCCAGAAGCCCAGCACAGCCATACCCTGACTGAGCGCCACAGTGCTGGTGATGCCTGCTGCAGCTGGAGCAGCGTTCGCACCAAAGGATGCGAGCGACGCAAGAGCGGCCGCCGGCGCCCAGGCCGCTGCAGTTGCTGAGCCAGCAGCGATTGAGGTCGCCACCCCCGCAGCTTGCAACGTATCCCCCAGAAGCTTGTTGGCCACCATCTGCAGGCCAAAGCGAATCAACATGCGAATGGCCTGGTCGCCAATGCTGGACAGCATGCTGCTCAGATCAAGCTTGCCGGTTTTGACAAAACCGAGCAGTGCGTCTTCCATTCCGCCGAACGCGTTGGTGGCGATAGCTTGCGTCTGCGAGTAGACGTCGCGAGCGTTCTCCAAGTACGTGTTGAGCGCAGATACAGCTCCTGCAGCCCAGTCACCTTCCTTCTGGCGCTTCTGAGCCAGGAAGTCTTCATACAGTTGCAGCTCTTGCGCTTGCGCAGTCTCAACAATCTGCAAGCGCATCGCATACTGAGCACGGATACGCTCTTGCTCTTTCTCACTGTCAGTACCCGCCAGCGCGAGTGCCTGATCCTGCTGCAGCTTACGTAATTCAGCCTGGTGCTGTTGCATCAGACTGATGCGCTCCCGCAACTCGGCAGCAGCTTTGTCTCCCATGCCGTAGGTCAGCATCTCCAATTGATATTGCTGCTCTTTGGCAATAAGGCGATTCTGAGCCTCGTACAAGTCGTTGCTGCGGGCCACCTCCGCCGTCCGGGAAGCCTCTGCCTCCTTGGCCATGTCGATCACGGTTGCCAAGCCGGTGGCCTTATCCAGCTGGGACTCGGAAAGCTTCAAGCCCTTGCTTTGAATATCGAAGAACAGCTTCTCGTAGGCGGTACGCTCCTGCGTTTTGTAGACCTGCTCCGTAAGCGATTTTAGGAAGTCATCCGCAGCCTTTTCGCCCTTATCGACCTTGGCGCCGCCAGACTTTTTGCTCGGTGTTCCGTCCTTGAGATTGACCGCACCAGGCTTCCTAGGCGTCATATCAGGGGCAATCAAGGGATCAACCTTGGCCGCCGTTGCAGCAGCATTGGCCCAATCCTTGAGCGTGTCAGACGCTCCGGAGGCCCGCTTCATTGCCGCATCGACCAGCTTGCGTGTATTGGCAACCGAGCGCTGCAGAATGACATTGGATGGATCTCGCTTCAGTGCCTCCTGATGCCTTTCAAGCTGGTCTCCAAGACGCTTTACTTCAGCCCCAGCGGCCTGCGCCTCAGACTTCATCTTGCCAAACACGTCAGTCCCCGTCAGAGCACCTATCTTGTCAGCAGTGTTAATGAAGGCCACGATGTTTGCCGTGGCTTGGATCACCATATTGGTCAGAGACACAACCCAGCCGACGATGGCTTCAAAAGCCGCCTTGGTTGTATTGGAGCCGAGCGTATCTGTTAGATCGTTAAGGGACTTTTTCGCTCCATCCAAGCTGCCCCCCTCGCCGGTCATGAGTCCATTGAGGGCATTTCTCAAACCATCGACAGCGCCCCCAAAGGTATCGCGTGCAGCCTCTGCCGCACCTCCATAGGTTTCCTCAAGCGCATTCAGAACAATCTGCTGCGCTTCAGCGATGCGGCCGGTTTGCTCCAGCTTCTCTGCGGCCTCGATCTGCGACTGGGAGAACTTGAAGCCCTGTCGCGCCAGGCTTGCCATGCCCACGCTGGGGATGTCCAGGGCACGGCCAACCGTCTCAGCTGCGGACTTCATGTCAGCACCAGTGCGCACTGAAAAGTTCGCTGCCTGCTTCAGCGCCTGGGGCAGTTGCTCGCCCACGATGTTGGTGAAGCCAAGCAACACCGTTTGCGCCTGGTTGAACTCGCCGGCCGACTTGGTGGTGATGCCCTCCATCGCGGAGGCCATCTCATTCAGGCGACCCTGGGAGTAGCCGGCCTGGTTACCTGTTGCCTTGAGCGCTGCGGCCAGCAAAGCCTGCTCTTGCTCGGCATTCCTTGATTCCGTCAGGACCTTGCTGAAGACACTGCCGACAGTGATGCCCGCAATACCCGCAGAGATGGCTGCACCAATACCGGTCCAGGCCTTCTCCACAGCTTCAGAGCGCTCTTTCATCTTGCGCTCCATCTCGCGCGACTTCTGATCTGCCACGCGCTCGGCTTTGGTCATGCCTTCGGTAAAGCCGCCAATCTTGGCAATCAGATCGATGGTAAGGGTGCCAAGTTGACGAGCCATGGTTCAAAAATCCTGAGATGGTCGGGGAAGCACACAAGCGGCTACCGCCACTCGCGCATTGCCTCCTCAAGGGTGATGACTGCCGCCTGCGCTCCCTTTCGTTGAGGCAAGAAGTCCTCAAACTTGGGGGCCTGGCTGCTTTTCTTGCGCGCCACCGTCTGGCTGACGGTGTGAGCGACAGTGGCGGCCGCCCGCTCTATATGAGTCTGGAGATGCAGCGAGCCGTATTTCTCACGAAACGCCAGCCACGACTGCACCTCATCAAAGCTCAGGCGGCCTTTTGCCTCCGCGATGGTTTTGCCGCCGATGCCGGCGAGGACGAGCTCGTGCCAGAACTCATCGGCGGCTGTGAGTTTTTTGGGGCATTGACCTCGTTGATGGCCATCACCATGGCCCAGGCCAGGGCCGGGGTGAGGCTGTACGCCTGTTCATAGGTCAGTTGCTCTTTGCCGCCATCGAGCCGCACGCTGAGGCTGATCATCTTCGCGCCCTTGCTGCGATCAGGAGCGGCATTGCCGATCTCCTGCTCGATCACACCGAAGGGCTGACGGACTATCCAGATGTCGCCCGCCTGTTCAGAGCCGTCGGGCGCCTTCCACTTGATGGGCTTTTTCACCGGGGCGGCATCCACAAAGCCGCCGTTCTTATGCAGGTCAGCGAGCTTCATGGTGTGGGCACCTTCACGACCCACACGGGCTTGGTCGCGCGCTTGATGGTGATGGCACCCTGAATAGGTTCGCCACCGACTTCAAAGCCTGCGAAGTTGAAGCGCTTGATATGCCCCTGGAACACGTTCCAGGTGCGAGTCGTGGGCAGCTCAAACTCCATCGTGCTGCCGGACTTGGGCGCAGCAGGCGCCGTACCATCAGACCAGCCCAGCGCCCACAGCAGACGCTCACCAGTGTCAGAGAGCTGATACAGGCGCACGTGGCCAGGATTCTGAGGATTGATGCGGACGGTGACCGCAGACTCACCGGGGGTGTTCAGCCCGGGGATGGTGGTGTGGTTGTCACGCTCTTCGAGGCATGTGTCCTCCAGATCGTCACGCTCGTCTTCCCCAAAATCAACGGAGATCGCGCAATCCACTTTGATGACCTCAAATTCGGTCGGCGCGTCTTCTTTGGGCACGAGCGCAAAAAGCTCGGAACCCTGCGGGAGGATGCGGTCCATGGCAAGTCCTTTCAAGAAACAGAAAGGGCCGCTCTAAGCGGCCCATGTGGGAGATCAGTGCATCAGCGGCTTAACTGCCAGTCGGCGTCAAAGCTGATGCGGTAAACCTTGGTTTCGGCGTCGCGCGGATGTCGGCGCCAGGCCGTGATGTAGCAGTCCAACTCAATCGCACCCCGCAACGCCGTGGCCGCCTCTTCGACCATCCTTTGCGCCTGGGCGCTGTCTGAGGCTTTCGCCCAGACATCAATCTGAGTTGTGGTGCGATCAACCGTGGGCCTTCCAGTCAGGTGGTTGTAGGGTCCACCGCTGACCTCTATCCAGGTCACATAGGGGTAGATAACGGGCTTGTCATTGTTTTCACCCCAAGGGTAGATGCGAGGCTCTGGGGAGCCCAGCACGGCCAGCACAGAGGGCGACAGCTTGGCCAATCGGTACAGCGGCGGCGCATTCATTTCATGCGCCTCACAAGCCGCGTGATGGCCTTGTCCAGCTCCGAGCCAAACAAGGCAATGGCTGCTTCAGCCTGTTGCTCTGCCGCCGGCCGCAGAAACGGCTGCGGCTTCGCTTGCTCTGTGCCCAGCTCCAACAAATGCCAGTGCGGCGTGTTGCCCTTGGGACCTTCATCAGGGTTGCCCTTGGGAATGCGCCCCTTCTCAGTCCCCACACCGACCGAGATCATCACGTCCCCGGTGCGCTTGGAGTAGCGAGAGCGAAAGCGCTGGATGATGTTGTCCGCGATCTTGCGCCCCGTGGCCTTGTCATCCAGCCAGATTGCGTTGGTCTGAGCCTGGCCGCGCACGAGAGTGGCGGCCTTGCCCAAGGCCGAGCGCGCAGGTTTCTTGCGCAGCTCCACAGGCAGTGCCTGCAGGCGCTTGGTGACTTCATCAAAGCCGGTCAGCTTAAATTGGATATCAGCCATCGTTGACGCCCTCGCTTACAGGATGTGTCTGGTACTCAAGACCGCTGACCGGATCTGGCAGCACGCCCTCGATGTTGTAGATGCGACCGGCGTGCACGAAGCGCATGGCTGCGGTGACACGGTCATCACGCCGAGTGACGATGCGAGCCGAGACTTTGGACTGGCTGGTGGCAGCTGCGATGAACTCTCGTGCAGAGAGCGGCTCCACGCTGGCCCAGAGCTTGGTCACCTCTACCCAGCCCAGATCAACCACCGCGCCCGATTCAGGATCGCGACCCGTCTGACGAGACTGCAAGCTGACCAGGTGACGCAGTTTTCCGGCGGCGATCACAGCAAGCACCCGTCCAGCATGCGCGGCTGGGCATCCTCCTGCGCATCATCAGCCATCCGATCCAGCAGGCAGGCTATACCCTCCGTCAGCTCCTGCATCGCCTGAGTCTGTCGATTCAGGGCCTCGGCCACTGCCAGGTTGCTCTGGATCAGTCGGTGCATGTCCGAGGATTTTCTTCGCTCGCTCATAAGCCAGCTCCTTCATTTTTTGCAGCCATTGGCGGCGGTCTTCGCAGGATGTGCAGGCCATGGTCAGGCCCCCATGCGCCGCAGCGGGAGTAAGCACGCCTTGGCGCCAGTCGGCAGTTGCGTCGCAATGGTTCCCGTGATGACCTCCTCACGGTTGGCGTACAGATCACCCAGGAGCAGAAGGATTCCGGCCCGTACCATATCGGTCACCACCATCGGGCAAGGTCCTGGATCGCCAGCTGCGACCGCTGCATCCATATCAGCCTTGGTTGCATAAACAGCTCGGTCCAGAAAGAACACGGCCATCTCAGTTGCAGCATTTAGCTTGAGTTGGATGCCCGCGTCCTCGTCGTCGCCGATCACGCGCAGATGGAGCTTTGCCTGCTCCATGGTGACGAGTTCTGCGGCCATGCTACTTATTGCCCCTCTTGCCGCCTGAAGACTTCTCGGCCTGGACCGCCGGGGCGACAGGTTCAGCTGCATCGGGCGCATCGGGCGCATCGGGCGCATCGGGCGCATCGGGCGCATCGGGCGCATCGGGCGCATCGGTCTTCAGCGTATTCGCAGGTTCGCCCGTGCCGCCCTCCTCTGCAATCTCGACCAAGCCCTTCGCAATGAGCTGAGCGGCATGCATTTCGCTGACAGAAAAAACATCACCGGGCTTTTTGCTGCCGTTGTGCTCAAAGCCCGCCACGGCCTTCACAGTTACTTGTTTCATGAAACTCTCCTGTACTTGCGAGCAGTGCACACGTGTGCACTGCTCTACCCCTTTAATCAGGGGGTGGGAGTGGGACCGACGCCCGTGAAGTCGCCCTTGACGAATGCCTCAGGACGGAAGACCGTCAGGCCAACGCGCTCTTCGGCCAGGATGGTGACCATGTTTTTGACGAAGTTGTCGCCGTCCTGGTTGCTCACAGAGACGTTCGCGTCTTCACGGTCCCAGCCCTGCGCGCCCAGTGCAAACGCACCGGCCAGGAATTCGTTCTTGGTCATGCTTTGCGAGGAGACCACCGGACGGCCCCACAGACCAGGAACGGCCAGACCATGCGGCGTAGCGAACAGGTAGGCGTTGTCCTTGGTCTTGGTCAGCTCGATCTGGGTCCAGTCGATGGGGTTGAGCACGAGACCGTCGGCGGTGTACTCGGCCAGCTCAGCCTGCAGCATCGCTATGCGCAGACGGTCCAGCATGGTTTCATCCTGCACGACGACGCCCGGGTTCGAGTAAACCGAAGCCTGGGTCCAGATGCCATTGATGTTCATGCCGACACCGGAGCCCTTGAGCAGCTGGGCCTCTTCTTTCAGCTTCAAGCCGTAGATCAGGCGCCCATCGACATAGGCCTGGAGCATGGGCACGTCAGACAGGACCTGCTTGGAAGCCTTGATCCAGTGAGCGATGGTTGCCACCTTGGACGAATCCATCTCGAAAGCGATATCAGACTGAGGCTTCGGATTGGTAGGGTTCTCGGCAACGACATCGGCGTTGTTCGTGAAGCCCGTTTCACGAACATATTCAACATCGGGGGAAGCTGTAGTCCCCCAGTTCAGCAGGTCGCGAACAAACAGTCGCCGCTGCGGCGGGGCAACGATGCCAGGCACGCGAGTGGGCTGAATCAGGCTACCCGCAGAGTCAGGAGCACCGGACACAGCGTTATGAATAGAGCCGATCTGGACCGAGACAGCGCCACGCAGGCTGGGGTTGAAGCCCATCAGCGCTTCATTGCTGATGACCTTCTCGCCCAGGGTCTGAGGACGGCCAGAACCGCCGCCGCCGTTCTGCAGCGTTGCAAGCGCTTGCTCAGCGGCCTGCAGTCGTGCTTGCAGAGAGCCCTGCTCCACCAGCATCTTGTCCACGCTGTTCTTGGTCTCGGCCGTCATGGCGCCGTGATTTTTCAACTCCTTCTGGGTTGTTTCCGCGTAGGCCTTGAGCTGGTCGCCCACGCTTTTCAGGTCCGCCTGGACCTGCTTGTATTCCTGCTCTACGCTGACCGAGCCGGCAAAGCCGAGCATCGACAGGCCTGCGAAGACATCGGGGTGGGCAGCGATGAAGCCGGGAACATCCACGCCAGCAGCCTGAGCGGCCACAGATGCGACGGCGAGAGCGGCGAGGACCGCGACGGAGATAAAACGAGACTTTTTCACGGTAGTACCTTTCAGAGTGAAGCGAAGCAATTGGCAAGAGAACCCGACAGTGCGGACGCTCCACCGGTGGCAAAAGCAGCTGTTGGGGAGCCGCGCTCGGTGGGATCTCCCTCACCGCTGCCGGCGGGATCACCCACGCCGGACTTGAACTCGCTGATGAGGCGCATGGCCTCGGACTTGGGCAGGCCGCTGGCCCGCAACGCCGCCTCCAGTCGGCGGGCAGCATTGGCTTGAGCCTTGGCCCCGCCCTGGCTGACCTGGTCGGACGGCAGAAGCTCATCGGCAAAGCCCTGGTCTATGGCGCTGCTGCCGCCCATCCAGGACTCCGCATCCATGAGCTTGCCCATGGCTTTCACGTCAGCGCCTGTGCGCGCCGCATAGATATCCGCCAGGGCCGAATCGAATGGCTCCAGCCAGTCGGCCAACTCGCGGTAATCGTTGCGATTGCCTGCCGCGACGGTCCAGACGTTGTGCACCATGAAGAAGCCGGCCCGCGCAATCTGTACCGTGTCGCCGGCCATAGCGATGATGCTGGCGGCCGAAGCGGCCAGGCCAAGTACCTTGACCGTCACTTCGCCCTGGTGCTCGCGCAGCAGGTTGTAGATGGCCAAGCCCTCGAAAACATCGCCGCCGGGGCTGTTGACGTTCACGGTGACAGGGCCGGCACCAAGGGAGCGAAGCGCCCCGGCGATTCGCCGTGCCGTCACGCCATCCCCCGTCCAGTAGTCGTAGCCGATAACGTCATAGATGCTGATGCTGCGATCCTCACCTTCATCAACCGCAGCCTGCACGCCAGGATTCCAGCGGTCGAATGCACGGGGAAGGATTTCGCTGCGCACGCCGGCGCTCGGGCGGCCTGTTGGGGCGCCCGGAAGGGATTTCATGCTCATGGTGTTTAGCCTTTCAGGGGCTCAGGTTCAGCAGCCAGCAGCTGCCGTAGCAGCGCCACCGCCTGCGCATCAGGGTTGACTTGGCCGAGGCCGTCCAGGGTTGTCATGGCTGACTGCACGGTCAGCACGGCGGCATTACCGCCCATCGGCTCACGGTCCTCCAGCGCCCGGACCTCATCGCGGGTCAGGATGCCGTTGTTGACCATGGCCGTGTAGAAGGCCGCGCGCGCCGCACTGTCACCGCGCAGCAGGCCCTCTACAGCAAACTTGGCGTAGTACCGCAAGCGCTCAGCGGGGTTGAGTAGGTCTTTGCTGATCGACTGCTCAATGCGGCGCAACCAGGGCGTCAGCGTGAAGACCAGGAAGGCAATCATTTGCTGCTCGATGCCGCTGCCCCAGCTGGTGGCCTTTTCGGTATGACCAACCATCCAAGGGGGCACGCGGAACCAGCGGCAGATTTCCTCAACACTCCAGCCACGAGACTCCAGCAACTGGACATCCTTGGGATTGATGCTCAGCGTCTTGGCTTCGATGCCCCCCTCCAGAAGCGGCGTCTTGCCCTGATCGATTAGACCCAGGACGTTCTCGCGGAACTCATCTCGCCTTTTCTCAGTGAGCCATTCCTTGAAGGAGTAGTAGAGGTTCTGCAACGCCCCATTGCGGAATGCCCGGCTGGCAGCGCGCTCTGCAGCGCCTGCCTGGCCGAACACCGCCGAGCCGTACTGCACGACGCTGACGCCGTTTTCGCCATCCAGCGAGAAGCCGGGCACCGTCCACACCTTGCTGGCCGGAATCAGGCGCTGCCGGTTCCTCTTGTCCCTGTAGCGCCATTCGGTGACAACGCTGCCGTCCTTTCGGTTTGGTGCCAGGCGGTCAGGGTCGAGGTAAACCAGACCAACCAGGCGGCCATTGAACTCCAGACGCTCGGCCCGGCCAGCACCGCGCAGCAGCATGGCGGCCACCATGGATTCCCAGAACACAGCAGCCGTCGCATCCGGGTTCGGCATGTCGTGCACGATCAGGTGCAGCGGGTGTTGGGGAGCCACACGCTTGCCCTTGCTGTCCTTCTCATAGATGCTGAGTGGAAGCGTGGCAATCGTCTCGGCAATCAGCCGCACGCACGACCAGACAGCCGAGAGCTGCAGCATCGTGCGCGGGCTGACTGTCATGCCCGTATCGAGATCCACGCCGAAGATGGCCGCCGTGCCTGGTGCGTCGCTGATGCTCACGGACTTGCCCAGCAGCGCATCGACAGCAGCGCGAACGCGGCCATGCCGTCGCTGATGCAGTTGTGATTTCATTGATCGCTCATTTCGTTGTTGGGCTGGAGAAGAAGCCGTCCTCGTCCCCGCTGTCGTCGGGTGCAGCCATGCGCCCAAGGGCCATCACTGCGGCCACGATGCCGTCAATGCGGCCGTTTTCCTTGCTGGCCTTTTTGTTGGGCCGGTAGTTGCCATTGGTATCGAACAGCAGCGAGACATTGCCCGCGCAGTAGCGCAGCACCGGATTGCCGCCATGGGCTAGAAGGCCGCCATAGACCAGACGCTCAAGCTCCTTGCTGCCAGGCCCCATCCCGCCCGTGTTCTGCGGAATGTTGACCATGGGCAGATCCGCAGCCAGCAGATCGTTGACCAGCTGCTGGGCGTTCCAGTCATCAAAGCCGAGCTGCTCTATCTCGTAGTCCTTGCCGGCCTGCACGACCACGTCATGCACCGCACCGTAGTCAGTAACGTTGCCGGGCGTGAGCGTGAGCCAGCCTTCCTCTGCCCACTGCCGATAGTTGGCCTCGTCATCTGCCTCCTCATCCTGCTTGGACTCGGGTGCCCAAAACCACGCCAGGATGTGGACCGTTGTCTCTCCCTCAAGCGGAGGGAACACCAGCACGAACGCCGTCAGGTCGCGCACGCTGGCCAGATCCAGGCCGCCGAAGCAGCGCCGACCCTTGAGCATTTCGCGATTGAAAGGCTTGCCGCCCTTGTCCCATACCTGGATGTCAAACCAGCCTTCGGCGCTGTTGCACCAGATGTTCAGATCCTTGGTCAGGAAATTGGCACGCGCGCCCGGCAGAGCCTTGGCCTTGCGGGCCTGGGCGCGCATGTAGTCCCATGTCTTGCTGCGGCCGAGGCCAGGATTGGCTTTAGTCCAATTGCGCTCGTCGTAGGGGTCATCGCCCACGTCTAGCGTGTAGATGTAGCCGAATAGATCATCGTCCTGGCGCTTTCCATCCAGAACGCTGACCAGGTAGCTGCGCAACTCCACGCAGATTCCGTTGAGGATGAAGCCTGCTGTGGTAATGGCCGATAACAAAGGATGACGCCGTGCGCCAAGGGCCGACTCCATCACGTCCCACACGTCCCGATCCGCCTGGGCGTGCAGTTCATCAAACAGAACAGCCGAAGGGTTTAGACCATCCAGACTATCGGCATTGGCCGGCAGCGGTGCGAACACGCTGGCGTCCAGTTGGACACTTTCCTGGTTCAAGCCCTCATGGATCTTGAAACTGCGCTTTACGCCCGGAGAGCGACGAGCCCAGCGCTTGATGTTGTCGAATGCCGGCTTGAACACAGACATGGCCTGCTTGCGGGTGGTCGCCACCGCGTACACCTCGGCGCCTGCTTCTCCATCCATGGAGAACAGATAGGCACCCTGCGGCCCAGTCCAAGTGCTCTTGCCGTTCTTGCGCGCGACCTCCTCATAGGCCCGTGTGAAGCGCCTTCGCTGGTCGTCCGCATGACGCCAGCCGTATTTCACAGCTGTCCAGAACTTTTGCCATGGATCCAGCAGAATCGGCCTGCCGGCCAGCGGACCTTTGATGTGCACAAAGAACCGCTCGATGTACTGGATCACGTGCCAGCCGTAGCTGGGCATGAACACCAGGCCACGCGCGCCGGCCTCCTGCAGGTCACGGTAATGACGCACCACAGCAAGGTATGTATAACGTCCTTCGCGGATTTCATTTCGCAACACGGGGAGACCGTACTCCACATCCCACTGCTGCAACTCGGCCGGTATCAGTGCGTCGGTTTGTTTCCGGGTGAGGCGGTAGCGTGACCGACGAGTGCGCCGAACAGGTCGTCCTGTGCGCCCTGCACTCCCGTGTCCTTGCGCACCCGCGCCAGGGACGGAATGGTCAAACATGCTTTCGGTAACCATTGGCCCAGCTCCATCTTGAGGCGGACCTCATCTTTGGCCCATGGCATTTCAGTGACCCACCCAGTCTTCGATGTCTGGGTGCGCCCCTTCTCCTCGCACTTCTCGACGGCCTTGAGCCAGTCTGCGAAGGTGCGAACGATCACGGCGATTGGGATGCCGGCTGTCATGTGCTCGATGCCAGCTTTGCGCAGCGAATCGCAGATGTAGTCGTACAGCTCCTGCTCGCTCGCCGTCAGCTGCAGCTGCTGGGGCGCAGCCGGAGAATCGATTTCTGTTTTGAGCCCTGTTACCTGCCCAGCACCCACGGCTGGCGGCTGGACCGCAAACTCCGCAGTCTTGCTAGTCATGGTCGTCCTCGGTTAAACCCCCAGGGGGTAGTTTTCGTTTCCCATAAAAGTTCGCCTGGGGGCTCGGTTTCCGGTCGGGTCGAGGTGGACTTTTTTCACCCCCCCTCCCCCTTCCCGCGTTTTCAAATGAGAATCCCTCTCATTCATCACGATATCCGCCCCACGCCCGTTTGACGCCGCGCGCCCGCTCGGCCTTCGACTTGATGTCGTGGCAGTCGTCACACAGGGGCTGCACGTTGTCCTCGGTGTCGGTGCCGCCCTCTTCGAGAGACTGGATGTGATCGCGCTGGGTTGCCAGCTTGACCACGCCATTGCGCCGGCACTCACGGCACAGCGGCTCGCGCGCAAACAGGTCAGCGCGCAGACGTTGCAGAGGCCTGCCCGTGATGCGCTTGGCAGCGGTGGGCTTCTTGGCCCATGACTGCTTCGGGTGCTTTGGACATCTGCCCGTGCCATCGCGGACCAGCACGCCGCAGCCAGGATGAGAGCACGGACGCGGGGCAGCATTTGGCACCTGATACCTCCCCAGTAAATGCAATCGCAAATAAACACTCAGCCTACGTGTCGAAGAGGACTTCATCTAAACAGCAAATAAGATGAGAGACCGAGCATTTCCAAGACACATGAATTCGAATAGCTATCTCATTTTGGCCACGGCATACGCAATGGTTATCTCCGTTACTTGTGCTGGCAGCAGCTTCAGGTCTGGTCGCCCAAACGAATTGACTAGGTCAGCCCTCACAATCGCCTTTTTCTCGCTCCTCCTGTTTTGGTATCACTCTGTTGCGATCGGACAATCCAAAGAAAATATCCGATCGTTCAATGAAACAGTCATCTTGTTTATGGTTGCTCTTGTCTACTGCACGCAATTCGATACTTGCAAGGTGAACAGGTGGCACACCTTGGTCTGCGGCGGTCTCTTATTTCTTGCAGGAATACTCTTGAAAATTACTCACGACCCTGACGCGCACGATCCAAATCAGCTCGCTCTCAGTCAACAATTTTTATATTTAAGCGGTGTTGCGACAGGTATCGGTGGGGGGATGCTGGCAAACTTTCAACTCTCCCCCACAAAGCAGTAGCGGGCAACCAGCGCGCCCAACACCCAGGCCACAAAAGAAAACCCCGCACAGCGCAAACTGGCGGGGTTCCCGGCAAGGACTCAGCGGTTAGGGGCACCGAGCACTAGCTTGCCGCAAATGTACTGCAACTCTCTATGTTGTAAAACTCCCCCGCCTGGCCATGTACTCACGGCCACGGGCCAACGCTTCTTTCTCTTCCTTGATTCTGGTCTGCTCCTGCAACCAGCCAGCAATGAAGCGGTCTGCCTGATCGAAGTGAGAGTGGATGGTACTGGGGCTCTTGCCTGCGCTGCGGGCAATCAGCTGCACGCCGAGATCCTGCAGGTAATAGGCATACAAGGTCTCATACAGATGGCGTTTGGTTAGCTTCATAGCCTCCACGGCCTGGTTGGTTTCCTCGCCTTCCTGGTCAATGTGCGGAATAGCGCTGCCGTTGTAGCTGTTGCGGCTCCATACATCCACCGCCAGCACGTTCACCGAATGAAAGCCCAGGCCGCTGCTATTGAGCCGTGCCCGCCAAAGTGCCCAGTTATCCAGGCGGCGCTTGATGTGCTCGATCCGCGCCATGGTCAGGTGCCCCCCAGATCACCATGGCCGGCGATCATGCACACGTGTGCACAACCCATGCGGCCTATCAAGCGCGAGACCTCAACCGCCCGGGCAAACCGCGTGAACGGTGCACCGACCACCTCACCACCCTCACAGGCCCAGAAGTAGTCGGGCCGACCAGTCAAACCCATGCGGACGATGCCCCACACAGACTTGTCCTTCTCGGCGTACCGAAGAATCGTTTTATAGACCTCGGGCATCTTGGCCTTGATTCGATGCTGCCCCTGCGTGATCAACCAACGCTCATGCTCTGACCACTGACTGTTCACTTTCTGATCTGTTTGTCCTTTGTCCATTCTGCCCACCCTTTGTATATAGAGTTCAGAGAACCCGCCTGCAAGCCACGCGCACGCGCACCTGCACCCCTAACGCATCGGCCTGTGCCCGCCCGCCAGTCCAACTCCGCAGACACCAGGACACCGCAACCATTCGGCAATGCAGCGGCCTCAACCCTGGAAACCAGGAGTAGGGGTATCTGGTGAGGTCCATGCAAAACGCGTGGACATCGTGGACATGGACGGACATCAACCGATAGGCACACCAAAGCAGGCCGTCCCCGCCACTGCACCGCAAGCCAGGCACACCATTGCCATAGCCGCTACGTGGACGCGAATCACGCCTCCAGCCACGTAGGCAGTGCAGCGCGATTCAGGCGCTGCCCTCCATTGAAAAGATTGGTAATCAGAACGGCGCATCGTCCCCGTCCCATGCCACCGCATGGTCAGGCGCAAAGTCAGGCGGCAGAGGTGGCGCCACAAAGGTCACGCCCTCCACCGCCTCGACCACACCCGGAGCCACCGCTGGCGCCTGCTCATCCAAACCACCCACACGCTCTTGCGGCGGCCAGTTCTTCGGTCGCACATAGCCCCAAGGCCTAGGTGCCACACTGCTACGCTTGCGCTCCCAGCCCTCATGCTTGAGCCAGCTGGTGATCTGTCCCTGCAGTCCTGGCGGCGCTTTGGCTGGGTCTGCACCCAGGGCCTGCACCAGCTGCGGCAGCGTCACAAAGTCGGCCAGCTCATTGACCACGCTCTGTATGCCGTTCTGCATCGGCACCCGAGTCAGCACCTGCAGCAGCTCGCCATCGACGGCGGTTTCCACCAGGCGGCTTTCCTGCATCGGCTTGAACAGGCGTTCCTCCTGCTCGCCCGTGGGCGTGTAAGCCTCGCCCTGCAGATAGCGTGCAAAGGCCTCGGCCAGCAGCTGCTCGCGGTACTTGGCCACAAACTCGGTATTGATCTGGCGCTTGACCGGGATCGGCCAAAAGCGCCGGTTGCCCGTGCGGTCGCGCAAGTACGTGTCCTCATTGGTGGTACCCACCAGCACGCATTGACGCGGGAAGGATTCGACCGTGGTGCCATAGGCCACCCGGTAGCGGTCCACCTTGGCCGAGATAAAGGCCTTGATTGCGCCCACCTCCGATTTGCTGAAATGGGTCAGCTCAGCAATCTCGTACAGCCACAGGCCTTGCACCTGCTCCTGCGCTTCCTTGCCCTTGCCCACCTCAAACGGCGTGTCGCTGAAGTATTCGCTCGTGGCCAGCGTCTCCACCAATGTGGACTTGCGCAAACCGCCGCTGCCCTCAAGCACCGGGCAATAGTCAAACTTGCAACCCGGCTCCATTACCCGATAGACCATGCCCAGCAGCCAGAACCGGCCCACCAGGCCTAGGTACTCAAACAGCGCGGGCTTGATCGTGCCGGGCTTCTCGCCCAGCACATGCACCAGCCAGTTGTCCACGCGCGGCTTGCCATCCCACTTCAGGCCCGTCAGATAGTCCCTGATGGGGTGATAACGCCTCGTGGCCGCGACCGTCAACATACCCTCTTCCAGCGCGGCCTTGCTGATGCTCGGCAGCCCATAGGTATCGGTCAGCCACTTGCCCAGCAGCAACGAATCGGCATTGCGCACCTCGCCGGGCTTGGCATAAGGCCAGGGCCAAGCCTTGCGGCACTGCACCGTGTTGCGCAGCTCGTCAAAGCCCAACACATCCTTGATGTCCGGCAGGCGCTCCAGGCAGCGAATCACAAACTTGCGCGAGACATTCCAGCGCTTCTTTTCGCCGTCGTAATAGAACGACATCCAGCCCGGCACCATATAGCCTCCGATCTTGACCATATCGTCGTCAAAATCGTCGTCATCACTGCCGCCCGTGCCAACGGGATCATCGCTTTTTGGCAGCTTGCCACCACCGCCACCCGCAGCCACAGGGACGTCAGCCTGAGTGGGCGCGTCTGCAGGCGCATCTACAACAGGCAAAGGCTGCGCCCGGCCAAGGAAGGCCAGCACATCCTCGCCCGTCCAGCCCTCAACTGCGATGGCGTCCTTGCAGTCCCAGCCGCTGGGCTTCTCGCCTGGCGCGGGGATGGGCAACAGCTGCACCTTGCAGCTCTGATCGGCCTGCAGCACCCCGCCAATGTCCAGCATCGCCTTCATGCCTGGCTGCTTCTCCGCAGGCAGCAATGGCTTGCTGGCCTCCAGTGCGGCCTTGGCCTCAGGGTCATCCTTTACCGTGGCTTGCTCGGCCTTGGTCAGCTTCTCGCGATGGGCATCACAGTCAGGCCACAGCAGCACAGTACAGCCGGCCAGCCATTCCCACATGGCCTTGACCCAGGCCTTGCAGCCACCGGGCCAGGACACCACGCAATAGATGCCAGGGGCACATGCATCCAGCAGGGCTTGCAGCACTTGAGCCTTGACCTCGCCCTCAACCAGGATGACAGTGCGCTCACCAGGGCGTGTGCCGCCAGGGAAATACAGCGGCCTTGGTTCGTCCCAGGTGCGCCACTTCCATGCCAGGCTGCCATCGCGGTCAGACTTCGCAAAGGTATAGGGCAGAGTATCTTTGCCGCCACCGCTGGTGCCGAAGCGCAACACATAGCCCAGCAGATCTGCGCCGTCGCGGTACTCGGCCGTGTTCTGCAGATCTTCAGGCTTGCGGTGATAGTGAGCAAATGTGGGCTTGGACGCGATAGAAGGCACCGGCCACACCGAAGTCCAGCCCTCTTTTTCCTTCTGAGGCTTTGGTGGCGGGGCTGGGCGGGGATTGGCTGGCGGCACCACAGCAGCACCGCTGGCCGTCTTTACCACACCTGCCACATCCTCCAGGCCCAGCTCGCGCGCAAGCTGCAAGGTGGCCTGCACCGGGGTCAGTCCATGAATCGCTGCGTACAAACTGAGCAAGTCATGGCCTGATTTATCCGAATTGAAGTCAGACCAATAGCCGGCCTTCTCACCCTCCAGGCGCACACTGCAGCTGCGGCCTTTACCACCGCCCAGGTTTGCGCACTTCCACTCATGCCCATCTCGCTTGCCGCCACGCAGCCATGCCTCGACCAACGTGTCGATCTGATCCAGCAATGCATCAGCCAGCGCCCGAAACTTGAGCGGCGGCAATTCTTCGCGGTGCTCTTTCATGCAGCACCTCCAGTCCTGCAAAAACAGAAGAACACGCCGGCGTCCCTAACACCGGCAGCGTGCGCCATATCCATTCATTACCCCCAGAGTTGCAGAGCCTGTGAAAGCCCAAAAGCCGCATCGTTCGCGGCGTCGTTTGAATCTGTTTGCGGGCGGCCGTACTCCGCTGCTGGCCGGTTGCGGCCGGGCACCTTGCGCTCACGCACCTGCACCAGGCGCCCGTAACGCTTCATGTTCCCGACCGTCTGACGAATCGCCTTGAAGGCCACGGGCGCCGAAGCCATCAAATGGGCGGCAATCTCTGCCAGAGTCGGGGCGCGATCAGGCGTCCACAGCTGCTGTACGGTCTGCTCGATGGCCAGGCTGATTTCTCCTGCGGGCCTCATGGCTCTACCTCCAGGCCTGCAGCGCGGCGCACATTGCGACGCAAGCGCAACAGCAGCTCCACCTCATCCATGATCTGGGCGCACATTTCCTCGGCCTCGGCCGGTTCCACGCGCTTGTCCTCAAGGACTCGCATGCCCATGGCAGTCAAGCAACCGCCCTCCACGCCCAGCTGCAGCAACTTCTTCTGAATGGCCTCGGCCTCGCAGGGCCAGCCACCAGCAGGGGCCGGGGGCAAGGCCATGGCCGCCATGCCGTACTGCTGGTTCAGCGCCGTCAACCACCTGAGCGCGTCAGGGTCGCGGGTTTCCTGCATCCACTCCGTCAACAGCTCCAGCATTTCCAGGTTGATCCATTCGCCATCCACACCACGCAGGCGGGCACGTAAGGTCTCGGTGTGGATGCTGCGGCCACGGCGCACGGTCAGGAAGGTGGCAGCGGCAGGTACGCCGCCGGGGGTGTTACGCACCGCGTTGTAGAGCACATCGCGCCATGCATTGGGAGACAGATAGCAGGTCACAGCCCACCCCCTTGAAACAGAAAAATTTCAGGCTTTCGGCCCGCGACCGCAGCAACGACACTGCGTCCATGAATAAAAAAGCCCACCGCCCGCTGCACAACAAGCCACACACACCTGCCCGCGTGTGCAGCACCTTGATGGAACGGGGAGACAAGACGCCCGGCAGCTGTGCAGCTCCGATCTGGGCGGTGGATGAAAGTCAGGCAGTCAGCCATGGGGTGACTCCTGCGCAGCAGATTGACGCAGCACGCCCCACTCGACATCAGGACGCAATTTCTCGCAGGTCACGGCCCGGTTAGTGAGCCGCTCAATGACGGGGCACCGCTCTGCAGGCACCGGTCGATGGCCCCGCAACCACTGATGGACGGCCGATGGGGTGACGCCCAATAGCCGAGCGAGAGCGCTAACACCCCCAACCAACTCCGCCGCTGTGCTGATCGAATTCATCCAGCAAATATAGCAATGCTAAATATTTAAATCAAGCCATGCTACACAATATATTTATTAGCATTGCTAAATGATGATCTGGACCCCTGAAGAAGAAGCTCATCGGCTTGCCGCACGATTTCGCGACGTGAAGCAGGCTGCTTTTGCTCGTGAATTCAATGTACCCGGCGGCGCATCCATGATTAGCCAGCACATCAAAGGACACCGCCCTATCAGTCTGGAAGCAGCGCTGGCATACGCCAAAGGTTTTGAGTGCACCTTGGCAGACATCAGCCCACGCCTGGCTGCCAGCATTTCTGCAGCGACCAAACTCTCCTCCAAAGACGGCACTCAACAAAAGTCAGTTGTGAATCCCGCAACGGAAGCACCTGCAGACGGCTACGTAAGGCTTCAACACCTCTCGCCACGGCCGACCATGGGTAGCGGCGCACTGCTTGACGAGCCCATCCACGTGGTGCGCCACCTAGATGTGCTTGAGCGATGGTTGATGGAAGAAGTGGGCAGCTGTAATTACAGCAAAGTGAAGGTATTGACAGCCGTGGGGCGCAGCATGATGCCCACGATCAATGACAAGGACTTGGTGTTTGTCGACATATCGCACCGTGCGGTGGATGCGCCGGGCATTTACGTCGTCGACGTGGCAGGCCGGTTGCTGCTGAAGAAGGCCATGATCAAGGCCAACGGCACTCTGGTACTGCGCAGCGACAACGCTAGTGAGTACCCAGATGAAGAGACCTACAACCTTGCCAGTTACGTCGATGAAATCACTGTGTGTGGCAAGGTTCTTGCTTGGTGGACGCTTAGAAAGGGCTAAGGCCGTAAAACCCTAATAACTTTTTCTGAAAGCCGCAGTGACTCCCCCCCCTCTCTGCGGGCACAAATCTTATCAGTAAAGTAATCGGCTTTTTTGCGATGCTCTTTCAATGAACGCAAGTCATTGGCAACTAGATTGTGTGCTGCAACTTTTGACTCTTGATAATGACTAATAACCAACTCATGAGAGTTCGGGTTATTTCTATAATCTAAATTAGCAACATCACGTGCAACCAAAAATGCAGCATAGTAAGCTCGCGACATGCAGGCACGCAAACCTGCTTCTCCTAGATCTTGCTGCGCGTATAACTCTTTAGCCACATGCAGATAATGCTCTGGTGAGAATGACGGGAGCATTATGCTATCGATATAATATTATATTTGTTTGCATTAGACAAAGTAATACTTTTAGATATTACTTCAAATACACGAAGTTCCTTCTCGATTAACTTCTCCATTGGCAATTCATGAGCATCCACACGCAAAATTAATTCAGCATGAATTTCACTATCAGCAATGAGTTCATAGTCAATTTTATAACTACGAAACTCACTCTGAACCAAGTTAAAAATTTGTTGCATTGCGGCAATATCATAACCTTGCCGTAATTCACAAAATTCACAAACTGCTCTAAATCCAAGAATTGACCAACGACTTATTGCTTGACCTTGCTGGAGAGCCGTTTGCTGAGTGCTGTATTCACTCGGAAGAGTAACAACCCAATTTGAAAGGGCGTTGCTGCTTAGCAATCGAAGATCATTCGACTTTTTTACAGGAGCATGAGCACGAACACCATCACTCAGATGAAAAATAGTCCCCAATGTGGTAGGCCTGTCATCGGTGAAGACATAACCACTAGGGAAGACCACTTCATCAATTGTTGTGCAATTAGTATCCATAAGTCACCTCAATTTAAGCCAATTTGTTTTAGTTTTGAATCACTTAGCACTTCTTTCAACAATTCCTTATTTAAAGAGTGCAGAGTAGTTAGCATAAATGGTATGGAAAGCTTATCTTTTAGATCAGAAGTCAAGATGGGGCCATCCAAACTTCTCAATACAGCACGATGCTCTACCTTAGAAACAAATTTCCCATTAGTTCTCAGCAAGCCATTTGAAATATTTACTTGTTGCAGAATTTTATATTCGGTATCCAACCAATTGCCAAACCACCCCTGAAACACATGCCACAGCAAGCCTGCTTCATATATTGCAGGAGTTATATATTTGCAACCCTTCCTAAAAACCTCACTTACCGAATAATTACCCTCATGCAATTCATCTTGATATATAAATCTATCAGATACCCTAAAACCGATCTCCTGCACTACAAGATCTTTACCCAATCCATTTAGAACAGCGGTTAGTATTTTTTCTGCATCTGATTTGAATTCTTTAAACCCTTTGTAATCAAAGCATTCAAAAATAATATTTTGATCAAAAATTCGTACGCGTTTCCCGAAAGTGCCATCTTGCATTGCCGCAAAACGACTAACCTCATGCAGTTCTGAAAAAGCTTCTGCCTTCACTGACTTGCCAGGCGCGGGTTCATCAGGGAATTCAAAAGATTGCGCAAACTCTTCTTCCTCACCTGGTAGCTCATCCTTCAACTTCTCAGCCAAAAGTTTCTTGAGCCCCATCAACGCAGGCACATCAAAACTATCTTTGAAGACAAACGCAAGGGCGATCACTTCAACCGCGTTCGCTTCAGATCCAGGACGAGAGACGGCAAAGTTCATTAAATTCTCATCAAACTTGACGCCACAGCGTCAGAAGTAATAACTCACATGCGTTTTCGCACATGCGAAGCCTATGTTGCTATCAATTAAGTAGCTAAAACTTGTCTCCAGAAGCTCTACCCAGCTTTCTTGAGCGTAGTTTTTCAAGCGGCTTGATCTTAACCGTTGTTGCAATTTCAGCCACCGTAAAAGCCTTTCATTGGTTGAAAAAAAACGATGGTTTCCGTGCGGCAACTCCACCTCACCACAAAAAAAACAGGCGCAGTATCCTGTTCAAAGTTACTTTGTTCAAAGCCAGCACACAGCTTCAGCCCTCCAAAAAAAATATCTAAGCATTTGATTTTTATAGATATTTCAATCAGACTCCTCACTCAGCGTGTTGTACAGCACTTCCCGCCGCGAACTGCAAAGTGACTTTTCAACTGTCTCATGCGCACTTTTCAAGATCTCTGTGCACACGCGTGCACAGGTCCAAAGTTACTTTGCTCATTTCAAGAAATGATCTCTAGGAGACTTGCGCTGTCGTCCGGGAATGATCGCTGTACCCACGTGTGCATGGGCCCAAGTCACTTGTTCCTGATGCCTGGAGCTGAACTTCAGCACCATACAGACGCCTGTACCCCAATTCCTTCAAGCCGCTTGAAGCCACTTCACCACATCACAAGCGCACAAAGTAACTTTGGCACTTTTCTTAAGTTTCAAGCAGCTTGAGTTTTATACTTAAAATTTAGCAATGCTATTGCAAATTTCATAAAGCATTGCTACATTTCAGCTCATCGCAGTAATGCGATGGGTACCACGGCATCGGCCGGGCCAGCCCCGGTCGTTAAAAACCTGCTGAGCACATACAGCACCCCTTGGTGCCTTGCCCTGCCCCGCGCAGGGCAAACCTAAGCGCATTGCCACCCCGGCCAATGCGCTTAGGTTTGTGCCGCGCCCGTGGTTCTTCTCCTCCCTCCCCCTCTTACTTGCCACGGGCTATGCGGCCTTTTATGCCCCCAAGAAAAAACCCGCCGAAGCGGGTTTCATGGGTTAGCTCTTTGGTATCGCCAGCCAGTCAGCGTCTGGCGACTCACCATCTGGCCGCTTGATCCACACGATCTTCAAACGGTCCAGCAGGTCGTCCGTTGCCCATGCAGGCAGGGGGCGCCATTCCGAGTCCGGCTGGTGCGCCTTGCGGTCAAACGCAGCCTCATGCGTAGTGTTCGCCAACGCAAATTGCACCAGCTCTTCAGAAGCCAGCTCAGTGATGAGCCGGTGATTGTTCGTGTAAGCAGCTGCTCGCTTCGATTGCGGATCAATCAGCAACGAGTACGGCAGCTTTGATTTTTCTGTAATGGAGATAGCCATGGCAAGAGTCTTTCATATCGTCGGTGATCAAGGCAGTGGCAAGTCTATGCAAGCCAAGGCTTTGAGCAAGTATTTCGAGGCGCAAGACCTGCATTGCGCTGGAGTTGATGACCCCAAGAGCGAGTTCATCACAGACCGCGCCGAAGCCCTCACGCAATGGCCGAATGCGGATGTGATCTTTATCGAACACGCACCAGGCAAGCCCTTCGCGACCGAGCCCGGAGACACCATCATCAATCTTGAAGTGGTCCTGTCACCTCGCTAGTTCCAGACCGTTGAATAGCCTCTGTATGTGCTCAGCACGATCTGCCCGCCCCGACCAGGCGGGCTTTTTCTTGCCCAAGGAGCAGAGGATGAGTATCAGACAAGCCTGTGCACACGTGTGCACAACAGATGCAGAACTGCAAATGCAGATTGGCGCTCGCACTTTCCGTATTCGCGTGGGTGGTCACAGCTATACCGGCCAGTACCTGAGTGGCAGTCTGGCCGTGATGCTGGCCCAGTGCTTCCATCGCAAGCACAACGCAGCAGCAGTGAGGGTGCAAGCATGACCGCCCCCATCATTCAACTGGACGGGGCACCCACATCCCGAATGCGCAAACGCAACCGGCGGGCCTATATCCGCTCGGCGGCAATCTGTGCAGTGGCTTTGGCCTTGGTCGCACTGCGCGTTGCAATTGACGCTGGAGTGTTGTGATGCCCAACGCATTGACCGACACCCAGATCCAACTCAGCGGCGTGCTGCTGCGGGACGCCGAAGTGCGCACCCGACTCATGGGTGATGACAACACCCCCATGCCCGTGCTCTGCCTGGTCATGCAGACAGATGGCCGCTGCACCGCCCCCGTGCGAGCCGAGCAGGTCTACCCAGCCGCAATGCGCGGTGATGCCGACCGTGCTGCCCGCGCCTTGAAAAAGGCATACGCGTCACGGTCTGGGCACCCATCGCCGAGCTGCGCACCACGCTGGGAATGTCCAGCCGCATCGAAGTCCACGGCCGCGACACGCAGGCCCACGCAATCCCACCCAAGGAGGCAGCACATGCCCATGCTTGATCCCGTTATCGTTGCCCTGACTGGCCCCGCCGGCGCGGGCAAGGACACCGTTGCCGACTACCTGGTTGAACACAACGGCTACATAAAACTGGCCTTTGCCGATGCGCTGCGCGATGAAGTCGGCCGCGCCTTTGACGTGTCGATCCAGCTGCTCACCCAGCGCGAAACCAAAGAGCACCCCATGTCGGCACTGGCGCTGCGCCGCTGCATGGACAACGAGTTTGTCAATCGCATCTGGGTCCATCTTGACAAGCTGGACCTGAGCGCACCCCGCAGCCCGCGCCAGATCATGCAATGGTGGGGCACAGAATACCGCCGCGCCAACAATCCCCATTACTGGCTCGATGCTCTCACGACGCGATTCGTCAGGGCACACAGAGACGGCCAGAACCGCTTTGTGGTGACTGATGTACGCAACGCCAACGAAGCCGAACTGCTGCGCGAGCTGGGCGCCAGCCTCTGGCAGCTTACCCGACCCGGCTTCGCCCCCCAGCCAGGTGCACACAGCACCGAAACCACGGGCGCCGAGTTCAACCCCGATCACCAGCTGGTCAACGACCACAGCATCACTCACCTGCACAAGCAGGCCTATGCGCTGCTGTCCAAGCTCGGCAAAGCCCAGGAGGCAGCATGACCTCATCAGTTATAGAGCGCACTGTCACCACAGCCACAGAAGCCCCCAGCACTCCCTTGCTGTTTGTGGTCTGGATCGAAACCAACTGTGGCGAAGGCCCAGAGCCTGATTGGGAAATGGACTGGGCTCTGGGATCTGGCCGCGAGCTGGAGCCACTCCCCCTCGCCCTCGATCACGCCGCCGAGTGCCGTGCGGCGGGATATCCCACGCTGATCATGCTGCCAGGTCAAACACCTCGCGCAGACGGTCTTTTCACCAATCCCGCCTATTAATGAGGTTTGGAACCATGACCGACACCCAAGATACCGTCACCCAGGCCTTGCCCACGCCAGGCGCTGGCGAGCGCATGGACCATGTGCCCATCACCAGCATTGCTCGCAGCCTGACCAACCCGCGCAAGCACTTCGACCCTACCAAACTGCAGGAGCTGGCGGACAGCATCGCGGCCAGCGGCGTGCATCAACCCATTCTGCTGCGCCCGCTGCCACCCCACCGCCTGGAAGACACGCACCGCGAAGCCCGCGCACTCAAACAGCCTGCGCCCGAGTATGAGCTGGTGGCAGGCGAGCGCCGCTGGCGTGCCTGCCAGCTGGCCAAGGTCACTCAGATCCCGGCCATGATCCGCCCGATGACCAACGAGCAGGCCCTGGAAGCCCAGGTGATCGAAAACCTGCAGCGCGAAGATGTGACCGAGCTGGAGGAGGCAGAGGGCTATGAGTCGCTGATGAAGCACAGCAAGCTCAATGCGGATCAGGTCGGCGCAAAAATCGGCAAGAGCCGAGCCTATGTCTACAGCCGCCTGAAGCTGCTTGACCTGTGCCAGCAAGCACGCGAGGCATTGCGCGAAGCCAAGATTGATTTCAGCCGCGCCCTGCTGGCTGCCCGCATCCCCAACGAGCAGCTGCAGATCAAAGCCGTTGATTTCATGGTCAAGGAAGACTGGCAAGGCGACCTGCCCGGCTATCGCGAATGCGCCAAGCATGTGCAAAGAGAGTTCATGCTGCGGCTGGACACCGCGCGATTCAAGATCACTGACGCCAGCCTAGTGCCTGCCGCAGGAAGCTGCATGGACTGCAAAAAGCGCACTGGCGCAGAGCCAGAATTGTTCAGCGATATCGACAGTGCAGACGTGTGCACAGACCCCAAGTGCTTTCACGAAAAGGCTGACGCGCAAACTGCGCTGCTGGTGCGCGACGCCCAGGACAAGGGGCAGAACGTCATCACCGGCGCCGAAGCTGCAGAGCTGGCCTCGGACCACTGGGGCAACACAAAGCTCAAGGGCTATCGCCGCCTGGACTCTACCGAAGACAGCCCGACCGACGTACCGCTGCGCAAGATCATTGGCGCGCAGATGGAAGCCGAAGGCATCCAGCCCACCAAGGTTGAGCACCCCCGCAAAAAGGGCGAGCTGATCGACGTGCTGCCCAATGAAACCGTGCTGCGCCTGCTCAAGATTGTGGACGGCCAGGCCAAGGCCTCAAAGGAAGTGGCCAAGGAAGTCCGCGCCTTTGCTGATGACAAAAAGGCCAAGGCGAAAGCCAAGGCCGAAGCCAAGTTTGAACGCGTTTGGCGCGATGGCTTGATTGATCGCACCTGGACTCAAATCATTACCAACCCGGGCGTTGCTTTCACCACTGAAATTCACCGCTATCTGGTGCTGCGTACTGTCCGGGGACTATCCAGCGACGATGCTGCGGCCGTGGCTGATGTACTGGGCCTGGACCGCGTCGGCGCGCACAACGCATTGATTCAGCACGCGAAGGAGACAGTCGACCCAGATCATCTGCACATGCTCTGCATCATGCAGACAGACAGCCGCGTAAATGACCATAGCTATGGGGACCGCGTTGCCAATGAAGGGCTGATGCTGGTATCTGGCGCGGTGCTGAAAGACCAGCTGCAGCAGGCGATCAAGGAAATAAAAGCATCCGCAGCTGACGAGCACCTGCCCAAGCCCGAACCCGTCAAATCTGCCGCCCCAAAGGCCGATCTACCCCAACACCCCGCTGCGCGCGCTGGCGGTGATGGCGGGCGAGGCAATGCCAAGAAAGGCAAGAAGCCCGCTGCGCAGGCCGGCGAAGTGCCGAAAACCAGCGCTGCGCATGCGTCTGCCCAGATCGCTGAAGCGTTGCAGGAGTTGGAAGGATCAGGCGCGGCCGCAGCCGCGCAGGGCATCGAAGGGACGCCTGTGGCTATCGCCCAGGCACCCATATCAGGCGCTAAAGCGCAAGGCAACAAAGCAGCCCCTGTAGCCGCCAAGGCGGCTCATGGTCTGCCGCCCGCCTCCGAGATCGAGGACGACTTCCCCTATCCAGACGATGACGCACAGCAGCCTGCTGATGCGCAGGCTGCGACCGTGGACGCTGGCCAAGGCAGTGCTGACGCGAAGACTGGGGCTGCAGCGAAGCAATGGACGGCCGAGGAGCTGGTGGCCGAGCGCGTGCTCATCAAGTCCAACGCCACCGGCAAGCAACAAAAGCCATGGATCGGCTACGAGGGCACGGTCGTGGCCCAGATGGGTCCCGAGGCCGTGGACGTATCTATCGTGCGCGCGCCACGCTGCAAGCCCATTCGCGTGGCCTTCCATATCTCTGAAGTCGAGGTGATCCAATGAGCACAACCACACTCTTGCCCTGCCCGTTCTGCGGCCAGCATCCCACCGATTACGCAATCGAGCCGCATACCCACGTCCTCCAGTTCGCCGGCGGAAAGATGCCCGACCACCAGGGCAGCCACGTCATCGAGTGCGCATGCGGCTGCGGAATGATCGAGGCGACACGCGAGGCAGTAGTTGCCGTTTGGAATCGTCGGCCGACGCCCGCAGCAGTATGCGAAGTCATGGGGCTGGTGCAGGACTACTTTGTGACCGGCACGGATGAGGCGCGCGACGCCATCGAAACCAAGCTGAGCGCACTGCTGGCGGCAGGCGCAGCGCCTGTGACTCAAACCGAAGCAACTTGGTGCGAATACATCGCAGGGATGATCGGGTGTTATCTCAAGGAGCCAGACGAAAGCTCTCGCGTCAAAGCCATTGCAGGAATCATTGAACGCCGCTTGTGGGCTCTGCCTTCGCCAAAGCCAATGGCGCGAGCTGAGAAGTCCGATTCCTTTGAGGCATGGGCCAAAGCTGAAGGCGGCCCGTTTGCCCTTCACAACTGCGGCCCCTACAACCGCGATGCAATGAAGCTGGCGGGAATGGCATGGCATGCAAGCGCCCTGCTGGCCGGAGTATCTGCACCGGCTGCGCTGGCGGTGCCGGATTGGTGGGTGCAAGTGGTGCGAAGCGCTCACAAACTCGCAAAAGCCCGCGCGTTTGATCTGCCTGATACCGACCACAAGAAAGATATGTGGGAGGAGCAATCCGAAGAACTAGGAAAGCTGCTTGATGCACTTACCTCAAGTGCACCCCAGGCGCAGGCAGATGCGATGACAGCGGCTATCGAACAAATCCTTGGTGAAGCCAAGCGGGCCAGGCAAAAATTCCCAACATGGCCCACTGATCCTCTCCACGCCCTTGCAATTCTTGGCGAGGAATTCGGAGAACTGACAAAGGACATGCTCCAGCTCACCTACGAGCCGCACAAGACCAACAAGGACAAGGTGCGCATCGAGGCGATCCAAACTGCGGCAATGGCGCTACGCCTCTTTCAGAGCCTAGACCACTACAAATACCGCCCCAGCAAGCAGCACTCTCAAGAAGCAGCTACGGGCGAATGGCCAAGACTTGGTGATTTGATTCGCTACGGCGCCGGCGCCACAGCACTGGCATTGCACGGCAAGCCGCATGCGAGCGGATGGCACGGAGTCCAATGCATGGGCGGCCACGCTTTCTACACATCGGTACAACGCCCCTCGATTGAAGACAGAGAAATGTGGGCCGATTGCGCAGTGCGATATCGTCAAAAAAGCACAGAGGAAGGACGCCGAGAAGCAGGACTGGAGTCGTTTCACGGAGGCACCGAGGTATGACGCTGCCCCATATTTCTCCTCTACATGAACCATTCAGCGGCCAGGATCAAGTGATTGGCCATCTGCTGATGCGCGGCCAGCAGCAAGTCGCTGACTTCGACACCTTGCAGGAGTCCAAGGCCGCGCTGATCAAGGATCTGAAGCAGCGTGCAGACGCATGCACAGCAGCATCAGACCTCACCGAAGCCGAGGCGCTGGAGCACCGTCGCAAGGAATACGGGCTGACCAAAGGTCAGTTTGCGGCCGTGCTCGGCTTGGCCGCTGCCAACTATGGCGCGGTCACCTTCGGAAAGCGCCGCCTTCCTGCAGCCAGCATCGGCCGCGCGGCCGCAATCGGCGTGCCGCTGCAGCCGATGCTGGCCGGCCGAAAAATCAAGGAAGCACGTCCATGAGCCGCCGTCACTTTTTCAAGCCAGCGCCAAAGCACGGCCGCAACCCGCTGATGGTCTTCAATCAGCACAACAGCAAGCTTACGCCTGCTGAGGTTGCCGACACCATGGGGCCGCTGCGCACGGCCTTTGCGCACATCCGCGAGGGCGTGGCCACGCACAACGAATATGTGGTGCTGCACTCGATCATGCTCATCGCTGGAGAAATCGAGCGCATGGGCATCGTGCGTGGCCTGCAGGAGCACATCAACGCCGCGTTGCTTGCTTGCGAAAGCTACCAGGCGCGCAGCGGCCACGCTGACAACTGGCGGCCCAGCGCTGTCCAGTTTCACGAACTGGACGCCCTACGCGAAATGGTGGATCTGCATGAGTTTCAGCTGCAGCAGCTCACGGCCCGTGAAGTGCACCAGGCAGCCCGCCGTCTGATTGCACGCACGCAGTCCGCCGGCGGCGATGTCTACCAGGCAGACAACAGCATGACCACCCTGACACCCCACAAACAAGAACAAAGAAAGCGAGCCTGATCATGACCACCATCGCATTCAACTGCACTCCCGCTGCGCTTGATAAAGAAATGGCTGCTGCCTACTGCTCGGTGGGCGTCACCATGTTTGAACAGATGGTTCAAGACGGGACTGCCCCCAAAGCCCGCCGCTTCCCCGGTCGCCGCCGCGTTGCATGGCTGCGGTCAGAGCTGGATGCCTGGCTGGCTGACTTGCCGCTGTCCGACTTGCTGCCGCCTGATAACACCGGGGCCAAGAAGCCTCGACAGGCACGGAAGCGAACTAGCGCAGTAATCTAGTCAAGTGACCACATGCATTTTTAGAAGAAGCCGACTCATCATGTCGAAGCATCGCTTCATGATGGTAAGCAAATTGATGATTTCTATTGCAAAATTTAGACGAGTCATAAATCATCAAATTTAACCGCCATGGAATTGATACGCAGCCTAGCCCTAGCGCAACTAACAAAAGCGATGAACTGCTCCTGTCCGAGCACAATACCGAGGTCCGGGGAGAGCGGAGAAAAGGTTAACTGCTTCGCAGTTTATATCGATATTGACAAAAAACCTTACCTGCTTGTTGAGCGAATCGATGGAGAGACTCTTGATTGCCTAGAGTGGAATGGCGAGCGATTTGCAGATAAAAAAACAATCAACTTTAGCGAAGTACTCGACAACTCTCTATCGGTTACACACTTCTACGGACTGTCCGAGGTTAACTATAGAGGATTTAAAGATTTTGTTATTGGGCGATTGCTACGCGCCCCATACGCAATTCTCTTTTTCAAAAAAGTAGCGGGGGCTTTGGAACAGTATCTATTCAATAAGAAAAAGCTAGTCACAAAACAAAGAATAGAACTCTTAAATTTAATGGTTAGACTTCACCTAGAAGGCAAAAACGTTCCATCTCCCATCGGTCTCATGTCTCATCTGTACTCATTGAAATGGGTGCTTCACCCAGACAGAGCGGCGCAGATTAAAAAGATACAACTCACCCTAGATTCATTTGTTGATTCAGGTGAAATCTCATCAATCCAGAATGGAGAATATAGAGTCAATGGGAAAGCGCTTCATACAATTGAGCTATTCGAGGAGCAAGAGCGAAAACATAGAGAGAGCGTGATAATTCAACGATTAACCATCTTTCTCAGTATCGCTATTGTTATTCTTACAGCAGTTCAAGCAGAAATATTAAAGATACCAACCATCTGGGATCTAACCAAATAGTCAAAAGCGCACTATTAATCTAAAGGTTACAGCGTTGACAGAGGTTCGAACGCATAAGCCTAATTTAGACATAACGCCTCCCAGTACTCAGACAGTCTGGTCAACCACTCCCGCCGCTCTTTGTCATAGCTGTGTCGGTTGTAGACGCCCACAATCCCGCTGGGCAAGTGCCCGAGCACCGCCTCAGCCACGCCATCCGGGCATCCCAACATCGCCAGAGTCGTGCGAACCGTGCGTCGCAGGTCATGTGGCGCCCAGGGATCAATATCCAGCTTCATCTTTCCGTTGGCACCCAGCCGACCGTTGGTTCCCGGCCGACTGCACCACGCTGCGACACCTAGCACCTTCTGCTCGACATAAGGCAGCATCGAACCCGGCTGCGATGGGAAGAGATGGCCAGCTCCATAAGCTGCAATGCGCCGGCGCACCAACACCAGGGCACGCCCAACCAAAGGCACGCGCAAATCAGTTGCCAAGTCATTGCGCGCCATCTTGAGCTTGCCACGTGGAATGGTCCACCACCAGCCATCCGCCTCCTGAGTGACCTCCTGCCCCATCATTTGCACCAGCTCCGAACCACGGCAGCCTGTCCAAAGGTACAGGGTAAAGAGATCATCCAGCAGGCTGGACAAGTTAGGCAAGAAGCGAATCAGAGCCACAACCTCCGGACCTTGAAGTGCACGTAGCTTCACACCCTGGTGCTCACCATCTACGATCTTTCCGCGACTGCGAAGCTTGCCCTTGAGAATCAGTCGCCACCAGTTAGGGGTCTCTTCAGAGATTCGGCCGGCGTCGAGCGCATAGTCCCAGGCTGCGCCCAACTCCGTCCGCAGATTGTTGGCCAGGACGGGAGCATGCGCGCCAACCTTCTCCAAAAGCGCGAACGCATGTGTGCGCTTCACATCCTCTGGCTTCATGGGCAACAGAAAATCTGCGTAACCCAACATGAGGCGCCGCGTTTCCTTCTGCCCTTTGAGCTTGCGGTGGCGCTCCACATGGCCCTGCAGGTAATCCTCAATCAAACGCTCGACGGTATAGATAGCCTGCGCCTCTTTGAGATGGGCCTTGGCCTTTGTAACCGCACTGGCCTTCTTCTTTTCCTTGGCCAGGTCTTCGCCGGCATCACGCCTAGAGCGCAACTCATCCCACATACCTAGCGCCGCAGCGTAGGTCATGGCGGGCCACTGCCCCATCGACACCTGGCGCATCCGAGCATCAATGGGGCTTTTATATCTGTATGTCCAAGTCTTACGAGTGGCAGTAGCCACAAGTCGCAGGCCCGGAGCATCATCGACAATAATGTGCTCCCCAGCCGCCAGAGCCTTGGCCTTCTTCGCATCGAACCCCATGCCGCAGTTCCTGATCGGCGTAGGTTTCCCGAGAGGACCCCAACCAGCTCAGCGTAGATTCATAAAGATCAACGCCAAAAACCTACGCCAAAGCGCGAAGTTTAGACGGGTTTTGGCATGACGCTGACACACTGTAAATAAAAACAGCCAAACAAACTAAGTGATTGATTTAAATAATAGTTATGAGTGAATCCTGGATAAATCAAACACTTAGCGCCACGCCATTGGAGTTGCATACCCCAATGTTCCAGCAATATCTCCCAATCAAAGCGCAGTATCCCGACACCCTCGTTTTCTATCGCATGGGCGATTTCTACGAGCTGTTCTTTGGCGATGCCGAGAAGGTCACGCGCCTGCTGGACATCACGCTGACCTCGCGCGGCCAGACAGCCGGCCAACCCATTCCCATGGCGGGCGTGCCTTTCCATGCACTCGAAAACTATCTGGGCCGCCTGATCAAGATGGGCGAGTCGGTGGCGATCTGTGAGCAGGTTGGAGAGATTGGCGCAGGCAAGGGCCCGGTCGAGCGCAAGGTGGTGCGTGTGGTTACGCCCGGCACGCTGACCGATAGCGAACTGCTGTCCGACAAGAGCGAAGCCATCCTCGTCGCCGTGCACACCGCCGGTCGCCAGCGCGTGGGCCTGGCCTGGATGGCCGTGACCCAGGGCCGCATCCATATGGCCGAATGCGCGGCCGATGAACTGGGTGCCTGGCTGTCGCGCATTGCGCCCAGCGAGGTAATCTACAGCGCAGGCGTCACCGAGCGCTTCGAGCAGGCATTGTTTGCCGTCAAGCACAGCAGCGCCATCAGCTGCCCTCTGTCTCCTCGACCCGACTGGCAGTTCGACTCTGGTCTGGGCGAGCGCAAGCTGCTGGAGCTGCTGGGCGCGGCCAGCCTCAAGGCCTGGGAGGCCGAAGGCCTGCCGCTGGCCCATGGCGCCAGTGCCGCCCTGCTGTCCTATGCAGAACATACCCAGGGCCGCAACCTGACCCACATCCACGCCATCCAGGTGCAACGCGACGACGAGCTGATTGCGCTGCCGCTGGCCACGCGCCGCAATCTGGAACTGGTCAAGACGCTGCGCGGCGAAGATTCGCCCACGCTGTTCTCGCTGCTGGACAGCTGCATGACCGGCATGGGCAGCCGTCTGCTCAAGACCTGGCTGCTGGAGCCCGAGCGCAATCGCAAGTCCGCCATGCAGCGCCTGGAAGCCATAGGCGTGCTGCGCGGCACGGGAGCAGGCATGGCACCCTGGCAAGCCCTGCGTGCCGAGCTCAAGGGCGTAAGCGATGTGGAGCGCATTACCGCCCGCATCGCCCTGCGCCAGGTGCGCCCGCGCGAGCTGGTAGGCCTGTCCAAAACGCTGGAAAAGGCGAAGCTGCTGGCGCAGTCCGGACAAGCCCCATCCGCCTATCTGACGCAGATCTTCAGCGACCTGATTCCACCCGAAGGCTGTGCCGAGCTGCTGGCCCGCGCAATCCTCGAAGAGCCGGCGGCTCTGGTGCGCGACGGCGGCGTGATTGCCACGGGCTTTGATGCCGAACTCGATGAGCTGCGCGCCATCCAGAACAACTGCGACGAGTTTCTGCTGGAGCTGGAGGCCAAGGAAAAGCTGCTCACCGGCATTCCCAACCTGCGCGTGCAGTTCAACAAGGTGCATGGCTTCTATATCGAGGTCACCAACAGCTACAAGGACGCAGTACCCGAGCGTTTTCGCCGCCGCCAGACGCTCAAGAACGCCGAGCGCTATATCACGCCCGAACTCAAGGCTTTCGAGGACAAGGCCTTGTCGGCCCAGGAGCGAGCGCTGCAGCGCGAGAAGTTCCTGTTCGAGCAGCTGCTCGACCAGCTTCAGCCCCATGTCCCCCAGCTCACGCGCGTGGCCCACTCGATTGCCGCACTGGACGTTCTGTGCACGCTGGCCGAGCGCTCTCTGACGCTGAACTGGGCCGAGCCGCAGTTCGTCAGCCAGCCCTGCATAGAGATCGAGGCCGGCCGCCACCCCGTGGTGGAAGCACGCATGGCCGAGACCTCCAGCGGCAGCTTCATTGCCAACCACACGCGCATGAACCTCAACACGCGCATGCAGATCATTACCGGCCCGAACATGGGCGGTAAATCGACCTATATGCGCCAGGTGGCCTTGATCGTGCTGCTGGCCAGCATGGGCAGTTATGTGCCGGCTGGCGCTTGCCGCCTGGGGCCCATCGATGCCATCCATACGCGTATCGGCGCAGCCGACGATCTGGCCAATGCCCAGTCCACTTTCATGATGGAGATGACCGAGGCCGCGCAGATTCTGCATTCGGCCACGCCCCACTCCCTGGTGCTGATGGACGAGATCGGCCGCGGCACCAGCACCTTCGACGGACTGGCCCTGGCAAGCGGCATTGCCAGCCAGCTGCACGACAAGACCAAGGCGTTCACGCTGTTTGCCACGCACTACTTCGAGCTGACCGAGCTACCCACCAAGGCCAAGGCCGCCGTCAACGTGCATGTCAGCGCCGCAGAGTCGGGCAGCGACATCGTGTTTCTGCACGAGATCCAGGCCGGCCCTGCCAGCCGCAGCTACGGTATCCAGGTGGCCAAGCTGGCCGGCATGCCTGCAGGCGTTCTCAACCATGCTCGCCATGCGCTGGAAGCCCTCGAATCCCAGGCCGGCGAGAACGATCTGCAGGTCAATCTGTTCGATGCACCGGAGCTGGTGGACGCCAGCGCCACGCCCAGCCCGCTGGACCAGGCCATGGCCGCCCTCAACCCCGATGCACTGAGCCCGCGCGAAGCGCTGGAGGTGCTCTACCAGCTCAAGAAACTGAGCACCAGCGCCGCCTAAGAACAGGTTCTAAGCCCCGCGGACTCAAGCCCGGGCCCGATCTCTTCGGGCCCGGCTTGCGTTCATGCCTCCAGCAGTTGCTGTTGCCGCTCCTGCACGGACGGGCGGCCCTGGGACCTGTCACCCAGCTTGAAGGCTGACACCTCGCCCATCAGACGTGCGGCCTGCTCGCGCAGGCTGACCGCCGCAGCGGCCGACTGCTCGACCAGGGCGGAATTCTGCTGCGTGGCATCGTCCAGCCCGGCCACGGACTGGTTGATCTCGGCAATGCCGCGCCCCTGGGTCTGCGAAGCGCCGCTGATCTCCTCGATGATCCGCGTCACCCTGGCCACGGCGTCCAGCAGCTCCTGCATGGTGGCGCCTGCATGCTCCACCTGCTGCGATCCGCTGCCCACCTGGGCCACGGAGTCGGTGATGAGCTGGCGCACTTCCTTGGCGGCTTCGGCCGAGCGCTGAGCCAGGCTGCGCACCTCGGCCGCAACCACGGCGAAGCCCCGGCCCTGCTCGCCGGCGCGCGCTGCCTCCACCGCCGCATTCAGCGCCAGGATATTGGTCTGGAAGGCAATCGAGTCGATCACACCGATGATGTCGGCAATCTTGCGCGACGCGTGGTTGATGCCTTCCATGGTCACCACCACCTGTTGAAAGGCCGCACCGCCACGCTCGGCCACGCCGCGCGCCGACTGTGCCAGTTCACCCGCGCTGCGCGTGGCCTCGGTATTGGCCTGCACGCTATCCGTCAGCACCGACAGCGATGCCGCCGTCTGCTGCAGGGCACTGGCCGCCTGCTCGGTGCGTTGGCTTAAGTCCTGGTTGCCCTGGGCCACCTCGGAACTGGCCACGGAAATCGAATCGGCGGCCTGGCGCACGGCCCCCACCATGCGCTCCAGCGATGAGACAAAGCGGTTGAAGGCCGAGGCCAGCGCCCCCACCTCGTCATTGCTCTCCACCGGCATGCGACGGCTCAGATCGCCATGGCCATCGGCAATCTCCTCCAGCATGCGCGCCGCGCGTCCCACGGGTGCCGCAATCGCCCGACTCACCAGCCAGATCACCAGCAGGCCTATGCCGCCGCCCACCAGACCGGCCACGGCCGAGGTCAGCGCAATGGTGCGGCGCACGCCGCCCAGCACCTGCGCCTCGGGGAGCTCGGCAATCACGTACAGGTCCAGCTCGGGCACGTAGGAGGAGGCAATCAGTTGACGGCCCGAGGGTGCCTCGTACATGGCATGGGCAAAGCGCTCGCGGTTCAGCAACGCAGCGCTGAGCCCTGCACTGAAACCGGGCCGGTCCTTGAGCCAGTGCTTGCCGTCCACCAGCGCCGGATCGCGGTGCACAAGAATGCTGCCGTTGCCGCGCACCAGGGAGACCGAGCCGGACTCGCCCACCTGGTAGGCGCGCACGGCCTGCGCCAGCCCATCCACCGACAAGCCCAGGCCCGCAATGCCCTGCCTGCCCTGGCCCGCATCGAAGCGGACATTGATGAACAGCATATAGGCGTTGGAGCTAACGTCCTTGTCGATCTCCAGCACCTGCGACTTGTCGCCGGCCAGCAGCTCGTAGAACCACTGGTCGCCCTGGCCCTTGGGCGCCAGCCTGCGCGTCACGCCCTGTTCGCCAAAGTACTGGCCCGTGGTGCCCGACACCCAGAACACCGACGAGGCCCCGGCCTGCTGCTTGACCGCCTGGGCGTATCTGGCCCAAGCGGCATTGCCGTCCTCGGGCTCGCCCGCAGCTTCCCAATCCAGCACATAGCTGTTGCCGGCCAGGGATCTGGCCATGGCCAGCGGCGTGCCTATCTGGCGCAGGATGTCGTTGCGGATCTCCCCCACCACGGCCGGCAGCTCCTGCCCCACCACACGCTCGCGCAGGCTGGCGCCTGTCAGCACAAAGCCCAGCGTCGTGGAAATCGCCACGAACAGCAGCAGGCAGGCCAGCATGCTGGACATGAGCTTGGTCCGTATCGACAGGTTGCGAAATGCGTGCATGGGAGGCCCTCTTCTAACCAGCTGTAAGCAAGTGTTCTATCAAGGGGCGGCATCTTCTCACGCATACAGGCTCTGCATCTCAGGGACTTCCTCATCCCGGCCCTGCAGCCGTGCCTGGGCAGGGCATTGGCAACAGTTACAGGGCCGCCACCGGCGTTATTAAAACCCTTCTAAAATCACGTGGCAGCCTGCGTTTTCAGCTATCTATTTTGAAGCACAAAGCGCTTGCTGTGCCTGACATTCATACGTTTTTCATTATTGTCTCTATCACCCATGACATACTGCGTCGCCCTCAAGCTCAACGCCGGCCTGGTGTTTCTGTCCGACTCCCGCACCAATGCAGGACTCGACCAGATCAGCACCTTCCGCAAGGTCATGCTGTACGAGCAACCGGGCGAGCGCTTCATGGTGCTGCAATCGGCCGGCAATCTGTCCATCACCCAGTCGGTGCGCGAGCTGCTGGAGAGCTTTCAGCTGCACGACACGACCACGGACGAGATGCTGACGATCTGGAATGTGCGCAGCATGTTCGATGCCGCACGCGTGCTGGGCGCTGCCGTGCGCCATGTGCATGAGCGCGAGGCCACGGCCCTGCAGCGCGCCGGGGTGGACTTCAATGTCTCCATGATTTTCGGCGGCCAGATCCAGGGCGAGCGCATGCGCCTGTTCCAGGTCTATTCGGCGGGCAACTTCATCGAGGCTACGGGCGAGACGCCCTACTTCCAGATCGGCGAATCCAAGTACGGCAAGCCCGTGCTGGATCGCGTCATCACCTCCGAGACCCCGCTGGACGAAGCCGCCAAATGCGCGCTGGTGTCTATGGACAGCACGCTCAAGTCCAACCTCTCGGTGGGCCTGCCGCTGGATCTGATCGTCTACGAGAACAACCGCTTCGCCACGGACCGCATTGTCTGCCTGGACGCCGACAATCCCTATCTGCGCATGCTGCACGACAGCTGGGGCGAGCGCCTGCGCCATGTCTTCGACAGCATCGACGACCCGGCCTGGGATGGCGGCCAGACCGATACGCCGATTCGCATCCACAGCCCGCGTGCGCACCCGCTGGTCAAGGTCGGAGCACCGGCCGCCTCGCGCTCGGCCCATGGCCTGGGTGCGGGCAACTGCCCGCCCGCCGCACTGCGCCAGCCCGTAGTGCCGGCTCAGGCGGGCCTGAGCATGGCCGATGAATACCAGCGCCTGCAGAGCGCCGAAGAACAGGCGCGCGTGCAAAGACAGGCGGCGCTGTCCAGGCGCTAAACTGATCGACGCATCCAACGCCCCTTCGGGGCGTTTTTACTGTCCAGTCCGACTCGCGCCATGTCCCAGCCCACTGCCACCGCCAGCACGACGAACACCCTGCCCGTGGTCTTCGCGCATGCCAACAGCTTCCCCATAGGCACCTATCGCCTGCTGTTTTCGCTGCTGCGCCAGCGCGGCATCGACGCCGGCGGCGTGCAGCGCTTCGGCCACGACCCGCAGCGCCCCGTCACCAACCACTGGCCGCATCTGGTGGACGAGCTGATCGAATACATCGAGCAGCAGGTCGATCAGCACGGCCGGCCGGTCTATCTGGTGGGCCACTCGCTGGGCGGCATTCTGAGTTTTCAGGCGGCCTCCAAACGCCCCGATCTGGCACGCGGCGTGCTGCTCATCGACTCGCCCCTGCTGGGCGGCTGGAAGGCGAACGCCGTGGGCCTGGCCAAGCAGACGCAGATCGTGGCCTCGGTCTCTCCCGGCAAGATCAGCCAGCGCCGGCGCACCACCTGGGCCAGCAACGAGGAGGCCCTGGAGTATTTCCGCAGCAAGAAGGCGTTTGCCCAGTGGCACCCCCAGGTGCTGCAGGACTATGTGCAGCACGGCCTGGAGGACGACCAGGGCAAGCGCAGCCTGCTGTTCAAGCGCGAGGTGGAAACGGCCATCTACAACACGCTGCCCAGCAATCTCAACAACCAGCTCAGGCGTCACCCCGTGCGCTGCCCGGTGGCTTTCATCGGCGGTCGCTCGTCGGTGGAGATGCGCCAGGTGGGCATGGAGATGACGCAGCGCATCACGCGCGGGCGCATCACCATGCTGGACGGCGGCCATCTGTTCCCCATGGAGCGGCCCGAGGCCACGGCTGCCGCCATCGAGGCTTCGCTACTCAATATGGAGCAGACCATTCTGCAGAAATCCACTGGCAGTACTCACAAATAAGTAGCTTCTTGCGCTTTTCATATAACGATTTCAGCATTAAAACCATCTGAAACTCAATAAAAACAAGCGCTGGAAGCTATGAAAAAAGCCGCTTGCAATCACGCAAGCGGCTTTTTTTGTGAACAGCGCCAAGGCACTCAATGGTGCCAGTCCACGATGCCGGTATAGGCCGTCACCAGCACGATGACGCCGAAAACAATGCGGTACCAGGCGAAGGGCACAAAGCTGTTGGTGGAGATAAAGCGCAGCAGCCAGCGCACGCACAGCCAGGCACTGATGAACGAAAAGATCAGGCCCACGGCAAACAGCGGCACATCCGCCATGGACAGCAGCGCACGCTCCTTGTAGAGGCTGTAGACGCCCGCACCGATCAGCGTGGGCATGGCCAGAAAGAACGAGAAGTCCGTGGCCGCCTTGCGCGACAGGCCCATGAGCATGCCGCCGATGATGGTGGAGCCGCTGCGGCTGGTGCCGGGCACCAGGGCAAAGCACTGCACCAGGCCGACCTTGAGCGCATCGAGAGCCGTCATATCGTCCACAGACTGCACGCGGGTGGCAGCGGCGGGCCGGTTCTCGGCCCAGAGAATCACGAAACCGCCAAGGATGAAGGTGGTCGCCACGATGACGGGCGTGAACAGATGCTCCTGCACGTATTTGCCGAACAGCAGCGCCAGCACCACGGCAGGCAGGAAGCCGATGAAGACGTTGAGCGCGAACTTCTGTGCCTGGCGGCTGCTGGGCAGCTCCACCAGCGTGTCCCGGATCTTCTGCCAATACACCAGCATCACGGCAAAGATGGCCCCGGTCTGGATCGCAATCTCAAACACCTTGGCCTTGCCGCCGACGAAGCCCATCAGCGACCCCGCCAGGATCAGGTGGCCGGTTGAGGAAATCGGCAAGAACTCGGTCAGCCCTTCCACAATGCCCATGATGGCGGCCTTGACCAGCAATAAAGTATCCACGCGAATCGTCCTTTGGATGCAGGGTTGAAGCAAAGGCGCCCATTATCCGCTCGCCATTTTCCCGTTCGCGCTCACAAGACCTTTTCCGGCCGCCGATCGACAGACAATCGCAAACTTTTACAAGACACGGTCGACGCTTCTGGGCAAAGTCACGCGCTTGTGCTGCAATAGCTGCGCGCCGGTTGTCGGCGTTTTTTCAAAAATCACACCATCATGAAAAAATTTGTGGTCCTGGCTATCGTGTCCCTGGCCTGCAGCATGAGCATGGCTGCTGGCGACAAACCCAAAACCGCCCAGCAGCAGCTCATGGGCACCTGCAACACCGAAGCCACCGGCAAGAAGGGCGATGAACGCAAGGAGTTCATGAAGTCCTGCCTGTCCGACGGCAAGAAGCGTCAGCAGGAACGCATGAAGAGCTGCAATGCCGACGCCGCCGGCAAAAAGGGCGACGAGCGCAAGGCCTTCATGAGCGAGTGCCTGAAGAAGGACTGAGCCGCCTGAGCGGCTTTGCCGCTCCCGCGCAGCGCGCAATGCACAAAGCCACCGCAAGGTGGCTTTGTGGTTTCAGGCGGAGGCAGCTGCCAGGGCGGTTCGCCGGGCGCGGCATTTTTTCCACCAGATGACGACGCCGGTGATGGACAGCATGGCCACCATCACGCCGACCACCGATATCAGCACACGCCCGAAGGTGCCCAGGATGCGACCGCTGTGCAGCGGCAGCTGCAGCTGCACGAAGACATCGGCTCCCGTGCCGTGCCAGGGACGATAGCTGCCCAGCACCTCGCCGCTTTCCGAGCTCACATAGACATTGGACAACCCCATGCCCATGGCTCCGGTCTCGTCGTCGGGATCGAAGAAGGACACGTTGTAGAACGGGAAATCCCCGCCATACCAGATGCCTCCGGCCTCGGTCTTGATGCCCAGCTGCACCGCCTCCTTGCGCGCGATCTCGATGGCCGTGGCAAAGCCGATCTTCGGCTCGATAAAGCTGCCGAAAGGCGCAGGCTTGAGCGTCTCATAGGGGCCTGGCGTGGTGGTCGAGACCTTGCTCATCACCGGGTAGAACACCTCGCGGTAGAGGTTGATCGAGAACGAGGTAAAGGCCACGATGACGATCACGCCCCAGATCCACAGCCCGCCGGCTCGGTGCAGATCGAAATTGAGCTTGTAGGCACCGGCGCCCCAGCGTATGCGCCAGGACGGCATCCAGCGCGCCCACCAGGACTTGCCGCCAGCCTTGGCGGGGGCATCACCGGCCGCAGCCACCTTCTTCTTCACCGGCAGGGTCAGCACCAGCGCCCAGAAGCTGTCGGCCAGCCACAGCAGCGCGAGACCCCCCATGAACCAGTAGCCCCAGCGGTTGGTGCCCGCAAACGTGGGACTGAGCAGGCTTTCATGCAGATGGCGCAGCCAGGGCATGAGATTGCGCCAGCTCAGGGCCAGGCTCTTGGAGTCGCGGTGGCCGGTGATGGCACCCGTTACCGGGTCCACGAACACCGTGTTGTAGCCGAGCACATGGGGCTTGCCCGTGGCCTGGTCCACCAGCGGGCGCACCAGAAAGGAAGCCGCCTCTCCCTCGCGCAGGCCCAGGCTCATATAGGATATCTCGACGCGCGCATCGGCCGCCTGCACGGCCTGGGCCAGTTGCAGCGGCGTCTGCAGCGGGCCACGTCCCACCGTGTGCAGCATGTCGGCGTTGAGCCAGTCGTCGATTTCATGATCCCACGAGAGCACGGCCCCCGTGAGACCGGTCATGACCAGGAAAGCCGCGAGAAACAGGCCTACCCAACGATGAACCACGGTCCACAAAGCGCGCATCAGAAGTCCACGCTGGCGGTCAGCGAGAAGGTACGCGGTGCGCCCTGAACCAGATAGCCGTTGGTCGCATAACCGCCGACCGAGGCCCAGTAGTTGCGGTTGGCCACGTTGTCCACGCGTGCATTCAGTGTCACCAGCTTGCCGCCGACGTCCATCAGGTAGCGAGCACCCAGGTCAAAGCGGGTCCAGGCCGGCACGCGCTGGGTGTTGCCTGCATTGGCGTACTGTGCGCCGGTATACATCAGCCGTGCATTCAGTGCCAGGCCGCGCACGCCCGGCACATCCCAGTCGGCGCCGATATTGGCCTGACTGCGGGGCACGCCCACCACGCGCTTGCCATCATTGGCACCACTCGCCGTGGTCACGTATTTGGCGTCCAGCAGGGTCAAGCCGCCGAGCACGCGCAGGCCCTTGACGGGCTCGCCGAACACATTGAACTCCAGACCGCGGTTGCGCTGCTTGCCGAACACGCCGTAGACATTGTTCTCCACATAGGCGCTGGGCATGCTGGTGGTGAAGAAGGAGGCGCTGGCACCGATATTGCCGCCGTCGTATTTCAGGCCTGCCTCCTTCTGACGGGAGACATAGGGAGAGAACACCTGGCCTGCGTTGCTGACGACCTGACCACCGTTGGTCATGGGCGCGCTGCCACCCTTGGCCAGCCCTTCGATGTAGTTGGCATAAGCCGACACCTCGGGGGTCAGCTTGAACACCAGGCCCGCCACCGGCGTCACGCGGCTCTTGTCATAGCTGCCCGAGCTCGCGCCCGTCGTGGCATCGAAGCCGTCGACCTTGATGGTCTGGTAGCGCATACCCACCGTCAGCAGCAGGCGCTCGTCCATGAAGCCCAGGGTATCGGCCAGCGCCAGGCTGCTGGTCTTGATGCGCTCGGTCTCGCGCGGGCTGCCCAGTATGCCGCCCAGTCCGTTATAGGCAGGCGCAGGCAGGGCCACCGGGTTGTAGATGTTGTTGCTCTGGCCGGTTGCATAGTTGTAACCCCAGGCATTGCGTTCGCTGGAATCGAAAGCCGACAGCGAAGCCACCACCGAATGCTTGACCGCGCCGGTTTCAAACTTGCCGCGCACACCCAGCTCGCCGGTCGTGACGCGGTTCTTGCGTGTGTTGTCGAAGCGGTTGACCACAGCATCGCCAGCCGCGCTGGACAGCGTCAGGCCCGACAGAGCGTTGTCCTCGCTGCCCCGGCGCATGCCTACAGCGGCCCAGCCGGTCCATTGGTCGTTGAAGTCGTATTCCCCGCGCACGGTGCCGAACAGGTCGCGGCTGTTGGAGTAGGTCCAGGGCTGGGCGTAGTTGGTCTTGCTGTCGGGAGCAGCCGGAATGGGCAGATTGCCCGAAGGCGTCAGCGAGGGACGCGGCGCCGTCAGCTTGTGCTCCTGCCAGCCCAGATCGGCCGACAGACGTGCACGGCTGCTGCGCCAGTCCAGGCCCAGCGAACCGACAGTGGTGTGGACCTTCTCACCGCTCACGCCGGTGCCGCCGCTGCGACGCGCAAGGTTCAGGCGCACACCGGCTGCATCATCGGGGCCGAAGCGGCGGGCCACATCGGCTGCGGCATAAGCCTGCCCGCCGCTGGCGCCACCCAGGGTGACCCGATTGAGCGGCTCGTTGCCGGCGCGCTTGGGCACCACATTGATCAGGCCGCCCAGACCGCCGCCGCTGACGCTGCCCGCACCCGCGCCGCTGAGAAAGGCATTCGCTCCGCGAAACACTTCCACGCGCTCCACGAACTCCGACGCCATGTATTGGCGCGGCACCAGACCGTACAGACCGTTATAGGCCACATCATCGGAATACAGCACAAAGCCGCGCACAAAGTAGGCCTGCTGGAAATTGCCGAAGCCGCGCGCCGAGCGCACGCCCGCATCGTTGAGCAGCACGTCGCCCACGCTCTTGGCCTGCTGATCCTGAATCAGATCGCTGGTATAGCTGGTGGCGGAAAACGGAGTCTCCATCATGTCCTGGTTTCCCAGCACGCCGACACGCGCGCCGCGCGCCACCTGCCCGCCCGCAAAAGGCTTGGCCAGACCCTGGGCCGAAGCATCGGCGCTGGCCTCCACGGTCACGGTCTGCAGGGCAGCTTCTGATTCAGTGCCGGAAGTCTGGGCAAAAACGGTCTGCTGGCTGCACAGTGCGAGGGCAGCCAGGGAAATTGGTCGGAGCAGGAACATTTTTTAAATTATTGAGAATGATTTTCAGAATCGTTAATTTTAGTAATCAATTCCATCCAGATACCAAACACCCTGAAATCTCAACGGGATCCACGGCAAACAGCCAATCCTGAAACCGTCGCGTGGTATGTGTGCGCGCACAAACCAGGCAGCCACACCCGTCACACCCACGGAGTTGCAGCTGGCTCCCGGCTTCTGTCACTTCGTCGCAAAGCGCTGGTCGTCAGCAGGCCCGGCTTGCACAGTCATATGCAAGCACCAGGAGCCAGCCATGACACTCACACCTCTGATTGCCTTTCACATGGGTTGCGCCATCGCAGCCACCTTGACCGGAGCCATTGCACTCTGGGCCAGGCGCCAGGCCGGCCCGCTGCCCTGGGTGCACAGAATTGCAGGCCGTGGCTTTGTGCTGCTCATGCTGGCCACCGCCATCTCCGCGTTGTTCATACGCGATTTCAAGCTGCCCAACTGGGCAGGCTTCACGCCCATCCATCTGCTGATCCCCGTGACGCTGGGCGGCATGGCGCTGTCCTTGTGGCATCTGGCCCATCAACGTATCGGCCAGCACCGCAGCGTCATGCGCAAGCTGTACTTCGGCAGCTGCGTGGTCGCAGGGCTGTTCACGCTGCTTCCAGGCCGCCTGCTCGGCAATCTGCTGTGGCAAGGACTGGCCTGATCCCCGCATTCATCCCAAGCACTACAAGGAAAAGACATGAACCCGATCTCTGAAGACGCCCTGCACCGCCAGGCACGCCGCCGCGCCAGCATGAAGCTGGGCTGGTATATCCATGCTGCGGTCTATGCCGCAGTGAATCTGGGACTGATGACCCTGGCACTGAGCCAGGGACGACACTGGGCCGTCTACCCGGCGCTGGGCTGGGGTCTGGGCCTGCTGATACATGGCGCCGTGGTCTGGCTGCTGGCGCCTGGCAGTCCGCTCTTTCAGCAGTTGCTGGAGCACGAGCTGAAAACACTGAAACGCAGCGAAAAGCGATAGATGCCAAGCCTCCCATCACCTACCATGCCCGTCATGTCCATGTTTGCGCCTGCCCACCTGCTTCGTCACGCCGGCATCACCGTGGCGGCCTGCCTGCTGATCGCCGCGGCCCTGACCGCTCTGGGCCAGGGCCTGTGGGATATCAATCTCGCCTACTCGCTGACCATCGGCCTGATCAGCTGGCTGAGCATCGATCTGCTCAGGCTGCGCTGGCGCGAGTCCGACCAGATCCAGTGGCCGCGCGGCATGCGCGGCATGGCCGTGGTGCCGCTGGGAATTGCAGCAGGTCTGGTTCTGGGCAATCCGCTGGGTAGCCTCTATGTTCAGCAGTTCCATCCCGAGCTGCCTGCCACAGGCAGGCCCTCGCTATGGCTGCCGTTTGCCATCACCATGGCGACCAGCATTGCCATGTCCTGGGGCTTTTATGTAGTGGGCAAATCGCGCCATCTGCAAATGCAGGCAGAGCAGGCCCAGCGCCAGGCCGCCGAAGCCAGGCTCAGCCTGCTGCAGGCCCAGCTGGAGCCGCATATGCTGTTCAACACCCTGGCCAATCTGCGCGTGCTGATTGCAAGCGATGCGCCACGTGCCGAGCAGATGCTCGACCATCTGATTGCCTACCTGCGTGCCACGCTTGCCGGTTCACGCAACGGCACCCACAGTCTTGCCAGCGAGTTTGCCTTGCTGACCGACTACCTGGCCCTGATGCAGATCCGCATGGGCGACAGACTCACCTACTCCCTGACACTGCCCGCCGATCTGGCCGGACTGCCTGTGCCGCCCCTGCTGCTGCAGCCGCTGGTGGAAAACAGCATTCGCCATGGAGTGGAGCCCCAGCTGGCCGGCGGCCATATTGCCGTTCAGGCAGAAATGCTGGATGACAGCCATCTCCTGCTCAGCGTGCATGACAATGGCCTGGGCCTGCCCGAGCTGCCTGGCCAGCCGCCTTCGGGCTCAGGCTTTGGCCTGCAGCAGATTCGCGAACGCCTGGCCAGCCGCTACGGCAGCGCTGCCCGCTTCGACCTGACAGCAGACAGCGCAGGCGGAACCAGGGCCTGCATCGTATTACCCCTGAAGCCCCAGCCATGAACACCAGCCCGCCGCGCGCCCTGATTGCCGAAGACGAACCGCTGCTGGCCCTGGCATTGCAGCAATTGCTGGGCCAGCTCTGGCCCCAGTTGCATATAGAGGCCAGGGTGGCCGACGGCATCAGCGCCGTGCAGCAGGCGCTGACCCGGCTGCCCGATCTGCTGTTCCTGGACATTCGCATGCCCGGCCAGACGGGGCTGGAAGCCGCCGCCGAAATCGCCGATGCCTGGCCCGAAGAGCAAGCGCTGCCGGCGATTGTCTTTGTCACAGCCTACGACCAGTACGCCTTGGCGGCCTTCGAGGCCTGCGCCATGGACTATGTGCTCAAGCCGGTGCAGGCGGCGCGCCTCGGCCAGACCGTGCAGCGCCTGCAGCAGTGGTGGCAGCAGCGCCAGCCGGTACAGGGCACGGACCTTGCCATGCAGAATCACCGTCAGCTCGAACAGCTGCTCGGGCTGCAGCAGCAACTGCTGGGGCAAGCCCCCGCCGCGCTGCAGATCATTCAGGCCAGCGTCGGCAACCAGATCCATATGGTGAGGGTGCAGGACATCATCTACCTCGAAGCCGCCGACAAATATCTGCGCGTGCTGACGGCCAGTCAGGAGTATCTGATCCGTACCCCGCTGAAGGAGTTGCTGCCGCAGCTCGACGCGCGCGAGTTCTGGCAAATCCATCGCGGCACCGTGGTGCGGGTGCAAGCCATTGCCAGCGCCCAGCGTGACGAGTCCGGGCGCCTGAGCCTGCTGCTGCGTGACCGCCCTGAAAAGCTGGCGGTCAGCCGTCTGTACGCAACACGGTTCAAGGCGATGTAGCCAGCACCATCACATCCTCCCAGTCCACACCCTCCATGGCATCCCAATGGGCCACGATGACACTGCGGGGCCGTGCCGGATTCTTGAGCTCGGCGGCCATGGCCGCCAGCGCATGCAGCACATAGCGCTCGGACGGCTTATCCAGCGCCGCCAGCGGCTCGTCGATCAGTACCAGCTCGGCGGCGCTGGCCCAGCCCGCAGCCATCCACAGCTTGCGCTGCGTGCCCGATGACAGGGCCAGCAGCGGCTTGTGCAAATGCGGCTCCAGCCCGAAGCCCTGCACATGCTGCTCGAACTGCTGCTGCGACCAATGCGGATACAGCGTGCGCTTCAAAGCCACCCAGCTCTCGGCCGGCATCTGGTTGTAGACATCGTTGAGCGGCTGACGTGGGTCCTGCCAGAAGCAGGAGCTTGCAACCAGGCGGCCGTTGTCGGCGAACGGATAGTGCAGCAAGCCCATGCGCAGCGGCAATTGCCCTGCCAATGCCTTGAGCCAGCTGGTCTTGCCCGTGCCCTCGTCGCCTTGCAGCAGACACAGTCCGGCATGCCAGCAATGCGAGGCCTCATGGGCAACCACCCGGCCCGGGTAGCCGAAGCTCACCTGCAGAGCCTGCACCATGCACAGCGACTCGCAGCCATCATCGAGTTCAGAATTCATAGCTGACAACGCCTTGTATATATACGTCTACGGCTGATTTTGACCAAAGAACCTACAGCCATGCGCGAAGCAAGGCACAGGCACAATGGCGTCCCCCTCAACAGCGCGCAATATGCCATGGCTCTGGATTATCTGGAATTCGATTACAGCGAAGATGAAGAAGGCACGGGCACCTGGGACGCCATGGCCAGCGTCAAGGCCGAGCGCGTGCCGGCTTTGGCCGGCGAAATCGAAGCCCTGCTGCGCTGGGCCAGTCAGAAGTTTGCCGCCCGCCAGGGCCCCCTGGAAGACGGCAATGACTGGGACTATGACCTGCAGGCACAGGACGATGACGGCGAGCCCCTGAGCGCCCGCTTCGACAGGGCTTCAGGCAAGCTGGAGCTGCAGGCCTCGGCCACGGGCCGCACCACGGTCAACCTCTGTCTTTCGGGCTCCGCGCAGTTCGGCGATGCACTGCGCCAGGCCTTTGATCTCGAAGCCTGACATCCAAGCCTGAGTCTGCAGCGCCTGAAGCTTGAAGTCGGATGCGCGCTGTGCACAATGGATGACTCCAAGCGATCTGCAAAGGCATGTCCATGACCGAGCGACTCTCTGCCCCGTTTGTCATCGAGCAATTCTTCAAGGCACCGCGCGAGCTGGTCTACGCGGCCTTCACGCAAGGCGAGCACCTGAGCCAGTGGATGCGCCCGCCCGGCATGATCATGACGCAGTGCGAAGTCGATCCACGCGAAGGCGGCAGCTTTCATTACGGCATGCGCGCCGAGACCATGCCCCAGGCGCCCGTCATGTGGGGCAAATGGAGCTTCAGGGAGCTAAAAGCGCCCGAGCGCATCGTCGTCGTGGTGCAGTTCAGCGATGCGGATGGCGCCGCAATGGCCGCTTTACACCTTGTCGACCACCACGCTCAGCGAGGAAGCCGGCGGCACGCGCCTGTATCTGGAATGGCGCGCTCTCGATGCCAGCCCGGTCGAAGAAGCGCTGTTCAACAGCTCGCATGCCAGCATGAAGATGGGCTGGAGCGGCAGCATGCAGTTGCTGGCCGGCTATCTGGCCAATGTACAGGCGGCCTGATCACGAAGCGTCAAGCGCGTTGAGCGGGAAGACGCACGGACCGGGGGCGCCTGGCCACCGCCTGCCGCTTCCCGGCGGTCAGCACCGTGACGCCCCAGCCCGTGCGGCGTTCAGCCCCTGAATAAGCATTCTCCAAGCGTCACCAGCAGTCAAAGCGGATCAGGAAGCCTCGCGCTGGAACTTCCACTTGCTGTCCCCTTTGTCAAAGACGAACAGCATGTCGATGGTGCTTTCCAGACTCTGGTTCTGAATGGTGCAGCGATAGCCCGGACCATCCTGTCGGCAGTTTTTCACGCTGACCTCTTTATCCAGCGCCTGATTCAGATCGGCCCTGCCACTCGCGGTCGCGTAGTAGTCATAAAGCGCTTGCTTGACCTGGGTTTCGCTAGGTGCGCCGTTGTTGCTGCACCCCGCAACGGCAGCGACAGTCCCTAAGAGCAAAGCTTTCTTCAACATCTCGGACTCCCGTTGAAACGATAGCCGGCATGCCAAGCCCTGCCGCAGAGATGGCGGCCAAGCATGGCCGGGAATGGCCCAAGTTTTATCACGAAGCGGTCTGACCTATCCCCAAAATCACGGCGGGACAGGCGTACACAGCAGCTGCACGCCAGCGCGCCATAGTCAAGACCATGCGTCCGGTCCTGCCGCCGGGCTCAGCAGTCCATATCCTGACGCTGCCTGGGCGGCTCGGCCGCATTCCTGCGACTGGCTCCGGCACGCCCGGCCTTGCTCCACTGATAGTCCACTCCATCGGGCGTCTTGCCGTCCTCGACCGCAGACACGCCCACGGGCCCGACCATATCGCGCAACTCCGACGAAATCACCACATGGGCATGGCGCTCGTCCTTGCGCAGCTGCTGACACAGAGCCAGCGCCTCGCTCATCTGCGCATCGGAGAAGGCCTGGCATTGCGGCTGCCAGACCGGTGTCTGGCCCTCAGGCTCGGAATTGCGCAGGTAGAAAACAGCAATGCTCATGGTTTGATCTTCACAACAACGGAGCAACGGTTGTAACCCAGACCACAAGCCTGCACGGCGCGCTCACTCTTTGCGCAGCCCCGCGTCCAGCGGCTCCCAGCGCCCGGCCACATTCTTGAGCAAGGTGTTCACGGCCGTCAGCCTGCGGTTTCTGACGCTGTTGAGGTTGTTCTGGGCACTGAGCACCGTCGTCTGGGCCGAGATCACGTTCAGATAGGCCACGATACCGGCTTGGTACTGGTTGTTGGCCACGGTGAGCGACTTCTGCGCTGCGGCCAGGGCCTCGGTCTGCACCTGCTCCTCCTGCGCCAGATTGACGGCAGCGACCAGATTGTCCTCCACCTCCTGCAGCGCCGTCAGCACAGTCTGCTTGTAGGTGGCGGCATTCAGGTCCAGTGTGGCACGGGCCGACTCCACGGCCGCCGAACGCGCTCCACCGTCAAACAGACTCATGGCCAGCGCCGGTCCCAGCGACCAGAACAGATTCGGTGCATTGAGCAGATCGGACAGCACGGAGTTGCGATAGCCGGCCGATGCCGACAGGGTCAGCGAAGGGAAATAGGCCGCACGCGCCACGCCGATCTGCGCATTGGCCATGGCCACGCGGCGCTCGGCGGCAGCAATGTCGGGGCGCCTCTCCAGCAGGGTGGAGGCCAGCATCTCCGGCACTGCAGGCGGCGTCGGCAGGTGGCCGGTCACCGGCAGGCTGAAGTTGGCCGGAGCCTTGCCCAGCAAGGCCGCCAGCGCATGCTCGTACTGGGCGCGCGTGATGCGGGCTTCCAGCAGGCTGGCCTGGGTGCTCTTGTACTGGGACTGGGCCTGGGCCACATCGGCCGAAGACACCACGCCCGCCTGGTAGCGATTCTGCGTGAGCTTCAGGCTTTGCTCATAGGCCTCCAGGCTCTCCTGCAGATACTTCATCTGCGCCTCGGCGGCACGCAGCGAGAAATAGGTCTGTGCCACCGACGCCTGGGCCGACAAACGGGCCGCAGCCAGATCGTCGGCACTGGCCTGGGCCGAAGCCCGGCTGGCATCCACCGCGCCCGAGAGCTTGCCCCAGAGATCCAGCTCCCAGCTGGCGCTCAGGCCCAGCGAGAAGTTGTTGTTGATGCTGCCGCTGCGTGCTACGTTCTCACCGTTGGTATTGCTGTAGGTGCCGCCGCCGGTCAAGGCACGCGAGCCGCTGCCCGTGGTGCTGAGCGTGGGCAATTGCGCGGCGCGACTGCTAGCGACGGCCGCCTGGGCCGAGCGCAGACGGGCCACGGCCTGCTCCACGCTGGGATTGCCTGCGGCTGCCGCTTGCTGTAGCTGATCCAGCGTGCTGTCGCCATACACCGTCCACCACTGGTCGGGCACTGCCGCAGCCGGGCTGGCCGCCGAACTCTGCGCCGGCTGCCAGACGCCGAACTGCGCAGCCTCGGGCGTGGCCTCCTTGAACCGGACCGGCACATCCAGCCGGGGCGGCTGATAGGCGGGTTGGGTGGAACAGGCCGCCAGCGCCAGCGCAGCAGCAAGCGGCAGAAGACGCGGCATCCAGCGGGGCAGCGCCTTGGGAGAATTCTTCATAAAAGTGAGCTGCTTACGCTTACCCTGATTTGGTTTAAAGCCGATTTGATTCCAAAAATGTGCTGACATATTCATCTCACTTCGCCTCAGCGATGGCAGAGGCCTGGCCGCCGCACCTTCTGGCCGGACGGCGCGCCCAGAGGCGCAACACGCTGCGGCGCACACGGTCCAGCAGCACATAGACCACGGGCGTGGTGTAGAGCGTGAGCAACTGGCTCAGCAGCAGGCCGCCCACGATCGCGATGCCCAGGGGCTGGCGCAGCTCGGCACCATCGCCCCGGCCCAGGGCCAGGGGCAGCGCACCGAACAGGGCCGCCATGGTGGTCATCAGAATGGGGCGCAGGCGCAGGTGGCAGGCCCGATAGATGGCCTGGGCCGCCGTGGCATGGCCGCCTTTCTCGCGCTCCAGTGCGAAGTCGATCATCATGATGGCGTTCTTCTTGACCAGTCCGATCAGCAGGATCACGCCGATGAAGGCGATCAGCGAGAACTCGGTCTTGAACCACATCAGCGCCAGCAGCGCCCCCACGCCGGCCGAGGGCAAGGTGGACAGAATCGTCAGCGGATGGACGAGGTTCTCGTAGAGGATGCCCAGCACCAGATAGATGGTGAGGATGGCCGCAAGAATCAGCAGGGGCTGGCCGGCCAGCGCCTGCTGGAAGGCCCCGGCCGAGCCGCTGAAGCTGCCGCGAATGGACACCGGAACGCCCAGCTCCAGCATGGCATTGCGGATCGCGTCATTGGCCTGCGACAGCGAGACATTGGGCGCCAGGTTGTAGCTCACGGTGCTGGCCGGCGTGCCGCTCTGGTGCTGCACGGACAGCGGCGTGGTCGAGGTGGTGATCTTGGCAAAGGCCGTCAGCGGAATCTGCTGGCCCGCGCTGTTGACGAAGAAGAAGCCGCGCAGTGTCTCCGGGCTCTGCAGATACTGGGACGAGGCCGTCATCACCACACGGTACTGGTTGAGCGGGTTGTAGATCACGCCCACCTGGCGCTGGCCGAAGGCATCGTTGAGCGTATTGTCGATCTGCGCCACGGTCAGGCCCAGGCGAGTGGCCTGGTCGCGGTCTATGACCAGCTTGGTCTGCATGCCGTTGTCCTGCACATCGCTGTTGACATCGGTCAGCTCCGGCAGGGTGGACAGCACCTGACGGATGCGCGGCTCCCACAGGCGCAGCTCGGCCGTATCGTCGGCCTGCAGCGTGTACTGATAGGAGGACATGCTCTGGCGCCCGCCAATGCGCACATCGCTCTGGGTCATCATGAACAGACGCGCACCGGGTTCGTCCTTGAGCTTTTCACGCAGGCGGTTGATGACCTCGTCGCTCGACACCTTGCGCTCGGCCATGGGTTTGAGCGACATGAACATATTGGCCGAGTTGGCCTGGCCGCCGCCGGTAAAGCCGGTCACATACTCCACGGCCGGGTCCTGCTGCACCACATCGAGAAAACGCTTGATGCGGCGCTCCATGGCCTGAAAGGACGTGGACTGGTCGGCACGGATGAAGCCCATGACGCGGCCCGTGTCCTCGCTGGGCATGAAGCCCTTGTCTATGGTCTGGTAGAGATGGATGTTGAGGCCGATGACCGCCACCAGACTGAGCAGTACCACGGGCTGGTGGCGTAGCCCCCAGGCCAGGGTGCGGCGGTACAGCGCCGTCACACGCGCCTCGAAGCGATCCATGGCCAGCGAGACACGCAGCCAGAAGGCATCCCAGCGGCGCGTGAACGGGCGCCGGGCACGCTCGGCGCGTCTGCGCTCCTCGTCGGCAGGCGTGCGCAGCAGGGCCGCGCACATCATGGGCGTGGTGGTCAGCGAGATGATCATGGAGACCAGAATCGCCGCCGACATGACCACGGCAAATTCACGAAAGAAGCGCCCCACGATGCCGGCCATGAACAGAATGGGCACGAACACCGCAATCAGCGACAGGCTCATGGAGACCACGGTGAAACCGATTTCGCGCGCGCCTTCGATGGCCGCCTGCATCGCGGACTTGCCGCGCTCCATGTGGCGCATCACGTTCTCCAGCACCACGATGGCATCGTCCACCACAAAGCCTGCGGCCACCGTCAGCGCCATCAGCGAGAGATTGTCCAGCGTGTAGCCACACAGGTACATGATGCCGAAGGTACCCATCAGCGAGGCGGGCACGGCCACGGCCGGAATCAGCGTGGCACGCAGCCGGCGCAGAAAGACGAACACCACCATGATGACCAGCGCTATCGAGATCAGCAGCGCGTTCTGCACCTCCTTGACCGAGGCGCGCAGCGTGGGCGTACGGTCCGAGATCACCGTGACGTCGATGGCCGGATTGATCGATGCCCTGAGCTGGGGCAGCATGGCGCGCACCTTGTCCACGGCCTGCAGGATATTGGCGTCGGGCTGCTTGAACACCTGCAGCAGCACGGCGGGCTTGCCGTTCATGACGCCGTAGTTGCGTATGTCCTGCACGGAGTCGGTGACGTCGGCCACATCAGACAGCCGCACCGCATTGCCGTTGTTCCAGCGCAGCACCAGGGGCGCGTATTCGGCGGCGGTACGAGCCTGGTCGTTGGTCGCCACCTGCCAGTAATGGTCTTCACGCTCCACGGCTCCCAGGGGGCGATTGGCATTGGTGGCGGTGATGGCCGTACGCACGGCATCCAGCGATACACCATTGGCCGCCAGACGCACCGGATCCAGCTCCACGCGCACGGCCGGCAACGCGCCGCCGTTGATCGATGCCTGGCCCACGCCTTCGACCTGGGCCAGCTTCTGTGCCAGCACCGTGGAGGCCGCGTCATACATCTGACCACGCGTGAGGGACTGGGATGTCAGCGCCAGAATCATGATGGGCGCGTCTGCCGGGTTGACCTTGCGATAGGTCGGGTTGCCCGGCATGCCCGAGGGCAGCAGCGTGCGCGCCGCATTGATGGCGGCCTGCACGTCATGGGCGGCGCTGTCCACGGTGCGCGTCAGATCGAACTGCAGCGTGATGCGCGTGCTGCCCATGCTGGAGCTGGACGTCATCTCGTTGACGCCGGCAATCGCGCCCAGGGCACGCTCCAGCGGCGTGGCCACGGTGGCCGCCATGGTATCCGGCGCCGCGCCGGGCAGGCTGGCGGTCACAGAAATCGTCGGATAGTCCACCTGCGGCAACGGCGCCACCGGCAGCAGAAAATAGGCCACGCCGCCCACCAGGGCCATGCCTATGGTCAGCAGCATGGTCGCAATGGGCCGGAAGATGAAGGGCGTGGAGATACTCATGGACGCGCCCCGTCCCTGCCGCCATCCTCGGCCTCGCCCATGACTTCGGCTTCGGAATGCGGCACATGCTTGACGGCTGGCAGGCCGCGCCTGGTGCGCCAGCCCTCGGCCCAGTTCTCAAAGGTCAGATAGATCACCGGCGTGGTGAACAGGGTCAGCAGCTGGCTCAGCAGCAGACCGCCCACCAGGGTCACGCCCAGCGGCTGGCGCAGCTCGCTGCCCACGCCCGTTCCCAGCATCATGGGCAGCGCACTCAGCAAGGCTGCCAGCGTGGTCATGAGAATCGGGCGGAAGCGCAGCAGACAGGCCTGGTAGATCGCATCACGCGCGTTCATGCCCTCCTCACGCTGGGCGTCCAGCGCGAAGTCGATCATCATGATGGCGTTCTTCTTGACGATGCCGATCAGCAAGATGATGCCGATGATGGCGATGATGTCCAGATCCAGACCCGACACCAGCAAGGCCAGCAGCGCCCCCACGCCCGCCGACGGCAGGGTGGAGAGAATCGTGATCGGGTGAATCGTGCTCTCATACAGCACGCCCAGCACGATGTACATGGTGATGATGGCGGCCAGCACCAGCAGCAGGGTATTGGACAGCGAGGCCTGGAAAGCCAGCGCCGCGCCCTGGAACTGCGAGTCCACCGACAGCGGGATCTGCCCTTCGTCGCGCAGCTGCCCGATGACGGCCTGGGCCGCCTCCACCGCACGGCCCAGCGACACGCCGGATGCGGTGTTGAACGAAATGGTGGCCGCAGGCAACTGCCCCACATGGTTGACGGCCAGTGCCATCGGGCGCTCGCTCACCGTGGCAATCGAGGACAGCGGCACCGGCGCTCCGTTGCTGGATGCAGCATAGATGTTCTGCAAGGCCTCGGGCCCAATCTTGAACTGCGGCGCCACCTCCAGCACCACCCGGTACTGGTTGGATTGCGTGAAGATGGTGGAGATCAGGCGCTGACCGAAAGCGTTGTAGAGGGCCGAGTCCACCGACGAGACCGTCACGCCGAGGCGGCTGGCCTGGGCACGGTCGATCTGCACATAGGCCTGACGGCCCTGGTTCTGCAGATCGCTGCTCACATCGAGCAACTGGGGCAGTTGCTGCAGACGCTCCACCAGAATTCGGGTGCTGGCCGTCAGCTGATTCATGTCCGGCGAGGAGAGCAGCAGCTGATACTGGGTGCGGGCCTGGCGGTCCTCTATCGTCAGATCCTGCACAGGCTGGGCATAGAGGCGAATGCCGGGCACGACCTGGGAGTCGTCGGTCAGGCGATTGAGCACCACCGGCAGGCGGTCACGCTGGGCATGGGGCTTGAGGTCGATCTGAATGCGGCCGGTATTCAGCGTGGTATTGGTTCCATCGACACCGATAAACGAGGAGATGGAAGCCACGGCCGGGTCCTTCAGCAAATGCTCGGCCAGCGCCTGCTGGCGCTCGGCCATGGCGGCAAAGGAGATGGACTGGTCAGCCTCGGTGGTCGCGGCAATCGTGCCCGTATCCTGCTCGGGGAAGAAGCCCTTGGGCACGACGAAGTACAGCAGCACCGTGACCACCAGCGTGGCGATGAACACCAGCCAGGTCAGCTTGCTGTGATCCAGCACCCAGGTCAGCATGCGGCCGTACTCGGCAATCACCTTGTCGAAAAAGCGCGCGACCGCAGCGCCGAAGCCCTTGGACTGCGCCTGGTTCTTCTCGCCCTCGGGCTGGTGGCGCAGCAGGCGCGCGCACAGCATGGGGGTCAGCGTGAGCGAAACCACCGCCGAGATCAGAATCGCCACCGTCATGGTGATGGCGAATTCGTGGAACAGACGCCCCACCACATCTCCCATGAACAGCAGCGGAATCAGCACCGCGACCAGGGAGATTGTCAGCGAGATGATGGTGAAGCCGATCTGCTTGGCACCCTTGAGTGCGGCCTGCATGGGCGCCTCACCCTTTTCCACATAGCGGGCAATGTTCTCGATCATCACGATGGCATCGTCCACCACAAAGCCCGTGGCAATGGTCAGGGCCATCAGCGTGAGGTTGTTGATGGAAAAGCCCGCCAGATACATGACGCCGAAGGTGCCTATCAGCGACAACGGCACCGCCACGCTGGGAATCAGCGTGGCCGATGCGCTGCGCAGAAACAGGAAGATCACCATCACCACCAGGGCGATGGCCAGGGCCAGCTCGAACTGCATGTCCTTGACCGAGGCGCGAATGGTCACGGTGCGGTCGGTCAGCACCTGCACGTCGACGGAGGCAGGCAGCGTCTCCTTGAGCTGGGGCAGCAGGTTCTTGATGGCATCGACCGTCTCGATCACGTTCGCGCCGGGCTGGCGACGGATATTGAGAATCACGGCCGACTTGGAGCCGGTCTCCGGTGTGCCCGACCAGGCGGCCAGACGCGTGTTCTCGGCGTCGTCCACGGTCTGCGCCACATCGGACAGGCGCACGGGATTGCCGTTCTTGAAGGCGATGATGAGGTTGCGGTACTCGGCCGCCGACTGCATCTGGTCGTTGGCATCGATGGTCGATGCGCGGTTGGGGCCGTCAAAGCTGCCCTTGGCGGTCTTGACGTTGGCCGCCGAGATGGCGGTGCGCACATCATCCAGCGTCATGCCGAAGCTGGCCAGCGCAGCCGGATTGGCCTGAATGCGCACGGCCGGGCGGCGCGCGCCGGCAATCGCCACCAGACCCACACCCTTGACCTGGGAGAGCTTGGGCGCAAGGCGGTTCTCCACCAGGTCGTTGATCCTGATGACGGGCAGCGAAGGCGAGCTGATGGCCAGCGTCAGCACCGGCGCATCGGCCGGGTTGACCTTGCTGTAGAGCGGGGGCATGGGCAGATCGCTGGGCAGCAGATTGGTGCCCGCGTTAATAGCGGCCTGCACCTGCTGCTCGGCCACGTCCATGGACATATCGAGCGCAAAGCGCAGGCTGATGACCGATGCGCCGCCCGAACTGGTCGAGGACATCTGATCCAGCCCCGGCATCTGACCGAACTGGCGCTCCAGCGGAGCCGTGACGTTGGAGGTCATCACATCGGGGCTGGCCCCGGGGTAGAGGGTGGTGACCTGTATGGTGGGATAGTCCACCTCGGGCAGGGCCGAGATGGGCAGCAGGCGGTAGGCAAGAATGCCCGAGATCAGCACCGCCACCATCAGCAAGCTGGTGGCGATGGGCCTGAGAATGAAGAGGCGCGAGAGATTCATGATGGCCGCAGGCTCTGACTATGCTCAGCGAGCTGCGCCGCTGCTGTCGCCCTTGCCGCCAGCTGCCGTACCGGTCTGACCACTGGCTTCGCGCTCGGCGCGCAGCTTCTGGAAGAAGGCACGGCGCTCTTCCGGCGACAGGGCCTCCAGCTTGGCGCGCTGCTCGGGACTCAGCTGGGGGCGGTCACCCCGGCCCTCGGCTCTTTCGGCTCGGCCCTCGCCGCCGTCACCACGCTCGGCGCCGGCCTGAGGTCTGGCCTCGTTCGCAGCGGCAGGCTTGGCATCCGGCTTCGCATCGGCCTTGGCGGGACTGCCTTGTGCCTCACGCGGCTGATCGCCACGGGCGTCCGCGCCACGAGGTCCTGGGCCTGGGCCCGCATTGCCGCCATTTCCGCCGCGCTCGGCGCGCAGCTTCTGGAAGAACTCCTTGCGTTCCTCGGGCGTCATCTTGGAGACTTTTTCACGCTGCTCGGGACTGAGGTTGCGCATCATCCCGCGCGGCTGGTTGGCAGCATCCTGCACGGCCTGGTCGACCTTCTTGACTTTTTCGGAGTCCACCACCGTCACCTGCGCGCCTTCGCGCAGGCGGTCGATGCCGTCGGTCACCACCTTGTCGCCGGGCTCCAGCTCGCCGCGCACGCTTACATAGTCACCATCCGTCACCCCCACCGTGATCTTGCGCTGCGTGACCGTGTTGTCGGGCTTGACCAGATAGACAAAGTTGTTCTGCACCGCATTCGCGGGCACGACCAGCGCCTGATCGATCTGGCGCAGCTGCAGCTTGACGTTGACGAACTGATTCGCGAACAGCTTGCGCTCCGCATTGTCGAACGATGCCTTGGCCTTGACCGTGCCCGTGGTCGTGTCGATGGTGTTGTCCAGCGCATTGAGCTGGCCCTTGGCCAGCATCTGCTTTTGCTCGCGGTCCCAGAGTTCGACGGGCATGGCCTTGCCCTCTCGCAACTGCTGGGCCAGCGTCCCGACATGGGCTTCGGGGACGGAGAAAACGGCATCGATGGGGCGAATCTGGGTGATCGTCACCAGCCCGTTGGTATCGGAAGGGTTGACCACGTTGCCGAGGTCGGCCTGGCGCAGGCCGAGGCGGCCCGAGATGGGGGCCGTGATCCTGGTATAGCTCAGCTGCAGCTTGGCCGCATCGACCTGGCCCTGATCCGCCGCTACCGTGCCCTGCAGTTGGCGCACCAGTGCGGCCTGGGTATCGACCTGCTGGCGGGCAATCGAGTCCTGGGCCTGCAGCTCCTTGTAGCGCTGCAGATCCAGCTGCGCATTCTTGAGCTGGGCCTGATCGCGTGCCAAAGAGCCCTGCACCTGCGCCAGCGAGGCCGCAAAACTGCGCGGGTCGATCTCGGCCAGCAACTGACCAGCCTTGACCTCGTCACCTTCCTTGAAGTGCAGCTTGAGCAGCTCGCCCGAAACCTTGGCACGTACCACAGCCGTGGCACGTGCATTCATGGTGCCAATGGCGCTGACGAGCACACGCATGTCACGCTGCTCCACCACGCCTACGCTCACAGGCTGAGCCTGGCTCATGCCGCCGGGGCCGCCTGGCCCTGCGCGACCGTTGCGCCCGGCGCGAGCGCCAGGCCCACCCGCTCCTTGTTTAGGAGCTGCAGACACAGACGTATCGCCACTTGCACTCTGTTTTTGCGTATACCACCAATAGCCGCCACCAGCGGCCGCCACAGCGAGCACCACAGTGACAAGCAAGGCAGGCCGGACCTTGCCCTGCTGTAAGGATTGACGATTGGGGTGCAGATTGGATGAGCTGGACATGGTTGAGCGCAGGAATTTCGAGCCTGAATTGGCGCCAATGGTATCCAGTTGCAAGCAAATTCCTGGTCTGGCAGCGCCGGCTTTGCCAGCATTTACCCCTGCTTTACCTCGGGTTTACCTCGTGAAGTTCCCTCTTGGCAGACTAAAACAGTGCTGACTTTCATAGTCGCAATGCCGGCGTTTTGAGGCCTCATGCTTGGCGGCTGACACTGCCCCTTGCTGCGTCCGCCTTGCGGCGCAAGGAATCCGGCTCCAAGGAGAAACCCATATGACCACCGAACGCCTGACCAATCACCCCGAAGAAGCCGCCGTGCGCGTGCCGCTGGAGCTGTACATGCGCGGCCATGCCGAAGACAAGGCCGAACACATGCGCGCAGCCTTCATGCCTACGGCGCGGCTGGAGTCCGTGCGCGAAGGCCCGCTGACATCCTGGGACCTGGACTTCTACTGCCAGCGCTTCAAGAACATGCCCGCTGCCGACGAAGCCACGCGTCGCCGCGTCATCGACTCCCTGGACATCGTGGGCACGGCCGCCATGGCCAAGGTCACTCTCTACCATGGCGCCGTGACCTTTACCGACTACTTTGTGCTGCTCAAGACCGAGCAGGGCTGGAAGATCGCCAACAAGGCTTTCCACGCCCAGCCTCAATAAGGCCAAGCCACCTGCACCAAGCCCCTGGCTTCAGGCTCAGGGGCTTTTTTATTCATGCGCTGGTCAGCGAGTCAGCAGCCAGAGCGCGCCCAGCACGATGACAGCCCCCAGGCCCCAGGCCCAGACGGGGATGCCAGACGATTCGCGCGGTGGCGCCGAGGGTGTGGCGTCCAGCGGGGCATAGCTGGTGGAAGCCGCGTCATGCTCCCAGGAGCGTGTATCCAGCTCCTCTGAACCGCCTTCGTCTTCGGGCGGCTCGCCAGCGTGACGCTGCTGCATCAAGGTTTCGAAGCGCGCAAAGAAATCCTCCGCCATGCTCTTGGCCGCGCCGTCGATCAGGCGCTGGCCCAACTGGGCAATCTTGCCGCCGACCTGGGCCTGCACCTCGTACTGCAGCTCGCAGTGGCGTTCATCGGTGGGAGTCAGATCCACCTTGGCCTGGCCCTTGCCGAAGCCGGCCACACCGCCCTGCCCTTCAAAGGCAATCGTGTAGCTCTTGGGCGGCTGCACGTCCGACAGCGTGACCCGGCCGTTGAACTTGGCCGATACCGGACCGATCTTCACGGACATGATCACGGCATAGGAGCCATCGCCCGCATCCTCGAACTTCTCGCAGCCGGCCAGGCATTGCTGCAAGGTTTGCGGATCGTTGAGCGCCTCCCAGGCCTGCTGCTGGCTCACGGCAAGAGGACGGCTGGCATGCATTTCCATGGTGTTCTCCTTTTCAATCTCGGTGCGGCAGTTGCAGCAGCTTCGCCAAATGGGCAGCCAGTTGCTGCAATGACTGCAGGTTGTGCACGGCCAGCATGGCATGGCTGTGACGATGCAGCACCTGCGCGCCTTTGGCCAGCGGGGCATACCCGTCAAAGCGCAACAAGGGGTTGAGCCAGACAATGCGCGCGCTGTGCCGTGCCAGCCACTGCAGCTCCCGCTCCAGCAGCGCACTGTCGCCGGTATCCAGCCCGTCGCTGACCAGCAGCACCAGGGTACGCCTGCCCACCAGATGGCGCGCCTGCTGCCGGTGCAGCTGTGCCAGGCATTCCCCCAGGCAGGTGCCGCCGCCGAAATCGTCGATGTCGCGATTGAGCTGGGCCAGCATGGCATCGGGGTCGCTGTGGGCAAAAGCCCGGTTCAGCTCCTGCAGGCTGGTTCCCATGCTGTAGACATGGCGACGCAGCTGCGGATAGCGCCGGGGGCTGGTGGCCTGGTGCAGAAATGCCAGCAACAGACGCACATAACGCTCCATGGAGCCCGACACATCGACCAGCGCCAGCCAGGGCATGGGCAGCCGCTTGCGCCTGCGCCATTTGAGACTTGCCAGCTCGCCGCCCGTGGCTGCCGCAGCTTTCAGACTGGCGGGCCAGTGCACACGCAACCCCGAGGCGCGCAGCTCGCTTCTGCGACTGCGATAGCTGGGCAGCGGCAAGCGGATATCACGTGCCAACTGCTGGACCAGGCGGTACTCGCTGGCACTGAGCTGGTTGAAATCCGCATGCTGCAGCCTGTGCCGGTCGCTGGCCGACATGGCGGCATCCAGCGTCAGTTCCTCGCTCGCGGGCTTTTGCTGTGCGGCACGAATCGCTGACAAGGCCTCCTGCACACGCGGCCTGTGACGCGGCCTGGCCGCCTCCGGTGCGCCAGGTAGCAGCTGGCTCAGAAGCTGCTGCGCCACCTCGGGATTACGAAAGTAGGCAGCAAACAATTCGCGAAAGACCGCCAGGTCCTGTTCGCGTGAGACCAGCACAGCCTCCAGCGCGGCGGCCATGTCCTCGCGGTTCACGCCCACCAGCATCAGGCCTTGCTGGGCCAATGCCAGGCGCTCGGCATCCACCGCCAGCCCCGCACGGCGCAGCGCACGGCCGAACCCCAGCAGATTGATGGGCAGCTTGCCGCTGCGCGCGTCCCCCCACCAGCTCACGCTTGCGGGCCGGGCCGGCGACTGCGCTTGCAGCTCAGGCTGTGGCATCGGGCTCCAGCAATTGCTGCAGACGCTCTGGCGTGAGCGCCGCCACATCTTCGCGCTGCTTGAACAGAATGCCCGCCGTCTCGTGCACCAGCTCGGGGTCAATGACCAGGGTGTCTAGCGCCACCAACGCCTTGGCCCACTCCACGCTTTCGGCAATGCCGGGTGTGCGCTCGAACGCATCGGCAAACGGGCGGCTGCGCAGCCGGTCCACAAAACGGGCGATCTGTTCGGTCAACGCCGCCCCGGCTTCTGGCACCTTGGACTGGACAATGGCCAGTTCGCGTTCGCGCTCGGGATAGTCCAGCCAGTGGTAGAGGCAGCGGCGCTTTACCGCATCATGCAGATCGCGCGTGCGATTGCTGGTCAGAATGGTGACCGGCGGCAGTTCGGCCCTGATGACTCCCAGTTCGGGAATGCTGACCTGGTACTCGCCCAGATACTCGAGCAAAAAGGCCTCGAAAGGCTCGTCGGCCCGGTCCACCTCGTCAATCAGCAGCACCGCGCCAGGCGCGGGCGCCTGCAGGGCCTGCAGCAAAGGGCGGCGTACCAGATAGCGCGGCTGATAGACCTCCTGCTCGACAGCTTCCAGTTCCGCCGCGCCACGCAGCTCGGCCGCGCGCAGATGCAACAGCTGCGCCGCGTAATTCCACTCATACAGCGCTTCACGCTGCTCCAGGCCGTCATAGCACTGCAGCCGGATCAGCTGCCGCTCCAGCACCTGGGACAAAGCCTGGGCTAGCGCGGTCTTGCCGACGCCCGGCTCGCCCTCCAGCAGCAGGGGCCGCTGAAGCCTGAGAGCGAGAAACACGGCCGTGGCCAGACGCCGGTCTGCAAAATAGCCCACCTCCTGCAAGGCGGCCAGCAGCCCATCCACCGACTGCAGAGCGCTCTTCACTTCGGTATTCATAGCTGCTTGCGCTTTACTGATAAGGGATTAAGCCACTTTTCATTCAAAATCACATCCCATGAACGTCACACTGCCACAACGAGACGGCAAGCAGGCGCCCATGCCGACCGCCCACTCGCCCTGCCCGTGGCGAGACTGCCCTAAGCCCAGTAGGAGCAGCCACTCAGACAACGCCGCTCAGGGAGAGAGCAGTTGATCCACCGCCCGCTGTGTCAGAACGCTGATCAGCTGCGCCCGGTAGCGCGCACTCGCGTGCAGATCGCTGTTGAGTTCGCTGTCATCGATCGGTACCGCTGCGGCTGCTGCGGAAGTAAAGCTCTGATTGAGCGCAGCTTCCAGCTCCGCATGGCGGAAGACAGATAGTCCCGCACCGGTCACGGCCACGCGCACGCCCTGCGCCGTCTGTGCCACAAACACGCCCACCAGCGCAAAGCGCGACGCGGGCTGCTTGAACTTGATATAGGCCGCAGTCCTGGGCACGGGAAAGCGCACAGCCTTGATCAGCTCCCCCTCTTCCAGTGCCGTGGTGTACATGCCCTGAAAGAAGTCGTCTGCCGCAATCTCGCGCCGGCTGGTGACCACGGTGGCACCCAGGCCCAGCACCGCGCTGGGATAGCAGGCCGCAGGGTCGTTGTTGGCCAGCGAGCCGCCAATCGTGCCGCGCGCGCGCACCTGGCGGTCGCCAATACCGCCGGCCAGCTCGGCCAGGGCGGGAATGGCGGCCTGCACCTCGCGGCTGGCGGCAACATCGGCATGACGGGTCATGGCGCCGATCTCGACCTGATCGCCGCCGACGCGGATTCCCGACAGGCCATCGACCTGATTGAGATCCACAATCGCGCCGGGCTGGGCCAGGCGCAGCTTCATGGAAGGAATCAGGCTCTGACCGCCGGCCAGAAACTGGCCGCTGGCAGCGCTCACCTCATCCAGCGTCCGGGGATTGGAGTAACTGAAGGCATACATATGTGTTGTCCTCTCTTCCTCTCAGTCGGGTGTACTCAAGGGCGTGCAGCATCGATGGCTTCCCACACGCGGTGCGGGCTGGCAGGCATGTCCAGATCCTTGACACCCAGCGAATGCAGGGCATCGAGCACGGCGTTGATCACGGCCGGCGGCGAGCCTATGGCCCCGGCCTCGCCACAACCCTTGGTACCCAGCGGGTTATGGGTGCAGGGAGTGCAGACCGTACCCAGCTTGAAGTCGGGCAGATCGTCGGCGCGGGGCATGGCATAGTCCATGAAACTGCCGGTCAGCAACTGACCCGAGTCACGGTCGTAGACGCAGTTCTCCAGCAGCGCCTGACCTATGCCCTGGGCCAGTCCGCCATGGACCTGACCCTCCACGATCATGGGGTTGATGATGGTGCCGAAATCGTCCACGGCACTGAAGCGGTCGACGCGCACCACGCCCGTGGCAGGGTCCACCTCGACTTCGCAGATATAGGTGCCGGCCGGGAAGGTGAAGTTGGTAGGGTCGTAGAAAGCAGTCTCGTCCAGCCCCGGCTCCAGCTTGTCCAGAGGGTAGTTGTGCGGCACATAGGCCGTCAGCGCAATCTGGGCAAACGGCAGCTTTCTGTCAGTGCCGCGCACCGTGAACTCGCCTCCCGCGAAATCGATGTCGGCATCGCTGGCCTCCATCAGGTGAGCGGCGATCTTCTTGGCCTTGGCCTCGATCTTGTCCAGCGCCTTCATGATGGCCGCCCCTCCCACGCTGATGGAGCGCGAGCCATAGGTTCCCATGCCAAAGGGCACACGGCCCGTATCGCCGTGGACGATCTCGACATGTTCGACGGGAATGCCCAGCCGGGCCGCCACCACCTGGGCAAAAGTCGTCTCATGCCCCTGGCCATGACTGTGCGAGCCCGTGAACACCGTCACGCTGCCCGTGGGGTGGACGCGCACCTCGCCGCACTCGAACAGACCGGCACGTGCGCCCAGCGCCCCGGCAATATTGCTGGGAGCCAGACCGCAGGCTTCGATGTAGCTGCTGTAGCCCAGGCCGCGCTTGAGGCCTCTGCCCTCGCTGGCTGCTCGCCGCGCCGCAAAGCCTGCCACATCGGCCAGTTGCTCGGCCTGATCCATGCAGGCCTGGTAATCGCCGACGTCGTACTGCAGCGCCACGGGCGTCTGATAGGGAAAGCTGGTGATGAAATTGCGGCGCCTGATCTCGGCCTGGGACAGATTCATTTCCCAGGCACAGCGGCTGACCAGGCGCTCGAGCAGGTACGTGGCCTCGGGACGGCCAGCGCCCCGGTAGGCATCCACGGGCGAAGTGTTGGTGAACCAGGCATCGACCTCGATGTGGATTTGCGGCGTGGTGTACTGGCCCGCCAGCAATGTTGCATAAAGAATGGTGGGCACCGCGCTGGCGAAAGTGGACAGATAGGCGCCCAGATTCGCGTCGGTGTGCACACGCATGGCGAGGAACTTGCCGTCGGCATCCATGGCCATCTCGGCATGGCTGACATGGTCGCGGCCATGGGCATCGGTCAGAAAGGACTCGCTGCGATCGGCCGTCCACTTGATATTGCGGTTGAGCTTCTTGGCAGCCCAGGTGAGGCAGACATCCTCGGCATACAGAAAGATCTTGGAGCCAAAGCCGCCGCCTACATCGGGCGCAATCACTCGCACCTTGCTCTCGGGCAGCCCCATGACGAAGGCCGTCATCAGCAGCCGCTCCACATGCGGGTTCTGGTTGGCCACGTACAGCGTGTACTCATCCATGGCGCGGTTGTAGCTGCCTATGGCCACGCGCGGCTCCATGGCATTGGGGATCAGGCGGTTGTTGACCAGGTCCAGCCGGGTCACATGGGCAGCGCCGGCAAACACCGCATCCACAGCCGCCTTGTCGCCAATCGCCCACTGGTAGCAACGGTTGTCGGGAGCGATCTCGTGGACCACGGCCCCGGGCTTTTTGCCGCCCGCCGCGTCGGCCACATTCACCACCGCAGGCAGCACCTCGTAGTCAACCTCCACCAGCTCGGCCGCATCACGCGCCTGCTGCAGGGTCTCGGCAACCACCATGGCCACCTGATCGCCCACATAGCGCACGGTATCGAGGGCCAGAATCGGGTGCGGCGGCTCCTTCATGGGCTCGCCATTGGTGCTGGTGATCAGCCAGCCGCAGGGCAGGCCGTTGATGCCGGCTGCCGCCACATCGGCCCCCGTGAGTATGCCGATCACGCCCGCCGCCGCCCTGGCGGCATCCACGTTGACGCTGCGCAGCCTCGCATGGGCATGGGGCGAGCGCACAAACACCGCATAGGCCTGTGCGCCCAGCGTGATGTCGTCCGTGTACTGGCCCGCTCCGGTCAGAAAGCGATCATCCTCGCGGCGCAGGACGGCTTCGCCGATATGCGGCAGCTTGGAAAAGTCAGATGCACCCATGGTGTGTCTCCTCTTCTAGTTGTGATGCGCTGCTCAGGTGGCGCTCATGCCGTCGCGACCCGCTTTGACGGCGGCGACGATGTTCTGGTAGCCCGTGCAGCGGCAGATATTGCCTTCGAGCAGTTCGCGGATCTCAGCATCGGTGGCCTGAGGCTTCTGGCGGCACAGGTCCACGGCACTCATCACCATGCCGGGCGTGCAGAAGCCGCACTGCAGGCCATGGCACTGCTTGAAGGCCGCCTGCATGGGGTGCATGGTTCCATCGGCTGCGGCCATGCCCTCTATGGTCTGGACCTCGGCACCCTGGGCCTGCACGGCCAGCATGGTGCAGGACTTGATGGCCTTGCCATTGACCAGCACCGTGCAGGCTCCGCACTGGCTGGTATCGCAGCCCACATGGGTGCCAGTCAGGCGCAGCTGTTCACGCAGCGCCTGCACCAGCAAGGTATTGAGGGGGACGTCAATGCTGGCCGCGCGGCCATTGACCGTGAACTGAACATTCATCGTGATGCCTCCTGCCTATATCCGAAGAATTGGGTAACAAAGCACAACCTCACTCTCTATGGTGGGCAGTTAGCACCATGCAAGGCGCTAGGGTTGACCCCCAAGCCAGGCGAAACACGCACAGATATTCTCAAAATGAAACACTGTCCGGAGTCCGCATGTCGCCCGCCAGCCTCGCCACATTCGCGCAAGCCGCAGCCCATCCTGGTGCACGCCATTCCCTGCTTGCCCAGGCCAGGCAGCAGTTGCTGGCGATGGACTCACCCCATGCGCTGGTACCGTCTGGCCTTGCCCCCTGGCTCTGGCGCTCGTGGCAGCGCTGCGTGGCGCAGGGCCGTCATCCCGCTCAAACAGTGGAGTTCGAGGCCGTCGGACCTCACGCGTTGCGCCACGCCCAGGAAAAGCACCAGTTGCTGCTGCAGGCCGCAAGCCCGGTCATGACGCAACTGGTCGCGGCCGTGGGTGCCATGCGCTACTTCTGCCTGCTGACCGATGCGCAGGGACTGGTACTGGAAGTGCAAGGCCCCGTCGACCATAGCGATCTGCGCGCGCTGGCCGTGGGCCGTGTCGGTGTGGACCTGTCCGAGCGCGGCGTGGGCACCTCGGCCATAGGCGCGACACTGGCCGAACTCAGCCCGGTATGGCTGCACAGGCAGGAGCATTTTTTTGACGATCTGGGCGACTACAGCTGCGCAGGTGCTCCGGTATTCGGCCCTCAGGGCGAATGCCTGGGCATGCTGGACATCACCGGCATTGATGTACCCGAGCGGCCCGAGCTGCTGCTGCTGGCGCTGCGCTGCGCACGCGCCATCGAAGATCGATTGCTGCGAGCCCTGCCTCACACCCTGCTGCTACGCGTGAACTGGCCCGGCGGGCCGCTGGGCCAGGAGGGAGAAGGCCTGATGGTGTTTGATGCCGAAGGCCGATTGCTGGGCAGCAATACCGTGGCCAGGCAACTGGCGCCACGTCCTCTGCAAGCCCCCGGGGAGGACTCGCTGATTCAGAGCCATGAGCTGCTGGCCCTGCCCTGGAGCCATCTGATCGAGCATGCGCGGCAGCGGCCAGAGGCGCCACTGCAACTGCCGCTGTGGTCCGGGCTGCGTCTGCTGGCGCTGGCACAGGCCGGCCCCTTGCTGCGCGCGCCCGTCATGACAGGCTCCGGCACAGCCAGCCGGGGAGTACCTGCCAATGCCATGGCCACGCCACTGCGCACCAGCGAGTTGCTGCTGATTCAGCAGGCCATGCAGGAGGCGCACGGAAATGTAAGCGTGGCAGCCCGCAACCTTGGATTGAGCCGGGCCACGCTCTATCGTCGACTCGCCAGCAAATAAGAGTCTTGGACCTGGTTCGAAGCAGTTCGACTCTCTCCGGATTTGCCCTAGTTTCAGCACACAGACCCCTCCTCGACAGCAGGCGCACACTAGCATCAGAGCCCATCGAGAACCCAAAATACCTCAATAAAACAATCACCTAAGCGGCACCAGCCATGCGCTTCCAGCTATCGTGCGCATAGCAGACACCACTGACGCTCGGGCACCACATTTGCGTGCGTATTTGTAAAAAACACCATACCTGCGTCCGTAGAATCGCCTGTTCGGTTCAAAAACTCAGATCGCCCCTAAGGCTTACCAGCCCCAACAGCGCGACGCATACACGGCCTACTTTTTGGAGACACCATGCAGGCTTTACTTGCCCTGTCCAGGGCTATCGACAGGCTCAACGCCTTTGTCGGCAAATATTCAATCTGGCTGATATTTGCCGCCACCTTCATCAGCGCCGCCAACGCCATTGTTCGCAAGGCCTTCGACACCAGCTCCAATGCCTTTCTGGAAGTCCAGTGGTATCTGTTCGCATGGTCCTTTCTGATTGCGGCGGGCTACACCCTGCTGCACCGCGAGCATGTGCGCATCGACGTGATCAACAGTCGTCTGTCCAAAAAGGCCCAGGTCTGGATCGACATCATCGGCTTTGCCTTCTTTCTCACTCCTCTATGCCTGACCATTCTGTGGCTGAGCATGCCAGTGGTGATTCAGATGTACCAGTCCGGCGAAATGTCGGGCAATCCCGGCGGACTGATCCGCTGGCCTGTGTGGACAGCGATTCCTGTGGGCATCACCTTGCTGCTGCTGCAGGGCATCTCCGAGCTGATCAAGCGCATTGCCTTCCTGACCGGTGACGGTCCCGACCCCATGGGCAAGCTCAGCGACAAGAGCGCCGAGGAAGAGCTGGCCGAGGCCCTGCGTGCCGAAGCCGATCGCAAGCAGGCTGAGGCGCTGGCCGCCCAGGCCAAGGCATAACGGTAGCGGGAGACAATCAATGGAATTCATCGCTACCAACTACGCCCCCATCATGTTTGCGGGGCTGATCTGCTTTTTGCTGCTGGGCTTTCCAGTCGCCTTCAGCCTGGGTGCTGCGGGCCTGGCCTTCGGTTTTCTGGGCATCGAACTGGGCGTCTTCCCCTCCTCAGTGATGGCCTGGCTGCCCCAGCGCCTGATCGGCATCATGGCCAACGACACCCTGCTGGCCGTGCCCTTCTTCACCTTGATGGGCCTGATTCTCGAACGTTCCGGCATGGCGGAGGACCTGCTTGACACTGTCGGTCAGGTGTTTGGCCCCATCCGCGGCGGTTTGGCGCTGGCGGTGATCTTTGTGGGTGCCCTGCTGGCTGCCACCACCGGTGTGGTTGCCGCCTCGGTGATCTCCATGGGCCTGATCTCTCTGCCCATCATGCTGCGTTACGGCTATGACCGCCGCCTGGCATCGGGCGTGATTGCGGCTTCGGGCACGCTGGCCCAGATCATCCCGCCCTCGCTGGTGCTGATTCTGATGGCCGACCAGTTGGGCAAGAGCGTTGGCGATATGTACAAGGGTGCCTTCATCCCCGGCTTCATGCTCATGGGCCTGTACGTGGTCTGGGTGGCATTCCTGGCCATCTTCAAGCCCCATACCGTGCCTGCACTGCCACCCGAGGCACGCATCTACCGCGAGTCCAACGGCAACTCCGGCTATATCTCGCTGGTCGTGGTGATGGGTCTGTCCACCATCGTGGCCATCTTCCTGGCCAGCCATATGGCCGACCTGCACACTTGGTGGCAGGGCAAGGAAGTCACCGAAGTCGCCACCGACGAGAAGATCGTCACCGCCATGTGCGGCGGCACCTTCATCGCCTTCGTGATCGCCTCGCTCAACCGGGTGCTCAAGCTGGGCCTGCTGTCAAAGCTGGCCGAGCGCGTGACCTTTGTGCTGATCCCCCCTCTGCTGCTGATCTTCCTGGTGCTGGGCACCATCTTCCTGGGCATTGCAACACCTACCGAAGGCGGTGCCATGGGCGCCATGGCGGCACTGATCATGGGTTTTGCCCGCCGTCGCCTGAACATGGACCTGCTCAAGCAGGCCCTGGCCTCTACCACCAAGCTGGCCAGCTTTGTGATGTTCATCATGATCGGCGCCACCACCTTCAGTCTGGTCTTCCAGGCTGCAGACGGCCCCAAGTGGGTAGAGCATCTGCTGACCAGCCTGCCCGGTGGCCAGGTGGGCTTCCTGATCGTGGTCAACATCATGATCTTCTTCCTGGCCTTCTTCCTGGACTACTTTGAACTCTCGTTCATCGTGGTGCCGTTGCTGGGCCCCGTGGCCGAGAAGATGGGCATCGACCTGATCTGGTTCGGCGTGCTGCTGGCCGTGAACATGCAGACCTCGTTCATGCATCCGCCCTTCGGCTTTGCACTGTTCTTTCTGCGCTCCGTCGCACCGGACAAGCAGTATGTGGACAAGGTCACGCACAAGGTGATAGCGCCCGTCACGACCATGCAGATCTACAAGGGTGCCGTACCCTTTGTGCTGATCCAGCTGGTGATGGTGGGCGTGCTAATTGCCTTCCCCGGCATCGTGACCGGCGCGCTCGACAAACCCGTGGTCGTGGACATGAACAAGGTGGGCGACGAAATGCTCAACCAGCTCAACGATGCCGGCGGCGGCTATGGTGCGGACAACCCGTTTGGAGCACCTGAAGGTGGTGAAGAAGGCTCTGCCCCTGCTGCCCCTGCCGAGGGCAGCCAGCCGGCACCGGCGGCACCCGATGCCAGCGGCTATGGATCCGATGACCCGGCCAAGGCCCTGCAGGATTCACTGAGCGCGGCGCCTGCCGCCAAGTAAATCGACACTGCTACCGACACAGCCCCGGCTCGCCAGAGCCGGGGCTTTTTCATGGCTTGAAGATTGATGGATGATAGATTCGCTACCCTGCAGGAAGCCACCATGACCGTCACTGAACTGCTGACTGATGTCGGCCACCCCTGCGCAGATCTGCTGTATCAACCGCCAATGCCCAGGAGTCTTGTTTAGAGCCGGCCTATCGCAGCAGCGATGGAATGCTGACAACCGAAGGAATATGGGAACTGCCCTGCCGAGCCGATGTCATCCGCGTATCGAATGACACCTCCGAGGCAGCGCAGGTGGACTCCCAGCATGATCTCGATGGCATGAAAAAACCGCAGCAAGCTGCGGTTTTTCAACAGCCAGCGCATGGCGCCGGTGACTCTGATCGGGATCAGATCTTGGCAGTCGCCATGTACTGATTGAAGGGGAACTCGGAGAAGCGGTTCCACAGGATCTGGTCGCGCTGGAAAGCGCGCATGTCCTGGTGAATCTTCTTGAATTCGGGCGACTTGGCTTCGTGCTCGGCAAACACTTCCATGGAGGCCTTGAAGCCGGCGTCCATCAGTGGCTTGGGGAACATCTTCAGCTGGGTCTTGTTGGCCACCAGGCGCTTGATGGCCTGAGGGTTGAGCACCTGGTACTTGCTGGTCATGTCGGCGGCAGCCACGCGGGTTGCGGCGTCCAGGATCGCCTTGTTCTCGGGCGACAGCGCGTTGTACTTCTTCAGATTGATGAAGAACTCCAGGTCGGCAGAACCTTCCCACCAGCCGGGGTAGTAGTAGTAAGGCGCAACCTTGTTGAAGCCCAGCTTCTCATCGTCGTAGGGACCGACGAATTCCACGGCATCCAGCGTACCCTTTTCCAGGGCCTGATAGACATCGCCGGCAGGCATGTTCTGTGCCACCACACCCAGCTTGGCCATGGCTTCGCCGAACACGCCGCCACCCAGACGCATCTTCAGACCCTTGAGGTCTTCCACGGTCTTGATTTCCTTGCGGTACCAGCCACCCATCTGGGTCGTGGTGTTGCCTGCGGATGCAGTCTTGAAGTTGTACTTGGCAAAGAAGGCATCCAGCAGCTTGCGGCCATTGCCATGGTCTTTCCAGCCGTTCATCTGCAGCGTGGTCAGGCCGAAAGGCACGGCGCAGCTGAAGGCGAAGATGGGGTCCTTGCCGGTGAAGTAGTAGGCCGCAGTCTGTGCCATATCGATGGTGTCGCCCTGCAGTGCATCCACCACACCGAAAGCGGGCATCAGCTCGCCAGCGGGGTGCACCGAGATCTCGAACTTGCCGCCCGACATGGCCTTGACCACTTGCGACAGCTTTTCAGCGCTGCCGAAGATGGTGTCCAGCGACTTGGGAAAGCTCGAGGCCAGGCGCCAGCGCACGGCGGCCTGGGCGTGAACAGCGGGTGCTGCGCCCGCAGCCAGCACGCCGGCGATACCGGCATTTTTCAGAATGGAACGACGATCCACTTTAGTCTCCTTGAGGAACGAATTGGCCGACACAGACCACTGATCTATGCCAGCTTGACTTATGCAACAGGCACAAAATGTACACGAGTCAATCGTTCAGCATGCGATAAAAAGTGACCGTTCATTTAAGAAGTTCTACCTAGTGAGGTGCATCAAATTAGGCCTTGGCGGGCGGCCATCACTGCTTACAGACGTACCGCGCTCATATAGCTGGCATAGCGAAATTCAGAGAAACGATCCCAGAGCAGTTGGTCATGCTGGAATCCGCGCATGCTGCGGTGAATCTTCTTGAACGATGCCGACTTGGCCTCATGCTCGGCCATGGTGGCCATCACGGCCTTGAAGCCTGCATCCATGAGCTCGCGTGGAAAGGCGCGCAGCTGCACGCGTTCGCTGAGCAGCTTCTTGAGTGCCGCAGGGTTGTACGCCAGATACTTGGCCGTCAGATCCTTGGCGGCCAGCGCCGCCGCGGCTTCCACCATGGCGCGCAGCTCGGGCGTCAGGGCTGCAAAGGACTTGGTATTGATGAAATAGGCCAGCTCGGCACCGCCTTCCCACCAGCCCGGATAGTAGTAATAAGGAGCGATCTTGCCGAAGCCCAGCTTCTGGTCGTCATAGGGCCCGACAAACTCCACCGCATCGAGGCGATTCTTTTCCAGCGCCTGCTGCGCATCCGCAATAGGCATGTTGACGGCTTGCACGCCCAGCTTTTGCAGCGCATCACCGAGCAGGCCGCCACCGGCGCGCATGCGCAGCCCGTGCAGATCCTGCACGGTCCTGATTTCCTTGCGGTACCAGCCGCCCATCTGCGTGCCGGTGTTGCCGGCGCTCAGGCTCTTGATGTTGTACTGGGCGTAGAAATCATCCATGAGCTTGCGCCCGCCGCCCCACTCCATCCAGGCATCCATCTGCCGTGCCGTCAGACCGAAGGGCACGGCGCACCCGAGTGCAAAGCAGTAATCCTTGTCCGTAAAATAGTAGGGCGCCGTCAAAGCCATTTCGACCACGCCGTTCTGCACTCCCTCCATCACGCCAAACGCGGGCATCAGCTCGCCTGCGGAGTGCACGCTGACCTCGATCTGGCCGCCCGACATGAGACGCAGCGACTGGGCAAATTTATCGGCCCCGCCAGAGATGGCATCGAGGACTTTGGGAAAACTCGTCACCAGGCGCCAGCGCAGCACCTCCTGGCTGTGCACCGCCGGAGCCACGCCCGCTGCCAGCACACCGGCCATGCCCACATGTTTGACGAGTGAGCGACGATCCATGAATATTTCTCCGCTAGTAGTTGTCGATTGCCAAGCCGGCAGCCACAGGCATTCTAGGAACGCAGACGCCGTCCGTGTGGCGATTCACGGTTGCCGTCAGTTTTCTTGACGGCAAGCAAAGAAAAAGGCCCTTCATGGAAGGGCCTGGTGTCAATCCATGGGACTTGCGCAAGCCATGCCCATATCGCGTCAGCCTGCAGCCAGACGCTTGCGGATGGAGGCTTCGATGCCTGCGGCATCCAGTCCCTGCAACGCCAGCAGCCTGGCGGGATCGCCATGCTCGATGAACGCATCGGGCAGGCCCAGCTGCAGCACGCTCTTGCTCAGACCATTGCCGGCCAGGCATTCCATCACTGCACTGCCAGCGCCGCCCATGACGCAACCCTCTTCCAGCGTGACGATGAGCTCATGCTCGGCCGCAATCTTGAGCAGCAGTGCTTCATCAAGCGGCTTGGCCCAGCGCATATTGGCCACGCTGGCGTCGAGCGCTTCGGCAGCTTGCAGCGCGGGGTAGAGCAAGGTGCCGAAAGCCAGAATCGCCACCTTCTTGGAGCTCGACTCGCGGCGCATCTCGCCCTTGCCAAAGGGCAGACCTTCCAGACTCTCCAGCGGCGTCACACCCACTCCGGCACCGCGCGGATAGCGCACGCAGACAGGGTGATCCTGCTCATAGGCCGTGGTCAGCAACTGGCGCGTTTCGCGCTCGTCGGCCGGGCAGGCCATGCTCATATTGGGAATGCAGCGAACAAACGCAATGTCATAGGCGCCGGCGTGCGTGGCCCCGTCAGCCCCCACCAGACCTGCGCGGTCCAGCGCGAACACCACGGGCAGGTTCTGCAGCGCGACGTCGTGAATCAACTGGTCATAGGCACGCTGCAGGAACGTGGAATAGATGGCCACCACAGGCTTGACGCCTTCGCAGGCCATGCCGCCAGCAAAGGTCACGGCATGCTGCTCGGCAATGCCCACGTCGTAGTAGCGACCTGGAAAGCGCTTGTGGAACTCAACCATGCCCGAGCCCTCGCGCATGGCGGGCGTGATGCCGACCAGGCGCTGATCCTTGGCGGCCATATCGCAGAGCCAGTGGCCGAACACCTGGGTGAAGGTCTGCTTGGCAGGCGTGGTGGACTTGACCAGACCGACGGCCGGATCGAATTTCCCGGGCCCGTGATAGGCCACGGGGTCGGCCTCGGCCAGCTTGTAGCCCTGGCCCTTCTTGGTGACCACATGCAGGAACTGCGGGCCCTTGAGACCCTTGATGTTCTCCAGCGTGGGGATCAGCGAGTCGAGGTCATGACCGTCGATGGGACCGATGTAATTGAAGCCGAACTGCTCGAACATGGTGGCAGGCACGACCATGCCCTTGGCCTGCTGTTCCAGGCGCTTGGCCAGCTCCAGCAAGGGCGGCACCTGCTTGAGAACGCTCTTGCCCACATCGCGGGCCTTGGCATAGAACTGCCCGCTCATCAGCTGTGCCAGATAGCGATTGAGCGCGCCCACGGGCGGGCTGATGCTCATGTCGTTGTCGTTGAGGATGACCAGCAGATTGGCATCATGCACGCCGCCGTTGTTCAGTGCCTCGAAAGCCATGCCGGCCGTCATCGCACCGTCGCCGATCACGGCGATTGCACGGCGATCCTCGCCTTTTTGCTTGGCGGCCAGCGCCATGCCCAGCGCAGCAGAGATGCTGGTGGACGAGTGTGCCGTGCCAAAGGTGTCGTACTCGCTCTCGGCACGCTGAGGAAAGCCGGACAGGCCACCGAATTGGCGCAGGGTGGCCATGCGATCGCGGCGACCGGTCAGGATCTTGTGCGGATAGGTCTGGTGGCCCACGTCCCAGACGATGCGGTCATAGGGCGTGTTGAACACCGAGTGCAGCGCCACGGTCAGCTCCACCGTCCCCAGGTTGGAGCTGAGGTGCCCGCCGGTCCTTGAGACGCTGTCGATCACATAGTTGCGCAGCTCTGCGGCCAGCGTCTTGAGCTGGGCACGCGAGAGGCCGCGCATGTCTGCGGGATCGTTGATGTTGTGCAGCAGGGAAGAAGTATTCGTGGACATGTTCTATATTTTTTAATAGCTGCTAGCGCCAGCCAATATTCGGTTACAGAGCTTTTCCATTCAATCTCAATGGGTGCGCTGCACGACCATATCAGCAAGTGCGGCCAGGGCCTGGGTATCGGCCAGACCGCTGCGCGTCAGCGCGGCGTGAGCCTGCAGGCGCAACTCCTCGGCATGGGCTCTTGCAGCCTCCAGCCCCAGCAGCGATACAAAAGTGGGCTTGTCATTGGCCGCATCCTTGCCCGCCGTCTTGCCCAGCGTTGCAGAGTCGGCCACCACATCCAGAATGTCGTCCACCACCTGGAAGGCCACGCCCAGAGCCTGGCCGTAGTCGGTCAGCGCGGCCAGTGCCCTGGCGTCGGTCTGTGCATTGCAGGCGGCCCCCATGAGCACACTGCCCAGCAGCAGCGCACCGGTCTTGAGACGGTGCATTTCGCGCAGCTGCGCCTCGCTCAGCTGCTTGCCCACGCTGGCAAGGTCGATGGCCTGACCGCCGGCCATGCCGTTGCTGCCCGCTGCCGCGCCCAGCAGTCGGCACAGCCTGGCCTGCATAGAGCAGGGAATGCCGTCGTCTTCAGGCAGCAGCAGCTCGAAGGCCAGGGCCTGCAGAGCATCACCGGCCAGCAGGGCCGAGGCTTCGCCGAACTGCACATGCACGGTGGGCTTGCCGCGGCGCATGGTGTCGTTGTCCATGCAGGGCATGTCGTCGTGCACCAGGGAGTAAGCATGAATCAGCTCCACGGCACAGCCGGCACGCAGCGTGGCCGCAGCCTGACCGCCCACCGCCTCGGCGGCCGCCCAGACCAGCAGCGGTCGCAAGCGCTTGCCGCCATCAAGCACGGCGTAACGCATGGCCTCACCCAGACCCGCAGGTGCATTGATGCCCACCCAGCGCGACAGCGCTTCTTCGGTGCGCGCCAGTCGCTCCTGCATCCAGACGGAAAAATCCAGGGCAGTCTTGCCCTCGTTCAGAGGCGTCGATGGTTCGGCAATCATTGATTCATTCATGGGCTGCATCTTCAAGGCAAAACGCGCGGACACCGAGATCAGTCCTGGGTCCAGGCAGACAGCTTGCCTTCGTCCAATACCTTGACCTGCTCCTGCACGGCATCGAGCTGGCTACGGCAAAAAACCAGCAGCTCCGCAGCGCGCTGGTAGCCGCTGAGCATCTGCTCCAGCGGCAGCTGACCGGATTCGATCTGTGCAATCAGTTGCTCCAGCTCCTGCAAAGCAGCTTCATAGCTGACAGGCTGTTCAGATTTCTTGGCGGCAGCGGCCTTGGGCATGGATGGTGTGGTTAATGTTGGACGGAAGCGACGATTTTAGGCGTCCCTGCACCATTGGCGTGCAATGCCCGCAAAGCCGGCTGGCGCGATATGTTTTGGCTGTGAATTCCCGACCGGTCCGAGCCTGCCGCGCCCGCCTTTTTGCCCAGCGGCAAGGGTTTGCAGGCGGCTGGCAACTTGCTGACAGGATCCAACGACACATGGACGAAATAACGTCAATACACGTACCAGAAAAACGGAAATAACCCCACAGCCTATAATCCCATTCCCGTCAAGCCGGCCCCGTGCCTGGTCATTCTGGTCGGGCAAACGCGTCGGCAGGCCATGCGCCACCGCCCATTGCCTGAGGCCCGTGTCCAGACAAGGCCGGTTTCGTTTTTTACCGTGTGCGCACGTGCACCCTCCCTGTGGGGAGTCTTTAGGTCAAGTCATCCATGACTGATTTAAGTCTTCAACTGCAGCAGGCCGCAAGCCAACTACCAGTTTCAAGTTATTTCGACGAAGCGCTGTTCCAGCGCGAGTTGGAAACGATTTTCAAGCGCGGCCCGCGCTATGTGGGCCATCAGCTGGCCGTTCCTGAGATAGGCGACTACTACGCCCTGCCTCAGGAAAAAGAGGGGCGAGCGCTGGTACGCAATGCCAAAGGCGAGATCGAGCTGATCTCCAACGTCTGCCGCCACCGCCAGGCCGTGATGCTCAAGGGGCGCGGCAATCTGCTGTCCGAAGGCAAGGGCCATGCCGGCGGCAACATCGTCTGCCCGCTGCACCGCTGGACCTACAGCACCAGCGGCGAGCTGCTGGGCGCCCCCCACTTCAGCCACGACCCCTGCCTGAACCTCAACAACTATCCGCTGCGCGAGTGGAACGGACTGCTGTTCGAGGACAACGGCCGCAACATCGAGGCCGATCTGGCCGGCATGAAGCTGCGCGAGCAGCTCCAGTTCGACGGCTTTGTGCTCGACCATGTCGAGATGCACGAGTGCAACTACAACTGGAAGACCTTTATCGAGGTCTATCTGGAGGACTACCACGTCGGCCCCTTCCACCCCGGTCTGGGCAACTTCGTCACCTGCGACGATCTGAAGTGGGAATTTGCCAGCGAGTACTCGGTGCAGACCGTGGGCGTGGCCCCGAGCTTCGGCAACCCGGGCTCGGACATCTACAAGAAATGGCACGAAGTGCTGCTGGCCTACCGCAACGGCGAACTGCCCGATCGCGGTGCCATCTGGCTGACCTACTACCCCCACATCATGGTGGAGTGGTATCCGCATGTGCTGACTGTCTCGACCCTGCACCCGCTGGCCGTGGACAGGACGCTGAACGTGGTGGAGTTCTTCTACCCCGAGGAAATCGCCGCCTTCGAGCCCGAGTTCGTGCAGGCCCAGAAGGCCGCCTACATGGAAACCTGCATAGAGGACGACGAGATCGCCGAGCGCATGGACGGTGGCCGCAGGGCCCTGTATGAACGCGGCGACAACGAAGTCGGCCCCTATCAGAGCCCCATGGAAGACGGCATGCAACATTTCCATGAGTGGTATCGCCGCATCATGGGTGACAGCGTTCCCCAACGCTGAATGAGGTAAACCTCAAGACTGATAGCTGCTATCGCTTACCCCATAAGCACAGCAGCTATTTTTTATGCTGAATTGAGTGAGATATGCAAGCCCTGTGGATGGTGTTGGCCGCGTTGATTTTTGCGGTCATGAGTGTGTGTGTGAAGTTTGCCTCCCAGGACTTCAATGCGGCGGAGATCGTGTTCTACCGCGGCCTGGTCAGCATGGCGCTGCTGGTCTGGCTGGCCAGGCGCAGCGGCGTGACGCTGACCACCCAGTACTCGCGCGAGCATGCCTGGCGCAGCTTCGTCGGCGTGATCTCCATGGGAGCCTGGTTCTACGCCATCGGCCATCTGCCGCTGGCCACGGCCACCACGCTCAACTCCATGAGCAGCATCTGGATGGCGGTGTTTCTCATCGCCCAGGGCCTGTGGATGCGCCACACCCTGCGCAAGTCCTATGCGGCCGAACCCGAAACCCGCCGCGCCATTCCGCCCTTCCCCTGGGGCCTGGTGTCCACGGTGGTGGCGGGCTTTGTCGGCGTGCTGCTGGTATTGCGCCCGACCAGCGCACCGACCAGCGAATGGGTGGCCGCGCTCGGCGGCCTGTTTGGCGGCATGTTTGCGGCCATGGCCTATATGCAGGTGACCACCCTGTCGCGCCTGGGCGAACCTGAAACCCGCGTGGTGTTCTATTTCTCGGTCGGTTCGGCCATTGCCGGCGGCATCACCATGCTGTTCACCGGCATCTCGCCCTTCCCCGGCTGGAGCGCTCTGTGGCTGGTGCCCGTGGGCGTGCTGGCCGCCGTGGCACAGGTCTGCATGACCAAGGCCTATGCCTCGGCCGGCAGCAAGAGCAACACCCTGGTCGTCGCCAATCTGCAGTACTCGGGCATTGTGTTTGCCGCCCTGCTCAGCTTGGTGCTGTTCGGCGAGAGCATTCCCCTGATCGGCTGGGGAGGCATCGTGCTCATCGTCGCTAGCGGCGCCGCAGCCACCGCCTTGCGCTCCAGAGGCTGATCGTGCCGGGGGTGCCGAGCATCTGTTCCATGCCCCCCTGCCTGTAGCAGCGGCCAGGCCAGATCCGCGCGGCTGGCCATATCCAAACAATGAAGCCCGCTTGAGTCCGATGCGCTGACCCGATCGCATAATGGTTTGCATCGCGCAAGGCTGCACGCAGTGCCGTCTGCAACAGTCAATCTTTGGAGCAGCAAGCCATGAATCACTCGACGCCCGAGCACTACAACACCCTGATTTCCGTCGAACAGCTGGCCCGGCTCAAGGCCATCGGCAAGCCCTTGATGGTGTTTGACTGCAGCTTTGACCTCATGAACCCGCCTGCCGGCCGTGAGCAGTATCTGCAGGTCCATATCCCGGGCGCCGTCTTCGCCGACCTGGACAAAAATCTCAGCGCACCGCATGGCACGCCCGGCGAGGATGGACAGGTCGCCACCAGCGTGCAATCGGCCTCGGGCGGTCGCCACCCGCTACCCACGCGCGAGCGCTTTTCCGCCTGGCTGTCCTCCATAGGCTTTGCCAACGATATGCAGGCCGTGGTCTATGACCGCAATGCCGCCAATTACTGCGGCCGCCTGTGGTGGATGCTGCGCTGGGCCGGCCACGATGCCGTGGCGGTGCTCGATGGCGGGCTTCAGGCCTGGCAGGCGGCCGGCCAGCCCCTGGGCAGCGGGGAAGAGCCCGGCCATTTCCAGTCCAACTTTGAACTGGGCCAGCCGCTTGAGACGCTCAAGACCGTCGCTCAGGTTGAGGCCGATCTGGGTCAGGCCACCCAGACCCTCATCGATGCCCGCGCCCCGGCTCGCTACCGCGGCGAGGTGGAGCCCCTGGACCCGGTCGCCGGCCATATTCCGGGCGCGCTGAACCGCCCCTTCAGCAGCAATATCGCCGCCGATGGACGCTTCAAGCCCGCAGCGCTGCTCAAGGCCGAGTTTGACGAGTTGCTGGCCGGACGCGATCCCTCCAGCGTGGTGCACCAGTGCGGCAGCGGCGTCAGCGCCACCCCCAATGTGCTGGCCATGCGCATTGCCGGCTTTGCGCCCACGGCCTTGTTTGCCGGCAGCTGGAGCGAGTGGTGCAGCCAGCCTTCGCGGCCGGTCGAACGGGGCTGAGCCTGACGCATGCCGGTGCCGCGCCAGGCACCGGCCTCGAGCGGACACGCCTGTCTCCCGCGCTTGCCGGGTTCACTCCCTGATCCTTGAGCAGGCCAGACCGTGATCCGCGCCCTACCCATGTAGGCAAGGCCAGCTCCATCGCCGTGCACCGGGTCTTGGCAGCATGGCCAACGCCCATGTCCGCGCTCGCATGTCGATGCAGCATGGCAACCCGGATGCAGGCCGTTATCACAGGGAATCCGGGCCGTCTTGTTTCATAGGCGATCAGATACCGAACAAAAAGCCGCCTATTTCCTCGTTTGTCATCTTCCGGACAGATTCACAATACATGCACCAGCGGATTCCGGCCTGATGCAATGTCAGCCCCCAACCGGCATCCCAAGTCATCCCGAAGGACGGCAAGGCAGTAAGGGAAATCTTACAGGCCTGCCTGTAAAACCAGACCGGCGATACCGACGCTCCCCGACTTCAGTTCGATCAGGGCTTGAAACACAATTCATTTCAACAGATCGAAACACTTTTAACGTCTTGTTTGTGTGTGCCGTGACGGTCTGTCGAGATTGAAAGGACTGGACCCATGAACAACGAACAACTGCTTGCCGAGATCCGCGAAGCCAACCTCACCTACCTGATGCTGGCCCAGACCCTGATCCGCCAGGACAAGGCCGAGGCCGTGTTCCGTCTGGGTCTGAACGAAGAGTCTTGCGACCTGTTGGGCTCGCTGTCTTCGGCCCAGGTGCTCAAGCTGGCATCGCGCAACACCTTGCTGGCCAGCTTCCGCGCCGATGACGAAATGGTCTGGAGCCTGCTGACCAACCACAGCAGCAACAAGATCGGCAACGCCGCCACCAATACGCTGCACGCCAACATCCTGATGGCCAGCCGTGTCTCCGAAGTGCTCTGAGCACCCGATAGCGACTACCTGGTTTTAAGGAGAGACAGATGCCCGCCGCCAAGACTGCCACCAAAAGCGTTCTGAACGAATCCAAGCAAATCGAGCGCGCCGCCATGCTCATCGAGATGGGCGCCCGCATGCAAGTGCTGGAGTCCGAGACCACGCTGTCTTATGAACGCCTGATCCGGCTGTACAAGGAAATCTCGGGCAAGTCTCCCTCCAAGGGCCAGCTGCCGTTTTCCACAGACTGGTTTCTGACTTGGCAGGAAAACATCCACAGCTCGCTGTTCCTCAACATCTACGAATACCTGTCCAAGGGTGTGGAGCTGGATTCGGCCGAGCAGCTGACCAAGGCCTACCGCCTCTATACCGAACAGATTCAGGCTGCCGAACTCGAGGTGCTGCTGTCCTTTACCCGCGCCTGGCGCCTGGTGAAGTTTGTCGATGCACAGATGCTGACGCGCACCCAGTGCTCGGTCTGCAAGGGCCAGTTCGTGACCGAGCCTTACGAGAATGCGCGCCACTACCAGTGCGGTCTGTGCAATCCTCCCGCTCGCGCCGGCAAGAGCAAGGCGGCTGGATCCTTGATGCTTCACTGAGGGGTTGACTCCCCCTGAGCCGCTTTGCGGCCTCCCCCTGAGGGGACGACATCCTCGCTGCGCGGCGGCGCTTGCTTGATGTCTCGCTTTTGGAGCATGCCTGCTTGAAGGCTCTTCAACTTTCATAGCTATTAGCGCCATACATAAAAGGGTTTGAAGCATTTATTGGCTTCAAACCCTTTATTCATTGGCGACAACAGCTCCATATTCAGGAGCAGCCACCAGCGGCCTCAACCCGTGTTGCGCACTCCGGCGGCAATGCCGTTGATGGACAGGTGGATGCCGTTCTTGACCCTGTCGTCGGTCTGTCCCGCACGCCAGCGGCGTACCAGCTCCACCTGCAGATGGTTCAGAGGATCGATATAAGGGAAGCGGTGGCGGATGGAACGCGCCAGCGCGGAGTTGTGCTCCAGGCGCTGCTTGTCGCCCGTGATCTGGTTGAGCGCTTCCACCGTGCTCTGCCACTCGGCCTCGATCGCACCGAAGATGCGGCGGCGCAAGCGCGTGTCGGTCACCAGTTCGCTGTAGCGCGAGGCCAGGTTCAGGTCGCTCTTGGCCAGCACCATATCCATATTCGAGAGCAGGGTGCGGAAGAACGGCCACTGGCGGTACATCTTCTGCAGCAGCGCCAACTGCGCCTTGGCATCCTTGCCGGGGCGGTGGATGAAGGCCTGGATCGCAGAGCCGAAACCGTACCAGCCCGGCAGCGTCAGGCGGCACTGACCCCAGCTGAAGCCCCAGGGAATGGCGCGCAGGTCTTCGATGGCCTGGGTCGCTTTGCGCGATGCGGGACGCGAGCCGATATTGAGTTCGGCGATCTCGCGAATCGGCGTGCTGCTGAAGAAGTAACTGGTAAAGCCCGGAGTCTCGTAGACCAGCGCGCGATAGGCCGCCATGCTGGTTTCGGACAGAAACGCCGCAGCCTCCAGGAAGGCCTTGGTCGCCGGCTTGGTCGGCTGCAGCAGCGTGGCCTCCAGCGTGGCGGCCACCAGGGTCTCCAGATTGCGGCGCCCGATCTCGGGGTTGGCATATTTGGAGGCGATGACCTCGCCCTGCTCGGTCAAGCGGATCTGACCACGCACCGTGCCTGGCGGCTGCGCCAGAATGGCCTGGTAGCTGGGGCCACCGCCACGTCCCACGGTGCCGCCACGGCCATGGAACATGCGCAGCCGGATGCCGTAATGATCGGCCAGATCGTCAAACAGATCGACCAGCGCAATCTCGGCCCGGTACAGCTCCCAGTTGCTGGTGAAGATGCCGCCGTCCTTGTTGCTGTCGCTGTAGCCCAGCATGATGTCCTGCTCGCCGCCGCTTTTTCGAACCAGCTCGGCAATTCCGGGCAACTGGTAGTAGCGGCGCATGATGGGCGCGGCATTGCGCAGGTCCTCGATAGTCTCGAACAGCGGCACCACGATCAGATCGCATTGCGCACCGTCCTGCAGGGTGCCGCGCAGCAGGCCCACTTCCTTTTGCAGCAGCAGCACTTCGAGCAGATCGCTGACGGTCTCGGTGTGGCTGATGATGCAATGGCGAATCGCCTCGCCGCCCAGACGCTCGCGCAGGCGCTTGGCGGTCTCGAAGATGGCCAGCTCGCTGCGCGTGTGGTCGCCATAGTCGCCGCCCATGACGCGCAGGGGGCGTGCGTCTTCGAGCAGGCGCACCAGCAGCGCGCATTTGGCGTCTTCCTCGAGAAGGCTGTAGTCGAGCTCGACCTTGGCGACCGAGAGCAGCTCGCGCACCACTTCCTCATGCTTGTCCGAGCTTTGGCGCAGATCCACCGTGGACAGGTAGAAGCCGAAGACCCGCACCGCGCGCATCAGCGGGCGCAGGCGCTGCGGCGCCAGGGCATCGCCGTGATAGCGCGACAGCGAGTCGTCGATGATCTGCAGGTCGGCCAAAAACGCATCGGCCGATGCATAGGCATTCTGGGGCGCCACGGCATGGCGTGCCGCCTCGCCGCCCGTCAGCTGCTTGAGCGTCGCGGCCAGCCGCGCATAGATGCCCGTCAGCGCCCGGCGATAGGGCTCGTCGCTGCGGTGCACATTGTGGTCGGGAGAGGCATCGGCCAGCGCCTGCATCTCGGGCGTGATGTCGACCAGGTTGGCCGACAGCGACAGCTCGCCGCCCAGGTAGTGCACCTCGCGCAGATAGTGGCGCAGCGCCACGTCGGCTTGGCGCGACAGGGCCAGCTCCAGACTCTCGGCCGTCACAAAGGGGTTGCCGTCGCGGTCGCCGCCAATCCATTGGCCCATGCGCAAAAAGCTCTGCTCGGGCAGCTTCTCGCCCAGCTCCTGCTCCAGCTGCTCGTAGATCTTGGGGATCTCCTGCAGGAACGTCGCCTCGTAATAGGACAGGGCGTTCTCGATTTCGTCGGCCACCGTGAGCTTGGAATGGCGCAGCAGCCGGGTCTGCCAGAGCTGGGCCACGCAGGCACGCAGTTGCGCCTCCACCCGCGTCAGCTCGCGCGGAGTCAGTGCATCCTTGGCACTGTTGTAGAGCTGGGCGCGCATCAGGATATCGTCGCGCTCGGCCAGCAACTGGGCAATGCGGCGCTCGGCCGTCAGAATGCTCTGGCGCTGCACCTCGGTGGGGTGGGCCGTCAGCACGGGCGAGATGAAGCTCCTGGCCAGCGTGTCGACCACCGTGGCGGGCGAGATGCCAGCCCAGCGCAGGCGTGCCAGTGCCACCTCGATGCTGCCTTCCTGTGTGTTGCCGGCGCGCTCGTGCACGGCGCGGCGGCGGATGTGGTGGCGGTCTTCGGCCAGATTGGCCAGGTGCGAGAAATAGGTGAAGGCGCGAATCACGCTCACCGTCTGGTCGCTGGACAAGCCCTTGAGCAGCTTCTTGAGCGCCTTGTCGGCCGCTTCGTCGGCATCGCGCCGGAAGGCCACCGAAAGCTGACGCACCTGCTCGACCAGCTCGTAGGCCGGCCCACCTTCCTGCTCGCGAATCACATCGCCCAGAATGCGCCCCAACAGCCGTATGTCCTCGATCAACGGCAAATCCTTATCGGTCTTGCGTGCCGGCTTTTCGCCATGTTTGTCTGCATGTGCGGCGCTCTTGGGGCGGGCGGAAGGCATGAACTATTCTCCTTGGGCACGGTGTAAGGCAACTCGCCATGCTAGCATTCCCTGTTACCCGTTCGAGACCGCGCCGTCATGAAATTTTCTGCATCCTCACCCACATCCATCGTCATTGCCACACGCGAGAGCCAGCTGGCCATGTGGCAGGCCGAGCATGTGCAGGCGATCTTGCGCGGCCGCGGCCACAGCGTGGATCTGCTGGGGATGACGACCAAGGGCGATCAGATTCTGGACCGTGCCCTGTCCAAGGTGGGCGGCAAGGGCCTGTTCGTCAAGGAGCTGGAAGTGGCTCTCGAGGAAGGCCGCGCCGATCTGGCCGTGCACTCCTTGAAGGATGTGCCCATGGAGTTGCCCGAGGGCTTTGAGCTGGCCTGCGTGATGACGCGCGAAGACCCGCGCGATGCCTTTGTCTCCAACCGCTATACATCGCTGGACGAACTGCCCCAGGGGGCCGTGGTCGGTACCTCCAGCCTGCGTCGCCAGGCGCTGCTGCAGGCGCTGCGCCCCGATCTCAAGATCGAGGCCTTGCGCGGCAATGTCAACACCCGCCTGCGCAAGCTCGACGAAGGTCAGTACGACGCCATCGTGCTGGCAGCCGCCGGCCTGATGCGCCTGGAGATGAGCGATCGCATCCGCGCCAGGTTCGATCCGGCCCAGATGCTTCCCGCCGCCGGCCAGGGCGCTTTGGGCATCGAGGTTCGTGCAGACCGCCAGGACATCATCGACGCCCTGGCCCCGCTGGCCCATATGCCCACCTGGCTGACCGTGACCGCCGAGCGCGCCGTCAGCCGCTGCATGGGCGGCAGCTGCTCCATGCCGCTGGCCGCCTATGGCCGCTTTGAAGGCGACACCCTGCACATGGATGCGGCCTGGGGCGACATGGAAGGCGACAAGGGCCTGGTGCGCGTGCAGGCCAGCGCCAGCGTCACGGACTTTGCCAGCGCCAATGCGCTGGGCGAACAACTGGCCGCGCAGTTGCAAGCTGCGGGTGCCGTGCCTGCGGCGCCCAAGCAGGACTGAGCCGCACCTGCCAATGCGCCGCGTTCTGGTCACCCGCCCTTTGCATGATGCGAAACCCTGGGTCGACGCGTTTCGCGCCCGCGGCCTGCAGGCCGAGGCCTTGCCGCTGCTGGCCATCGCTGGCTGCACGGACCCGACTGCCCTTCAGGCTCTGCTGAGTGCACGCCAGCTGGCGCTCAAGCCCGGGCAGTACCGGGCCGTGATGTTTGTCAGCGGCAATGCGGCGCAGTATTTCTTTAGCTCAAACCCATCTCAAACGCTTACTGGTCAATCGCTTCTAGCTCCCGATACAAGAGCATGGACTCCCGGTCCGGGTACGGAGCGTACCTTGCTGGAACTCGGGCTGAGCTCCCACCAGATCGACGGCCCCAGCCCAGATGCTGCCCAGTTCGAGTCCGAAGCGCTGTGGCAGAACGTCCATGACCAGATTCGAGCTGGCGACCGCGTGCTGATCGTGCGCGGCGCAAGCCCCGCCACCGGCAATGCCGGCAAGCCAGTCCCTTCCACTCAAGGTGCAGGCCGTGACTGGCTCGCAGCCCGACTACGTGAAGCCGGCGCCGAGGTGGAGCTGTTGGCCGTGTATGAGCGCCAGCTTCCCAGCTGGACGGCGCAGCAGCTGGATGTCGCGCGCCAGGCCGCCAGCGACGGCAGCCTGTGGCTGTTCAGCAGCTCGGAAGCTGTTGCCAACCTGCAACAGCTTCTACCCCAACAAAAATGGCACCTGGGGTTAGCGCTCACCACCCATGAACGCATTGCCAGCAAAGCACTTTCAGCAGGTTTCGGTCGGGTTTTGCACAGTCGCCCAAGTCTGGACGATGTGGTGGCGTCTATAGAATCGGCTCTATGAGCTCCGATGCCATCCCCACCTCCGACAAGCAACCCACAGCCCCATCACCCAGCCAGGACCATCCCGCCCCCGTTCAGACCGGGCGGGGCGCGCCCGTGGCTCTGGTGCTGACGCTGGGCACGGTGGCCGCCGCCGCCCTGGTTGCCTGCGGCATGCTGTGGCAGCGCGTGGGCAATATGCAGGAGCAATTGGCGCGCCAGTCGGCACAGTCGGGCGCTCAGTCGGTGGAGGCACGCACCCTGGCCAAGGACGCTCAGGATCTCGCTCGCGACAGTGCTGCACGCGTTTCCGTGATGGAGGCCCGAGTGGCCGAAATCAGCCTGCAGCGCAACCAGCTTGAAGAGCTGATGCAGAGCATGTCGCGCTCGCGCGATGAAAACCTGGTGGCCGATATCGATTCCTCGGTACGCATGGCCCAGCAGCAGGCCGAGCTCTCGGGCAGCCTGCAGCCACTGGTCGCCAGCCTCAAATCGGCGAGAAAGCGTGTGGAAAGCACGGCTCAGCCACGCCTGGCGCCTGTGGTGCGCGCCATTGATCTGGATCTGGACAAGCTCTCGCGCATGAGCGTGACGGACACCACGGGAGTGCTCAGCCGTATCGAAGACCTGATCCGCCAGGTGGACGACCTGGCCCTGATCAACGATGTGGGTCGCCCGCGCGCGCGCGATGCCCAGCCCCGCAAGACGACGGCCGCCCATGACACACCCGAGGACGCCAATCTTTCGCCCACGCAGTGGATCTGGTGGCAAGGCCAGGGCCAGCGGGTCTGGGACTCCTTCAGGGACGGCGCGGCCGATCTGGTGCGCGTGCGCCGCATCGATCATCCCGAGGTGGCCCTGCTGGCCCCCGAGCAGGGCTATTTCCTGCGCGAAAACCTCAAGCTGCAACTGCTCAATGCCCGTCTGGCCCTGCTGTCGCGCCAATGGGAGTCGGCCCGCGCCGACCTGAGCGCGGCAGGCGCCCTGCTCAACAAATACTTTGACGCACGCTCGCGGCGTACCCAGATCGCCCAGGCACAGCTGCAGCAGATTCAGGCCAACCTGCATTCGGGCGGACGCGTGCAGCTGGAAGACACGCTGAATGCACTGGCCACTGCGGCTGCCGGCCGCTAAACGGGGAGGACACAAAGATGCGCGCCGCCTTGTGGTTGATGGGTCTGTTTGCCGTGGCCGTGGCCATGGCCTTGTTTGCCGGCAATAACCAAAGCTCGGTCACTTGGTTCTGGTCGCCCTACCGGGTGGACATGTCGCTGAACCTGGCCCTGGTTCTGCTCTTTCTCGCGTTCGTGCTGCTCTATGCCGCGCTGCGCGCCCTGGCGGTGCTGCTGCAAATGCCGCACCAGGCACGCCGCTGGCGCATGCAGCAAAAAGAGCGCGGCATGAACCAGAGCCTGCTCGAAGCGCTCTCGCATCTGCAAGCCGGTCGCTTCTTGCGCGCCCGCAAGTCCGCGCTCACGGCCCTGTCCACCGAACAATCGCTGCGCGACGCCAAGGCCGGCCTGCCTTATGGCGAGCGCCTGAACGCCACCGCCCATCTGATCGCCGCCGATGCCTCCCATGCCTTGCAGGATGCCGCCCTGCGCGACCAGCACTGGCAGCAGGCTCTGGAAGTGCTGCCGGTGCCCGGCAACACTCAGGACTCGGAAATTCGCGAAGGCGCGCAGATGCGCGCCGCCCGCTGGGCACTGGACGACCGCGATGCCGCCGAATCGATCCGGCGCCTGGGCGAGCTGCCGCTGGGTGCGGGCCGTCGCACGATTGCCCTGCGCATCAAGCTCAAGGCCGCACGCCTGTCCGGCAACACGCAGGTGGCGCTGGACACCGCCCGTCTGCTGGCCAAGCACCGCGCCTTCTCTCCCGCAGCCTCGGCCAGCGTGGTGCGCGGCCTGCTGCTGGCCAGCATCCGCGATGCGCGCGACACCTCGTCGCTGCAGCAGTTCTGGCTGTCGCTAGACGAGGACGAGCGCGCCATGCCCGAAGTGGCCATTCCGGCCACCGAGCGCCTGATCGAGCTCGGCGGCGAAGCCCAGCAGGCGCGCACCTGGCTGCTGCCGGTTTGGGAACATCTGCTGACCCAGCCCGGTCCGCGCACGGAAACGCATCTGCCCAAGCTGGTGGAAGTGCTGCAATCGTGCCTGGGCAAGCTGGATGGCGCCTGGCTGGCGCGCATGGAGGCTGCGGCCAATGCCAACCCGCGCGAGCCGCGCCTGCAATACCTGGCCGGCATGGCCTGCGTGCAGCGCGAGCTGTGGGGCAAGGCCCAGCAGTTGCTGACCCGCGCCGCGCCGCTGCTGCAGGACCCCCTGCTTCGCACCCGCGCCTGGCAGCGCCTGGCGCTGATGGCCGAGCACCGTGGCGATATGGAGGCCTCGGCCATCGCCTGGAAACTCGCAGCCCAGGCCATGGTGGTGCTGCCGGACAATCCGGCGCAGGACGAATAGGCGCCGCCTCGCAAGGAACACGGCGTCGCGCGGACGCTGGCCCTGCACCCTTAGCGCAAAGCAAAAGGCCACGGCCGCCGCGGCAAACCGCGAGCGACCGTGGCCTCAAGCCAGGTCTGGACTTACTTGCTGTGCTCTATGGTCTTCACATGCTCCGCCACCTGCGCGGCGGTCACGTCGCCAGGGCGGCCGCCCCAGGTCTGACGCATGTAGTTGACCAAATCGGCCATCTCCTCGTTACTGAGCTTGTCGGCATAGCCCGGCATGGTCTGCATGCGCTCGCCATGGGCCAGATCACGCTCGTGCACGCCCTCGCGGATCACGCGAATCAGGTTGATGGGCGTGGGGAACATGGCTGTGGTGTTGGTGCTCATGGGCACCGACGAATGCGGCTGGCCCTGGCCCTGCGCACCGTGGCAGCCCGCGCACAGACCCAGGTACAGGTTCTCGCCCTTGACGCTGGTCTGCCCCTCGGCAGCCTTGACCTTGGGCCCGGGCATCTCGCGATTTTGGGTCAGGTAGGCGGCCATGGCGCGCACATCGGCCTCCGCCATGCGCGAGGTGGAATGCTCGAGCACCGATGACATGCGGAAAGTCATGACCCCTTGCGGCGACAGGCCGGTGCGGAAGAATCTGACCAGATCGTCCTTGGTCCAGCCGCGCTCGCTCAGGGCATCGGGGGTCAGAGCCGGAGCGTACGAACCTTCGATGGTATTGCCCTCGAGATAGCGCGAGCCATCCATGGCGAAGGTGGCCTTGGTGCGCGGGCTGTGGCATTCGGCACAGTGGCCCAGCACATCCACCAGATACTTGCCGCGCACCAGTTCGTCCACCGACATGTCGAACTCCTTGGCTGCGGGGCGATTGAGCGCATTCCACATGGCCACGGCAGGACGGATGTTGAACGGGAAGTTCATCTCGCTGGGCTTGTTGGCGACTTCCACGGCCGGCTGCTTCATCAGCCATACCCAGAGCGCATCGACATCGGCACGCGTGATCTGGTGGTAGCTGGCATAGGGCATGGCCGGATACAGGTTCTTGCGCCCTGGCGCCATGCCGGCAGCCACTGCCCGGTACAGATCGTCGGCCGTCCAGCCGCCGATGCCGTGCTCCTTGGAAGGCGAGATATTGCTGCCGTAAAGCGTTCCCATGGGAGTGACCATGGGCACACCGCCCGCCAGCTCCGCCCCCGTGGCAGGCGAGCTGTGGCAAGCCGCGCAGTCACCACCGCGAAACACCTGCTCGCCGCGTTTGTACAGCGCGTCGAACTCCTGCGGACCCAGATTGGCAAAGTCCACCGTGGCCGGCGGGACGTCACCGCTTGCGCTGCCGTACAGGTACATGCCTCCGGCCACGAGCACGCCCAGAACGGCGGCTGCGCCCAGGCCCTTGATCCAGGTCTTAGCCATTGTTCACGACCTCCTTGCTGCGCTTGCCTGTGGTCAGGCCCGGCGTCTTCAGGATCACGTCGCGCACGGCGTTGTAGTAGCGCACATAGCCGGTGCAGCGGCAGATATGGGGCTCCAGCTGCTCCTCGATGGCTTTTTCCACCTCATCGGCGGGCACGGGGTGCTTCTGGAGTTTTTCCACCAGCACGGTGGCCGAGTTCACAAAGCCGGGCGTGCAGTAGCCGCACTGGAAGGAGTAGTGCTCGAGAAAAGCCTTCTGCACCGGCGAAGGATGGACCACGCCCTTATCGTCCACCGAGGCAATGCCCTCCACGGTACGGATGGTCTTGCCGTTGAGCCAGGTCACGCCGGTCACGCAGGCGGGCACGGTGATCGAGCCTTTTTCCGGGTCGTCGACGATGATAGTGCAGGCGCGGCACACGCCCTGGCCGCAGCCCAGGCGCGTGCCGTTCATGCCCGCGTATTCCTGCAGGAACTCGATCATCATCAAGTCCTTGGGAACATCGACGGGGCCTACCTGTTTGCGATTGATGGTGGCGGAAAATTGAATACGGTCCTGCATCACAGTGCCTCTTTGATTTTGTCGGGGGTCACGGGGGTCGCATGGAAGCGCTTGCCCGTGGCATGGGCGATGGCGTTGACGCAGGCGGCGACCACCGGGATCATCACCACCTCGGCCATGCCCTTGGGCGGATCGGTGCGCGACAGCGGCGGCAGCACCACACCCTCGGCCGTCCATACGGCCACTTCGCTGGCGCGCGGCACGTGGTAGCGGTTCAGGTTCCACTGGCCGTTGCCAGGGCCGGTCTCATGGAGCGGCAGGTCTTCGTACAGCGCATGGCCAATGCCCATGGCCACGCCGCCCTGGATCTGGCCGGAGACCAGCTCGGGCACGATCTGCGTGCCGCATTCCAGCCAGGTCTTGTGCGAGAGGATGTTCACCTTGCCCGTGCCCGGGGACACGGACAGCTCCACCATGGTGGCGCAGGGCGCGTAGTACACCGTGCCCGCATTGGTGCGCTGCACCGGCGGGTAATAGACCTTGTCGCGTGCGATGAAGGCATAGCCGCCGGATTTCATCGCAGCCTTCTTGGCCTCGCCGGCACCCTTGCCGTACTGCACGGACAGGGCATCGATCATGGCCTGGAACTTTTTGCCCTCGACCGTGAAGTCGGCCTTGGCCCAGGCCCACCGGTTGAAGGCATGCACGCAGACGCCGGTCACCATGCCCAGCTCGTGTGCGCGCTCGGCCAGGCGCTCCAGGCTCAGCGGCTCCAGGCCCTCGGCCACGAGCATACGATCACGCCACTCCAGCATGTCTTCGGTGACGGTGCTCGGCAGCAACTGACCGCCACCTTCCTTGCCGGACCAGATCGACTGGGCCGCCGGCCACAGGCAGAGCTTGAGCAGCAGTTGCGCCGCCTGCTGCGTGGCGTGGCGGAAGTAGTAGGCCGAGTTCGAGGCCGATACCGGCGAGACCAGGCGCGGTGTCCAGGTCGGGTCCCGCGCCAGTTCGTCCTCCTTGGCCTGGGGCGTGGTGTAGGGCTCGTCCTTGGTATGCAGCGGCAGGTTGTCCCAGTGGTTGACTGCGAAGTCCACATCGTCCGCCGGGCGGCCCAGGAAGGGCTCGACCGCCACCAGCTGCGCCGTGGTGCTGCCGGTGCCGATCTCGGTAGCGATGTGACGCATCTTGATGCGGCCCTCGGGCGTGATCTCCAGCTGCGCGATCGAGGCTTCCGCCCCGGTGCCGAAGTCCTTTTGCACCGCACCGAAGCCTATGCCGTAGCGCAGGCCGGGGTTGGCAGCCTCGAAGTCAGCCTTGCGCTTGGCGCGCTCGGTCCACATCGCATCCTTGGCAGCCATGTCAAGGATCTCGCCGATACGCAGATGACCCGAGGGCGAGGCGCCCTGAGTGTTCTTCATGCTGCTCTTGAGCACATTGCGTCGGCGCAGCTCGATGGCATCCAGCCCGATCTCCTGGGCAATCTCGTCGACCAGCATCTCGGTATAGGCCATGGACTGAACCGTGCCGTAACCGCGCATGGAGCCAGCCGTGACGCCGATGGAGGGGTACACCTCGGTCGACAGGTCGCTCTCGGGGAAGTAGTAGATGGACTGCGCCGCCGTCACCGCCACCGTGCCCACCGAAGGGCTGAAGTTGGTCACGCCGCCGCCGTCGCCCACCATATGGCAGGTCAGTGCGTGGAACTTGCCGTCCTTGTCCACCGAGATCGCGGTCTCCACATCGAAGGGATGGCGCTTGAGTGCGAACTGGAAGTGCTTCCAGCGGTCCAGCGCCAGCCGCACCGGGCGGCCCTGGGCGTACAGCGACGCCAGTGCCACGTAGAACGGGAAGGGGTGGTGCTCTTTCTGGCCGTAGCCCACGGTGTAGGAGCTGATGTAGTCGAGCTGGTTCAGCGGCAGCTTGCTGTCCTTGAGCATGTGCATCACATGATCGGCCGTGCCGTAGGGCGCCTGGCTCGCGGCCACCATGTGCAGCGCACCGCTGTCACGTTCATACCAGGCCAGGCCGTTTTCCATTTCCATGGCCACATGCTCGATGGACTGGCTGTAGTACTTGCGTGCAAAAGCACGCAAGCCGTCCTTGGGCTGCTTCATCTCGGCCTGGATACGGGCCGACTCGCCCATCAGCGCCCCGAAGGCAGGGTGGGTGCTGTCGGGCCAGTGCACGCCTTTTTCATCGAGCTGCGGCCAGATGACGGTGTTCTTCATGGGCGAGAACCTGTCCTCGCCATAGCCGTCCTCGCCCTGCACTCGTACATAACGCGCGGCCACATAGGGTGCGCGCGGTGGCTGGGCAGCCTCTGCACCGAAGCGGAAGATTGCGTCATTGAAGCGCAGGCGCTGGTTGGCCACGCGGAACTTCTCGTAGTCGTGCCAGATGGCCACGGCCACCGGGTGCCCCAGCATGGGCGAGACCTGACCCTTCTTGACGAAGAACTCGCCGTAGAAGCCCGGCTCGGGCATTCCCACGCCGTCGGCGGCGATGGACTCGGCGTCGATCAGCACATCGGGCTGGTAGTCGCTGCCCAGCGCCGACAGATCCAGGCCTTCGTAGATGCGGTCGGCGCGCGGGATGTGGATGGTCAGCGCATGCGACTGCTGCGCGGGCCAGCCCTGCATGTCCCTGGCGCGCAGGTCGATGGCAAAGACCTTCTGCCCGGTGACCTTGGCCAGGCCGTCGCGGCGGTAGTTGAGGGTGTTGCCATTGATCCAGTGGGTCTCCTGACCGCTGGCGGGCGTTATCAACTCCGCAAGCGCGTCTTTGACCGGGCGCACACTCGCAATCACGCCCATGGCGGCGGCAGCCTTCAGAAAACTGCGCCGATTCAAGTCCAGTTTGGACACGGTTCCAACTCCTTGCTGCAATGCGCACAGCAACAGCAAGGACTGGCGTGGGCACATCGCTAGATGACTATGTATTCCAGGACGTTGTAGGCGTCCAAGAGTCAAAAAGCAGGTGATAACGGCTGCAGTTGTTGTCGGCATTACTGCCCACATATCGCCAGCCTTGGCCGTCCGCCACGCTTTGGTCTTTGAAAAAGACTAAGAGGCGCGGAGTATAGAAACAGCGGCTGCAAAGCCAGTCTGCGTATTCAAATCACAAGTTAATTACTCGGAAAATTGATCCCCATCAGCACTAGCTCCCGACATTGGTGCTTGTCGTGCAAAGCGGTATATCCATATTCCGCTCAATGCTGAAGAAGTCTGCTGCCCTGCTGCAGCCTGTGGTCCGGGCTTTGGTCATTCAGCTTTTTTGAATTGAGACCTCAATCCTGCTGAACCTTTTTGCATTCGCCGCTTCATACACTGCATATCAATTTCAGCAGGCCCTCAGTGCCCGCAACCCGCACTTTCTGATTGCAGTTTCCATGAACTCAAGCTCCCGCTACACCGGTACCGCCATCGCCCTGCACTGGGTTCTGGCTCTGGCGCTGATCGGCATCTTCGCCTTTGGTCTCTATATGACAGGCCTGCCTTTCTCGCCGACACGCCTCAAGTACTTCAACTGGCACAAATGGGCAGGCATGACGATTCTGATCCTATCCGTGCTGCGCCTGGTCTGGCGCGTCACCCACCGGCCGCCGGAGCTGCCCGAAGCCGTCACCCGCACCATGCCGGGCTGGCAGCGCATGGCCCACCATGGCGTGCACCACCTGATGTATGCACTGTTCTTTGCCATCCCGCTGGTGGGGTGGATGTACAGCTCGGCCGCTGGCTTTCCCATCGTGCTCTTCGGCCAACTGCCTCTGCCCGACCTGGTGAGCAAGAGCCCCGAACTGGCCGAAGCACTCAAGCCCTGGCATGGTTATCTGGCCTACGCGCTGGCAGCCCTGGTGGTGATGCATGTCGCCGCCGTCATCAAGCATCAGGTCATTGACCGCGACGGACTGCTGTCACGCATGATTCCAGGCCAGTAGCCCCCCTGAGCGGCGTTGCCGGGACGGCCCCGCCGCCTCCCCCAGGGGGACGACAGCTTTGCTGCGCTGCGGCGCTTGCTTGCTGTCTCGCTCCTTCAAGCCGCACCGGTTTTTGAGTTTTTTGTACGTTCATCACAAGGAGTTTTTGATGAAAATCCTTTTTTCCTCCGCACTGATCGCCACCGCCTTCATGGGCACTGCTGCCCAGGCGGCTCAAGCCCTGGTGCCCGCACAAAGCGCCGTCAACTTTGAAGCCAAGCAGATGGGCGTTCCGCTCAAGGGCCACTTCAAGAAGTTCGACGCCCAGATTGCCTTCGACGCCGCCAAGCCCGAGAGCAGCAAGATCCATTTCACGGTCGATACCGGCAGCGCCACCATGGGTGCCAAGGAAACCGATGCCGAACTGCCCAAGGCAGACTGGTTCAACGTTGCCAAGTTCCCCCAGGCCACTTTCGACTCCAGCGCCGTCAAGGCTCTGGGCGGCGGCAAGTTCCAGGTGGACGGCACGCTGACCATCAAGGGCAATGCACAGAAGGTAAGCCTGCCCGTGACGCTGACCCAGTCCGGTGCCACCACCACGGCCGCTGGCACATTGGCACTCAAGCGCCTGAACTTCAAGATCGGCGACGGCGACTGGAAGGACACCTCCATGGTGGCCGACGAGGTCAATGTGCAATTCAAGCTGGCTCTGACCGGCGTCGGCAAGCTTTAAGCGCTTTTCAGCTCCAGCCCTTGATGGTCAAGCGCTGATAGCTCATGTTTTGATAGTTCCAATCCCTGAAGGAGTATTCACCATGCGTTCCACTCTGTTCGCCCTGGCCGCCGCGTCCCTGTTTGCCACCGCTGCCCAGGCGGCGCCTGCCACTTACGCCATCGACCCCACACACACGTTCGCGACTTTCGAGATCGATCACTTTGGTGCTTCCACCAACCGTGCCCGCTTCGACAAGAAAAGCGGCACTGTGCAGTTCGACAAGGCTGCCAAGACCGGCAAGGTGGAAGTGACCCTGGACATGACTTCGGTGAACTCCGGCACGCCAGCCTTCAACAAGCACCTGCAAAGCGCCGACATCTTCAACGTGGAGAAATTCCCCGAAGCCAAGTTCGTTTCCGACAAGTTCGTGTTTGACGGCGACAAGCTCAAGGAAGTGACTGGCCAGCTGACACTGCTGGGCAAGACCGCCCCTATCACCGTCAAGGCTAACAAGTTCACCTGCTACGAAAGCCCCATGCTGCAAAAGCGTGAGGTCTGCGGCGGCGACTTCGAGGCCACCATCGACCGCACCCAGTGGGGCGTGAACTACGGCATCCCCTACGGCTTCCCCAAGGAAGTGCGTCTGGTCCTGCAGATCGAAGCCGTGAAGCAGTAATCCGTCCGCAAAGACTCTCGAGTGAAGCCCTTTGCGGGCTCTCTCTTTGGCCTGGCCCGTGCAAACGGTCCGGGCTTTTTTGCATCTGCACCCCGCCAATTCCCCCAATGAAAAATTTACTTTAGGTTAATCAATTACGAATAGTAGAATAAAACCACTCACACAATCGAAGGAGACATCGCATGAGCCAAGCCGCCCCTACTCCGGTTTACTCCCAGCCCCGGCGTGCGGACATGAGTCAGCTGCCCGCACCTGCCGCTGTGCAGCAGCTGCACCACTACGCCTACAAGGCCAAGGATGCGGAAGAGACCCGTCACTTCTACGAGGACATCCTGGGCCTGCCGCTCTATCACATCATCCAGAGCGACTACGTCCCCTCCACCGGCGAGTACTGCCCCTACACCCATTTCTTCTTCCGCCTCAAGGACGGCTCCTTCATCGCCTTCTTTGACATTGGCGACGACGAAGCAGCCCTGCCCTCCCCCAACACGCCCATCTGGATCAACCACATCTCCTTCCGCGTGGACTCCGTGCAGGAACTGGAAAACACCAAGGCCCGCCTGCAGGCCTGCGGCGTGGAAGTATTGGGCGTGACAGACCACCACATCTTCAAGAGCATCTATTTCTTCGACCCCAACGGCATCCGCCTGGAGCTGACGGCCCAGTTGGCCGACGAACTGCAGATGCTCAAGGAAAGCAAGACCGCCCATGCACGCCTGGATGAGTGGACGGCGCGCAAGGAACAGTGGCGCAAGGAACGCGCCGAAGGCAAGTCCGGCGCTCCGCTCAAGCCGCAAAGCAACGACCGCCCCGAGTTCGTGCCTCCTGGCACGGTTTAAGAACAGCGCTTCGGGCGCCCCTGACAGCTGCCCGTTCAAATGAAAATCGAAGTGCGGCAATAAAAAAGGCATCCCCAGGGATGCCTTTTGCGCTTTGGGCCGGTCAGACGCCGACTCAGGCCTTTTTCACGAACTCCGTCTTCAGGCTCATGGCACCAAAGCCATCGATCTTGCAATCGATATCGTGATCTCCATCGACCAAGCGGATGTTCTTCACCTTGGTGCCCACCTTGACCACACCTGCCGAGCCTTTGAGCTTCAGATCCTTGATGACGGTGACGCTATCGCCATCCTGCAGCACATTGCCTACGCTGTCGCGGTAGACCTTGGACTCCGGCTCGCCGGCTGCCTGAGACTCGGCGGACCACTCATGCGCACATTCGGGGCAGACTAGCAGGCCTGCATCCTCGTAGGTGAACTCGGAACGGCATTGGGGACAGGGGGGAAATGTGCTCATGGGTAATCCTCTCGTTGCGCGCCCGGGTTGCGGAAACCTCCGGGCCGACCGCTATCTGCGCCGGGATGGCTCAGGCCATCCTCGTGCATCTGGGCCATGGGGTGGCAAGCCAGGGCTGTGGATGCAGTTTACCCGCCCGCTCTTCGCGGCCCTGCCGCAGCCAGTACCCACCTGCGCCGCTCACATGTACCAGATCGCTAGAATCGGTCAATCCGTCTCGAACTATCGACCGCATCCCCAGGGATGCCGTTTTCCTTGACAAGCAAACTATGAGCGACACCCCTGCACAAACCGGCCTGGAGAGCCTGTCCAAATCCTTCGAACCCGCTGCCATCGAGGCCCACTGGGGCCCCGAGTGGGAAAAGCGTGGCTACGGCCACGCCGGCGTGCGCGGCACGGGCAAGCCCGATGCAACCCAGCCCTCGTTCTCCATCCAGCTTCCGCCTCCCAATGTGACCGGCACGCTGCACATGGGCCACGCGTTCAACCAGACCATCATGGACTCGCTGACACGCTACCACCGCATGAAGGGCTACAACACGGCCTGGATTCCCGGCACCGACCACGCAGGCATCGCCACCCAGATCGTGGTGGAACGCCAGCTGCAGACCCAAGGCGTGAGCCGCTATGACCTGGGCCGTGACGAGTTCACCAAGAAGGTCTGGGAGTGGAAGGAACAATCCGGCAACACCATCACCACGCAGATGCGCCGCATGGGCGATACCGTGGACTGGAGCCGCGAGTACTTCACCATGGACGACAAGCTGTCCAAGGTGGTGACAGAGACCTTTGTGAAGCTGTACCAGCAAGGCCTGATCTACCGCGGCAAGCGCCTGGTGAACTGGGACCCGGTGCTGCAGTCTGCCGTTTCCGACCTGGAAGTCGAGAACCAGGAAAAGGACGGCTCGCTCTGGCACATCGCCTACCCGCTGACCAGCGGTGAAGGCAATCTGGTGGTCGCCACCACCCGCCCCGAAACCATGCTGGGCGACGTGGCTGTGATGGTCCACCCCGAAGACGAGCGCTATCGTGCCCTGATCGGCCAGACCGTGACCCTGCCGCTGGTGGGCCGCCAGATCCCCATCATTGCCGACGAATATGTGGACCGGGAGTTCGGCACCGGCGTGGTGAAGGTCACGCCTGCCCACGACCAGAACGACTATCAGGTGGGCCAGCGCCACAAGCTGCCCATGATCTGCGTGCTGACGCTGACAGCCAAGATCAACGACGAGGCGCCCGAGAAATACCGCGGCATGGACCGCTTCGTGGCCCGCAAGGCCATCGTGGCCGACCTGGAAGAGCTGGGCCTGATGGTCGAGATCAAGAAGCACAAGCTGATGGTGCCGATCTGCGACCGAACCGGCCAGGTGATCGAACCCATGCTGACCGACCAGTGGTTCATTGCCATGAGCAAGGTCAGCGACCAGGACCCGACCGGCAAGTCCATCGCCCAGAAGGCCATCGACGCTGTCGCTTCCGGTGAAGTCCAGTTCGTGCCCGAGAACTGGGTCAATACCTACAACCAGTGGATGAACAACATCCAGGACTGGTGCATCTCGCGCCAGCTGTGGTGGGGCCACCAGATTCCGGCCTGGTATGACGAGGAAGGCAACATCTATGTTGCCAAGAACGAAGCAGAAGCCCAGGCTCAGGCCCCCGGCAAGAAGCTGACCCGCGATGCCGACGTGCTGGACACCTGGTACTCCTCGGCCATGGTGCCGTTCAGCACCATGGGCTGGCCCGAGCAGGGCAATGCCGCCGACGATGACTACAACCTTTACCTGCCCTCCTCGGTACTGGTGACGGGTTACGACATCATCTTCTTCTGGGTCGCCCGCATGATCATGATGAGCACGCACTTCACCGGTCGCGTGCCGTTCAAGCATGTGTACATCCACGGCCTGGTGCGCGATGCGCAAGGCAAGAAGATGAGCAAGTCCGAAGGCAATGTGCTGGACCCCGTCGATCTGATCGACGGCATCTCGCTGGAGCCGCTGCTGGACAAGCGCACCACCGGCCTGCGCAAGCCCGAGACCGCTCCACAGGTGCGCAAGAACACGCAAAAGGAATTCCCCGAAGGCATCCCAGCCTACGGCGCCGATGCGCTGCGCTTCACCTTTGCGGCCCTGGCGTCTCTGGGCCGCAGCATCAACTTCGACAGCAAGCGCTGCGAGGGTTACCGCAACTTCTGCAACAAGCTCTGGAATGCTTCGCGCTTTGTGCTGATGAACTGCGAAGGCCATGACTGCGGCCTGGCTCCTCACACCAAGGAACAATGCCAGCCCGGCGGCGAATTTGCCGGCTATATGCACTTCAGCCAGCCCGACCGCTGGATCGCCTCGCAGCTACAGAAGGTCGAGGCCGAAGTGGCCAAGGGCTTTGCCGAATTCCGCCTGGACAATGTCGCCAACACGATTTACGACTTCGTCTGGAACGAGTTCTGCGACTGGTATCTGGAAATCGCCAAGGTGCAGATCCAGACCGGCAACGAAGCCCAGCAGCGGGCCACCCGCCGCACGCTGATCCGTACGCTGGAAGCGATTCTGCGTCTGGCCCACCCCATCATTCCGTTTGTGACGGAAGAACTGTGGCAGCAGGTTGCGCCCGTGGCCGGCCTCAAGGGCGACTCCATCGCCGTGGCTCGCTACCCCGAAGCCCAGCCTGAGAAGATCGACGAAGCATCGATTGCCTACGTTGGCCGTATCAAGCAGATGGTGGACGCCTGCCGTGCCCTGCGCGGCGAGATGGGCGTCTCGCCCGCCCAGCGCCTGCCGCTGCTGGCCGTGGCCGGCAATGCCGATGATTCGGCCTTCCTGCGCGCCAATGCCGACGTGCTCAAGAACCTGGCCAAGCTCAGCGAAGTCAAGGTGTTTGATGACGAAGCCGCCTGGGCCACCGCGGCTCAAGCCTCGCCCGTGAACGTGATGGGCGACATCCGCCTGGCGCTGTTCGTGGAGATCGACGTGGAAGCCGAGAAGGCCCGCCTGAGCAAGGAAGCCAAGCGTCTGGAAGGTGAAATCGTGAAAGCCAATGGCAAGCTGAGCAACGAAGCCTTCTGCGCCAAGGCGCCCGCCGCCGTGCTGGAGCAGGAGCGTAAGCGTCTGGCCGACTTTGGCGCCACGCTGACACGCATCAACGAGCAACTGGCTCGCCTCGGTTAAACACCGCTAAACTGCCTGATAAAACAAGGCGCAGGCAACTGCGCCTTTTTTCCATCCAGAAAAGACAAGCACATGAGCAATCAAACCCGCGTCCGCAAAGCCGTGTTCCCCGTTGCAGGTCTGGGCACCCGTTTTCTGCCCGCCACCAAGGCTTCCCCCAAGGAGATGCTGCCCGTGGTGGACAAGCCGCTGATCCAGTATGCAGTGGAAGAGGCTTACGAGGCCGGCATCCGCGACATGGTGTTCGTCACTGGCCGCAGCAAGCGGGCCATCGAAGACCATTTCGACACCTCCTACGAACTCGAGAACGAGCTCGAGAATGCCGGCAAGCAGGCCATGCTGGACCTGGTGCGCAGCGTCAGCCCGGCCGACATGAACTGCCTGTTCGTGCGCCAGCCCCGCTCCCTGGGTCTGGGCCACGCCGTGCTGTGCGCAGAGCCTCTGGTAGGGAACGAGCCCTTTGCCGTGATTCTGGCCGACGACCTGATGACCGGAGAGAATGGCGGCCCCGGCGTGATGGCGCAGATGACGGCTGCCTTCCAGAAGCAGGGCCGCTCGCTGCTGGCCGTGCAGGAAGTGCCGCTGGAGCACACCAAGCGCTACGGGATCGTCAAAGGCGAGCCTGCGGGTGGACCGCTGATGCGTATCGACGAGATCGTGGAAAAGCCTGCTCCCGAAAAAGCCCCGTCGCGCATGGGCGTGGCCGGCCGCTATGTGCTGACTCCGGCCATCTTCGACCAGATCCGCAACCAGCCCCAGGGCGTGGGCGGAGAGATACAGCTGACCGATGCCATAGAGCGCCTGATGCAGCACGAGGCCGTCTACGCTTTCCAGTACGCAGGCAAACGCTATGACTGCGGCAGCAAGGAAGGCTTTCTGCAGGCCACGGTGGAACTGGCGCTTCAGCACCCCGATGTGGGCGACAGCTTTCGCGAGTACCTCAAGAACTTGAGCCTCTAAGCCCGGCCCTCCAAGCCCCTGATGAAAAAGGCCTGCAAATGCAGGCCTTTTTCACGTCAAGCACCGGTCTTCAACGTCGGCGCAGGATATGGATGAATTCATCACCCACCGTCTGCTGCTCCACCAGTTCATTGCCGGTCTGCTTGGCAAAGGCCTGGAAGTCCCGGATGGAGCCGGTATCCGTGGCCACGACCTTGAGCAACTGACCGCTTTGCATGGCGGCCAGCGCTTTCTTGGCCTTGAGAATGGGCAGCGGACAGTTCAGGCCGCGGGTGTCAACTTCTTGGTCTACGTGCATGGGGTGAATTCCTCGTCAGCGCCGATTGTAGAAAAACCGGGCGCTGGCAGTGCCAGCGCGGTCTTTGCTCAAACCAAAGCCGGGGCCACCGTAAAGCGCGGGTCCTCAGCCCAGCGTCGCACAGGCCATTTGGCGGGATCAGGCTCGGGGTTCTGACCGGGACGGAAAGCACCGAAGCGCGGCTCAAAGCCTTTTTGCTTGATCCACTCTGCCAGCGCATAGCCCGTGCCCGCAGGCCAGCACAACGACTCCTCGGCCGTCTGCCAACGATACTCCAGCAACTCCGGAGAAAGCCTCACGTCTTCGGGCCTACCCTCCACGCGCACATGGTAGGCAATCAGCACCTGATTCATGCGCAAAAACTCCGAGCAGCACAGCAGACGCAGCGCTTTCACGCGCAGCCCTGTTTCCTCGAGCACCTCGCGACAGATTCCGGCTTCGGGCGATTCACCGGCCTCCATAAAGCCTGTGATCAGGCCGAAAACGCCGTGCTGCCACAGCGCATTTCGCGCCAGCAGCACGCGACCATCGTCACCTTCCACTACGGCCGCTAGTACCGGCGTGGGATTGCCCCAATGCGTGAACCCGCAATTAGGGCAGCGCAGACGCTGCACCTCGCCACTGTCCTCGCTGGCCACAATCCATTGCAGCTCGGTCGCGCAATTGGAACAAAAGCGGACTTCATAAGCCATGAGGCTCTCCGTATTCTTCACGACTTACGCAAAACGGGTTCAGGCGAGGCGGCTGTCTCAGAAGGCGGGCCGCTGTTGCATTCTTGTTTGCGTAAGTCCTATTCTTGATATTGATAGCAGTCAGCGCTTGATAGATAAGCGCTGCCTGTCATTTGGAGCTTTGATTCAATTTTGCGCTATCACGCAAAAGACATGGCTCATGCCGGAAACACGCCCGTGGAGAGGTAACGATCACCGCGGTCGCAGACCACAAACACGATGGTGGCGTTCTGCTCGCGCTTGGCAATCTCCTGGGCCACCCATAATGCACCGGCGGCCGAGATGCCCGCGAAGATACCCTCTTCACGCGCCATGCGGCGGGCCATGTCTTCGGCATCGTCCTGGGACACATAGACCAGCTCGTCGACCAGCGAAGCGTCATAGATCTTGGGCAGATATTCCTCGGGCCACTTGCGGATGCCAGGAATGCGTGAGCCCTCGGAAGGCTGAGCGCCGATGATCTTGATGTTCGGGTTCTTTTCCTTGAGGAACTTGGCCACGCCAGTAATGGTTCCGGTGGTACCCATGGCACTCACAAAGTGGGTGATCTCGCCACCGGTCTGCTCCCACAGTTCTGGGCCTGTGGTTTCGTAGTGGGCCCGCGGGTTGTCGGGGTTGGCAAACTGGTCCAGCAACACGCCCTTGCCCTGCGCCACCATCTGGTCGGCCAGATCGCGCGCATATTCCATGCCGCCGCTCTTGGGCGTCAGAATCAGTTCGGCACCGTAGGCCTTCATGGTCTGGGCGCGTTCAATGGACAGATCCTCGGGCATGATCAGAATCATGTGATAGCCCTTGATGGCAGCAGCCATGGCCAAGGCAATGCCGGTGTTGCCCGACGTTGCCTCAATCAGTGCATCGCCCGGCTTGATTTCGCCGCGCTCTTCAGCACGCTGGATCATGGACAGTGCAGGCCGGTCCTTGACGGAGCCAGCCGGGTTGTTTCCTTCGAGCTTGCCCAGCACTACGTTTGCACGTTCTCGGTTGGCATCCGCGCCGATACGTTGCAATGCCACCAGCGGCGTGTGACCGATAGCATGTTCGATGGTCGAATAAGTTTTCATGTCCAATACTGTGCCATAATTCGCGTCTGCGCTAAGCGAAGCCCGGGTGGTGAAATTGGTAGACGCAGGGGACTCAAAATCCCCCGCCGCAAGGCGTGCCGGTTCGATTCCGGCCCCGGGCACCACTTATGTAATGCTATAACTTTTGAAGACGTTCCGGGAACTGTTCCGGCATGTGTTCCGGTTTTTTAGCAAAAAGAGAGCCTGCATGATGATCCATCTTGCAGGCTATTTTTTTGCCTCCTCGGCATACAGATGCCCGAGAAATGGCTATTCCGAGCAGTCAAAAAAAGTTTGCATCTTTGTGGTTCAGGCCTAAATAGCACTGATGGCTACACTCAGCCCATGCTCTCAGCCACCCTCCTCTGCCTTGTCGTTGGCATTTCAGACGGCGACACCCTGACAGCTCGATGCGGCGAGCCAGGACAATACGAGCAAGTCAAGGTGAGGCTGCAGGGCATCGATGCCCCTGAGCGCAAGCAGCCATTCGGGGAGCGTGCCCGGCAGGCACTGGCCGAGCTGACATTTCAGAAAGAGGCTGAGCTGCGCTGCACCAAGACAGACCGGTACAAGCGACAGGTGTGCTCTGTCTGGGTTGCACCCGCATCAGCGCCTACCGGGCCGCGCACACTCGATGCAGGCTTGGCCATGGTCACGCAAGGCATGGCCTGGTGGTATCGCGCATATGCCCGCGAACAATCGCCGCTGGAGCGCGGGCAATATGAGTTTGCGGAGCAAGAGGCCAAGGCTCGAAAAGTTGGACTTTGGCAAGATGCCGAGCCAATCGCGCCATGGGATTGGCGTAAGGCCTCACGCGAGCTTCGACAAAGCCCAAGTCCGTAAACGACCCATTGCTGTCTTTCGATCCATATGAAGCTACGCCCTTTACGTGGCGAAAGGCAACATAGGCGTTTTGCGACGTACTCCATGAAGCCGGCTACTTGCTGACGTTCCACGATGACTCTCCAAAGCTGGCTATTAATAAGGTGATATGTCCAAACGTCAGAGACGACAAGTAGGAGGAACGAAGTACTACAATTAGTTATGAAAGTAGTAAAGTATCGGGCGTGTCCTGAAAATGTGTTTGGAATGGGGTCCTCAAAATGGAGTGCCCTAGCCTAATTTCGTAGAGCAAGAGATGAAAATTCAGTGTATCGAAAAAGATATACGTCAAGTCTTAGAGACTGGAACGTATCTAATTCCACGTTTTCAGCGTCCATTTTCTTGGGATGAGGACAACGTTGAAGAATTTTGGGTTGATAGCACATCGGACCTAAAAAAGGACTACTTCATCGGGTCGTTTGTCTCCTACAACATCTCAAGCTCCTCCTTTGGTCTTGTGGATGGCCAGCAGCGCATTACCACTATCACGATTGCTCTGTGTGCTATTCGGGATAAGTTCAGCGATTTGGGTTTTGCTGCACCTGCCAAAGGGGTGCACCGTTTGATTGAAACGCGGGACCTAAACGATCAAGCACAGTTCGTTCTTAAAACCGAGACCTCATATCCCTACCTACAAGCGAAGATCCAGAGCCTTGAAAAGGAGGAGACAGAGATTGACGTGGGTGAAGAAGAGGAAGCGATCAGTGCTGCCTACAAACTCATCCATTCCCTCATCGATCAGGGCGTAAAGGAGGCCGCCTCTAAGGTTGATCCTTCAAAAGCAAAGACTGCTAGCAAAAAGTGGTTGGAACGTGTACGGGATAAGATCCTAGGTCTCAAGGTGATTTCGATCACCCTGGACAACCAAGACGACGCGTATCTGATTTTTGAGACGCTCAACACTCGGGGCAAGGACCTCACTGCCGCAGATCTTGCGAAGAATCATCTGCTGCGGCTGCTTCCTTCAAAGGGTAAGGCCATTGACAGGCCCAAAGACCATTGGACGGAAATTCAGAGCACTTTGGAGCAGGCCAGCAGGCCGATTCAAATGGCCACATTCCTTCATCACCACTGGCTTTCAAAGCACTCCTTCACGACAGAGAGGGAGCTTTTTAAAGCCATCAAGAGTGAAGTGTCTGCCACCAACGTGCGCGCATTCTTAGATGAGCTCAGGACCGATAGTGATCTTTACCGTGGAATTATTGAACCCGAAAGGCTCTCCTTTTGGAACAAGGGAAACCGGGATATTGAAGACTCGCTTCGGTGCATCTCGGATGTTCTGAATATCCAGATCGCAAATCCATTCCTCTTGACGGTGCTACGTCTGTTCAGTTCCAAGAAACTTAAAGATGGCCAGGTGCGAGAGATTTTCTGGCTCGTGGAGCGCTATCACTACCTGTATACGACGATCAGCAATCTGCCGTCATCTGGCGGTGTGAGCAAAATGTACGCTTCTCATGCACGAGCTCTGGCATCTGCTACTGACGCAAATGCTCGCGGTCTATGCATCAACGAGTTCAAAAAGAAAATTAAAGGCAAGGTGCCTGCTCGGGATACGTTCATCACACGGTTTAAGGCACTCAATTACTTGACGCCAAGGCACAAGGAGATCATCGGCTACACCTTGTGGAAGATCTACAAGCACCGAAACCCAGCAGTCGATGTTGACCGCGGGGGGCAGTCGCTCGAACACCTTCTTTCACAGAACACCGGTGCCCCGTCATTGCACAGCATCGGTAATCTTTTGGGTGTGCCCGTGAAGTACAACGCAGAGGTTCTTGCGGCCAATAGCTTCGCGGCCAAGAAAGCTTCGCTCAAAAGTCATGGCTACATCTTGGAGCCTCAGATCGAGGCTGCAACGACTTGGGGAACAGCAGAGATAGAGCGTCGAACTGGCGACTTGGCAGCGCTCGCTTATGACGAGGTTTGGGCCATCAAGTAGCCCTTGTTAGAGCGACCTCTAATCGGAACCAAGTGAATGCAAGTGCGCTCATGTGACAGTGCAAGTGCGTGTGGCTTGGTTGTGAATTGCCCTGATTTTCGTGCGCTTACTCCCGCAGATCGCATAGGAGGTCGGCTGTCGCACTCGGATATTCGTGCAATATTGGCTGCCAACAGAGCCCTTACTCAGTTTGTGTGTGTTTTCACTACTAAGGCAACCGACAGCTTTCAAGTGGTTCGGTTCGCCTCTGGCCTTCGAAACCTTGAGTGTCCGTCACCTGAAGCCGTCACCTGTGAGTAAACCTCTAAGGGCTGCTTCTGGCCGATAGCAGGCGCCTGGAACTAGGCCGGTGCGGCATCGAACACGCCAACCGGTGCCAGACACAACAGTTCAGACGCTTCCTTCTGAGTCCCCGCTAGCCACTGATCCACATCCTGCATCTCGATCGGTATCACACTGCGTTTGTCCTGCTGGTCGGCCGGCAGCCTGGGGTCTGGCTTGTGCATGCGGCTCATCAGGGGATGTGAGTCGGCATTGATGGTCAGCATGGTGTAGCTGTCCACCAGCTCTCCGGACGCTGGATCCTTCCAGCGATTCCACAGCCCGGCCAGCGCCCAAGGCGCGCCATCGGCCCGGCGAAACCTCCACCACACGTTTTTCCCTGTCTCCCAGTTCGGCTCGTCAAAGCTCCAGGCAGGAATGATGCAGCGCTGGCCGCGCGCCCAGGGCGTCTTGTAGCTGGCTTTGCTGGCCAGCTCTTCGGATCGCGCATTGTTGGTGCTGTACTTCAGCACCCGCTCTTTTGCGAACCAGGGGATCAGCCCCCACTGGCCCGTCACCCCCTCGATGCTGTAACCCGGGTCATCGACCGCGCGGCGCAGGAACGGCCCTGACGCTCGGGGGAATATGTCCAGGCGCTCATCCTTCCACCAGCCCGGAGATTCCCGGCCAATGCGAAAGTGACGCTCTATCTCTATCTCTGAGGGGGTGTTAAAGCGGTTGCACATCAGTCGCCATCGTTGATGTCACCGCCTCCAGCATACTGAAGCTCCTCGTCAAGCTCGCGCCAATACTCGGCCATGACCTGCCGCGCCTCATCCAGAGACTCCAGCTTCATGCAGCGCTTGACGTAATCGCTTGGGGATTCATCAATCAACAGGGCATACCTTGCATGCCAGGCACACATCTTGATGACCGCACCCGCAAAGCGGCGCTGTTCTTCAGAAACCCAAGCCCCTTGCTCAATGAGTCCAGCATCCGCTGCAAGCCCATTCAGCAACGCGATCTTGGATCTTGAGATGGTGTAGCTGTCTTCCTTCCTGATTTCCTCTATAGGCTCAGGGAGCATCACACGCTCCATGTACTCGTTCGGTGGTGCAGCATGCTCTATGGATTGGTAAGCGTTTCGGGCGCAGCGCTCGATGATCGACCCGGCAAACGTGCGCATCTCCTCGGTGACCCACTCGCCTTGGCCGATGAGGCCAACCTGGGTAGCCAGAACATTCAGCACTGCCACAGTGGACTTGGGCTGCGGTATCAGAGAGCTGTATAGCTCCCGCTCCACATCACCAAACTCCCCAACATCGTCTTCATCATCGAAGTCATCTTCAGAATCGGTCATGGGGGACCTCCTTTAGCCGAGCTTCAATTTGACTCCGATCAACCCTGCTTGTAAATTTACTGTATAAATAAACAGTATTCGCAGGAGGCCTTATGCACATCGAGCATCATTACAACTGGCGCTATCAAGACCATCTCGGCAAGTGGCGCACGACTAGCTACCTCTGCTCCGAGGAAAGGATCAAGAAGGAACACCCAGACGCGACCCCGGTTGAAGGAACGCTAAGAGTCATCGAAGTGGCCGACACGTTGGACGAATACTGGAAGCGCACGCACCAAAACACAATGCTGGGTGTAGTGCGCAAGCCTGAATGATGATGACCTGTGACGACTGGCACCCGACCCTACTACACACACCGAGCCGATACGGATATCCCACTGCGCGCATCCTGCCTGGCCGCGCCAGCGACTACATCACAGAAGCAGTTCACCCCGGATGGGTGCTTGTGGTCACCATCGAGGGTGGTCTTGTGTTCTTTGGGCCTGGCCCGGCAAGCGTGACGCGCTCCCCTGCCCCTTTCTGAGCCTCCGGCATTCAAATCCTGCGGCTCGATGAATCGGCAACAATCACGCCATGACCGATGAATCCCCCATCCACACCGTCCACAAGCGCGTTTGCCACACGTTCCTCCGGCACTGGAAGGCCCACAACAACGCCTATCCCAAGCTGATCAAGATGACGCCGGAAGAACTGCGGCAGTTCAACATCGTCAACGCCTTTGCCAAGCCCGATGAAATGTGGGGCGTCCCAATTGAAATCGACCACAACACCACGGGCGTGATGATTGCGGTCGATGGGACGGAAATGCCTTTGATTGAAGGCTACTGACAGACTGGATGGACTCGGCTGCACCTCTGATACATTCCTTCACAAAGGAGAGAAAGAGGAATGGAACAGCCACCCGACACAGACGATATGCCCATGTTTGCCCGAGGCATCGCAGGCCCTCTGGGCAAGCTGACCTGCGACGCCAAGACTAAGATCGATGAAGCCACCCATGAACTGTGGCTTCAGCACTGCGCTCAGCGCGGCCAAGATACGGCCAGCGTATTGCGGGATTGCATCTACGCCCTCGTTCACGGGAAAACCTACCGCCAAATGGTGATGGAAAAAGCGCAGCTCGAATCCACACAGATCCTCGCCGCAACCCAGCTACTGAAGAGCAAGGACTAGCCCTCTGCTACATTCCTTCACATAGGAGGAATGATAGAGATGAGAGCTTTTCAAATCGTGATGAGCATTGCCGCCATGACGCTTGTCGGATGCGCGACCCAAGAGATTGCGACTGTTCGCCAAGCCGACTTAGATAGCTGGAAGGGAATGCCAGTGGAAGCACTGGACACGCATTCACTTTTTTCGACGATGCAGATGACAACTCGTACAACCTCATCAGGAGTCGAAATCAGGAACTATATAAATGCTCTCAAGGGTACGTACTGCGGTGGCACTGCCTTTAGTGCCAACTGCGTGGACAACAACGTTACATGCAACAATCTTTTCTATATCCGGAACGGCCGCGTGTTTGAATATGCTCCAACTGGTCAATGCATGACGAATGACTCTGTAAGGCCGGAAAAGCGATACCTCAGCTTAATTCAAGCTTCCTGATTCATGAGCAAGCGCTGCAACAAACTGCTTGCCTCCCCGATACTGCCCAGATTTACCGGTGCCATGGCCGCCTCCCAACTCTAGAGGCGATGCTGTCAACTTGCTTTGACAGTTCTTGAACGGCCCCCATTAAGAGCCCGTTTGCGCTGATGAGGTCAATTTTTTTTCCTTCTGGCGCAACAGCATTTCCGGCATTCCGCTGAAGATCTTGCGCCATTGGCCCCACGTGAACCGCCCCACCATCCGCAGCCGCAGAGTTCTCTTTGTAGCGCCACAGCGCAACTGGCGTATCCTTTACAGCACTCAGCGCGCCTTTTGTGGAAGCAGCCTGTATATCGCGCTTCTGTTCTCGATCTGAGGTAATTTGGGTTGGTGTGTTGTTGCCCACCGGCCTCCCCAAATACGCTGCCCCCATCATGCCGGCTGCGCTCCCCAGCGCGCCCCAAAGTCCGTTATTGGCAGAGCCTGACGCAATCTGCGTCTGACTGATCTGGTTGTACGTATTCGCGGCCCCGGCCAGCCCGGCCTGGGCGCCTGCGTAGCCTGAATTCAGAATCCCCTGCCCACTGGCAGCAGACCCCAGTGCGGCATTGGCACTGCCCACCGCACCCGCGCCCAGCTGCGAGGCGATAGAGGCATTGGTGCCCTGTGCACTGGCAATATTGCGCCCCAGGTTGGCCGCGTCCATGCGCCGGGCATAGCCCTGCTGCTCCACAGTCTTCATGGCTGCATTTGCCGCGCCGGCCTTGGCTTTGGCTGCGCCAATGTCCAAGGACCCAGCCATGGCCATCACCTTGCCGCTGGCGGGGTTCACCCCCGAACGCTCCATGGCGCGCATCGTGGCGTCGCGCTGGGCAGCGATACTGGTTTCCACATCGGCGCTTGCGGCTGCAGCCTCAGCGGCGCGGCGCTCCGGGGTGTCATAGGCCTGGGCATCGGCCACCAGCTTCTGCTCCAGCGGGCGGAAGGTGCTGGTGTAGTCCTCATAGCCCGCCTGGGCCACCTTGTTCTGCAGGTTCTGGGCTTCCAGCTGCGAGCGCGACACCTGGTCGGCAATCGCCGTGGCCGTTGCGCGTTCATCGGCCGTCTCGCCGTAGATCTGCTTGGCCCAGTCCAGTTGCTCCCTGGACAGCTGCGCCTGCATCAGGGCGGCCGCGTTGGCCCCGGAGTTATCAACCTTGGTGCTTTTCCCCATCGCTCAGTCCTTTCCGGCGCGCTGCGCCCGCTCCTGGCCACAGCCAATCCGTTTCGAGAAACCCGTGTGGGTTATCTGTCCACCCACAAACCGCGCCAGGCGGCCGGCATTGTTGGCCTCGCGCGAATGGCAGCTCATCTGCACGCGGCCCAGCTGCGCCAGCACCCGCTCGGCATAGCGCCACAGGTGCACCACCACCATGCCGCCGCGCGCGCCCTGCTCCATAAACAGCATGTCGTCACAGGCCACTGGCTCCCCAGTATTCAGGTCCTGATACAGGTTCAGCCACACGCTGCCCAGCAGCAGCCCGTCACGGCGCACGGTCAGAATCAGCAGCTGGCCGGTGCGCTCAATCTGGCGCAGCTCATCCCACTGCACGTGGGCCGTCACGCCAGGCGGCAAGGTTTCCTCGAGGAAGCGCAGGCGCTGGGCGGCCAGCTCGCCGGCTGCGGGGTCCGGCCCCAACTGCTCGGCCTGGAACACCAGATCGCCGCGCCGCTCCACGGCCACCGCGCCCACGGCTAGGTCCGGCAGACACTCGGCCACCACCTCGCGCGCCACCTCGATGGTCAAGGGCTGTCCGATACGTTTGGCCAGGGCCACAGCAAGCAATCCACGCATGGGTTCTCCAGCGCCAGCAAATCCGGCAGGGCACATGAAACGACGGCCCGGCCCCAAATTCAAGGGGGTATCAGGAGACGGGCTTCGCCTCCACGTCCGTCACGCCGGCGGCATCAGTTGGCTCTGCAGACACAGCCGCGGCCGCTGCTGCCTTTTCGCGCTCGGAGGCCTGGCCAGCTGCATAAGCTTCCTGGGCGATGCTGTTCATCAGCTGCTGAATCGTGCCCACGATGCCTGCCGACAGCTCGGCAGTCAGCTTGTTGCCGACGTTGCTCTGCAGGACTTCATTCAGGCGGGGGTTGATGGCGTCTACGGTCATGGTGGCTCCTCTATTTGGTAATGGGTTGCTCAGGCTTCGACGGGCTCGTCTTGCTCTGGTGTTGGTTCAGGCGCGGGCGCGGGTCCGGACCAGCTGATGGATGCCACGGCCTGGGCATCCTCTGCAGCCTGAATCTCTGCATAGAGTGCGCGGCTTCGCTGGTGAATGCTGTCCACATGGGCCAGCAGGGCAAAGCCCACGTTGATCACCGCGTCGGCATCGAGCTCCACTGTGGTGTTGTCCGCCAGGGTCCAGTTGATCGCATAGGGCTGGCCAGCATCACGCGCGATCTTGGCTGCCATCGATGCGCCCACGATGCGCGCGCGGCTCTCTGCATCGCTATCGAAGCGGCCCACACCGGCCAGGTCGAATCCGCCGCATTCCAGCTGGTCGCGGATGGCCTTGATTTCTGCCCACTTCACGGCCTTGGCAGTACCGATGTCATCGGCCGCCACATCCGCCACAAAGGTACCGCCTTCCAGAAGACCACCCACCTGTGCCACCAGGCCGCGCTCGAGCGAGCCCCAGGGGTCCTGCACATCCAGCGCGGCAAGCGGCAGCACCGGGTACTCCTGCCAGCGCAGGTTTTGATTGTTCGCCGCGTCCTCGGCTGTCAGGTACATATGCACCTGCAGCTGCAGTCCCTGGTCCTGGATTTCAGCCTTGACCACCCGGTGGGCGCCGGCCATGCCGTTGTTGGTGTTGATAGCTTTCAGAACCGTCATATCGGCCTCCTTTAAAAAATCATTCGTACAAATTTGAAAAGCACATCAGCTGAATTTCCCGCTCGCGCTCATAATCCGACGGTGTCTACAACAAGGTATTGGCTGTTGTTGTATTGACCGTTCATTGACGGGAAGTTTGGATTTGCACTTTCACTTTTATAATATGCCCACAAGGAAGTTCTTCCGATTTCGACTTGTGCCCCATTAAATTTCGTATACGCGTATTGAGAGCCAATGCCTCTATATACATTAGGTTGAGCACCAAACCAAGCATCTACCGTGTCCTTGGCTTGATATACAGGAATTAACGCGACATTTGAAGAAGGCAGTGCAAAAGTACCCTCCCCATTGATGACATCAATAATCTTCAAAGGCCCGTAGTTTGAGTCGAAGGCAATAATCCCCTGAGCGTTTCTAATCCTAAGTCCAGCTCCGGAAATTGGCGCGTTCGGTTGGCGATGGAAGATATACACCTCAACTGGCCCCAGGCCGGAAAGGTTTGGTCGCTGAACAAGTTGCAACTTGGTTCCGCTGGCCCTCAAATGGCAGGTAGGTGTAGTGGAGCGGATAGCTGTGATGGCCCCGGCCGGAACCGACAACTCTGACAAGCCAATGTTTTGATCAGACGTCTGGGCAGGGGTGACAGTCTGCTTCGAGTGCAGGACAAAATTGGGGAACGTGTCATTTATCTGAAATGTCCCGTAGTCATTTTTAACCCTAAGACCTGCAGCCATCAGCGCACCCCCACAAGCACTTCTATCTGAGCAAATCCAGCGTTCCTATACCATTCGCTAAATACAGACCTACTCCAAAAAGCAGTTTCCCCTGAGAAACTGAAGACAGGCATGCATTCGACGCCAACGCTGTAAATGTCCATGTCCATGTCCAAGTAGCCTGCATTGAACACGGGCACAATGAAAGGTATCCCCTCCGTTAATCCGGGTACATTGGCCGACCCAGATAATGAAGTTCCCGCCGGAATAATGATGGTTCCTAATAGGCGCCCAAGTCGAACCGACGTATCGAAAACTACGGTCCCGGCTGCATTACGAATTCGCAGACCTTGTGGCATTAGAGAATCCCCAGTTCAACACGCAAAACATTGTTCTCATCCCACACCCGAATCACGCCAGACGAACCAGGCTGGGGTCGAATGTCAATCTCACCAAATCGGCCCGCGAGAGCGGCAATGCTCGGCGTAGTGATGCCGTCAGGCAAGATGTTGGTATTGGAGCTAGGCGTCCAAGGTGACAGTTCGGTCTGGTTGGGGTTGGCCAGTCCGATGAACGGTCGGGTCAAGAACATGTAGCAGGACTTATCCGTCTGATTCGCAAGTAGTGGCCCTTGCTGCATCAAGATCACCATCGACACTGCACCAGCCGGAACCGTGACAAATCCACCAGCACGAACGTAATTGCTTAGGACCTGCCCGCCGCCTGGAGAATTGACGATGTCATTACCGAGCTTGGTCAAGCCAAACGCTCCACCGCTAGCATTGCGGAACTCCGCATGAACACGACCATTGCAGCGGTGCCATGCACCGTAAATACTGAGTTCATAGCGCTCACCAGGAACCACCGATACAGGGCTGCTGTAGACACTCTTGAAGTAGGTGTCGATAGAGCCCCCGGCGCCGTACTGCGTAACATCCTGCATGAAATATGTAGGGCTCCCGGGTACGGAATAGTCGGCGTTCAGGTTGACGCTTCGCAAGCAGCTCTGATACTGCGAGTGAGGTGACCAGAAACCCCAAAACGCAAGACCTGGCGTAAACGCCGAGTCAGGGCATAGGTTGCCGCCGGTACCAACAGTCAGCTTCTCCGCAGTCACAGATCCTGCCGCGAGCTTGTCGACAGTGATAGCTCCAGCCGCGATCTGGGCGGCGGTCACAGCATTGGCGGCAATAGTGCCCGCCGTAACTGCGTTGGCCGCGATCTTGCCTGCAATGACAGAGTTTGCGGCCAGATGCGTAGAGGTGATCGTGCCGGCCGCGATCCGCGCCGCATCCAGAGTACCGGCGGTAATCTTGTCCGCGGACAAGTTCCCGATCATCGCGTTGACGATAGCGCCGTCCTGAATTGCAGCAGTGCCTACTGCGATAGCACCGACTGCGATCTTGCCTGCAGTGATAGCCCCATCGACAATCAGCTTGGCCGCGTTGCGTCGACGGATGTACGGAAGAGCGATCTGTACCCATGGCGCAGTGCCGGAAGCGTGCGCGAATCGGAAGTACAGGCGCTTAGGTGTCGTACCCGTGTACTTCACAGCGACTTGAGACTTGCCCCAAGCATTAATGTCTACAGTAGAGTTACATGTAGTCCCGTAGATCGCAATGTTGCTGACGGCCTCCAGAGCTACGTCAGTTGTAGAAAGTTCGCCCGAAGGTGCGATAGTGATGAAGCTGATCTGACTTGCTTGAATGTCAGTCTGCTGTACCCACCACTCGACCAAAAACTCGTCCCCAGGCTGAGCAAGTGTGCCGCCAGTACTAGCGACATCAGCTAGGCTGAAGTTTACCGTTCCTGGGCAGATAGACAGCTCTCCAGAAGAGCCTGTAGTACGAGAAAAGATGATAGTCCGGGTCGCTGGAATTCCTGCACCTGAAGGTTCGGCGACCCGAATTACGTCTGCGCCGAATGTCGTAAGGCGCGACCAGCCAGAGGGTGCTACGTTGTTAGCAATCGCGTCATTTGCGAAAGCGTTGTTCTCGATAAGGTTATCCGACAGAGCAACCGCCAGCTTCTCTACCGTGATGGCCTTAGCTGCGATCTGTCCAGCGTTCACAGCTCCAGCAGCGATCTTCGCTGTTGTGATCGCGTTGGCCGCGATCTCGTTGGCCGTTACAGCGTTTGCTGCAACCTTACCGGCCACCACGGAGTTGGCGGCAAGTTGAGTGGCTGTGACTGACCCGGCTGCGAGTTCGTTTGCCGTGATAGCGCCGGCTGCGATCTTGGCTGCAGTAACGGCTCCAGTAGCGAGTTCCGTAGCGGTGATCGTTCCAGCTACGATCTGACCTGCCGTAATGGAGTTAGCGGCGATCTGGCGTGCCGTGATAGCCCCATCGACAATCAGTTTGGCCGCGTTTCGACGACGGATATATGGGATGGCGATCTGCATCCAGGCTGCAGGGCCCGTCTCCAGAATAGCGTGAGAGAAACGGAAGTAGATTCGCTTTGGAGTCGCCCCGATGTACTTCGCCACAACTTGAGACTTGCCCCAGTTGTAAACACCTATCGTGGAGTTGCAAGTCGTTCCGTAAACATCAACATTGCTGATGGGTGTCAGGGCCACGTCCGAGACAGAAATACCTCCATCAGGTGTAGCAGTGATAAAGCTGATCTGGCAGGCTTGAACAGTTGACTGCTGTACCCACCACTCCATGAGGAACTCATCCCCAGGCTCTACAAGTACGCCTCCAGTACCTGCAGCGGCTGTCTCGCTGAAGTTCACGGAAGTCGCGTTGATCGAGAGTTCGCCAGTGGAACCCGCATCTCGGGCGAAGATAATCGAACGAGGGGCCGGAATGCTAGCGCCAGTAGGCTCCGCTACTCGAATTACGTCATTCCCGGTGTTGAAGATACGAGACCAGCCAGAGGGCGGTACGTTGTTAGCAATTACGTCATTCGCAAAGGTATTGTTGGCAATCAGGTTGTCCGACAGCGCAACCGACAGTTTCTCTACGGTAATGGCCTTGGCTGCGACCTGCTCGGCGCTGACTGCACCCGCAGCGATCTTGGCCGACGTGATTGCGTTGGCAGCAACGGTGTCTGAAGTTACGGCGTTGGCTGCGATCTTGCCTGCCACCACAGAGTTTGCGGCCAGCTTCGGGGTAGTGATAGAACCGTCGGCAATCTGTGTCGCCGCGATCTGGCCCGCCAAGTCTACAACCGACACATCTGTGGTGTACTTTGTGCCGTCCCATCGGTAAAGCTTGCCCTGCCATGTGAGCGCTTCAGTCGACTTCACAGTCGGCAGTGTGGGGGACGTTGACACTGTCACAGGCTGAATACCTGCCGCGAACTTCGCAATGTCAACCGCTCCTGCTGCAATCTTCTCTGCGGTTACGGCATCAGAAGCAAGTTTTCCGGCGCTCACTGCTCCTGCTGCGATCTTGCTCACCGTCACCGCATTGTCGGCTAGGTTGGCCGCGTCAATCTGCCCCGACAGGTCCACCACAGCAACCTCGGCCGTGTACTTGCCACCATCCCACCGATAGAGCTTGCCCTGCCAGACAATGGTGCTGGTGCTCTTGACCGTGGGCAGTGTGTCCGACGTGCTCACCGATACGGGCTCGATGCCCGCCGCGAACTTGGTCGCGTCCACGGCCTGGGCCGCAAGCTTGGTGGTGCTCACCGAGCCATTGGCCAGGTTGCCAGCCTCCACAATCAGCGGCCCCAGATCGTTGTTGCCAATCCTGCCCGTCTGCACATCCAGGCCGTTAGTGCCGCCGGCGGGCGATACCGACTGCACGCCATCCTGGGACTGCCATTTGATCCACAGCCGGTAGCGCGTCCCCAGCGCCGCGGGATAAGCGCCGATGGTGCCCTGGAACTGGAACAGCACCACGGCCTGGTCGAACGTCGGCGCCGTGCTGCCCGTCTGCAGCACGCCATACACCACCGTCCGGTCGTGCCCGTGCCCCTGGGTGTATCCGGGGGCATCGTGCTCCACAAACACCGTGCTCAGGCCTGCCGACACCGTGAAGCCCGTGGGCATCGGCGGCGGTGTCAGATCCGGCTCGGTGTCGCCTCCCCCCGGCACACCGGGCACTAGGCCACCGCCCGCGCCCGGCTTGGCAATCCCGGAATCAATCAGGTCCCTGGCCGTCAGGGCCCGACCATTGCCGGCGCGCCCCATCAGCACGCGCAGCTCTTCGGTCACGCGCTGGTTCCAGTTCGGCGCGCTCGTGTTGGGTAAATCCTTGCGGGGGGGGGTGGTCATCAGCGCAGCTCCTCCACGGCCTGTGCCAGGGCCACGCCCTGCACCGCCTGCTGGCCCGACAGATCAATCTGCCAGGCCCGCGCAGGAATTGGCGGCAGGCGGAAGGCCTCTGGCCCCGCCGCAGAAAGAGTGAACTGCACACCAGAACTCACCGCCACACAGCGCGGGCCAAAGGTTGCGATATGCGCCGCCACCTCGCGCGCACTCAGCTCCAGGGCATTGAGCTTGAGCGTCACCGGGTAGCCGTCCGCCACCACCTTGCCCCAGCCAAAGCTGGCCGGCGCCGGCATCGCAAACACCTTAGACACAAAGCGCGCGCTCATCAGCGCCGCGCCCGCATCCCATTTGCGCACCTTGGTTCCGTCCAGCACATACAGCGCATCCTGCAGCCGGTCCAGGTACAGCGCGTCATAGCCTTTTTCTAGATGGAAGAGGCCCGCGGGATTGATCGGGTCCACCAGAAAGCCGCGCCGCGCGCCACCGGCATCGGTATAAAAGCCCAGAAACAGCCCTTCATATAAACCCGCCACCATGCCCGCCGGGTTCATGGCCTGCCAGTCATCGCGCGTCAGCAGCCCGTTCGTGATCAGCTTGGCACCGCCCGCGCCGTAGTAGGCCAGTCCATCCGGCGCCGGCCAGGCCACGCCATGACCAAAGCTCACCACCGCCTGCGGTGCCAGGCAGGCCTGCCCAACCTCCAGCGGCTGCTCGTCCAGGCTGTCCGGTGAAGTCCCGGCCACCAGGACCGGGTCGGCCGTGGTCAGCACCAACAGCCGCTGCCCGAAGGTGGCCAGCGCCAACGGCTTCGCGTCCGGCGGCAATGTCTCATAGGCCATGGGCCAGGCATAGGGCTTGTAGGCCTCACAATAGCGCACCGCATTGCCAGTGATGCCCGCCATCATCCCGTTCCACATGGTTGTCAGGTACGACAGATCCTGGGGCGGCTCCAGCCAGTCCACTGTCTCCAGTACCTCGCCCAGCGTGCGCCCGTCGTCCGTCGTGCTCTCCACGCCCGCGGCAATCTCGCGCAGAAAGAAGAATTCCGCCGTCCCTGTCGTGCCGGTCTGCGTGCGGTAGATACGCACCCGGTTGATAGTGAAGGCGCCCGCAGGCGGCGCCTGGATGGCCGTGATATTGACCGTCGCGTCCGTGGGCACCGTCACGGCGGCCGACACCGGCCCGGGCGCGCTCTCCTCGCCCTTGTCCGTCACATAGGTGTAGACGTAGTAGCGCACCTCGGTCTCCGTGCTACTGCCATCGGCAGCCGCCACCGTGGGCGCGGAAATGGGCGCGGGCACCCCCAGCTTACGCCAGGCCGCCGGATAGCTGCCGCCGGCCAGCGCAATCGTGTTGTCCGTCCACTTGGGGAAGCCGTCGCCGGTGTAATACGTCCGCTCCGTCGTGTCATCGGCCACCATGCCGCGCACGGCATGGACAATGCCCGTCCACGAAAACCAGTAGCGCCCATCCTCAGCCACGTCGCGCCCGAAGCGATAGATGGACTGCCTCCCATCAGGAACCGTGGCTACGTCCAATGGATCGCGCCAGGGCCGGAAGTCGCCGCGCCCCGGTTTCTGGTTCCACGAAACCGTGCCCACCGTCTCCGGCAGCAGCTTGGGGTGTGGCGCATTCACGGCGCCAGAGAAACCAGAAACCGTTACCTTCATCACCACCCCTCAGAAATACGGGCGCACGCGCGGCCGCACCGCCGCCCGACCACGCCACACCTCGACATTGATGGTTTCGCAGCGCGTATTGAAGTCGCCGCGTAGCACGGGATCACCGCGCAGGCGCGCCACGGCACCGAGAGCAATCACTTCGCTGTATTGATCGAACACCGCGTCATCGATGCCCAAGGACATATCGCCCGGTTTGAGCGTCACATCCAACACCAAGCCCAGGTCAGCCGCTACAGGGCGGCGCAGCACCACCCTGCGTGCATCCGGTGTCATCAGGTATTGACCGTCGCCCTGGCCCTGACGCCACAGAACCAGGGATCCATGCCCCAACAGATCTGCACCCTCCACCCGCACCAGAGTGGTCTGCTCGGGCAGCGGGATGGCGTATTCAGACTGACCGTCCACCGTGATGATCGGCTCCAGCGTCACGCGCCAGGCGCGCGTGCGATGGCAGAAGTCCTGGGCCGCGCGGCGCAGCTGGTGCACCACGGTCGGCTCAGGCGTGCCGAGCTCCACCGCGGGCAGCACGTCGGGGAAGAAGTCCGCCCAATCGCGCATCATTGGCCCACCGGCACCGTCGCGGCGCTGCTGCCCTGGCGGAAGTTCGGATTACCCACCGACACGGGAGCTGCCGACAGCGTGGCCTTCAGGTCGATGCCCAGCGCTGTCGCAAACGCTGCGTAATGCGCCTGAGCGCGTGCGCCATTGCCGGCATAGTCGGCATCCTTGAGGTACACGCGGTACAGCATGTAATCCAGAAGCGAGTTGGCGTAGATGTCCGCCACCGAGATATCGCCCACCACCGCCGTATAGTCAGACCCCGCCGCCGGCTCCGCAATATCCGTGGGCGTGGCCGAATAATTGACCTCCAGCTTGGCCGCAATCGTCGCCGGCGGATACACCCAAAAGGCCTTGGGCTCGCGCGGGTCGTACATGAAATGCACGATCTCGGCCGCGCCAGGGATGCTATGCCAGTTGGGCATCTGCGCATCCAGAATCTCGCGGCTGCAGATACGCACGGCGCGCTTGCTGGTAGCGGTGGAATTGCGCTGCACATCGATCAGCTTGGCACCATCGGCCGGCAGTGCCTGCTTAGTACCGGCCACGCAATCGATCACCGCGCTCTTGTTGAACGCATCAGGACGGTGCAGCATGATTTCACGCTGACCGTCATTGAGGTAGCGCACCCACTCGCCCACTGGCCAGCGGATCGAGGTGGTGTCCTGGGTGGTCACCACGCCGCGCTGAATCACGTCCTTGGCTGCAATGGGCATGGATTACTCCTTGGAGCCAGCGCGCAGGGCATCCGCCAGCAGGTCGCGCAGCTCGCCCACCTTCACGCTGTTGCCCTTGGGCAAGCTGATTTCGTTGGACTCGGCAAACGTGCGGATCTGAGCCGCCGTCCATTCGCTGATGTCGATGGTTTCGCCCGCTTCGTTGGCGAACACATAGGGCGACTCGCCGGCACGCTCATCCGTACTGGCGTTTTCGCCCTCGCTAGAGGCCTGCTCCATAGGCTTGTCAGCGCCCTCGCCAGCCTTGGCACCATCGCCAGTGCCTGAATTGGCAGAGACGGAGGTGGACTCACCGGCAGAGGCAGCGGCAGCTGCTGCTTGGTTCAGCTCCTGTACCTGGCGCTTCAGCGCTTCAATCTGGCTGGATTGGTCGGCCACCACCTTCTGCAGCTCTTCAGCGTCAACGGGAGCGGTTGCACCAATACTGGCGGTCAGTTGCTGGGCGACAATGCCGGCCAGCTCGACAGGCTCATACAGGCGATAGGCCTCGGTGATGGACAGCAGTCGCGCGGCGGCTTTTTCGTGCAGCACCTCGGCCACCACGTCCTTCTTGTCGTTGGGCTTGAACTGAATGGATTGGCCGTAGAGCTCCACGGTCGTGGGAGCTGTGCGGCGGTATGCGTGGATGGCGGTCATGTGGCACTCCTTGCCTGTTCAATAAAGAAAGGGCCGCGCGCACGGCGCAGCCCCTTTACACACTCATTGCCTGGGGCTGCGCGGCTCAATAACGCATGCGGACCAGTGCCAGCACTTGCTTGCTGGCGGTTGCAGAAGTCGCGGCCGCTGTGGTCACCTTCAGGCCCAGCTTGCGCACGGTGTCGCGGTTGGCGAATGCCAGCGCAGCCGAGTTGGCTGTGGCAGTGGAGCCCGCCGCGCCCACGCCGGGCTTGAGGCCGGTGTCGTAGACGGTGGCCAGGTCAGTGCCGGCCGCATTGATCACGCCCAGGGAAAACGCCAGCGTGGGGGCCGCGTTGCTATCCAGCTGGGGCGCTACCACGTCCACCGCCACCAATTGCACGTTGGGGGGAATGTCCAGCAGCTCCAGCAGATCGTTGGCTGCGAGAGCAACGCTGGGCAGAGTCAGGTCCACGGCCACCGTCAACACACTGGCGTCGAAGGGTTGCGGCACAGCCTTCTTGCCGGTCGCAACATCGGATTGATATTTGGGCATTTGAAGCTCCTATGTCTGATGAGGGAAAGGGCTGGTGAAGCCACGGCCCACGGCGCGGGCCGCGGGCTCATCAGGCATTGGGGTCGGTGTTGGCGGTGTCCAGAGCCATCACGCCAAAGTCGCGTTTGACGTTGCCGTCCTTGGACTTGTAGGTGGCCTTCTTCACGCCCATGATTGCGTGGGTGCCGATGGCAACGCTGTTTTCGTGGTCCTTGGAAACCTCGGTCCAGCGGAAGCGCGTGCCGGTTTCGTTGTCGCCGTAAGCGATCAGCGCGGCCTGTGCACCCAGGAGCAGCGCGCGGGCGGCGTTCACATTGGAGCCTGCGCCGTAGTCGTTGAAGCGGATCACGTTGCGGTGCTTGTGCAGCACCACATCGTTGTACATGCCCAGCGTGCCCTGGAAGATCGGGTTCTTGTTACCCTCAGCCGCCGCGGCTGCCTTTTGGATGTCCAGCCAGCCACCGGTGCCCGCGTCCTGGCGCATGGCGTCGGCCTGGTAGGTGTGCATCAGGCAGATGTAGTGACTGCCGCCCTCGATGGAGACGGGAATCATCGACAGCTCGTCGGTACCGTCGCCGCCCATGGTTTCGGCCTTGGCCACGGCCTTGTCGATCAGGCGCAGCTTGAAGGTGTCGGCAGCGGTCAGCGAGGCCTTGGATGTGGCCGCGCCGCCATACAGGATGTGCTGGCTGTCGGGTTCCGTCAGGGGGTTGACCTGGAAGAAGGGATTGCTGGCAGACCAGACAAAGCCCGAGCCATGGCCGCGCGAGCCCGACAGATAGATGAAATACAGCTCGTCTTGCAGACGCTTCCACCAGTCAGTGCCGGCACGCTTGGCATCGCTGCGCAGGTCGCGCAGGGTGCGCTTTTTGGTCATGCGCGAGCCCAGATCCGCGCCGCCGCGCACCTGGTCAATGCGCAGACGGTCGGTGTAGTACTTGAGCGGCGCTTCCTTGCCTTCCAGGGTCTCATCGCCAATGATGGGTTCCTGGTTGATGGGCATAAGCAGGTCAACGGTCACTTCGTCACCGGCGCCTTGCTGAAGGTCATCGATTCGCTGGATGGGCAGACGCGAATCCTTGCCATTGCCCACGAACTTCCGGGACCAATAGCTTTCCTTGTTGATGGCAACGGCCATCAGAGAGGCCCACTTCTTGACGGCTTGCGGGTCGTTGACGCCGATCAAAGTACGCATAACGCAACTCCTGCCCTTGCGAGCACTGAGCGCGTCTTGCGCTTGAACCGGGTAACTGCCCCCGGCGGCAATCTGCTGCATGAAGATGGCGCCAGCAAAGGCGCCGCAGCTAGGAAAAAAGAATAATCCTGAATTCCAGGAAATCAAGTACCCATGGGGGCGTGGCGCCGCGCATGCAGGGGCTTGTGGCCCCGAGGCTCGTCACCCCGTGCATGCGTGGGCTTGTCCACCACCACGTCGTCCTCCAGATGCAGGCTCAACTCAGCGCGTTGGCCCGTGCGTTGGCGCAGCGTAACCACCACGCGGCCGCCGTCGAAAGACAGGCTCTCGCCCGCCTTGATCTGTCGTATGAGTCTGCGTCCGGACATCAGGCCCCCAGGTAGCGTTCTTGTTGATCGGCTGTCATGCGAGCCAGGGCTTTTTCCAGCGCCGTGCCCTCCAGGCCATCCAGGTGAGCGAACTCGCTGCCCACCGAAGCGTCGGCTGCAGCGGGAACACCAGCAAGCGTGGGCGGTAATGTCGATCGGTCAGCAGCGGCCGGCTTGCGCGTGGCTGGTGCGGCTGGCGCGGCCGCGGGTGCAGCACCTGGCGCGGCAGCTGCAGCCGCAGCAGCGGGAGCTGAAGCCTTGCCAAAGCGGCGCAGCATCAGTGCCTGGGCTTCAGCCAGAGCATCACGGGAAGCGGCCATATTGCCCAGGGTGTCGGTCAAGCCACGATCTGCCGCATCTTGGGCAAATAGGCGGACAGCGCGGTCGAACTGCGCGCCTGCCTCGCCGTCCAGGTCAATGCCGGCAGCCTTCAGTTCCTTCTGCGCCGCGCCCAGGTGCTGGTGATACTCGGTGAACATAGCGTCCTGCTGCATCTGGGTGCGTGCCATGTCCACCGCTGCCGCGCGCGCCAGGTCGTCCAGCTTGTCCTGCACGCGGGACTCGACCTCCTGATAGGCCTCCTGGTCAATCTCGCCATCCAGCAGTTGCTGCAGAGCGGTGGCTTTTTCGGCGCGCAGGGCCGTGCGCTGCTCGTCAGCGTCAGCAGGAGATACGGGCTGCATCGCTGCAGGGGCTGGAGCGTCCGCATCATCGTCAGCCGCGCCTGCTTCGCTTGCGTCAGGGGCCGCGCCGGCAGCCGTGCCATCAGCGGCAGTGGCTGCACCTTCTGCGGGTTTGCCGGCTGCTGCCGCCGCGCTCTCGTCGTCCTCTTCATCAGCAGCGGCAGCAGTAGCCGCGCCGGCTTCACCAGACTCACCTGCAGGGGCCTGCAGATCCTGGTCGTCTTCGGACAGGTCGCGCAGTGCATCGCGCTCTGCTTCGCTCAGTCCGGCAAGGTCTTCTTCGCTAAACATGGACATAGTGGCTCCTTTACTCGGTGGGTACCGGTTGGGTCAGTGGTTGGGGTTGGGGCTGCGCCATGGGTGCGGCGTCAGCGGTCGCAGGGAGATTGATGCCGTCATCAGCCAGGCCGGCCGAGGAAGTGATTTCGTCGGCTGCTGGTGCGAGGCCGGGCTGGGCGGTCACGAGCTGGGCAGCTTCCAGCGCAGCCACCATGGCCTGCACCTTCTTCATCATGTCATCCACGCCCAGTTTCTTGATCTGAGCCTCCGCCAGCTGGATTTCGGCCTGCACCTTGGCAAGCTGGGAGCGCGCTGTCTCGCTGGCCATCTGCTCGGCTTCGGCTTGCTTGGCCTGCGCATCCTGGTCGGCCTTCATCTCTTCGGGTGTGGGCGGCTTGCTGGGGTCGCGCTGTCCGTTGATCTTGCGAATGCGCGCCACCCACTCTTCCTTGCCCTGGATGTCGGCTGACTCCACCACCAAGTCCAGCACGGACAGCACCACCTGGGGCGCATAAGTGGCGATCTGACCCAGCAGCCCGAACATCTGCTCCAAAGCTGCCTGGGCCATGGAGGAGCGGTAGTCCTGCGTATCCACGATGAAATCCGCTTCGCGCGCCGTGATGTCGTTGAGGATCTGGCCGGTTGCAGGGTCCACCTGGTTGATCGTCAGCCATTCAATGGGGCGCTGTCCCTCTCCCACGATGCGGATCACCTTTTCCTCGGTGTAGAACTGCTCGATGTGGCTCAGGCGCAGCTGGCCGGCCTGGCGGATAGCAAGCAGCAGGTTGTCGAAGAACTCGCTGGTGGTCAGCGATCCCTGGTCCTGCTTGGCGAGAATGGCGCGCCCGCTGTTGGCATTGGTGTCGCGCCCCAGGTTCTCATCGGTCACACCGCCGGCATTGCGAATCAGCTGCGCATCCTGGGCAGCCAAGGCCACATTGGCCTCGAAGTCGCCCATGTTGTTGTCGAACTTCAGTTCCTTGTTTGGATTCTTGATGATGATGCCGTCCGGCCGCGCAGCCTCATCGCGCAGGTCGTCCCAGTCGTCGACTGCGCCCTTTTCCGCAATGATGCGGTTCACACTCAGTGCATACAGGGCCTTGGAACGGCGCTTGTTCAGGTCATCCTGAATGTCGCGCATGCCGCGCCAAGCGCCATAGGCCAAACCGTCGCGCGCACGTCGATAGCCCCAGATGGGCACCATCAGAAAGCGGTTGTGCTTGAACGGGCTGGCCATATCCAGGCAGGGCGCGTCCTTGGTGCCGAGCATCAGGCGCATGCGGAACTTCACGGCCTCATACAGGCGGGCGCGACCCTGGGACTGTTCGAAGACGTGGCGCGGATCTGCCGGGTTAAACATCTTGCCAGCGAATGGACCGTCCGCGAACACCGGCACCCGCTCAGGGATTCGGTACCAGCTTTCCAGCAGTTCGACCGAGCGGCGGCTGCTGTTGTCGTAGTAGCCAGCCCGGGACATATAGGCTGCGCGCGCTCCGTAGATGCTGCTGGCCGTACCCCATTCCGTCTCGCTGGCGCTGGTCAGACGCTCACCCAGGTACCAGATCCCGTCCGGATCCACATCGTCGTGACGGCCGGCTTGGGATAGCAGATGGTCGCGGCTATCGGGCAGCAATGCGGCCGCATAGTCCAGATCCACCACACGGCGGCGAAACAGATACCGCGCGTCCACGTTGTAGTCGATGTTACGGCTATGACTGTCGCGGTAGACGTTGCGCCAATCCTCCCAGCCCGAATAGATCAGCTCGGCCTCGGGGTCGCGGTTGGCTCCTTCCTCCAGCCAGCTCAGGCCTGCAGTCACGGCCTGGCGGAAGGCGCGGCTGCGGTGCCACTGGGTCATATTCACGTCGTCCGTGTACTTGATCAGCTTGGTCTTGACCTCGGCCATGGCCTCGTCGTCGCGCTCGCGGGGCAGCACCTTGTAGTCCTTACGCATGCGCTTTTGGGTACCGCAGATCCATTCAATGGTCTGCCTGCCTTCGTTGAAGACCACCGGCGCCTGGCCGCGCTCCATCACCTGCTGGGCATCTTCGGGCTTCCACTGCAGATGATCCTGGTAGTCCTCATCGATCTGCATCTGCTGGCGTTCCTCGCCCTGTCGCTCGCTCTCGTACTTGAGCAGCTCCATCAGCGTGCGATGACGCTGCCTGGTCAATTCGTCATTGCCCGCTGCCGCGCGCTCGGCGGGCTGCTCTTGATCGGCGTTGCTCGAGGAGTCTGCTGCTCGAGCGCTGGTTGGAATGTCGCGTACTTCAAACATCACAGCACCTCGCTATGCAGGTCCTTGCCATAGGCCCGGGCCGTGACTTCGATGCCCATACGGTGGCGCTTGACCTCCAGACTGCTTGGCTGCTCCAGTGGCATATCCACCAGATCCGGCATGCCCTCGCAGATGATGTCCAGCATGCGGCGGATGCTGCTGCGGTCCGTCATCGTGAAGCCCATGGTTTCGGCCGCCAGCGCTGCGGTCTTGATGAACTGCGGCGTGGGGCTGCCCTTGGCATCCACATAGGCGTAGGCATTGCGCTGGGGAATGACATAGGAGCCAGTCTCCATGCGTCGGAAGGCCGGAAACAGCACCATGCAGGGCTCAGGGTCCCCGTCTGCTGTCTCGTCGCCGGCGGCGCGCAGGTCCAGCCACTGAAAGCTGCAAACCACATCGCCAAGAACACGCTGGCGCCAGGCGCGCTCGCCGCCCAGCTCGACCATGGGAGTGCCGCGCGGGCCGAGAATTGAGGTCATGTCACCCTCCAGGACAGTTTGCGCCGCGCTTGACCGGCGGCACGGGGTTTGACGGCGGCCAGACCAAGCCCCGTCACAATGAGATAGCGCGTCGCATCCATGGCGTGGTCGTCCTTCTTGACGATCTGCCCCTTGTCGTCGCGCCGGTAAATGCGGTACTCGTTCAGCCAGTCGTGCATCGACTTGAAGACCTTCAGGCGGCCCGTGCTCATGCGCTCCCAGACCTGATACAGGCCCGACTCCACGCCGTTGTGGGCTGGGGTCAGCTGCAAACCCAGGTTCACGTAGTCGTTCAGCAGTTGCTCGCCGTCGCGCTGGCTGCGGCCGCGCGATGCCGGATCGATGGCACCCGGTATCCAATCGCCGCGCGCCTTGATCGATGCCGCATGCACCGATGGCTCGGCCTGGCCGCGATAGTGATTGCTGTAGAGGTACACAATGTCCGAGTCGCGGTCGTGCGCGCCCCAGACGGCAGCTGTGCGATTCCAGCCCACATCCATGCCATAGGCCCGAGGCCAGAAGTCGGGGATCTGGAAGTCCGGCACCACGATGTCGCTCTCGGGTACCGGGTAAATCGCGCCCGCGCCCAGAGCTGGCACGCCCTTGGTCCGCGCATCGCGCTGGTGAGGCATCAGGCGCGACAGCAGCTTGGCCTTGGCCTCTTCGGTCAGGTGGGGCACATCGTCCCAGCCGCACTGCACCACCGCGCGGCCGATCACCTTGCCCTCGGGGTCGGGCGATGTCAGCTGCTGCACCAAAGCCGTCAGGCCAGACAGCGGCGTGAACGTCAGCATGGAGATACCTTCGCGCGTCATCAGACGCACCTGGCCCTCCTCGTAAACGTCCTCGGGGCATTCCTCATCCGCCCAGAAGATGTCCAGCTCAAAGCCCTGAAAAATCTCGCGCCCCTGCACATAGCTGCGCATCCACAGCTCAGACTCGCCACCGCTCTCGTGGCGGATCATCGCGCGCTCGACAGCTCCCTTCACATGGGTGCGGGACACGATGCCCGTGATCGCATCCCCAGGAATCAGGCCTGTACCGAAGTTCTCCGGCTTGTCGGTGGTGGAGCCCAGCAGCTTGAGCTGCAGAATGTCGCGTGTTGTCTCGTGCGTATCGCCGGAGATCAGCGCGCGCACTGGCTTGGTGAAGCGATGGCCTGCCCACCACCAGGGATAGCGCCCAGTCAGGTGATAGGCCAGCTCGGTACCGGCGGCCATGGTCTTACCCACACGGTTGCCGGCCATAAACACCCGCTCGCTGCAGGTCGCGCCCAGCTCAAAGAACTCCACATGACGGGGATACAGCGCACGGCGCAATGCTCCCGTGTCCGGGAACATGGTTTCGAGCATGCGAGTACGCCGGCGGCGCTCGAGCTCGTCCAGCAGACCGCCCAGCTCGATGCGCTGCTCTGGGGTGAGGTGCAGAACGGAGTCAGCCAGCATCGCCGCCCTCCGTTGGTCCCACAGGCACGATGCTGGCTACAGAGACACCCAGCTTCGCCAGGCGCTGCAGCAGCACGTCATCACTCATCACCTTGTGGTCGACAGTCCCCTCGACCTGCACTTTGTCGCCGTACACGCGCGGTTTGAGCTTGGCGGCAATCCACTTGCGTGCATCCACGCGCAGCTTGTTGCGGGCTACGGCGGTCTTGTCGAACATGACGGCCACGGTGTTGCCGCTCATGTCCGTTACCGGCTGGTATTCGCACTCGTCCGAAATCGCCACGATTTCGTCGGCCAGCTTGTCCGATCGATCCTCGCGCGCACGTGCGTACATCTCGGCGCGTGAGCTGTCGGCGTTGATCCAGTCCAGCATCGTGGTGTAGGCAAACTCGTGCTGGCGGCAGAAATCGGCCATGTGGCCGCCTTCCAGAACGAATGCCAGGAACTGGTCAAGCGCACCAACACCCGACGACCACTTCTGAAATGGCGTCAGGGGCTTGGCTGCTTTCTTGGGGGGAGTGGTCTTTGCGGCCGCAGGCGGCTTCTTGCTGGAAGCCGGGGCCTTGAATGAGGCAGTACGGGCGCGTGTTGAGACTGGCTTCGTGGCCGTCTTGGCGTTTTGATCAGGTGACGCGCGCTTCTTGCTCAAGTCCTGTCGTTTGCATGCCCTCTATTGGGCGCGGGCAATGAAACGACAATTCGTTGAAAACTTCAAGGGGGGTCGATCAGCCCACGCCGACCCCCTCACGAGGGCAGCAGGCATGGGCGGACCGTTTGGCTCAGAAAGCTGAAATGCGCTCACCCAGAATCACAGACAGCTCGTGCATCACATCGAGCTGGCGGCGCATGCGGGCCTGCTCGTCGTTCTCCAGCTCGCGGAACAAGGCATTGCGCAGAATGAACTCGTCCAGCCTCGTGATTCGAATGTCCAGCTCTTGCTTTTCATCCAGTACGCGCTGCTGGTGGCCTGGCAGCGTGCAGCCGACTACCTGCCAGTCTTCGGCCAGTGTGTCGTTGATGCTCGGTGCCCAGGTGCTCACCGTCTCGTCCACGTTCTTGAGCGCCAGATAGGCCGCGTAAGGAACCATCGCGCCAGCGCCGAAATGCTCCTTGGCCGCGCCGGTCTGCACCGGGTAGCTGGCAGCAGGCACGAGATAGATAAACAGGCCTTTGCCGTTCCAGCCTGTGCGCTGCAGGCGCTTGCCTAGCTTCAACTCCTTGATTGCGTCACCGAAATTCATTGAGGGTTCTCCTTGGTTTGGGGGATCACTGGCCAGGCTGCGCGGCAGGTTGCTGCATCAGCTGCGTGGCCATCAGCTCGGATTGCCAGCTCCGTGTATCGCTGGCTGCACTGTCCGAATACGTGGTTGAGGGAACGGGCGTACTCAATGAGGGCGGCGGGGGAAGCGTCGGCAAGTCGCTGCTCGGCATCGGACAGCTTGTGCTGCATGCCGTCACGCTCACGGCGAGCACGATCAGCAGCAGCCTGCAAGCCGGCCTGCTTCTGGATGGCTTCATTCAGGGCTCCTTGGTATTTGTCGTTGATCGTGCGTTCCACGGCCAGCAAGCGCCGGCCGGCGGCCGTGCGTTCATCAGCGATCTGCTCGCGGTACTGGCTTGCCTGCAGACGTTCGTCGGCCAGGTCCGCACCCAGACGGGCCTCCTGGAAGTACCAGACGCCAGCAGCTGCGATAGCGGCGGCTGCGATGTGAGTAAGCGCCCTTGCTGTCATGGCAGAACCCCGGCCATGAAGTGCCCATCACGACCCCAGCTCGAGCACAGCTCGGCTGTCGTGCCGCGCCGATCCACCAGCCCGGCCAGCACGGCGCTCTTGCCGTTGACCGTGCCGCGCACCCATTTGGGCATCTGAGCGCAAGCACCATCCAGATCGCCGGAATTGGCGAGGGTCCGCATCGTGCTGCCGGCCACGTTCGCCTCGCCCAGGTTGTAGATCATGTCTATGAGGCTTGCCTGCACCCACACGTTGTAGGTGCCCCAGTGACGGAACATGCGCTTTGCTGCAGCTTCGGCCGCTAGGTACATGGGCAGCTCAAGCCGCATGCAATCGGTCTGGGTGTAGTAGCGCCCGGCCACGACCTGCGGGCCAGTCACCCCATTGCAGACCGTCAGTGGCATGCCCTTGCCCACCTTGTCCACGTAGGGAGTGCCTATGTGACGGCCGCTGCTCTCGTAATAGGCCCCAATATCCATGGCGAGCAGCACCGCCTCGGATGGCTGTGGCTCACCGGGCGGCAGCATGCTGGCAGCGCCAGCCCCCAGCAGCATGATGGTCAGCGCGGTTTGCACCAGGCGCTGCTTGAGTGTGGCGGGCATCGTCATAGCTCCACCTCCACTTCCCGATCCGGGCAGGCTGGCGTAGCTGTGGGAATGCCTGTGGTACGCATCAGCTTGATGCGCAGCAGCTGCTCCTCGCGGTTCAGGTCAGCCTGGGCCACGGCGCGGCGATTGGCCTCGCGCTTGTAGTACCAGTTCACCAGCGCCCCGATGATGGCCACTGCCAGGCCCAGAATGCCGATTGCGTTGGAAGAGGCCACCCAGCCGAAGAAGCTCACAATGGCGCCGCCGCCGGTGGTCCGGTTGCCAGCACTCGCCATCAGCTCAATGGTTTCGTTTTTCATGCTGCAGCCCCTCCTGTATGAGAGGTTGCGGCATGTCCGTATGCGGCCGGCGCCGTTGTGTGTGTGATGGGCATCGAGGTTCCTTGGTAGGAACCGCACGCCCCGGGCAGTGAGTGTGTGGGCGGATTATCTTCACGCCCACACCTCGGATCAAGGGGCTGTTGCGCCCCCTTGCGCTTCCGCCAAAGATTGGCGCACGCTCGCGCGAATCGACTTGGGCGCAGCTGCTGCAACGCGCTCGGCCTTGGTCTGGCGCATCTTGATCACACGGCGGCGCACGGCCAGCATGTCGATGGTCAAGGGGCTCTCTGGGTTGCGGCGGTTCCAGTTGCGCATGCGCTCCCGAATCTCCCCCTGCTTATCACCATCCTTGTCATAGACGGCCTGGGCCATGTCAGCAGTCAAGCGTTCCTTCATGGCGCGGTTCTGCCCAATCAGGTTCTGCTCGGTGGCCGTGGCCTCCTGCGTCTCCGCTACAGACTTGGGCTGGAAGCCGACAGCCTTCGCCACCGCCTCGCCCAGCGTCACATCGATGACCTTGCGGCCCTTGCTGTCCTTGTAGACCCCGCTGTCGGCCATGTCCAAGCCCTTGGCTGCATTGCGCACGGCGGTGGGCGATACCTCGAGAGCAGCGCCAGCAATATCGCCTGTGAGCGCCTTGCGAGCGCCAGTGGCTGCACGCTGGATCAAGTCACCCGCCGGTCCGATGATTTCCACCAGGTCCCGGCTGTGGTCGCGCTTCTCGAGGAACAAGCCGGTACCGGGGATGAGGTTGCCCATGCCCAGGCGGCCAGAAATATCGATTGGTGCGCCAGGCAGACCCGACACACCCTGCTCGATGAACTCGGCCAGATCCTTGCCCAGCACGTCCTGCATCAGCTGCTTGCGCCACTGCTTGACGCTCATGCTGTAGCCCATCAGCTGCCCGCCGGCATCAATCAGGTCTTCAACGTCTTCAGCGAACGGCAGGCCGCCGGCGCCGCCCATCAGCATCAGCATGGCGATTGACCACCCCACGGCGCGCTTGCCCTCCTTGCCGCCTTGTGTCCACATGCGCTGCATCAGCTCCAGATAGGACACGCTATAGGTCTTGAAGGTAAACAGCGTGCCCCCGATGGTTCCCCGTGCCCATTGCGGTTTCACGGCCTTGGAATAGACAAACTGGGTATCCAGCACCGCCTTGCGTGCGAACGCGGACGGGTTCTGGATTCCCTGCTCCTTTGCCAGGCGGTAGGAAGCAATGAAGGTGCTGCGGCGGTTGAACTGCTCGGCCAGGGCGAACGGCTGACCCCATGCCACCTTGGTGCGCTCCCATGCATTGGCAGCCGTTGCTCGAGCATCCCCCGCAGCGGTCCCATCACCAGCTCGCAGCGCGCCAGCGCCACGGGCCTGGGCCATCAGCTGATGGATTTCCTGGGGGCTGACCACGCCGTCGTCTTCGGCAGACTGCAGGGCCTTGGCAAGGTCAGCCTCATACTGGAAACCCTTCGTCCCCATGTCCTTGAGCGCGCGGGCAAGCTGCGCCCCGGCCTTCTTCATGCCGCCGTACTGGCTCAGCCAGGGCAGCGTGACCTGGAAGGGCTGGGTCATGTTCACGAATGCGGAAGCAAGTGAGCCGCCCAGGTACTGAGCAAACAGCATGCCGCGCACGGCCTGCCCCTCTTCCTGGGGGTCCTGGATGTAGCTGCGCAGGCCCATGGCAAGGTCGCGCAGTTCACCCTGCTGCTGCGGGATGGCAGCAATGGCTTTCTCCATTTGCCCAGCGTTCAGCCCTTGCGCACCTGCCCGTGCATTGGAGTAGACAAAGTTCGCCACCACCCGGCCCACGTCTTGGCTGTAGCCCGCCGTACCCTTGCGATGGATCAGACGCTTGAGCGCGCTGTGATTGTTCTTGGTGATCTTCAGGTACTCCTGAAACGCTTTGTCCTGGGCCTCATTGCCCTGCGATTTCAGGCCAAGCATTTCACCGAACTGCTCCAGCGTCTCGGGAGTCACACCAGCAAACAGCTTGAACGTCTTCTCTGTCATGGTGCCCTGCTCCACCTTGGCGCCTGGGAAGGTCAAGCGGAAGTCGCGCGCGGCTGTGTTGGCCTCGCGGATCGTCTCGTACATGCCGAAGTACTGGCGCTCGCCGGCGGCGTCCACCACGTCCACCGTGTAGCGCCCGAAGCGCGACAGGGGGGCATAGCCGGCATGCTGCAGGTCGGTTGCCATATCCAGGCGAAGGCGTACATCACGCTGCATTCCCGCCAGGCGGTCGCGGTTGTCGGGGTTGGCTTTGGAGTCCTGCTCCAGGGTATCCAGCAGCAGCTGGGCCGCGCTATCCATGGACGGCTGCTCGAGCACGGCATCACGCATGGCGGCATATTCATCGCCCAGGGTTCGCATCATGTCGGCGCGAGCCGTCATGTCGATAGAGCGATCAATGGCCGCGCGTGCCTCGCGGTACAGACTGATCTGATCCGGGGTTGCGCCAAACTGAGATTGCAGCTCTTTATCACTCCAGACAACACCAGCCTTGAGAATCTTGCTCTCAAAACGGGAGTCAATCAGCTTTTCATACTGCTGCGCGGGCAGGCCTTGCCACATGGCGAGCACGCCGGCGTCGATCCGGTTGGCCTTGAGCAGCATGGCTGCCTTGTTGTGCACGCCCAGGTTCGCGTACTTCTTGGTCAGATCCTCCACCAGGGTGGCCTGGCCGTTGATGTCGCGAGCCCACAGCAGGGTCCCCTCAAACAGAGGGCGGGCCACGGCCTTGTTGTCAGCAGCAGATACCGGGCGCTTGCGGTTCTTGCCCAGAATGTCCCCCATGCTGTCGACTCGAGGCAGGATGCGCGGCGCTTGGTCGGCGGCATCGTTGGCGAGCATGCTCACATCGTCGATGTTCTGCTGCGCGGATTCGTAGACGGGTTTGAAAAACGGGTTGCGCTCGGCCAGATGGCGCATGGTGCCCACGGTCTTGTCCCACATGGAGACTTTGCCGGGGTGGCTCAGGATGCTGTCGAGCTGGGTAAGCGCGCTGTCCTTGATGTCGGCCAGGCGCGAGCGGCTGAAGAGCGGGCCGTCTTCTAGTGAGCCTTGGCCAGCATTTCCTTGATCTTCGCCAGCGCGGCCTCGGTGTCCTTCTGCAGAGATTCGATCTCGGAGTCGGTCAGCCGGTTCGTAGCGCGCGAGATAGCGGGCTTCCGACTCGGTGAGCGAGTCGAAGCCGTAGCCGGTGGCGGCTCGGAATTCGCTTTCGAGGTCACCATGTTTTTGTCGGAGAGATGCCAGAGATTCTGCAGAGGGCTGAATTTTTGCACTGTACTGCTTGCCGGTCAATGCAATGACCCCGGCCACGGTCCCGCCACCTTCCCGAATATGACTGGCCAGCGCCGCGAACGTGCCGCCCTGGGTGAGAGTATCGTCCACAAGCAAGTAGGGCTTGGCTTCCACCTTGCCGGCGAAGTCCACGGGCGCAAAGATGCGATCTAGCCCGTCCATGCCAGTGCGGTGAGCACGATTGGCCTGCACGATGGCTCCAGAAGTGGACAGCCCCAGACGCTGGGCCAGCACCCCGGCTGCTGCCACAGGGATTCTGTTGCGCCCTGTGGCCTCCTCGGCCGCCACTGGTACCACCACGGGCTTGGTATCCCCAATCGCTGCACGCACCTTAGCCACCAACTCGGGAGTCACGATGTCTTGGGCAAGGCGAAAGGCGGCCTCGATGTCCCCGGCCTTGGCCGCTGCATAGTCAGGATGCGAGGAGGCAGTGCCCAGTGTGCTGCCGATGATGGCATCAGGAATCACTGAATCAGAGGCGGAGCGGCTGTAGAAAATGCCCTGTGCCTGCGGGCCTACCAGTTGACCCGGCTGCCGTAGAGCTTGCTCCAGTAGTCCGGATCTTTGGCCGCCCTCTGCGCGTAGAAGGGTGTTGAGGAGAATGCCTCTTTTAAGCGTTCGCTCCCCTGCGCCTGCCGCTCGCACTCGGTCAAACTTAGATGCCCACCCTCGTAACACCTCATCAGAAAGGGGTGCGCCTTGAGAGTTTCGGAAGGTTCCGGTTTTGAAGTCGTAGCGAGCACGGCGGAATTCTGGGACGTGGGCAGAGATGGAAGCCAGCGACACATCAATCATGCGCTGGACATTGCCAATCGTATCACCCTGCTTCCATTTCAGCGCAGGGATGCCCAGCTTCTCATCACCCCGCACTTGGCGCGCGTGAGGCTGCATGTGGTCCGTGCTGCCGTGCTTGATGGCAGACGAGAGCATGGCCTCCAGACGGCGGCGCATCGCAATGTCCGACAGCCCTGCCGGATCACCGATGAACACCTTGTTGTCACTTGCCGCATAGTCCATCAGCGCGGAGTAGATCGCGTTGCCACCGCCCCCTTCATCCAGGCGGCTTACATCCAGCCAGAAATCGTCCCCCTTCTCGAAAACGAAGAAGTCTCGCCCATTGCCCGTGCGGAACAGCAGCTTGGTATCCGCGCCACTTTCCTGACGCTCATCCATGGCTGTCACATCCCCCACGAACTTGATAGAAGGATCGACTTGGCGAAGCGCCGCCTCTGCCGAACCAGCATGCACCATGGGGTAAGCGTACAGTTCATCCACCTGGGAGAGTTCCGCCATGAACTCGGCGGGGAAGGTGTCCAGCTCCGGCCGCGTGCTCCGGCTGAATGACGGGACATTCTGCTGTCCAGCGCCAGCACCACGCTCCACCCAGCCGCGCGCCGGGAGGATGTAGGCGCGGATGATTTCCTCATCCGTCACTCGCATCTTGTTGAATCCCGGTACATGCTGGCGCAGCCAGGAGCGGATCGCAGCCACTGCTCGGCGCACAAAGCCCATTTCAGGGCGACTTTGCGCCCACTCGGCCAGCACCTCCTCTGCGGCCTGCAGACGGTGGGCCGGCTTGTCATAGTCCAGGCCGTATTCGGCGGCCTTACGGCGCACGTCCCCACGGCGCACGGCCACGATCTGTTCGAGCACGCTGTCCAGTCCGGTACCGAACACGCCGCGCAGGCCATGGTGGCCCAGCGCCTCATGCATCAGCACCCGGGCCACATCCTTGTCGGTGTGCAGCTGACTGGCCAGCAGATAGGCCTTGCCGCCGTAGTAGAAGCCCTCCGGGTCGCCATCAGCCCCTCCACTGCGCTGCGCTTGGTCGGCCCGGCGCGCGGCTGCTGGGATTGCAGGATCGGCCATGTCGTACACCACCGTGACCTCGGGGCCGTTGGCCCAGCCCGCACGAATGGCATCTACGGTCTTCTGTACCGCACTCACTGCCTGAGCCCTGGCCTCGGTCATGGGCTGGCCGTCGTTCATGGCCTGCAGGAAGCTCGCCACATCAAAAGCCGCACTGGCCAACTGCTCAGCCTCCTGGCGGCGGAAGCTGGGGATAGGCTTGCTCTCCTGCTCCAGTTTCGCTGACTCATTGGCTACTTGTTGATCCACCGGGGCACTGCTAAACCGCCCACCGCGCAGCAGTGCCGGTGCATCACTGTCAGCGCGCGCCAAGGTTTGCACAATGAACTGCTCCACCTCCGTCTGCGTCATGGCCCGAATCCGCTGCCCCACCCCCTTCAACCCCAAGCCATCCGCCCAGCGCGCCAAACGGCTCGCCATACGCCGCGCCCAATCGACCATAGGTTTGGAGCCGATGCCATCGCGCTCAGCAACCAACTCCTCGGCCAAATCCGACAAAGACTCCTCCACCGCCAAAGCCTGCCAGTTATTCACCGGCATTGAGGCCTTACGACTCAGGCCATCAGCAGTCCGCTTCCAGCGCTCGGCATACTTGCGCACCGTAGGGTCCGTCAAAAAGCCCAGCATCTTCTGGATGTATGCTCCCTGCTGAACCGACTTACTGAGCCCCAGATGAAAAACCTCGTGGACTACGACTCGGAAGACTTCAAGCGGATCGCTCAGGCTCTCGGCGAAAAGGTAGACCTTCCCGTTGCTGGTGGCACCCATTGGTATCACCGACGGAGGGACTCGCAGCCCGGACTCGGAAGCCTTCCCAAACGTCTGCAACCGAACTTTCGCACCTACCCCCAAGTCCTCAAGGATGCGGTCCGCAATGGCCTGAACCTCCTGCACCGACATACTCTTGGCCGGCTTCGCCGAGGCAGTTGAGAACACGGCCTCTTCACCATCATGCTGTGACGACACAGGTGCTGGAGCTGCAGAGATAGTCGCACTGGGCGAAGCCTTCACCGCTGCCAGCGCCTGCTCCACCGGCGCATGCAGCACAATGGCCTTGACCTGCTTGCCTTCCTCCGCTGCCGCGACTGCCTGGTGGTGGCCGTCGATGATGTGGCCATCGCTGGAGACAATCACCGCGCGGTCGCCGGCTGCGCTCTTGGCGGCTTCCACCTTGGACGGCGAGTATTCAGCCTGAGTAGGCTTGAGCTGGACCGCATCCACGGTCGTGGTCTCATGGGCAATGCCCTGGGCATTCAGGTGCTTGACCAGGCCGCCATGATTGGCCGTGGGCACCTGGGGCATCTCGGCGCGTGGGATACCCAGTGTGCCAGTCTCTGCTGCGAATGGCTTTTCATCGCCCACAGGCTGCGCGGCAGGCTTCGGCGGCGCTTCTCCGGGGATTGGCTTTTCTTCGTATTTCTTTTGCTGCTGAGCGGATGCAGCCTCTGAATTCATAGCAACCAGCACCTTCTCGCGGTTGCCGGCACTCATCTTTTCCCAGGGCTTCCCCTCCAGGCTCTGGCGGATGACCTTTGCCATCTTGGGCACGGCCGCCAGCACAGCGCGCTGCGCATCCGGCTCCATGGCATCCCAGCGAGCGCCAGCGTCCTGATCGGCCTGTGCCACCTGCTGGCGCTGGGCGTTGCCTTCACGGGCGATTTCCACAGCCTTCGCCGTTGCCTCCTGCTCGGCCGACTCCTCCACCTTGGGGCTTGGGGGTGTGATGGGTGCGGGGCCGTCCGTGTTCTGCACCTGACGCACGACATAGCCGCCGTCCACCTTCACAGGCTCCCAGCCAGCGCCAGCTGCCTGAGCCGCTTTCACCGCTGGCAGCTTGACCGTAAAGGGCTTGCCCTGCTTGTTCAGGATGTCCGGGGCGGCCTCAGCCAAGCGCGCGGCGCGGTCTTCCAGCGCGGCCAGTTGCGCCTGAGCATTGCCTTCGCTTTCAACCTGGTCAAGCTGCGCCCTGGCCGCGGCAGCCTCCTGCTGGGCCTGCTGGATATTCTTCAACCGGCGCTGCTCGTTCGCTTCCTGAATGTCTGCCGGGCCACCCTTGGCTGCATGCTCGGGCAGCTCCGTGGGGTTGGTGCGATATTGACGACCCGCCCAATCGGCGGCTCGGGCCTCCGCTTCTGCAGCCTGGTCATTCAGATCCGCCATGCGCTGGGCAGGCGAGAGCAGATCCAGTTCCTGCTGCAAGGCCGTGCGCTGCGCCAAGGCCTCATTGGTCCAGCCCTGCGTGCGCCCCATCTGGCTCAGAAAATCCAGATGCTCCTGGATCTGGCCGGCGCGGGCCTCTGCAGAAATCTCCCCAGTATCAGCGTCAACCCGATGTGCAGAAACATCTGGCTGATCATTATTTTGAGCGTCAAGGGTCGGGAATGCTGGCGCCGCCTGCTGGGACGCTGCCGCCCCCAGATTGGCTGCACGAGACAACGCGCCGCGCACCGGCACCACAGGAGTGGGCACCGGCTCTGGTGGAACGAACCCGGGTGAATGCGGAACGGGGGTCACATCCAGGATGTCCCCAGAATCCAGCCGCTGCCGGCGCGCTGCCCGGGCTTCCAGATCCTGCTGTGCCTGCGCATTGCGGTCTCCGCTGGTAATTGCGTTGCCTGCGCCATCCACCTGTATCACGGGAGCGGGCAGCGCCAGCATTTCCGGATCAGGCAGAGGCGCTTGCCTGGGAACCTCGGTCATGTCCACAAAACTGCCGTCAGCGCTTCGCTGCAGCACCGTATTGCGGTCGTCTGCCGTCCTGGCCACACCAGTGCCGTCCACCGTGATCGTGGGAGCAGGCAGCGCGAGTGGCCGGGATGGTGCACCAGACTCCGCTGCGCGATGGTTGATCGCCTCGTCCAGGGGATTGCCAGCTGGCTGGCCTGCAGCATGCCCACCAGTGAACAGCGAAGTGCCAGCGCCCGTCATACCTCCCAGCGCCGCGCCCATGCCGGCAGCTGCTGCCACCCCCTTGGATGGGTCGATGCTCGGATCAAAGGGAACAGCCGCGCGCTGGCCCTCGTATTGGGTAACACCCTCTTCCACGGCCTCCTGGGCGGCCTCGCTCAGGCCTGTCTTGGCTGCACGCCCAGCAGCGTTGCCGCCAAACCCCTTTGCCCCCGCCAGCAGCTTTTCAGCACCGAACGCACCACCAGCACCACCCACCAGTGCAGGAATCACGCTGGCTTGGCGTGCTGCGGCCGTAGCCTCTTCCTCCGTCGCCCCGGCCTTGATAGCCAGGTCATAAGCGGTACCGGCGGCATCACCGCCAGCCATGGCAGCGCCCGCAGCGACACCACCGGCCCGGCCTGCGCGCTCGATCCCCTTGGCGCCCAGACCAGCAGCACGGCCGACCATGCCCGCGCCCTTGACTGCCACACCGGGTCCCACAAAGGAACCTGCCGCCTGAGCAGCAGCCAGCAGAGGGTTCTCGGCAATGTAGCTGCCAACCGCCCCCAGCTCACCCATCACCCCATCGGCGTTTTCCACTCCCTCGCGGAATTTCTTCTTTGAGGCCTTGACCACATCGCTCTGGGACTCCTCACCGGCCTGGATGATGTTCTTATCAATCCAGCCCGATACCGCGTTGCCCGGCTTGATGAAGTTGGCCGCAGACGACAATCCACCGGCGGCCGCATTGGCCGCCTCAATCACCGTGTCATTGGCAACGGCCATCAGGCCGCGACTCTTGGTGGGCTCCGGCTCCTGGGTTGAGTCCATGCTGGGCATGGCTCTGTACGGGCCATGCCGCGTTCCGAAATCGCTGTACGCCTTCAGTGCCGAATCGAAATCAGAAAACTCAAGGGGTGTGCTTGATGCTTGTTTCTTCTTTGCCATAAAGCTTCCTTACTTGAGGCGACGGTCATAGAAGGGGGCGGGACTCTTGGGTGTCATCCAATCGGTCAGATCCCGCAAATCCTCGGAGGGGGTCGCAGCCCGCTTTACCGCTGGCGCCACCTTCGTGGGCGCCGCAGGGGCCTTTGTGGTTTGCGGTGATGCAGCCTTCTTCGGCTCCGCGACGGGAGCGAGCCGCGGGTCAATCCGCGCCATGACCTCTGCCGGCATGCCCTGAGCCAGCCCGGCCGCGCGTACAGCCTCCATCTGCTCAGGCGTCTTTGCGAGCCTGGCCATCGCTGCAAAGTGCTCCTCGTTCAGCCGCTGTACGTTGCCCCGATAAAAGGACTCGCGAACCTCCCTCACATACTCTTGGACCATCTGCGCTTCTTGCGCAGTCGTGAGCGGCTTGCCGTTGGCTCGCGCATCCTCTGCCAATTTGGCAGCGCGCTTCGTGCCTTCATTTAGCGCCGTTTGAGCGTTGTACCCTTCATAAAGGTCGACGCCAGATGCAGCTCCGGCCTTGCCAGCTGCTTTGCCGGAGGCAATAGACAGTTGCTGATTGCGGGCGCTGATGTCCGCATTAACCTTGCGCTCGCTCAGGGCGAAGGTGCGGTCGCTGTTCGCCTGTGCACGCAGGGCCTGGGCATCGCGGTGCAGGATGTCCATGTACTGGATCGCATCCAGTCCCTGCCAATAAGGCATCACGGCACGGGACAGCGCCTCCTGTGTGTTCTCAACGGCCGCGCCCATCAGGTTCTTCTTGCCCTCGCTATCCAGGGTGTAGAACTGCACCTTGCCATCTTTGCCTGTGTCGAAGCCCACCTGTGCGCCGTTCACCAGATTGGAGCGGTCAAAAAAGCTCTGCAACCCGGCCGCACCGCCGCCCATGGCTTGCATCAGGCGCGCGTTCGCATCCTTGGCAGCCCGGGCCTTGATGCCGTCGTCCAACTGCATCCGCGCCGCTTGGCCCTGCGTCATATTGCGCTCCACCTCCAGAGCCTTGTCCACTTGCCCTGCGCCGCGATAGGCCGCCACAAACCGGGCATTTGCAGCCTCAGGGCTGGAATACTCCTTGGCAGCCGCATTCGCCTCGGCTGCGGAATTGAAGGTCTTGTTCACCCCGCCTGGCGCCACCATGCGAAACACCTGCGGCGCAGCTGGTGCTGGCGATTGGTTGCCCAATTGGCCTGCGATAGGCATGGCCGCTGCGCTCTGCGCTGCAGGCAGGCCGGTCGATCCCAATTGCGCCGCAGAAATCACTGGCTGCTGGCGCAGAGGGGCAGGGATAGGAGGGCCTGCGCTCTGGTCGCCCACATCCCCCTCCACAACTTCAGCAGAAGCTTGAGCATTCTTGAGGTTGGTATTCAGCGTATCCGCCTCTGCCTGCTGCTTTCGCCAAACATCGCGCTGTTCGTTTTGGAAGGCCTGGTCTTCTGCTTGGCGCTGGCGATCCTCTTCGACTCCTCGCTGTTTCAGATAGCCAGAACCTGCGCCAGCCAGGAAGGCAATGATCGGACTCGCCATGTGTTTCCCCTGTATGCCTAGAGCGCACACAGTTGGCCCCGGCGCGGCCAATGAAACGACAGTGCAGAGCCAGATTCAAGGGGGTATGAGTGCTGCGGCTCTGCTACATTTCTTCGCACAGGAGGAATGAGAGGATGAGAGCTTTTCAAATAGCAGCCGTTTTGGCTACATGCGCAATGTTCGTTGGCTGCGCTTCCGTGCGTCAGGCCGATCTTGATGCATGGAAGGGCATGCCAGTTGAAGCCCTCGATACACACTCTTTATTTGCAACCATGCCCATGACTCGGCGCTTGACTGAGTCTGGTATCGAGATGCGTAACTACTCCAATACGGTGCGCACATCCACATGCACGGGCAACGCGTTCACTGCACAATGCTTTAGCAGTGACGATGGCTGCAACAATCTCTTCTACATCCGGAATGGAAAAGTGATTGAGTACGCTCCTACGGGCCAATGCATGACTGATGACTCAGTTAGACCGCAAAAGCGCTTTTCCACGCTATCGCAATCTTCATGATTTATCAGCAAGCGCGGCAACAAATGGCTTGCTGCTTTGCTTGCTTTTATTGCGAGCTCCGCCAGCGCCCACTTGGCCTGCGATGCTGTCCACTTTTTTCGATAGCTCTTGCACTGCGCCCATTACCAAGCCATTCGCATTGATGAGGTCAATGCCTTTCCCGCCCGGCGCAACAGCGTCCCCGGCACTTCGCTGCAAGTCCTGTGCCATCGGCCCAATATGGGCCTTCCCGCCATCGGCAGCAGCCGAGCTTTCCTGATAGCGCCATAGGGCCACTGGCGTTTTCAGTACGGCATCAAGTGCCTTTTTTGTTGACGCAGGATGAATGTCCTGCTTCTGGTTCCTGTCAGATGTCTTAATTGGCCGGCCCACATAGGCTGCACCAACCATTCCCGCGGCACTTCCCAAGGCGCCAAACAGACCATTACTGGACGAGTCTGCTGCAATCTGCGTCTGACTGATCTGGTTGTACGTATTTGCAGCACCAGCCAGCCCAGCCTGGGCACCCGCATAGCCCGAATTCAGAATCCCCTGCCCGCTCGATGCCGCTCCTAGGCCGGCATTAGCGCTGCCCACCGCTCCCGCACCGATCTGAGAGGCAATAGAAGCATTCGTACCCTGAGCGCTGGCAATATTTCGCCCCAGGTTTGCCGCGTCCATCCTGCGCGCATAGCCCTGCTGCTCTACGTTGCGCATGGCTTGGTTGGCAGCGCCGGCCTGCGCCTTGGCTGCACCAATATCCATAGCCCCCTGCATGGCCATCACCTTGCCACTGGCAGGATTCACGCCTGATCGCTCCATCGCGCGCATCGTGGCTCCGCGCTGGGCAGCAATACTGGTTGCAACATCCGCACTCGCGGATGCTGCCTCGGCCGCGCGCCGCTCTGGCGTGTCGTAGTTCTGGGCATCCGCTACCAGCTTCTGCTCAAGCGGTCGGTAGGTGTTCGTGTAGTCCTCGTAGCCCGCCTGAGCGACCTTGTTCTGCAGATTCTGGGCATCCAGTTGCGAGCGAGACACCTGGTCTGCAATGGCTGTGGCCTGGGCACGCTCCCCGGCCGTCTCGCCGTAAATCTGCTTGGCCCATTCCAACTGCTCCTTGGACAGTTGGGCCTGCATCAGCGCAGCCGCATTCGCGCCAGAGTTATCGACCTTGGTGCTTTTCCCCATCGCTAAAACTCCTTCAGCGCACCACGCGCTCGTAGCAGGCGATGAAACGACAGTGATGCAGGGATTTCAAGGGGGTGTCGATCCACCCACCTGATACATTTACTAACAACAAGATAGAGAGGGAAATCGAGTGTCTTTCTTTAAGCGTGTGTCAGCCGCCTTCAACTCAGAAATCAATTCGTTCACGAATATTCTTCAACGCCAACGCGGAATGCAGATCGGCCCCAATGGCTCTGCCCAAGGTATTTTTTATAGACTGGGCATAGAGGCGGCAGGTGATGCAATGTCGCCGGAAGCCGCACTCGCTGGCATTCTGAAGGAATGGACCTCTCTCAGAACATGGCCACTCGATACGCAGGTCTCGCTGATTGAGGTGCGAGTGTTGGGCAACAAGTACGTGGCCCCGGACTCAATTACGACCCTTGAGGAATGGTTGGCTTGGCGGTTGCCCCTTGCATTTCCAAATCACAGCCTCACTGAAGTCAACGGCTGGTCCCCCGCCTTTTATTCATGGGCCATGACAAGGGCAAGAGAGCATTTTTAGCAATCACATCAGATCGGCTGGCCCGAAAGCCACAGCATCCAGCCGCGCCCCGGAAGGCAGTTCTATTGAATCCGTCTTCTGGTTGCCGACTTCATCACGCTCCAGCCGGGCCAGATACTCCTTCAAGGCCTCGACCACTATGGGCTTGAGCCTCCCATCGCCCAGCGTTGGGTGATTCACCGTCAGTATCAGCGTGCGGCCTGGGTGCCGATCGCTTGCGTCCGCAAGAGCGGGGCACTCCTCGAGGCACGCCTGGGTATGTTCAATTCCTGAAAATTTCTGCTCTGGCATCTTGGGTCCCATTAACGTGAGCGAACGCGGGTGCCAGGCAAGCTGAACGGCAGCGCTTTGCCATGCTTTGCGCCGGCCTTGCGACGCGCCACCGGCTCCGGGCAGTTACCTTTAGAGCGATACAGCACATCAAATGCATTGCCCTGGCTGCGAGGGGTGCCGTCTGGCCAGTTGGTATTGGATTGGGATTGATTCATCAGAGCGCCTTTTTGCAATGGGCCAGGAGAAAGCGCAGCGTCAGTGTGTCCTCACGCGGCGCAAGTTGATCGTTCTCGTTCACTTCGCGGACAACGGCCTCGGGATTGGCGCCCTGCTCGATGCGGCGGACCTCCACAACCTTTCCGGACGGGAGAATGAAGCGCTTATAGATATGGGGAGAGTTGGCCATCAGTTTGTTTGTCTTGGGGATTCCTGCCACAGCGGCAGCTTCTTGGGCCAGAGCCCAGCTTTCAGGATTTGCTCGCGGGTGAAGCGGCCGGCCTCGATGCCGTACTCACGGTGGGCCTTGCGGCCGCCGGTTTCCAGCAGCCGGTAGTTGTCATAGGCCACATGGCAGCCCTCAATGCCAGGGCGGCTGCAGCACAGCGGGAAGCCGGTGCGGTCATCGGTCTTCAGGCCCAGGCCTTTGCCGTAATTCAGGTGGGCATGCTGGCTGTAGCCGCTGATGCCGCACCAAAAGCACGGCAGCTCGGCCACCAGGCGGCGGTAGGGCTCGCTCTCGATGGCATTCTCTTTCTGCACGGCTATGCCTGTCGTGCCCGGCCCGGGAGCCATGGTCACGTTCTGGGGCACCAAGTCGGCAGTTGCAAGGGCGCTCTCGATCTGACGGGCGGCGCGCTCGGCAAGGCGCTGCTCTCGGCTGTCAGCCTGGCCGGGCTCGTAGTAGTGACCCTCATCCTGGTCATCACGGTGCCCAGCGCCAGCCCAGCTGCCACGAGACTTGAAGCCCTTGCCGGGCTTGAAGGGGCTACGGCGCATCAATACCATGAGGGCCCCCAGTCGTCGACCAGCACGGTATCGCCGTACTCGTCCATCACGTAGATGCGGCGGGAGCCCACTTCGATGGGGTTGCCGCAGCGGTTTTCCATGGTGACGCGGTGCATGTAGCGGCCATCACTCATTCGGTCCAGGTGCGGCTTCAGCAGACGGGTGATCGTGGATTGGCTGGGTGGCTTGCGCTGGCCGGCCAGCGGCACGACCTTGCCAAAGAAGGCGGGGTTCAAAGGCTGGATCATTTGACCAACCTCACTTCCAGGCCCAGCAGAGCCTTCATCAGGTGGCGCTTGAGCTTGAACTCAGTGGTCAGCACGCCCTTCACGTCCTCGATCACCTCCGCGCCCTTCTCCACGTAGACGAAATCGGCCACATAGCGGATGGCTGGCTTGACGCGGCTAGCATCGGCAAACTTCACGGCCGGCACCAGTTCGTAGGCCACCTGGCGGCGCAGATCGCTGATTTCCCCAGCGCGCAGCTGCATGCACAGATGCCCCCAGCGGCGTGCCTCGGCCCTGCTGTCGAACTTCACCCCATCGGGGGTGACCGTCTTTTTGTTGCCGTACTTGGCTCCACCGGCTCCAGATCGCTTGGTTGCGGCTTGAACCCCAGGCGCTTGAGCTCGGCCCGCACCGCTTCCCGCATTCCCGGCCACAGCCCGTGACCATGTGTCACGGATTCCTCTTCCAACTCCGTAGCCCTGCGCCTTGAGTAGTGCCACCATCCCGGCGTCATTGCCAGCTGCACGAGATGGTCCCTGGCTTTTAGATAGTGTGGTGGTAGATCGTTTGGCATTCATCACCTGCTCCCCTGCTGGTAGGCCTGCACAGCGGCGGCTGCCTTGCGCTTCTCTTGGTTCAGGCGCATGCGGTCTGCCCTGGCCAGGACTTGGGCATGGGTGAAGCGGCCGGCCTTGCGAGCAAAGTGGTCGCGCAGCTTGGCCAACTGCTGCAGCGCGGTGCGTTCTGCTCCTGTTGGTGCGCTCTCAGGGGCTGGCAGCGCCAGCGCAGCGCGTGGTGCAGGCAGTTGCAGCTGGTGGCGCACATCCTCAGTCAATGCCTCCAGACCACCTGGCAGACGGCCGGCAGTCATGGCCTCCTGCAAAGCGCGGGTGCGCCCCTCGGGGTCATGGCCCAGGCTCACCTGCACGACAGGATGCTGGCGCAGGGCGCGGGCCTCACCGGTAATGCGGCCGTATGCCTCAATGAAAGCTTGGCGGGCGCCGAATTTGTCGCCAGCACGCAGCAGCGGCGCGGCCACGGCCCAGGCATCGGCAATCTCGTTCGTCCACACGATGGTGGCGCTGTCATCCGAGCTGGACAGTGCCAAGGCATAGGCCTCCGCCGGCAGCAGCCGGCCCATGGCATGGTCCACGTACTGCAGCACTGTGCCGGTCAGGATCTGCCCCTTGTGCTCGGCGCGGATACGGGCGAGGGCCATGCGCAGTAGTGACTTATCGATGTGAGAGAGGTCGGAGGCCAGCAGCGCAAGCGCGGCCGGGCGGATCTGCTGCCCAGACAGCTCCATGGTTGCGCCCAGCTCCTCAAGCAGCCAGTCGGTGTCATGCTCGTTAAGCATTGCCACCCTCCTTGCGCTGACGCGTCAGGCGCTTGGCTTCCTCGATAGCGTCAAAGTTGGCGCTGCTCTTGTCCGCAGCCTGCGCCGCCGTCGCAGTCACGGCCTGACCACGTGCCCACTGGGTGCGGTAACCCTCGGCCTGGTTGACCAGCACGCCCATGCCGTGGGAGTTCTTCACCACAAAGGCCTCGTTCACGTTCGACACGTACCACGCGGCCACCAACGGCGCTTCCTCATGACCAAGGCGCTTGACCAGCGCTTTGACGTTGGCATTCACCGGAGCGTTGCGAACGGGCTTGACCCCATAGCGCTGCTCAAACGCGAGGCTGTAGGCAGCCCAGGTTTCCCGGCAAGCGGCCTGCAGTGCGGTTTCTTCGGTGTTTTCAGGTTGCCCTGCCCCGACGCGGCCCGGCTGCGAAGCAGGCGGGGATGGTTCATTGGCGGTTAAGTGACGGTTCAACTGATGATTTGGGGGCGGCATTTGCCCCTCCAGACCTGCGGCATCTGCCGGGGCTGGGGCGGCATTTGCCGGGGGTACTGCGGCATTTGCCGGGGGGGCGGCATCTGCACCCGGGGCGGCAGCCGCAGGGGGGGCGGCATTTGCCGCCACATCGGTTTTGCGCTTGGTGGTGCGCTTACTCTCCGCCGGAGCCTTGGCCGGGTCAAAGCGCTTGGGGCAGACGGTGTAGCTGGTACTGGTGTTGTGGCGGTACTCGCGGAACACAGCGCCAGCCGCTTGCAGCCAGGCCAAGGCATCGCGCACAGCGCGCTCGGACAGGCAGGTACGTGCGGCGATGGTCCCGACTGCAGGCCAGCACACGCCATCGTCGTTCGCTTGGTCAGCCAGAGAAATGAGGACAGCCTTCTGGCTCGGGCTCATGCCCTGCAAGGGCCAGCAGGCGGCCATGATGATCGTGCTCATGCGGCACCTCCTGTCTGTGCCGCTTTAACCTTGTGCGTGCCCCACAGGCCCGCAATCCACTCCACCCCCTTTGGGGTGAACTTGTAGTGAACGAAGGCGTGCGAAGTCTCGCCGTGCTCTGCTCTGCCCGTCTTGGCCTCAAAGCGGCCGTTGTGCATGTGCTCTGCGCGCGGCGTGAGCGGTCCTTGTGGCGTGGTGCGGTACATCAGCCCGCGCTTCAGCAAGAAGTCGGTGAACTCGTTCAGCTTGGCGCCAAGGACTTTGCACACCTCACGCACACCCATGCTGCCGGTGCCAGGCTGCACGTAGCGCTCCACAAACTCCAACTTAGGCGCGGCCAGCGCCAGCTGTGCCTCAGCCTCGATGCGAGCCTGCTCTGATGCCATGGCCAGCTTGAGAATGTCCATGCGCGTCAGCTGTGCTGGCGCTGCCTGCTGGGCCTCAAGCTCCTGCCAGCGCTTGACCACCTTCATGCGTGCCACCGGGTCGTAGCCCAGCAGCAGGGTCAGGCTGGTGTCCTTGTCCAGCAGGTACTCGTCGTATGTCTGCCCGTTCTGGGGGTGTATCCAAGGATGGATAGACCCCCCGAACATAGTCCCCAGCTGTCCATGCATGGCGCGCAGGTCGCGCATCACATGAAAGTGATCCTTGCCGGTCAGCTCCGCAATCTCGCGGCTGCTCATGGTCAGCGGTACCGCCACCGGGGAAAGTGTCGAATTCAGACTCATCGGCCATGCCCTCCGAATTCGGGGGCCTGAGCGTGGCCTACCAGTGCCTGCAGTCCCTGGCTATGCTCCGCTTCATGACTCCGCTTTTCCGCAACCATTTGCCAGTAGGGCTTCTTCCACTCCAGCACATAGATGGCATCGCGGATGCGCGCGGAAGTGTCTATCTCCATCAGAGCGCAGCTCCTGCGGAAACGGTGGAAGGTCACTTCATCGACCTTCGTCTTCAATTCGTGATCCAGCTTGCCCAAAGGACCAGCAATGCCACGGGCAAACATGGGCGTGTGCTCGTCCCCGGCCAGATGGGCAATGGCGTGATCCAGCACCTCCTGGGCGTCGTCCGGGGGAAGCCCCTGCAGCGCATTGAGCACGGCCCCAAGAGCTTCTTTTTGAGCGTTGGACAGGTGACCGAGTCGCGCTATGCGCTTGGTGGTGTCAGTCATGGCCGCCCACCTCCTTTTCTTGGGTGGATGGCTGGTTCAGATCGGCGGGTGGGCGGAGCCAGTCGTAGTGCAACTGCACGGCCGGGGGAATTCCTCGGCGCTTCCAGTTGTTGACGCGACGAGATCCATTGAGTGAGCGCCAGCCGAGTCGATTGGCAACAGCGGTGCTTCCACCAAGACGATTGATCAGTTCAGTAGCTGGTGCATTCATACCAGCGATTAAACACCATGTTCGCCACTATCGCAACAGCATGTTTAAACAATTAGTTTAAAAATCACTGTTATGCATCCAGTAACCGAACGCATTTACCAGGCCGTAGCCCATATCACCGGTAAGTCCGACATCGGGCCTACGGACGTCTCCCAATTTTTGGGGCTAGCCAACTCCCAGACCGCAAAAAACTGGGAGTCTCGAGGCCCCTCCAGCGACGGCCTTGTGGCCGCTGCAGAGCGGGGAATCAGCGTGAAGTGGTTACGACAAGGCACCGGACCAATGACAACAGACTCAATAACAACCGAACCTTCTAACGTTGAGCCAGCGCTTGAACTTAAAAAATCTCGGCGCGTCCCAGTCACAGGAAGTGTCCGCGGCGGACCTGATGGCTATCTAGTTCAAGACAACGGCACTGAGGGCTGGGTGGAATACTGGACTGGCGACCCTCGGGCATACGCTTTGCGCATCAAAGGGGACTCCATGCATCCTCGCTACCGCGCTGGAGAGTATGTAGTTGTGACTCCCAGCATTGAGGCGCAGTCAGGTCGTGACGTGGTCGTCAAGCTGATTGACGGAAAGTGCTTGCTCAAGCAGTTCAACTGGACTCGAGGCGATGAAATGCAGTTCGTGAGCATCAACAACGGTTACGAGCCAATGACGATCAGCAAAGAGGACATCGAGTGCGTCGACCGAGTGGCGGGCTGTGTTGGACCCGACGCCATGGTCTTCTAAGCCTTACCACCTTGACACCAGCCCGCTTCGGCGGGCTTTTTCATGCCCGCAACAAAACACAATGTTCAAACACGGTGTTGACATGCTCAGAACACCATGTTTAAATTCATCCGTCGCTGCAATCACCGTGTTGCTGGCGATGGGTGCCAAGTGATCGAGCCAGCACCAAGGTTCATGCAGCCGCACGGCTGGGTAAACACAGGGCACCGCGGGCGGCAGCGGGATACAAAAGGTCGTCGGTCGCTCTAGTCAGTACTGCTCTGCCCCCGGATGGGATCGGCAACAGGAACATCGAAAGGCCTCGCGAAATCCATCCGCTGGGTTCTATACGGCGGTGAGGCATTCAGGGAGGCCGAGAGCAAAAACGCCCAGCGCGCAAGCGCCGCCGCCCGGAGCGCATCCGGGGTTCAAACCAAAGCCTTGCTTGCAGGGCTTCCGTTTGAGTTGACCTAGAGACCCAATTCGCTTAAGAATACTGTATAAATAAACAGTTAAATCAAGGAATGCCATGAACTGTCGTCTTGGTGATCTGGCCATCGTGGTCAACGATCTTGACTACCCCAACAACAACGGCTGCCTGCTCGAGATCATTGCTCGAGCCCAGGCCGGCGCTTATTCAATTCCCGCCGACTGGGTTGGACGCCCTCTTTCGACATTTGATTTCGGTGGACGCCGAAACAGCCCAGGTGATGGGCGCTCTGTTGTCTACAGGGATTGCGAACTGCGCCCACTGCGCAACAGCGACGGCGCCGACGAAACCCTCGCGTGGGCTGAGCCGCCCAAGAAGGCGGACACCAAGATTCCCGCCACAAAGCAAGAAGAGACAGTGACAGCCACCCTGCAGACTTCTTTCCTGGGCGCCACTGTGCAGTGTGCCGAGCAATTCGTCAGCGGGGCCTGGAGCCTGACTGTGCGCAGTGGAGACATGGGGTTTGACGTCCGTGTGGATGCTCATATTGCGCCGCCCAGTGGCTTCCACCCTGGCGACCGCATCCGCCTGGAATACAAAAAAGGCGACAACCCATTTTTCGGGCCCTTCATCAAGGCGCACCTGCTGAATGCATAGGGACGCCCCACTACCAATGGACTTCAAAACTATGGAAGCAGTCAACACCACCCATACGCCTCCCAACCCCAACAGCCCCAACGGATGCTGGGCACGGCACGGCTACCGAGTGGAGCGCACGGAGCGCGCCATGGGTTCCCCGAAGCGAGACATTTATGGTCCTGACGGCACGCTGGTGCTGGAGGATTCTGACTACGACGAAGAGATGGCCTACTGCCGCCAGCACGGGCTTCTGCAACCGGCGACTGCCTGATGGAGATTGAAATGTGAGTGATTGGCCAGCATGCGGCTTGCATGCGCCCTCCCCCGCAGGGCTAAGCGGGGCCATCAAGAAAGAGCGCGGCACTGAAAAACTGAAACCGGGTGTGGAGTTTGGTAATCCGAGATACCGCCACCGACAGACCGAAAGCCCGGTGATCCGCTCTTTTTCTTGATGGTGCCGGGGGTAGGCTCTCCGGTTCTTACAAACCAGGCCTGCAAGGCCCGGCTGGAATACTGCAAGAGGCTAAATGCACCAGTCTTAGGTGCCCATCATGAACACCCCGGGAAAGTAGCGGGGGCTATCTGGCGTGACTGCTCGAGCAGGTACGGCAGCACAGGAATTCGCCTGAGCTGCTGTCAGTTAGGAGCACGGCGCTTGCGCCGTGGCGACAGTGGTCACGTCAGATGGCGCAGCACCTTTTATTAACCCAAGTGCGCATTTCTTCTGCCTGACCCTCATCGGGCAGAAGGAAGCTGCGCCATCTAACTTTTCCGCCGGGTCTGGGGACTATCTCCTCCCTCCCTCTCTGAACCATTCCCCAGGCAGACCCGAAAGGTCACCGGCTCTTTATTCAAGCCCGCAGCAATCGCTCGCGGGCTTTTTCTTTGCCCACAACAGGAGACTCCATGTCCACGTCTTCACCCGAGCAGGATCCTCTGCGCATCCTTGCCTACTTCTTCATCTTGGCTGATGGCCACAGCCATGGCGGCGCCCGCGCCGCAGCCGGGATGCTGCTGAGCTTCTACAACGGCCACCGCTTCCAGTTTGATCTGACCGATCTGCGCGTACTTGACGATAGGCACCTGCAGATGGCCTTGGTGCTCATGAAGTTCGACGCTCGCATAAGGCGAGAAGTGCACGAACACCTCAACCTCATGTACGGGCGAAGCGACTTCGGTTCGCGGTTTGAGCACATCGCTCACAAGTGGCGCATGAAAGGCAAATGCAAGCGCGACCTGCTCACACCTGTCGAACCCATCACCCTTGCCGACCCCTTCACCGACTGACGCCTCAAATGACAAGCACTACTTACCCAGTTGATGAAGACCTCGTGCAACGCCTGCGCGAGAAGGGAGGCCTGTGAAATGGCCGCGCATCTCCACCATCGCCCTCGTGCTGCTGATAGCCGCCCTGCTCCTGATCGCCCCGGCCCTGGAACAAAGCTACTGATTGCCCTTCAGTGGGCGCTGACCCTCTTCGGCCTCTTCTGCCTGATCGGCGCGGCCGTGGTGATCGCCCAGACCCCCGATGCCTGGCCCATGTGAGTGCGATCGACTCAATTTTGATAGCTGCTTGCGCTTGTGGCATGGGCGGTAGAGGTTATTTCGATGCGTTTTCAGGATCCCTTTGAATTCTTGAGAGTCTTCGGCTCCGGAGCAACCGCCGCGCGGCTGGGTCAGGCGATTGGCGTATCCCCAAAGATCGCCGCCCGCATGGCAAAGCAGAACGGCCACACGCCACTGCTCAGCGAGAAGCCCATCCCCGGCCTGGAGCACTTGCCCGGGCTTCCTGCCTTTGCCATCACCAGCCGCACCAGGGCAGGCGGCACCGTTCACCGCATTGACTGCAACACATCCGGCGACAGCCCTGGCTATCGCTCCCTGCTCATCCACCGTAGTGCTCTGCATTGCGATGAAGACCCCCAAGAGGATGAAACCCATGATTAAAGGCCTCGCCGCTATCGCGCTCGCCGTCTGCTCAGTGATCTTGTTGCTGCTGTGGATTACCTCGCCTGTGCAAGCAGAAGAGGAACCCAGCGAGCCCCCGTCCCCCGCCGGCACCGTCCGTATGGCTGCCCGCGATGCCTTCGTCTGCCCCGGCATGCACGCCGAGTGGCTGGATGAAAAGACCGTTCAATGCTTGAAAGTGACTCAATGAGCAGATCCCCCAGTGAAGCCAGCCGCGAATTCATGGTGCGTGGCTGGCAAGTCCTCTCTCCCGCAGAGCGCGCCGAGCGCGAAGCCCAGCAGCGCCAGCCAGACCGCACACGCTACACGCCGCCATCGGATTGCTATGACGGCAAGGAGCTGCAGCGCACACCAGGCATCCCAGACTCTCGCTTCCGCGCCTTTGAGCTGCCCAGCCGGGCCCATGGCCAGCTGAACTACCCAGACGGCACGCGAGTCCCTTTCCCTGAACTCGCCAACGACAAAGCCCGCTGATAAGCGGGTTTCGCATTTTTGGAGCTCGAATGTTCAAGAACATGATCATTTACCGCATTGCCGAAAGCTGGCAAAGCGATCTGCAGGCGCTGGAGGATGCCCTGCAGAAGACAGTTTTCGAGGAGTGCGGCGCCACGCAGGAGCGCTCTGTGGGCTGGGTGCCGCCGCGCGGCGAGGCCCATGGCCCGCTGGCGGAAAGCGTGGCTGGTCAGTGGGTGATGCGCTTCATAAGCGAGTCCAAGGTGCTGCCGGCCAGCGTGCTGAACCGCAAGGTCAACGAGAAGGCCGAGCACATCGAAAAGACCGAGGGCCGCAAGCCCGGCAAGAAGGAGAAGAAGGAGCTCAAGGACGAGGCCAAGCTGGACCTGCTGCCCATGGCCTTCACCAAGCAGGGCAGCATGTGGGTCTGGATCGATCCGCAGGCGCGCACGCTGGTGCTCGATACCAGCGCCCAAGGCCGCGCCGACGAGGTGGTGACGCTGCTGGTCGAAGGCCTGCCCGGCTTTGCCCTGGCACTGTTGGACACGCAGACCAGCCCACAGGCCGCCATGGCGCACTGGCTGATGACTCAGGAGCCGCCCGCCGGCTTCTCGGCCGACCGCGAAACGGAGCTGAAAGCCGCGGACGAATCCAAGGCCGTGGTGCGCTACGCACGCCACCCGCTGGATATTGATGAAGTCCGCCAGCACATAGAGCACGGCAAGATTCCGACCAAGCTGGCGATGACCTGGGACGACCGCGTGAGCTTTGTGCTGACCGCAGGCCTGCAGATCAAGAACATCGCGCTGCTGGATGCAGTCATGGACGGCAACAGCAAGGACGACAGCGGCTTTGATACTGATGTGACCATTGCCACCGGCGAGCTTTCCCGCCTGATTCCCGACCTGATCGAAGCGCTGGGCGGCGAAGGCCGCACCTGCCTGGGCGACCTGCCCGCCTCGCTGGCTACCAGCGCCAGCACGACCGGCCCGAAGGCCGCGCCAAAAGACACCGCACCAGGCGAAAGCCCGTTCTAAGGAGTTCACCATGACAGCCCAGGAAACACACCCCGGCCTGCTGGCCATTGATCAGCAAGCTAAATTTGTGGTGCGACGCAACCGTGCAAAGGAGCTCCGCGAGCAAGCTGCAAGCCTGCGCCGCGAAGCAAAGGCCGCCAAGCTGAGCGTGGATGCAGCCGAGCTGCGACGGAATGCTAAACCGCTGACCGAAGAGGCCTACGGCCTGGAACTCGAAGCCAAGGCCCACAAGAAAAAGGTGGTGGAGCACACTGCGGCTGCCACGGAATTGCTCAACAAGCGAATGCCCCCCGAGTTCGCTACCTGGGGAATTATGAAAACGCGCGCCTACACAAAGGTGCTTGGCGTGCTGGTGGCTCAAGACAAGCGCGTTCACCCAAATTTGCCACTGGCTACCCAAGCCATTCAGCTACTGCTGACGCACAACACCTGGGAAGACGACTTGCTGCCCCAACTGGCGGCCATCACCACCGTGCCGCGAGAGCTTCCCAGCGCCAGCCACTGAACATCTATTCATAGATTTGCATGATCTGGGCCCCGTGCCCAAATCAATGAATCAAATGCCCGCCACTGCGCGGGCTTTGTCATTTCTGGAGCCCTATGCTTACCCCTCAATTTGTGCTGCCCGTCCACACTGAGCTGGTCGTGGATCTGTTTGCCGGCGGCGGTGGAGCCTCCACCGGTATCGAGCAGGCCATTGGCCGCCATGTCGATATTGCCGTCAACCACGACCCCGAAGCTGTCAGTCTGCACACGGCCAACCATCCGCAAACGCGCCACTTCTGCAGCGATGTGTTTGAGGTGGACCCGCTGGCAGTCACAGACGGACAGCCGGTCGGCCTGCTCTGGGCCAGCCCGGATTGCAAGCACTTCAGCAAAGCCAAGGGCGGCAAGCCGGTCAGCAAAAAGATTCGCGGCCTGGCCTGGGTCGTGATCAAGTGGGCCAAGCTGACCCGTCCCCGAGTCATCTGCCTGGAGAACGTCGAGGAGTTCCAGACCTGGGGGCCTCTTGGCGTGGATTCGCGGCCGTGCCCCGAGCGCAAGGGTCAGACCTTCCAGCGCTGGGTGAGCCAGCTACGCAACCTGGGCTACAAGGTCGAATGGAAGGAGCTGCGCGCCTGCGACTTCGGGGCGCCGACCATCCGCAAGCGTCTATTCCTGGTGGCCCGCCGCGATGGTCTGCCCATCACCTGGCCGCGGCCGACCCACGCCCAGCCCGACGAGAGCGGCAAGGTTCTCAAGGGATTCAAGCCATGGCGCACCGCAGCGGATTGCATCGACTGGAGCATTGCCGCGCCGTCCATCTTCGAGCGCGAGCGCCCGCTGGCTGACGCCACTTGCCGGCGCATTGCCAAGGGCATCGACCGCTATGTGGTGAAGACTGCAAAGCCGTACATCGTGTCCCTGACACACCAGGGCGGCGACCGCACAGAATCGCTGGGCGAGCCATTCAAGACGATCACCGGAGCCAATCGAGGCGAGAAAGCCCTGGCCGTGCCGACACTGGTGCAAACCGGCTATGGAGAGCGCGCCGGCCAGGCGCCGCGCGTGCCCGGCCTGGACAAGCCGCTGGGCACCGTGGTGGGTAGCCCCAAGCATGCCCTGGTGCAGGCCTTCCTGGCAAAGCACTACACGGGCGTGGTCGGCACCGAGTTGGATCACCCCACTGGCACAGTCACCACCAGCGATCACCACAGCTTGGTAACTGCTCACTTAACCAAGTTCCGCGTGGGCAGTGTCGGCTCAGCCGCAGACGAGCCTCTGCATACCGTGACCGCCGGCGGCACGCCTGCCCGACCCAGCACTGGCAACACCATGGGTCTGGTCACAGCCAACCTGGTGCACCTGGGCCACGGCGAGGGCAAGGACGGGACAAAGCGATTCAGCCACGGCATCCGCGATGTGGTCGCACCGCTCAACACCGTCACCGCCCAGGGGGCGACCGCAGGTCTGGTCACCAGCCACATGGTCAAGCTGCGCAACAACCAGTTCGGCCAGTCGCATGAGGAGCCATTCCCGACGCTGACAGCGGGCGGCGGCCACGCGGGCGAAGTCCGGGCCTTCCTGGTGAAGTACTACAGCGATGGCGGCCAGGACGCGAGCTGCGCAGATCCCATGCACACGATCCCCACCAAGGACCGCATGGGCCTGGTCATGGTCCATGGCGAGCCCTATGCCATCGTGGACATTGGCCTGCGCATGCTCACCCCGCGCGAGCTCTACCGCGCCCAGGGCTTCCCCGAGAGCTACATCATCGACCGCGGCGCGGCCGGCGAGGCCATCACCAAGACGGCCCAGGTCCGCATGTGCGGTAACAGCGTTTGCCCGCCCCTCTCGCGCGCCATCGTGGCCGCGAACTACAGCGAAGCAGGCCAGCTCCGAAAAGTTGCCTGACCACCAACACCCCAGCCCGCAGCCGCGGGCTTTTCTCATTCTGGGAGCCACCCTTATGGGCACACCTAAGCCATTCGCAAAGCTTTTCGAGCACCCCGCCTTGGGCCAGTTGCTGGTGCAGCGCAGCACCAACGATGACGACAGGCCAGGCCTGCGCATCACCTTCGACCCGGGAATTGACGAGTTGCAGCCCTGCGACATCTTCCTGTCAGTTGGCGGGGTCGATGACGAAACCGCAGAGCGCGCCGCTGATGAGTTGTTCGCCCGCTTCGACGAGGAAATGGCCATCGCATCCGTCCAAAAGCAGGTTGACCAACTCAAGCAGATGTACAGCAACCGCCACTAAGGGAGCCACCAAGATGACAGATAAGAACCCACTCGCGCACTACAGTGGCGTATTGTCACAGGCCGTGCAGGAGAGCGCGACAGCCAATGTGCCAGCCTCCGGAGCAGCTGCACTCAGCGCATACCTGCAAGACTGCGAGCAGCATTCGATTGTTCCGGATGTCGGCGGCGCGTTTGCCTCGGCATTCGCAGCTGGCTTCAACTTGGCCACGTCCCAGGCAGCCCCTGCACAGACAGCACAGCAAGCGCCTGCCGAGGGATTTGAACTCTGGTGGGAAGACCACATGCCAAAAGCTGGGCAGTCGGAGGCATGGGCCGCATGGGTAGAGCTTCACAAGGCAGCGCCCGCAGCCGTGGCAGTGCCTGATGAGCGCGAGGCATTTGAGCGATCGTATGCAGCTCACGCAATCGAATATGCAGGCCTCGATGACACGTTGGAAGCCGTTCAGCTGCGACTTGAAGAAAACCGGCGCGATAAAGACCGCTATGAGCATCTGCATGATTCAGGCGCATGGGTTGGCTGGAGGCTTGCCCGCGCCGCGCTTGCCGCCACCCCAGCCGCCGTGGAGGCACCTGCCACCGAGCGAATGATGCAGCTGGTAGATGCTTGGTTCAGCCAGATGAAATCGGGCAATGTGATTTCCCAAGGCATGGCGCGACAGAGGATTGTCATGTTTGTCGACACGCTTGCCGCCACCCCGGCAGCCGCGCCAGTTGCCCATAGGGTGCTTCGTAAAAATACGATCACTGGTGAATGGACCGCTGATGGCCGGTATTGGGACGATGGAGCGCCCGCAGCCGAATTGGTTGCTGAGACAGCCAAGATGGATGGCCAATGGCGGGTTGAATGCGCGTATGCCACCCCGGCAGCCGCTGCGCCAGTGGTGCTGCCTGAGACTGATGTCATCATCAATGAAGTGATGGATCTGGTGGAGCGCTATGCAGATGCTGTTGCGTCAGATATGGAACTTCAATATGAGGCCTTGGAAATATCCATCAAATCCAAGCTGCGCGCCCTGCTGGCCGGAGTATCTGCACCGGCTGCGCTGGCGGTGGAGCCTGTTTACACATGGACAGGCACCGAAGCAGACGACGCAATGATTCTGCTGGGCCGCATGGATGACAGCCTAGACCGTGAACGCATCGACCAGCTTGAGCAGATCGTTCCGCGACTGGGTGCACGCATCAATGCACTGACAGCCGAACTTGCGGCACCCCAGGCGCAGGCAGACGCGCGGGATGCGGAGCGCTATCGCTATCTCACGCAGCAATTGGGTGATTACTGCATTACGGACGCCATGGAAAACACTTCTGGCGTTTACAAAGCAGGCGCGGCTGACTCGGTGATTGACGCCGCCATCGCCGCCCAGACAGCCCAGCAGGGAGGTGCCTGAGTGATTCATTACCACGGCCTGCCCATCACGCCAGAGACAGCAGCAGCCCAGGTATTGCAAGCAGGCCATGGCTTTGTGAGCTTCTCCGAGCCACGAAATCTGGCTCTTGCCATTTCTGTATGCCAGTCGTTTGCTATTGATAACGGAGCATTCACAGCATGGAAGCAAGGCCAGCCTGTCTCAGACTGGAGCGACTTCTATGGATGGGCCGCCGATGCACAGATGGTGCCAGCCTGCGACTTCGCTGTGGTGCCTGACGTTATCGATGGCAGCGAAGCAGACAACGATGCACTGCTGACAGATTGGCCGCTTGGCCGGTTCTTTGGCGCTCCTGTTTGGCACATGCATGAAAGCCTTGATCGGCTGGAACGCATGGCCAGCGACTGGCCCCGCCTGTGCATCGGCAGCTCAGGTGAGTTCGCCACTGTCGGAAGCGCTGCATGGTGGGGCCGCATTGCACAGGCTATGGCCGTGGTCTGCGACGACCAGGGCCGCCCTGGCGTTCGAATGCACGGGCTGCGCATGCTGAACCCAGAGGTGTTCAGTCGCTTGCCATTCGCCAGCGCGGACAGCACGAACATCGGCCGAAACATCGGAATCGACCAGGCTTGGCGCGGCACTTACACCCCGCCGACCAAAGAAGCTCGAGCAGCCGTCATGCGCGCTCGCATCGAATCTCAGAACGCTCCTGCGACCTGGGCACCCTTACCGGCAGAGCCGGAAGTAGAACAAGGAATGCTGCTTTGAACACCTACCGCTACACATTCGTGGCTGCTTGCCCAGCCAATGGCGAGCAGATCGTCTACAGCCTGGCTCTACAGCACAAGGACAAGGTGCTGGTGGAGCACATCAAGATCGCGTGCGCCCTTCATCGCCAGGGCTACCAAGAGGACATTGCTGCAGATCTGCATGCGCGCTTTGGCGGCGCTCTGACGCTGCGCGCCATGCATCACGGTGTCGAGATTGAAACTGTGCTGGCAGCCCAGCAGACACAAGGGGCCGAGTGATGGGGCGAAAGTACAAGCGCCTTCCAAGGCGCAAAGCTGGGCACACGCCATGGATAGATAGGACCTTGCCGCCTGTTCGCCATGGTGAGTATGAATGCATTGTCTGGTTTACGAGTAGCGCCCCGTCTTTCATCAAGAAGCTGTTTTGGGATAGTCGTGGATTCATCACGCCTTTCCCTATGGTGGTGGACTACTGGCGCGGACTGACAGAAGCAGGATTCAAGCGCGCTCAGGCGCAGAAAGGCCAAGCATGACATCCGAGCGCCCAGTTGGCTCGACCCCAACGCATTACCTCGTGGACGAGCACTACCAGCCTCAGCCCGATCTGCGGGCACTGGCTGCAGCTGCTGACAAGGGAGGCGAGCACATCTACACCCACTGGCGTGACAGCAACTCGGCCAAGGCCAATGAGGCCTGGTGCCAAGCGGCCAGCCCTGAGCTGGTCATTGGGCTGCTGGATCGCATCGCAGAGCTGGAGACCCAGCAGAAGCGCAAGCCACTGAAAGTTGCCGCACTGGACACTCGCCCGGTAATCGGCGATGACGAGTTGGCCAAGGCTTTCGCTGGCACGAATTTTGGCAGCGCGGATCACCGCCAAGAACTGCATGTTGCAGTTCTGAAGAAGGCATCCGGCTACCACTGCGGTCACACCATCACAACCATCATGCGAGAACTGCGCCTCATCGGCGTTCACGGGCTGCCCACAAAGAAGGGGCGCAGGCTGATAAGCCTCGCATTCCACGCACTGATGGTGGGTGGACCATGAGCAAGCGAGCCCGTGACCGAGGCGACAAGCGCGACAGATGGCGCGAACCTATCAACCACCCCGAGCCCCGCCACTGAGCGGGGTTCTGCTTTTTGGGAGACCTCATGGCAACCAGCGCCAGCACCGTGGGCCTGCCAGAAGACAAGGCCTACATAGCCCACCACTTCAACTGCCCTACCTGCTGCGCTGCCGGCTTATCCGGAGGGCAGCAGGAGCGGTGCACCGACGGTCTTCCGCTTTGGGATGCCTATATCCAGGCTGCCCGCCTTCTGCTCGAACCTTTGAAACCTAACCGCCGGCCCGCAAGGGCCATTTTTAATGGAGGCCGCCATGGAGCAAACTGGTGAATTCCTGTTGCCACAAGAAATAAAGCGCATGGCATCAGCTGGAAAGCTGGACCAGCAAGAGGCATTCCTGAAGAAAGAGGGAATCCCTCATAAACGCCTCGGCAGGCGTATTCTTGTTTCCCGCGCTCATGCCAGGGCGTGGCTGACTGGAGTGGTTTTCACGCCTTCGCGCGGGATTAACTTAGGAGCTGTCCGATGACTGGGGCCTATCCACGACTGCGCACCAGGACGCGCCGCCGCAAAAGCGGCAAGGTCGTGGTGTATTACTTCTATGACGCATCGACAGAAGGAAACGGGGAAATTCCCCTTGGCACCGACTTCGATAAAGCAATCGCTCAATGGAAAGACATTACGGAGAACGGCACTCACAGTGCGCGCATCACCGGCACGCTGGAGGAGGCATTCGCCGGCTGGGAATCAAAGGTGCTCCCTACCTACAAGAGCGAAGAGACGAAAAAAGGCTACGCCAAGAACCTCAGGATGATGCGCCCTGTCTTTGCTGATGCCACCTGGGACCAGGTGAGCTTGCCGGTAATCAAGGGCTACCTGACGAAGCGTACGGCAAAAACCCAGGGCAACCGGGAGATGTCCCTGCTCTCGCTCATCTGGAACTGGGCGCGCGGTGAAGGCCTGACCTCACTGCCCTGGCCGGCGGCCGGGATGGAGCGTAGCAAGTGGAAGAACAAGGAAAAGGCACGAAAGATCAAGGTTCGGGACGATGTGTTCGCGGCGATTTACGCCGAGGCAGCTCAGCACATCAAGGATTGCATGGATCTTGGATCCGCCACGGGCATGCGCCTTACGGACTGCATCACCGTTCTGATGCCTCGCGGTAACCTGCTCACGCTGGAGGCCAGCAAGACCGGCAAGGAGGCGGAGTGGGACTTGAACCTGTCGACAGTACTCCCCGACCTGGTGCGCAGGCGCAAAGCCCTTGGAGCCGATCACCTGATGCTGCTCTCCACGGCGGACGGTCAGCCAGTGTCATCCCAAGCGCTTCGCTATGGATGGGACAAAGCCCGGGGCGCGGCCGCGGAGAAGGCCAGCGAGCGCGGTGAGGCCGAGTTGGCCGAGGCAATCAGGAAGCTCTATCTGAGGGACATGCGCAAGCGCGCCGCCCAGAAAGCGGGCAGCCTGGAAGAGGCATCCAAGCTGCTGCAGCACAGCGACGAGCGCCTGACAGAACGCCATTACGGCGGCGTCCGGAGGCTGAAACCAGTGGGCTAAAAGTGTTCCGGTTTTGCCTCCTCTGCCTATAGAGAAGTGCTCCAAAAAATCCGGAACACATCGGCCCGCAGGCCGCATGAATCCTCAATTCTTCGCGGGACTCAAAATCCCCCGCCGCAAGGCGTGCCGGTTCGATTCCGGCCCCGGGCACCACATACTAAAAGCCGTTAAGTCTCAAGGAATTAGCGTCTTTTTATTTTTACCGGCTCGGCTCCTTTTCCCCCTGTGGCGATCGTGGTTGATTAATTGGCCATTCGTGAAAATGACTGCAGGCTCATGACGCAATTCGAGGCCAATTCGCCAAGCCTCGCGCCAGCAAGTTAGTGAGCGCAAGCCACGGCAGCGCCTTGACTGCTCAATGCCCAGCACCTCGAGGAATCACACGGCGCCTGCCTTGCTCTGGTTGTGGACAGGCCCTGCACCGAGCTGATGCACGACATCCGATCCGCGAGCCTGCGCATGATTTCTGCCAGTTCAGAAGATGACGCGATGCCAAAGTCACCAGCAGCCAAGAGCCAGGAAAGCCCCCCGCCCAGTCTGTGCACGATAGATGCGGCTTCCCAGCCAGCCGCACCAAGGAACCTGATGAAGCGGAAGATCTGCCGGATCATGGCAATGCGAACACCGATTGCGTGGCCGGCACCGGACGAAAACCTTCAGACAAAAGCGACTGAAATCTGGCGATCCGGCATTGCACTATCAAAAAATAGCAAGCCCAATATTTCAATACCGATTTTTTTCTAATTATTCCTGTAAGAAAAATTCGCTTTCATGAATAAAAAAACATGCGGTCAAGAATATCTAAATGATACCTTTCAATACCGCATATCTGACAGCCTGCGCCCGGGTTCTAACCTGCATTTTTCGGTAAATATTCTTCACATGCGTTGATACAGTCAAAGTGCTTATTTTCAAGTAGGACCCAATCTCGTGTGTCCTTTTTCCTTGAGCGATCAATCGCAAAACCTCTTTTTCTCTGTCAGTCAATGGCTCATAGTTTTTATATTCAAGAGGATTTTCTTCAGGAATGGAGGTTTGAAATATCTTTGGAAGAATTTTCTTCGCAACTATTGGAGATATGGAGGCCCCACCATTGGCCACTTCCAGCACGGCCTGCGAATAACTTCCAAACCATGAGTTCTTCAGCAAATATCCCACAACACCTTTTTTAAAAGCGTCCATGGCGACATCGTCTTTTTCACTGGAAGATATTGCAATGCTCAACACACCGGGCATTCTTAATTGAACCCAATCCAGTAAATCAGCCCCCTGTCCTTCGCTGAGAGAGAGATCAATGAGGAGCACATCGAACTCCTGCGCAAAGATACTCTTGCGTGCCTCTCGATAGCTAGAAGCTTGCCCTACCAGGATGGTCCGAGGATCACGCATGAGCTCCTGCGAGATCACATTCCGGATGTGGCTGTCCTCGTCGACCAGAAAAACCCGTACGGGCTGGCTCTTCTGGCCCTTCATGTCAGATGGCCACATATGCCCCAGGACAGAGGACGTGACTTCGGTGCCGCCTGCATCAAAGCGTGGCCCCTTGGATGAGTCAGAGAGGTACATGTGACACCCTATCTGGTGTAAAGGAAAGTTAAAAAATTTCCAGAAAAATAAAATTTCATCCCGTAAAAATCCATTGAAATCCCATAAAGAAAAATTAAGTTTATTTTCTTACAATTTTTCACCTGATAATTGGGTATTAATTCCAACACACCGATAGAAATTAGATAGAAACCCTTTGATTCTGAAACACAAGAGATAATATAAAAATGAAATAAAGATTACTTTTTTTAACACTGTAAGAATTTATCGCCAAATACTATGTTTTTAATAGCAATGATTGCAATATCCACATAGATATGCTCATTTCTTTCAAATGAAATTCTTCCTTGAAAAATACCTTCAAAAAGGGTATTACCGTTTACACATCGTTTTCTGAAACTGCTTCCAACCGAAAGCATGTTTTGGAAAGTAACTAAAAACTCCAAAACATGATGACGGTTAACACTGGCCTTTGCTTAATACCAAGCAATGGTCTTTCGCTCACACACTCTCAGTTTTCTGAGAACTCGCTATTCAAAGGAACGATCATGAAAAAGTCTCTGATTGCCATGGCGGTTATTGCGTTGGCTGGTGTTGCATCTGCTGCAGTGAGCAGCTCAAGCATTGCTGCGACTAACACGACGTCAAGTGCATCGTCTGCGACGCTGTCGGGTGCAGCCAGCTCGGGCAACGGAAGTGCGCTGAGCATGAATAGCGCCACCTCCGGCGCAACCTCGAATGCAAACGCTGCTGGCGGCGCTATCGGCGCAGGCAATTTTGGCGTCGGTGGGGCAGCTGTCGATGGTAGCGCAACTACCTTCGGCAACGTCAAGAGCCTTTCCGCAACCACCGGCAACGGTGTTGCAGGCGGCGTGGCTGCAACCAATGCCAATGCAGGCTCGGGTGCTGCAGCTGGCTACAGCGCCGGCCCGGTGAGCGGCACAGCCTTCGGTGGAGCTTCTTCGCAGACCGCGAATGTCGCTGCAACTGGCGCCGGCCCTGGCGGCGGTCTGGCTTATATCAACAACAACGCGGGCACCACATCTGGCTACAACGCCACATCGGGAGCCGTTTCCTCACCTTGGGGCGCTCTGACCAATACGACCTCGAACGCGGGCTCTGTGGGTACCGTCCATCAGAACGCCGGGGCATGGGGTAATGCCGGCTACCTCTCCAACGGTGGTGGCACTTCCGGCACTGCTGGTGCAGGCTCTACCGCCAACGCCAACTAAGGCAGCTGTTCCAAGATAGTCGTGATTGTCCCGGGCCTGGCCAGCCAGGCTCGGGCGACATAGGAGCCAAGCATGAAACTCTCAATAGCTCTGTTAAGTCTTTGCGTTCCTTTGTGCAGCTATGCGCAAAGTGCCGACAGCAGCGCGCAAAGCTCCTCCAGCTCCTCATCCGTGGGGGCCCAGCAAAATCAGTCGGTCACCATTGTCAATCCGGTTGCGGCTCCTGCGGAGAGTCGGTCGGTGTCCACAATGGACAGCAGGTCCACCTCGACTTCCGATCAGAACATTACAACGAACGGAACGACAACCCAGAATCTGAACAGCACGGTGTCCGGGACTTCCAAGAACATCGTGGAGTACACGGGCACCTACACCATGAAGAACGTTCCCAGCGTGAACGGCCCCAACCTCACGACCAGCAACGACACCTGCATGGGCAGCAGCAGCGGC